>JAGTTR010000015.1 GCA_018223385.1 Oscillospiraceae bacterium Marseille-Q3528
ACGGGATAAACGCTGAAGGCATCTAAGCGTGAAGCCCCCCTCAAGATGAGATATCCCAGCGAAAGCTGTAAGACCCCTTGAAGACGACAAGGTAGATAGGGCAGAGGTGGAAGTGCGGTAACGCATGCAGCTGACTGTCACTAATAGGTCGAGGGCTTGACCAAAAGCACTTAGTGATTGGCGAGCGCGAAGCGCGAAGACAGAACTTAGTGCGTTGGTCGTTCGAACGAATGAAGATGAGTTCGAACTTCCGACAGTGGTTCAGGAAAAACGGATGTAATGCAATATGTGGTTTTGAAGGTATATTCCTTCATACGGCCCAGTGGCTCAGTTGGTTAGAGCGTCGCCCTGTCACGGCGAAGGTCGTCGGTTCGAGTCCGATCTGGGTCGTTTGTTTTTATAAGCTATAATATTTCAGCGCGGGATCTTAGCTCAGCTGGGAGAGCATCTGCCTTACAAGCAGAGGGTCATAGGTTCGAGCCCTATAGGTCCCACTTAGAGGTAATCGCCTCGAATGCCGATGTGGCTCAATTGGCAGAGCAGCTGATTTGTAATCAGCAGGTTATCGGTTCGAGTCCGATCATCGGCTTATAAAAACTTGGATGGATTCCCGAGTGGCCAAAGGGGACAGACTGTAAATCTGCTGCAAATTGCTTCGGTGGTTCGAATCCACCTCCATCCATTTTCAGACAATGTCTGAGGATAATTATATATTATCGCGGGGTGGAGCAGTCTGGAAGCTCGTCGGGCTCATAACCCGAAGGTCGTAGGTTCAAATCCTGCCCCCGCAATTTTTAGCTGTAGCACAGCGTAACATGCCCAGATAGCTCAGTTGGTAGAGCAGAGGACTGAAAATCCTCGTGTCGCTGGTTCGATTCCGGCTCTGGGCATTTGGTTGTATCAATCAACCGTGGGATATTAGCTCAGTTGGTAGAGCACTTGACTTTTAATCAAGTTGTCCGGGGTTCGAATCCCCGATGTCTCATTTTTTGAAATTGTGGAAGTACTGAGAAATTAGTACTTCCATTTTTTATAAGATCATATGAGATTGATTGAAGCTTGCTATTTATCAAAATATTAAGTATAGTATTATCTATCGGGAATGAAGTGCTCCCTTGGCATCCATAATACCAGAACCGCTTATAAAGCTGATGACTTCTGCGATCAAATCACGCAGATAGTGTCAGCTTTTTCTGCGTATAAAGGAGGATTTTATGTTATTAAGTATTGCAATGATCATGATATTAGGTCTGCTTCTGGGAGGGCTTTGTCAGAAAGCAAAAGTACCAGGCCTTCTGGGAATGCTGGTAACGGGCATGATACTAGGGCCATATGCGCTGAACATGATAAATGGTTCTATTTTAGGTGTTTCTTCAGAAATCAGAAAGATCGCACTTGTTATTATTCTTACAAGAGCCGGATTGAGTCTTGATATTTCCGGATTAAAAAAGATCGGCCGATCGGCAGTTATGATGTGGCAGGCTGAAACATGGGCCGTATACGGCAACGCCACGTCAGGTTAGCATTCACTATACAATGGGCGGCGTGGGCGGCGTGACGATTGATTCGGATGCGCATGTATTGGACAAGGAAGGCCGCATTATTCCAGGGCTTTATGCAGCCGGTGAGATTACAGGAGGGATACATGGCAGTAACCGGCTGGGTGGCAATGCAATTACAGATATTATCGTATTTGGGTTACAGGCCGCGAAAAGTATGGTAAAAGATACGATTGGCTGATGATTTAAAAAATTATTGGCGTGTATGGGCCACAGTGTAAAGCCCACCGAGAGTGCAATCGGTGGGCTTTAGGTTACCGTATAGATCATTTTGTAGAGGTCATCAGCCGTTGTTTCCTGAGAAATGATTTCGTCGACGATTTCCCCGTCCTTAAGAATGAGGATTCGTTCACACATGTTGATTACTTCCAAAACATTGGACGAGAAGAGAATAATTGCTTTTTTGCTCAGAAGTAAATTGTTTATGATGTTATAAATCTGTACTTTTCCTATATTGTCGATGCTGACAGATGGTTCATCCAGCAGAAGCAGTTGAGCACCTGACATGATAGAACGAGAGAAAGCAATTTTTTTCTGTGTGCCATTACTGAGATGTTTTACTTGTTCACTTTTACTAAGTTCCATTTCCAGATTGTCTTGAAGGTTAATAGAAATCAAGGTTTCTTTTGTAGAAGAAATTACAAATGGCAGGAAACGATGAGAACTCTGTCTGTAATTGCCTAGTAAAATATTATCAGATAGGTTCATGTCAGGAACCAGGTTATTATTATCTACCGTGTTGGAAATCAGAGCTATTCCATGGCGGCGGGCATCAGATTTGTTACGAATCTTCACAGTTCGGTGGTTGATACGGGTTGTACCCGATGTGTTGTGTAAATGTCCGGCAATTACTTTGGCAAGCGTGCTTTTCCCGGAACCTGATGCACCAATGATTCCGATAATTTCTCCTTCATGAATTTCCAAAGAGATATTTTTCAGAGCATTTCCATAAGATAATTGACTGCACTGATAGATGATATCTCCTTTTGTTAGATGCATTTTGGGAAAAAGAACACGGTTTTTCATAACATCCGTTAAATAGGTGTTTTCATCTTTTGTGTGATACTTCGGTGAAAGGTAGCCATCTTGGATGATTTGAATGGAATCGCAAACTTGGGTCAGTTGTATAATGTTTTGAGATGCAATTAGAATTGCAAAACCTTCGGAGGACAATTGTTTCAATAGTCGGATAAATTCCTGCTGTTCTTTTCGATCCATTTCTGAAAGACAATCATCAATCAGAAGAACTTTTGCAGAGCGTACAACCGCACGCATAATGAGAATAATATAACGTTCTGCAACTGTGAGCGTTTGTAATTTGGCATTTAAATCGATGGAACACTGATAATGCTGCAAATGTTTATTTGCTTCTTTTTCCAAAGCCTTTTGATGATACCAAGGAGTATAAAAGGCTTTTGGCTGAAAAGAACCGAGATAAATATTATCGCCTGCGGACATATTGAAAGCAAGCTGTTCATCTCCCAGGATTGCTGAAATACCAAGAAATGTTCCCTTTTGACAGCTTATTGAGGAATAAGGCACATTTTCAATATAGAAAATTCCGGTATCTACGCTGACGATTCCGGAGAGTACTTTGATTAAAGTGGTTTTTGCAGAGGCATTAACACCCCAAATTCCCAGTATTTCTCCTTGGGTGAGATCCACGGATACATCATTTAAAATGTAATGCTGGTTGTATTGTTTGTTTAAGCCTACAGCTCGAAAAATAGAATCGTTTGTTGTCATAACAGCCTCTGTAAATAATAAAACCGGAGAAAATCAGTGAATGGATTCTAAATCGTAGGAAGAATATACACGAATGGAATTATTAATGAAATATTCAATATATTCTTCCGGAAGATTTCCGCTGGACACAACTAAATCGACTTGATCCAGTGGAGCTAACTGGAAGAGTGCATTTTTATCAAAAGCATCTTCATTGACACATATAATTTTTTGACTTGTATTGGACAGAACCGTTTTATAAATTGCACACCTATCAGAATTACGCATAAGAAAACCACGCGTTTTATTGATAACATCCACGCCAATGATTGTTTTATCATAGACCAGCTTGGATAAATAAGCAGTTACATCGTTGCCGGAAGTATAACTGCAGGAGTCTTCTTTGGTAAGAATTCCACCGGGAATAATTGTTTGAATGTGAGGATAATCGGCCAGTATTACAGCGGCAAGCATGTTGTTGGTTACCACGGTCAGCTGGTGCTTTTCCGAAAGAAGCGGGGCAATGGATGTCCCAAAAACATCTGAACCAAGATAAATGACATCGCCATCATTTACCAGGGAAGCTGCAATTTTACTAATATTTTCAGCATAGCGAGAGCCTGTATTAATGGAAAAACCTGTAGGTGAAGCGGCATCTTTTAAAACAGCGCCCCCATGGGTACGAATCAGAAATCCGATACTTTCCAGATATTCAAGATCCTTTCGAATCGTAACTTCTGAAACTCCGAACTGTGTACTGAGTCTTGAAACATTAATTTGCCGATTTTCCATTAATAATTCTTGAATGGCTTTTCTACGGTCTTTTGTAAACATTTTCTGCCTCTTTCTTACTAATCTCTATCATCTTATTATATCACACATTAAAAATAATGGCAAAAAAGTTTTGAAAAAAAGGGTTTGATTTGTCATAATTCACAAAAAATTAACAAAAATATTGTGAAAAGAAACACTAGAAGTTTTGAAACGAAAGGTATATTGTTGTTATATGAAGTACATAAACGAGAAGAAGGGAGGAGATGTGAAGTGGCAGAAAAGTTTCTTGAAATGAAGTCGATATGCAAATCATTCGGAACAACCCAGATCTTATTCAATATTGATTTTGATATTGAATGTGGAGAAGTTCATGCACTGGTTGGTGAGAACGGAGCCGGTAAGTCAACCTTGATCAAGGTACTTGCAGGGGTACATAAACCGGAAAGTGGACAGATATATATAAATGGGCAGGAAGCAAAGATAGAGTCTCCAAAGAATGCGTTTGATTATGGAATCAGTACAATTCATCAGGAATTTAATTTGGTCGAGGAATTGGATGTTGCAGCAAATATTTTTCTTGGCAGAGAACCTCATACGATGAAGGGAATTATTGATAAAAAGAAAACATATGAAGTAACACAGCAGTTGCTTGATCGAATTTCGGCTACAATCAGTCCTAAAGATATTGTAAAAAATTTGAGTGTTGCTGAAAAACAAATGGTTGAGATTTGCAAGGCACTTTCAATAGAATCTAAACTTTTAATTATGGATGAGCCTTCTGCAGTATTATCACAAAAGGAAATTATTAAGCTATTTGAAATTATTAAATCGCTGCAGAATCAAGGAATTTCTATCATTTATATTTCTCATCGTCTGGATGAACTTCCGGTTATCGCTAATCGATGTAGTGTTATGAGAGACGGACATATGGTTGGACAATTGAATAAAGAAGAACTTCAGAAAAATCGAATTACAACAATGATGATTGGCCGAGAATTAAAAAATCAATTTCCAGCTGTTGACAAGAACATTACAGACGTTGTTTTGAAAGTGGAAGATTTGAATGAAGAAGGTGTTTTGAAAGATATTTCTTTTGAGGTTAGAGCAGGAGAGATTCTAGGGTTTTCCGGTCTGGTGGGATCTGGAAGAACGGAGATTATGAGAGCGATCTTGGGTGTGGATAAGAAGACGAGTGGTAAGATCTATTTAAATAATCAGGAAATTGAATTCAAATCGACGATAGATGCGAAAAGAAAAGGCGTTGTCATGGTTCCGGAGGAAAGAAAACTTCATGGTTTGGTTCTGACTATGTCTGTGGAGGATAATATTGGCCTTCCGTATTATAACACCATGAGTAAAGCCGGGGTACTGAGTTTCCGGCAGATGGAAAAACAGACAGACAATCTGATTGAGGATTTTAATATCAGACCAAATCGGAAGGATATTCTAACCGGAAACATGAGTGGAGGAAATCAGCAAAAGGTAGTAATTGCCAAATGGTCATATCAGCCGCAGAAGGTTTTAATACTGGATGAGCCGACAAGAGGTGTTGATGTAGGAGCAAAAGCGGAAATTTATCGAATCATACAGAATATTGCAAAACAAGGAGTGGCAATTATTATGATCTCTTCTGACTTGCCGGAAATTCTAGGTATTAGTGATCGCATTCTTGTAATGCGGGAAGGAAAAATCTCCGGTGAAATTACGAATAAGGAGATGTTTACGGAAGAAGAAGTTATGAAATACGCATTCTAAAAGGGGTTAATACAATGGATAAATTTAAAAAATTTAAAAATTCATTTTCTGTAGGCGGGGCGTTGATAGGGCTTATTGTTTTGTTTATTGTATTTTCAATTTTGTCACCTGCTTTTTTAAAACTTTACAACATTACAAATATTTTAAGACAGAGTTCTATCAATCTAATTCTTACGGTCGGAATGACCTTTATTATTCTTACAGGCGGTATTGATTTGGCAGTCGGTGGTATTCAGGCCTTAGTAGGAACATTGGTGGCAGGAATGCTGGTAAATGGTTTGGGTTTGGTTCCAGCGTTCATTTTAGGACTCCTTGTAGGGGCCGTATTTGGAGCGTTGGCGGGAGCACTGGTTGCGTATGGAAAAGTCCCGGCATTTATTACTACCATGGCTACCTGTATGATAGCAAGAGCAATTGCATTCCTGTATAGCGGTGGTTATCCAATTACTGGTTTGCCAAGTTCATTTTCTTATATTGGGACAGGCATGGTTGGAGGCATTCCGGTGCCAGTTATCATCGCAGTTATTGTTGTTATATTTGGATTCTTTATTTTAAAGAAAACGATTCTTGGCAGATATATTTATGCAATTGGAGGAAATGAGCAGGCGGTTGCATTCTCTGGGGTGAATGTTAAAGCGCGTAAGGTAATCATTTACACATTATCGGGGGTACTTACAGCAATTGCGGGGTGTATTTTGATTGCTCGAATGAATTCCGGACAGCCGAGTGCAGCAGATGGAGCTGAGACGGATATTATTGCTGCTGTGGTTATTGGCGGAACAAGTTTGAGTGGAGGAACCGGTGGATTATTTGGATCTGTGATAGGGTGTTTACTGATTACGGTTTTAAGAAATGGATTGACCCTTCTTGATGTTAATACTTATATTCAGAGTATTATTCTTGGAAGTGTTATTCTGGGAGCTGTTTTGCTTGATATGAAGAAAAAAGATAAATAAAGGGGAAAAGGGATTTTCACTGCGCAGTGATTTCTATAAAAACTAAAAATAATGTATATTTGGGAGGTTTTCACTATGAAGAAAAAAATGATGGCTCTTGTTCTTGCTGTAGTTATGAGTGCTTCAGCAACAGCGTGTGGTTCTTCGACAGGCACAACAGAAACAAAGGGAGAAAAAACAGAAGATGCAGCTTCTGAAGAGGGAACTGTAGTTGTGGCACAGGCAATGCCTACTTTAAACAATCCCTGGTATGTACAGTTTGCAAATGGATCTAAAGATATGGCTGAGAAACTGGGAATTAAGTTTTCTCAGGTTACAAACCCGGGTGATTCTGAATGGGATCCGGAAGCACAGATTGGTATAATTGAGAATTTAATTGCAACAGAACCAGATGTTATTGAGATTGACCCGACTTCCACAGATGGTATTAATACAGCCATTGAAGAGGCAGCAACTATGGGAATTACGGTTGTAACCTCCGGATCCAGAACATCTTCTGAACATGTATCCTGCTCCATTACAGCCGATAATTATCAAGGTGGCGTATCTTGCGGAAAAGAGATGGTAAAACTTTTGAATGGTGCTGGGAAGATTATTGTTTTGGATGCGACACCTGGAAGAGATGTTATGGATGCACGTGTAAAAGGTTTTAAAGATGGAATTGCTGATTCTCAAATTGAAATCGTTGCAGAGCAGTGTGGTAATTCCACAAGAGAAGAAGCATTGACGGTTATGGAGAATTTATTACAGGCAAATCCGGATATTGATGCTGTATGGGCTGCAAATGATGAGATGGCACTTGGTGCAGTTGAGGCACTCAGAAGTGTTGGTAAGGTCGGCCAGGTAATTGTCGGCGGATTTGATGCAACTGAAGATGCTACGAATTCTATTCAGGCAGGAGAAATGACATATACAATTGATCAGATTCCTTATGAAGAAGGTGTTCGTGCAATTGCGATTTCTTTTATGCTTGCCAAAGGTCTTGATATTCCGGATGAAGATATCGAGCTTCCGATGACAGAAGCTTCCGTTGTTGACCCTAATACAGTTGACGCATTTGTAAATGATAAAGATTCTATTAATGCTGAAACGCTTGACAGTGTTATTGAAGCGTATGGATTAACAGACTATGTAAAATAGTATCCCCCTAATAAAGAATAATACGGGCAGAGGCTAGGATAATACAGCTTCTGCCTGTATTATCCCATCCTGATGAGCGAGGTATGAATATGAAAATAGCAAAGGAAAATATCCCGGTTTTTAGTTTAGAAGACTTTATGAAGTCTATCACATATCCGCCGGAAGGTATGACCACAAATCTTGCAAGAAAGCAAGTGACTGCAGATGGCATACAGCAGAATAATATTCTGGACAGAGAAATGGAAATCTTAAAGCGTGCACTGGAACTTCTTCCTATAGGCATTGGAGATGAAGATGTGATTGCCGGAAATTATGGATCACAGTTTGCCAGTCCGGAATTAATTAGTCAAATCGCACAAGCAGATGCAGATGAATATAACAATAGTGAAGAATATAAGATTTACAGTGAGGATGAGTATATGATTAGCGGAAGATATTTACTGTTTGGCATTTATACTCCTTCACATATATGTTTAGATTACGAAACCATTATTTCTAAGGGATTGAAAGCATATGAAAAAAGAATTGATGATCGTTTAATGCGCCCAATAGATTCTTATGGCAGGAATTATTTGCTGGCGATGAAAAAAGGTATCCGCATTTCGCAGAGTTATGCGATGCGGTTCCATAATCTTGCCGTTAAGAAATTGGAAACTTGTCAGGATGAGAAGCAAAGAACTAATTTGAAGCGTATGATTCACGCTCTTGGACGTGTGCCCTATGAACCTGCGGAAGATCTGTTTGAAGCATTACAGTCGATCTTTCTCATACATACAATTGTGCCAACTGCAGAACGCTCCTGGGCATCAGTTTCTTTTGGGAGAACTGATCAATACTTGCTTCCGTATTATGAAAAATGGATTGCAGATGGAAATACCCGTGAAGATGCTAAATTTTTGCTGATGGAATTTTTTAAGACATTTGATAAGTACGGAGATGGTTCATGTGCCATGAACTTAGGACCGGAATATAATGAGATGACAAAGTTGCTTCTGGAAGTGGAAAAGTCTGTTCGATTGCGGGCACCTATTATTGCTACAAGAATGAAATCTGATTCAGATGATTTTTACGATGATTTGGTTAATAGGACGCTGTTTGAAATTGGACAACCAACATTTTACAGTGAACCTTCTTGTAAAGCAGCAATGACCTACCGTGGTATGCTGAATGAGCAGGATTATTCTATCAATAGCTGCATGGGTGAAGTGATTGTAGGAAAAGAACTTGCAGACATGTGGGGATGCTGCGTTAATATGAATCTTGCCTTGGAACTTTCGGTAAATAAAGGAAAACCTTTCAGTGGAGAACTTCCGGAATCTCTGAATATTTATTTTAAAGATGTGATTCCGATGGAACCTACCAGTATGGAGATAATCAAGGCGCAATACTATCGTTATACACAGTGTATTGTAAGATATGTGACTGATTTGAATAAAAAACGCTCTGCGTGGGTTGCCTGGAACAGACCGAATCCGATTCTATCTATGCTATTGGATGACTGTATTGAATATGGCCGAGATCGTGCACACGCATCTATCCACTCCATGGGAATGGAGGCGAAAGAGTGGTTAAAGATTCCGGATGAACAATTTGAGGCTGTTCGATCTGGAAGGGGAGTAAAATATCATAATGTAACTGTTCTTGCACAGGGGTTTGCGGATGCAGGAGATTCTCTGGAAGTTATCAAAAAGCTGGTATTCGAAGAGAAAAAATACACACTTGAAGACTTGATTCAGGCAACGATTTATAATTTTGAAGGTTCTAAGAGAAATTTAGAGATTTTTAGTGCGGTAAAAAATTGTCCGAAATATGCAGATGGAAGTGATGATACAGATGACATGGCTGCATTTGTTCTGAATGCGTTAGCAGATGCAGCAGAAAATTGTTATCATGGAAATGTCAGATATTTGCCTACCTGCCACACAATTGATTCCAATGTTCAGTTTGGTCGTTGTGTTTATGCAAACCTTGATGGAAGAAAAGACGGGGAAGCCTTTGGTAAAAATGCAGGTCCTGTTATGCAGGTAATTAAGAATACACCTACCGATTTGATGACAAGTGCACTTCATTTGCCGCAGTATCGATTCAGTGGAGGTGTGCCGATAGATATATACATACCGGCAAATATTCTTGATGATGAAGAGGGAAGAGCAAAAGTGAAGGGGCTGCTGAAGGTATATCTTGAAAATGGTGGCATGCAGGTTCAGGTAAATAGTGTAAGTCTTGATCTTTTGAAAAAAGCCTATGAGAGTCCGGAAGAATATCCAAATGTTATTGTCAGAAAGGGTGGCTTTAGCATTTACTTTACAGATATGTTAAAAGAAGTTCAGAAGGATATGATTGAGCGATTTGAAAAGGAAATTAGTTAATGGGACTTTTAATTTTTGATGTGCAGAGATTTTGCGTGCAGGATGGACCGGGAATCCGAACCACGGTATTTCTGAAAGGATGTGGTCTGCAATGTCGTTGGTGTCATAATCCGGAATCCCTGGATATGAAAAAAATACTTCTTTACTATAGTGAGAAATGTATACTTTGCGGAATGTGCGCTTCAGTATGTCCGAAGATAGTTCATCAGGTTAATGAAGAAATGCATGCGGTTCAATGGAATAAATGCATTAGATGTGGTCGATGTGCAGAAGTATGCCCGGAAAAAAGCCTGGAAATAGCAGGAGAATGGATAGAAAATCCGGTTTTAACAGAGAAAATATTCAGAGATCGATTATTCTATATGAAAACCGGAGGTGGCGTAACATTCTCTGGAGGTGAGCCACTTCTTCAGGCAAAAAATCTTCTTCCGGTTATAAGGGCCTGTAAAGAACAACAGATTCATGTGGCGATTGAAACAGCTTCTTATGTGACATGGGAGAATATGGAAAACCTGCTTCCTTATGTAGATTTGTGGATTTGTGATATCAAAGCAATCTCGGCCTCCTTATTTAAAGAGGGTTGTGGTCAGAATATTGATGTTATATGTGAAAATTTGAAACGATTGTCTGCTTGTCAGGGAGCTAAGATGTGGATCCGTGTTCCGCTTATAACGAACTTTAATGATACCAAAGAAGAATTGGGAAAAATAAGGAAATTTATTGATAGCCTGGGGAACTCTGTAGAACGGGTGGAAATTCTTCCTTATCACGATATTGGAAAGACGAAATACTATGCAATGGGTAAATCTTATGAATTAGAAGAACTTCCTATTCCCACCGAAGAGATGATATTGTTAGCGGAACAATGTTTGCGTGCAAAACGAAGAATATAAATAATATGGAAGCATTGGAAGGAGTCTTTCAAAAGATTACTTCTGATGCTTTCTTTTTTAACAGCTTGCGTTTTTTCGATGCCAAGAACAAACTTTGCATAAGTGTTTGAAGTGATATATATTTTAGCCGAAGGATTTTAAATATCATTATTAAATTAGACATTATTCCTGAAAAAATTGACAAAGTTCCGAAATGTGCATATTCCGCAAGAACTGCGCATCCGTTCCAGAGGAACGGAGCGCCATTCCGCTTTAAACTGAGCAAAGCTCAGCACGTTTATTAGTTACCATTATTTACTCTGCGATCCCTGCCAGGAAATTCAAGACGATATGCCTTGTATGTCATTCGGCTTAAGCAGGCATCTGCATAGGTGGAATCCCCAAAAAGTTGATACCATCCGGATACTGGAATCTGAGAGATAATAATAGTTGCCTTGCGGCAGTCTCTGGACTCGATGATTTCAAACAGGTCGCGGCTTTTTTCGATGTCCAGATCCATTAAACCGAAATCATCTATCACCATGAGATCATAAGCTACCATTTCATTCGAATACTCAAAGTAAGTACCTTCCTGTCTGGCATGATCGGATTCCTTTAAAAGTGTGTTCGCACGTATATATTTAACAGTACGATTCTGATGCATTGCTGTGATACATAAGGCGCAGGCAATGTGCGTTTTCCCAGCACCGGCCCCTCCGGTCATCAGCAGGTTATTCGGCTCATTGATCCAATCACACTTGGCCAGAAGTTCTATGACGTGTGTATTCAGCTGACGTTCTGGATCATAGATTGAACGGTCAAGATCAGCTGCAGGATATTTCAGGGATGCTCTTGGGGATTGAATGTGGTATGGCTGTATGAGGGGAAATATCTTTCGTTTCCACAGCGGGGTTTTCCTGTGGCTGCTCTTCGGTTTTATCCGTAGATTCTGCTGTATCCTCTTTCAAGAGCTGGTTGCGTTTCCTCGTTTCCAATCGTTTGACATTGATCTTTCCCGCTGTGCTTTTTGATAGGCCATGACAGCATCTGCGGATGTCTGAAAGTAATCCAAGTGGGTAATTTCATAATTTCTATCCGTGTTTAAATGATGAAGGACTGTTTGTGGATAAGGCTTCCGCTTAATGTTGTAGTTTCCAGGAATCCGCATGATATGACTTGGATTGCGGCAGGCGATATCTCTGTGAAAATAAGTAAGCAGATAGCCGGTGTAGGTTTTTCGCATCTCGGATTGCGTTGGATCAAAAAGATCCAGCTCATGGATCATGTAATATAGGTGGAGACCGTGTCCGCTGGCAACAACCCAGTTGGGTAAGAGATGATCCGGCAGGCGGTAGGTGTTTGTGAGCTACTGTTTTATTTGCAAATCGTCCATGTCGGGAAAGTATTCGTCAATGCCGTCGATGTCGATGAATATTGTGCGTATGTAATGTGCATGAGCATCCGTTCTCCAGCCGAAAAATAAGGCGGGCGTGAAGAAAAGATTGTATTCGTTGGGCAGGAGAGCGGAGATTGCCTGGATGAGGTCTGACTGGTTGGTATACCCGTAGTTGACCTGGCTGTTGTGATCAGATACCATAATCCAGCGTTTCAAGTCGGTTCTGTTATCACTGCCATATATAGCATCAAAAAATTCGATGGTTTGCGGGTCGCATGGAAGGGCTGTGTTCTGAAGAATGTCCGTTGTTTCGATTTTCAAGAAGTCTTTGTCTGTAAAATCATCCAGATCTTTGCCGATCATCTCTTCATAAGTCATGATTAAATTTTTGGTTGCGCTCATTTGTATAAACTCCTTTCATAGTATTGTGTGTACAACCTGAGTATGACGGACGAAGGGGAAACGAAAGATGCATATATAGAAAATTTTTGACATTTTGAGTTAGGCGTGATAATATGATGATATAAAAGAGTGCTACCGATAGACGGTTAGTCCAATAAAAGTATTTAGCAAAAATTGCCGCTTACTTAGTTTGTCAGACTTGGGCGGCTATTTTTGCGTCTTATTACTATCTTTGCCGAATGTGTATCCGGCACAAAAGCAGGTCAAACCGAAGCTTGCGACTGCAATGAAATCCAAGATACTCATGGCTTAGCCCTCCTTTCCAGTGGATTCCCTTTCGGGTTTCTATGTAATCAGAGGGTCGCAGTCCCTCTGGAGAAGGACTAACCGCCTACCGTTATGGCAACACCCATATCTTAATTATAACAGTGAGAAATCAGGGATGCAATGAAAATCTTGTTGAATCTGGATAGTAGATTTTGTTGTCAGATTTGTTGTCAAAATGAGATGGCAGCTTCAAAAACCTCCTTTTTATGGTCTTTTCACGAGTTTGTTGTGGGGTTCGAATCCCCGATGTCTCATGAAAGAGAAAGACCGTACAGATTTGTATGGTCTCTTTTTTTATTTTGCATAATTGAAGGAGCAGTGGCAGGTAATGAGAAAACAAAAACGACTATATAACTTATGTATCTTCTTGGGAATTGCAGGTGTGATGGCACTCCTGGTTATTGGTGGGATTATATGTCGATACCAGCATACTTCTCCAGAAAGATTGCCTGATCTGGCAGAAATGGAATTTACACAGATTCACAGTGAATCGGATGCGGATCAGGATGGAATAGATGACCAGACGGACATTTTGCAGGGAGCGCTTGCTTATGTGAATACAAAGCCAAAATATAAGAGTAAATACTATGAAAACGGTTATCCGGATGATGGCTATGGTGTATGTACGGATGTGGTGGCGTTTGCGATGAAAGCTGCCGGATACGATCTCAAGGCGCTGGTGGAAAAGGATATAAAGGAGCATCCGGATGCGTATGAGGTTGCGCAGCCGGATGCCGATATTGATTTTCGCCGGGTGAAAAACCTGCAGATATTTTTTAAAAATCATGCCAGAAGCCTGACTACAGATGTATTTCAAACAGAAGAATGGCAGGGCGGTGATATTGTTATCTTTCAAAAGCATATAGCAATTGTATCGGACAGGCGCAATGAAAAGGGGATTCCATATATCATCCATCACAATGACCCCTGGCAAAAATCTTATGAACAGGATATTTTGGAAAAAAGGGACGATATTGTAGGACATTATCGCTGGGAGCCGTAATTACAAAAAATCCAAAAAGAATGCATGCATATCTCATCTTAGTGTTTTTTATAGTAGAGATAGGATGCAATCGCCGGAATCATAGTCATCACAACCACAATGGTCAGGGACACTGCCATAGGTGGAACAACTGTCTGAAAACCAAGAAGGATGATGAGTACGCCTCCGATCATCCATAATTTGCCGGCCAGTCGGTGAGTATAATTCCAGTTTTCTTCGTCGTCCAGCGTCCAGGGCAGTTTGATGCCGATGGTGTAATTTTGCCTGCACTTGGGCAGATAGTTTCCGGTAACAAGAAAGATAACACCCATGAGAAGACTGCCCCAGTTGATGAAGTGAAGCGGGGCGTGCAGCGCATTACTGTAGATCAGTGCGGCGCACCAGAGAGAAACCAGTGGACAAATGCACAGGATCAGACGATAAACTTTGGGACTGACGTTCTTTTTCTTTGGATCGAGACATGTCACTACGGCACAGAATATGTGCATAAACAGGCAGAATACATAAATACCGATGACAGCAAATCTTTTACTGCTGTATCCGTCCGGTGTACCGTTGAAGTCAAAATGCGTGGCAATCTGGTCAGGCAGACGATTCCACAGGAAGAGACCCAGGAACATGGGCAGAATCGTGATGATACAGGTTACGAGGAAAAATTTTCTATTTTCTTTCGGCATCGGAAGAGCCTCCTTTCAGGTCTGACAGCCAGAGCAATACTTCTTCTACGACCGAAGTATTCAGTGTGTAATAAATATAGTTCTTTTCTTTTTGCTCAAAAATAAGGCCGGATTTCTTTAAAATACTCAGGTGATAAGAAATCGTTGCCCCTGTCATATCAAAATGTGCGCCAATCTCTCCGGCAGACAGTCTTCCGTCCTTCAAAAGTGTCAGGATTTCCCGGCGGGCAGGATCGGAAAGTGCTTTAAATGTCTCTGCAAATCCCATGTGAAACAGCATCCTTTTCTGTATATATCTTTTGTTGATGAATCTATTTAGAAAAGTTTCTAATTACTTTATAACACAGATGTTTGGAGGAGTCAACGACTATTTAGAAGAATCTCTAAATAGTAAAATAAGATTTGCTTTACAGTTGTCCGAGGCAGAAATAAGAAAATTTATGGAACAGGCGCTTTTTTATTTATGAGAATGATCATAACTTATTTGTTATTTGGTAATTTTTTCGGAAATTACTGATATTGCATTGATATTATCATAATGCTATGATAATAAAAGACAGTAATAGCAGACAGTAATAGCAGACAGTAATAGCTGTTGCTTTGAATATTTTGAGGTGAACTATGCAAAAAGACAGGAATAAAGGATTTACATTGGTAGAGCTGGTGATCGTAGTTGCAATTCTGGCAATTCTTATAGGAATTCTTATGCCAACTTATTCAAAATATGTGGAGAGAAGCCGGGAGTCAACGGATCTTGAGAATGTTCGAACAGCGTATAGCAAAGGGATGATAGAGACGGGAATAGAAGAAAAAGAGGATGTGAAGGAGATTGTTCATCTGAAACAGAAAATTGCAAAATGGCAGTCAGCAGATACGGTTACGATTGCCGGAATTTCTCATTCAAACAGTGATCCTGATACCGTGCACTGGAAAGGCTATCCGGTTCCGGGTGGTATATGTGAAGTTTCCATAAATCCGGAAACAGGTATACTGTTTGAGTGGAAGGATGGAGACGGAGATAGCATAAAAACAAACTGGTTCAATATGAATGAAGATTTTGATAAGCTTTTGAAGGAGAGCGGTGCCCTGAATGGTGTGAAGGGAACATTTGAGATTGATTCCAGATGCCAGAAGTCGTTGATGGTTTCTAAAATTGTGGACAAAATGGAGTCTGACAGTTTGCTTAAGCGGGGAACATGGGCATTTTATGGAAATCCTTCTACGGCATCCAAGCGTTGTATGATTTGGACTTCAGCAAATACAAATGAGGTTGGCGAAGGTAAAAAGATTCCGGTAATTATCTGTACAGCAGATAATAAATTCTATGTTTCAGAGTCAACAACTGCGAAACGGGTCGGTTATGGTCCTGATTATATAGCAATTGCCGGTCATTTAAATGCAAGTGTGAGAACGGAAATAGCGGGTGCTGCGAAAAAATATGACAGTTTACAGGATGCTTATAATGCATATGAAAAGCTGCTTACAGAAGGGGACTACAAACAATATAAAGACACATTGCCCCAATAAGGACATTTCCGTAAGATTAGGCGGAAGCTGAAGTTGATTCGTCCGCAAAGATGTAAAGTATGTGAGAAACAGGATTCTTTTCCCTTTACAGGAGTAGGAAATGCGTATAACATAGAAAATAAGAAATATCATACAAATGTGGAGGAAAACTATGGATTATTCAATTAACACAAAATGTGTGCAGGCAGGTTATACTCCCGGCAATGGAGAGCCGAGACAGATTCCGATCATTCAGTCAACCACCTTCAAATACGATACCAGTGAGGATATGGGTAAGTTATTTGATCTGGAGGCATCCGGCTATTTCTATACCAGACTCCAGAATCCAACCAATGACCATGTGGCGGCGAAGATCGCGGCACTGGAGGGTGGTACTGCAGGAATGCTTACTTCTTCCGGACAGGCGGCAAACTTTTTTGCCCTGTTTAACATCTGCGAGGCAGGCAGCCATATTGTCTCTTCCTCATCTATTTATGGCGGAACATACAATCTGATTTCCGTAACAATGAAGAAAATGGGCATTGATGTAACGTTTGTGGATCCGGACTGTTCCGAAGAAGAGCTGAACGCAGCTTTCCGGGAGAATACAAGAGCGGTATTCGGGGAGTCCATTGCCAACCCGGCGCTGACGGTACTGGATATTGAAAAGTTCGCAAAAGCAGCCCATGCTCATGGTGTACCGCTGATCGTGGATAATACTTTTCCCACACCGGTAAATCTGCGGCCGATTGAGTGGGGGGCAGATATTGTAACGCATTCTACTACAAAATACATGGATGGTCATGGAGCTGCTGTGGGTGGTGCAATTGTAGACAGCGGCAAATTTGACTGGATGGCCCACGCAGACAAGTTCCCGGGACTGTGTACGCCGGATGAGTCCTATCATGGCATTACCTATGCAGAGAAATTCGGCAAAGAGGGGGCATTTATCACGAAATGTACGTCCCAGCTTATGCGTGACCTGGGCTGCATCCAGTCCCCACAGAATGCGTTTATCCTGAATCTGGGACTGGAATCCCTGCATGTGCGCATGCCGAGACATGTGGAAAACGGACAGGCAGTGGCTGAATTTCTGGAAAGCCAGGAGAAGGTGGCGTTCGTCAACTACCCCGGCCTGCCCTCCAATAAATACTATCAGGTGGCGCAGAAATACATGCCCAACGGCGGCTGCGGCGTCGTTTCCTTCGAGTTAAAGGGCGGAAGAGCAGCGGCAGAGAAGTTCATGAAAAATCTGAAGCTGGCAGCCATCGAGACCCATGTGGCCGATGCCAGAACGTGCTGTCTGAACCCAGCAACCTCCACCCACCGGCAGATGAACGATGAGCAGCTGGCTGCAGCAGGCATCCCGGCAGGGCTGATCCGGATTTCCTGCGGCCTGGAGGACAAAAAAGACCTCATCGCAGACATTGCTCAGGCGCTGGAGGCGATCTAAGGACATAGAAAAATGACGGTCTGTGTGAAATGCAGGCCGTTATTTTATGGGGAACTTTAGTCTTGGCACAGGGTTGTGAGGATGTTATGCTATGGAAAAGGAGGGGATATATATGTACCAGTTGAACGTCATAGATGGAATGGGAATTGAGGGAAAGACCCGTTTCCTTAATCGGATTTCGCAGAAGGGCTGGCGTCTGACTGGTGGAAATGTGTGGTGCTTTTGCTGGGAAAAGGGCGAGCCGGAGCAGTATGCAGTCGTGCCGGACAGATATTTTACGCTGTCCTGGACGGAGGCCGGGGAGAAAGGCTGGGAACATGTGTGCACGGTGAATAAGACCAGCTATTATCGGGCAATCAAGGGACAGGAGCAGCAGCCCCTGTTGCAGCAGGAAAATCTGGATCTGAAAGAACAGCTGCAGTCGCAGTTCCTGTTGGTAGTGCTTTTGTGCGTAAGTGTTTTTTATGCCGGGAAAACATATCTGACAGAACAGCCGGTACTGGGTATTTTATATTGGGTAAGTTTTCTGATGGTAATATTGCATATACTGCTCAGAGCGATCATGGAAAGCCGTGATATTTCCCAGATAAGGGAAAATGGAAAGCCGCAGGAAGGATCGGCGACAGGATACCGGCTGCAGGAAGGCTTTGGCTGGGTAGAATGGGTGGCTAAGATCGTATTCCTTGCAGTTGTTGTAAAACTGTTTCTGGAGTAGGAGGGGACTTTCGACGGCTGCGGGTGTTGGAGTTTCAATGGTTACAGGTGTGGGATTTTGCATTGTCTTTCCCGCTTTCCTGCAGTACAATGAAGAAAGCGTGACAGCAGGAAAGGAGTGTCATAAAATGGATGAATTTTCTTATAAAAGAACCAATGTATATGAAGTGGCAGACGAAGCGCTGATGAAAGAGATCTTTGATTTTGCCGAGGAGTACAAGACATTTCTCGGGGAATCCAAGACGGAGCGGGAGGCCTGCACGTATGTGGAGGAGGAAGCGAAGCGCCAGGGCTACCGGCTTTTTCGGTTCGGCACAAAGCTGGTGCCGGGCGATAAGGTGTATTATAACAACCGGGGCAAAAATATTTATCTGATCCGGGTGGGCAGTCGGGATGTGGCCGAGGACGGCATCCGCATTGTGGGTGCGCACATCGACAGCCCGCGGATCGATCTGAAGCAGATGCCGCTCTATGAGTCGGATGGCGTAGCATTGGGCAAAACCCACTATTACGGCGGTCTGCGCAAATACCAGTGGGCGGCAATTCCGCTGGCGCTGCACGGCGTGGTGGCGTTGAAGGACGGCAGTGTGCTGACTGTGAAGATCGGCGAGGATGCGGCGGATCCGGTGTTTTACATTAGTGATCTTCTGCCCCATCTAGCGGCCAAGCAGAATAAGAAACCGTTGGGCGAGGCCATTGAGGGTGAGGATCTGAATATCTGGTTTGGCAATATCCCTTATCAGGCAGCGGACAATGATAAAGACAAGACGGTGAAAAACAACCTGCTCCATATTTTTAAGGAAAAATACGGCATCGAGGAGGCAGATTTCCTAAGCGCAGAGCTTTCTCTCGTTCCTGCATTCCAGCCCTCCGACGTGGGCCTGGATCGTTCTCTCATCGGCGGTTATGGCCATGACGACAGGGTGTGCGCCTATGCGGCCCAGAAAGCCATGTTTGACGAGACGTCCCCGGAGCACACGGTGATGGTCGTTCTGGTGGACAAGGAAGAGATCGGCAGCGAGGGTACCACCAGCATCCAGAGCGCCCTGTTTACCGACCTCATCGACGCTATTGCGGCGTCCTTTGGGGCATCACCGGCAGCCGTGCGTGCGGTGTCCAAGTGTATTTCCGCTGATGTGGATGCGGCCTTCGATCCCAACTATCCGTCCGTCAGCGAGAAAAACAATGCGTTCTATCTGTCCTGCGGTGCAGGCATGATGAAATTTACCGGCGTGCGCGGCAAGGGCAATTCCAGCGACGCGGATGCGGAGTATATCGCTTTCCTGCGGAAGATTTTTGACGAAAACGGCGTCATCTGGCAGACCGGCGAGCTGGGCAAGGTAGATTTCGGCGGCGGCGGAACCATCGCCAAATTTGTGGCACAGATGAACATCGACACCATCGACCTGGGCGTGCCGGTGATCTCCATGCATTCACCCTATGAGGTCATTTCCAAGGCCGATCTGTATGAAAACTACCTGGCATTCCGGGCGTTCCTTAAGTAAAAACCCAGATGCCTTACAGAAAGAGAACGATGCCTTTCGAATTGCTCCGTACGTTGTACTCCCGCAATTCTCCCCCACATTCGGATATCGTTCGACATGCGTCGAACTTTTATCCTCATATTGGGGCAGGTCTCAAGTTCAAAAGTCTTATTGTGCAAGCACAACCGTCTTTTGGACCTTTCGACCCTGGCATCTATAACATAATTTTTACATAAAGGAAAAGCAGATTTCATATATCCTCTTTACAATGAAAGACAGTAAGGAGGAGAAACAGATGCGTTATTTATATGAAAAAGCAGATCATTTACACGATAAATGCAAGATCAGCACCAATACGATATTTCTCCTGTACACGATCGCAGCATCGTTTGTGATCGGATTTGCCGTGATGACGGTGGGAGCGCTGGCTACAGGACATCCGCTGGGAGAGAGCCTGATGCTGATTATGGTCGGAGCGCTTTATATCAGCGCGGGGCTTGGATTTTTCGGAGGCGTGCTGTATCTGATGCGGCGCTGATCCGGGAAAACACGACAAAAGAATATGAGATACCCCTTTGGGAGGTGCGGGAAGAGATTCCTGTGCCTCCTTTTTGCATGCCCTTGTCATCCGCGCTATTCTGCAGTTCACGCGCGCCATTCGCAAAACTGTATCCCTGTAAATATATAGGAAAAAGAGGTTGCTTTTTTCCTATCAGGATAGTATGATATAAGAAACGAATGAAAAAACCGAGAAAATCTCAAAAGACTATATAAGGTAAGGAAGGGATATCATATGAAAATTTCAACGAAGGGAAGATATGCGCTGCGGCTCATGCTGGACATTGCGCTCCACGATACAGATGAACCCGTGCGGGTGAAGGACATTGCAAAGCGACAGGACATTTCTGTGAAATATCTGGAGCAGATCATTTCCGTGCTTGTGCGGGCGGAATACCTGCGGAGCATCCGCGGTCCCCAGGGCGGTTATCGGCTGACGAAAAAGCCGGAGGATTACAAGGTAGGCATGATTCTGCGGCTGACAGAAGGCAGCCTGGCGCCGGTGGACTGCCTCATGGGCGAGGACAACGACTGCTCCCGGGCATCAGAGTGCGTGACACTGCGGTTGTGGAAGGAGCTGGATCAGGCCATCAAGAGCGTGGTGGACAAATATACGCTGGCTGATCTCATCGAGTGGCACCAGGAAATGGGAAACGACTACGTGATCTAACAGTTCACGCAGATTTTAAAAAAAAGGTATTGACAAATCCAGAAAAAGGAAATACAATCTACTTAATTCCTACGGAACATATAGGAAAACAAAACTTAGTAGGAAAGCAAGAGAATACAAATTAAGAAAAGAGGAGATGCATATGAGGTATAAGGCACAGAGCAGTACGGATCGTTGTTGGATGCAGCGAATGTGTAGCGGCAAGATGGACGCAGCCGTCATGTGCAGCTGCCTGAACAGATAAAGCAACCGATGGTAAATGGGATCATATGAAAAAATCAGATTTGAAAAAAGGAAAGGATGGAACAGACAATGGCTATTTATAAAGGAACATTAGGACTGATTGGAAATACACCTCTGGTTGAGGCAGTGAATATTGAGAAGAAATACAACCTGAAAGCAAGACTTCTGGTGAAGCTGGAGTATTTCAACCCGGCAGGAAGCGTAAAGGATCGTATCGCCAAGGCGATGATCGAGAATGCAGAAGAGCGCGGTCAGTTAAAGCCCGGCTCCGTCATCATTGAGCCCACTTCCGGTAACACCGGTATCGGCCTGGCAGCCATCGCAGCAGCCAAGGGCTACCGCGTGATCCTCACCATGCCGGAGACCATGAGCGTGGAGCGCAGAAACATCCTGAAAGCTTACGGTGCAGAGATTGTTCTGACAGACGGCGCCAAGGGCATGAAGGGGGCCATCGCCAAGGCAGATGAGCTGGCAGCAACCATTGAGAACAGCTTCATCCCGGGACAGTTCAACAACCCGGCAAACCCGAAGGTTCACAGAGAGACCACCGGCCCGGAGATCTGGAATGACACCGAGGGTGCTGTTGACATTTTTGTAGCTGGTGTTGGTACCGGCGGAACCGTAACCGGTATCGGTGAGTTCTTGAAGAGCAAGAAGCCGGAAGTGAAGATCGTGGCTGTTGAGCCTGCAACTTCCCCGGTGCTTTCCGAAGGAAAATCCGGCCCGCACAAGATTCAGGGTATCGGCGCAGGATTTGTTCCGGAAGTGCTGAACACACAGATTTATGACGAGATCATCCCTGTGGAGAACGAGAAAGCTTTCGAGACATCCAAGGAGCTGACAAGAACCGAGGGCGTCCTCACCGGTATTTCTTCCGGTGCAGCCCTGTACGCAGCACTGCAGCTGGCACAGCGTCCGGAGAATGAGGGCAAGACCATCGTGGCACTGCTTCCCGACAGCGGAGACCGATATTATTCCACACCTCTGTTTACAGAGTAAGAGGCGGAAGGGCTAAATATCATTTGTGTTTGCACAATCGCGGGAAAAGGCTTCGTGATGTATTTTCCCATGAACATAAAAGCAAAGCACTATTTCACAGTATGTGGATAGCGGAGCATGCATGGTGAGCGTGTGAAGCACGGAATAATTTGAGAGATAAAGATAAGAAAATAATGATATAGGAAAAGTAAAAGTAATATTAAAAAATGGAGGATATATAAAATGGGTGAAAAAATTAAGAGAGCAGACAGAAAATTCAAATTCGAGACTTTACAGCTTCATGTAGGACAGGAGAATCCGGATCCGGTCACTGACGCAAGAGCCGTGCCGATCTACCAGACCTCTTCCTATGTATTCCGCAACTGCGACCATGCAGAGGCCAGATTCGGCCTGGCAGATGCCGGCAACATTTACGGCCGTCTGACCAACCCCACCGAGGATGTTTTTGAGCAGAGAATCGCAGCCTTAGAGGGCGGCGTTGCAGCACTGGCTGTTGCATCCGGTGCAGCTGCCATTGCATACACCATCGAGAACCTGGCACACAACGGCGATCATATCGTTGCTGCTGAAAATATTTACGGCGGTACTTACAATCTGCTGGCACATACCCTTCCGGAGTACGGCATCAACGCTGATTTCGTAGATCCTTTCGAGGAAGGCGCTTTTGAGAAAGCCATCAAAGAGAACACTAAGGCAATTTTCATCGAGACACTGGGCAACCCCAACTCCGATGTGGTAGATATCGAGAAGGTGGCAAAGATCGCGCATGCGCACAAGATCCCGCTGGTTGTAGACAATACGTTCGCAACCCCTTATCTGGTACGCCCGATTGAGTACGGCGCAGACATCGTGGTACATTCCGCAACCAAGTTCATCGGCGGCCACGGAACAACCATTGGCGGCGTTATCGTAGACAGCGGTAAGTTTGACTGGGAGGCATCCGGCAAGTTCCCGTCTCTCACAGAGCCCAACCCGAGCTACCACGGCATCAGCTTCACCAAGGCAGTTGGCCCGGCAGCATTTGTCACCAAGATTCGTGCGATCCTGCTGCGTGACACAGGAGCAACCATTTCTCCGTTCCATGCATTCATTTTCCTGCAGGGCCTGGAGACACTGTCCCTGCGCGTAGAGCGTCATGTACAGAACGCATTAAAGGTGGTAGAGTACCTGAACAACCATCCGCAGGTAGAGCGCGTACATCATCCTTCTGTTACCGATGATCCGGAGCAGCAGGCATTATATAAGAAATATTTCCCGAATGGCGGCGGTTCCATTTTCACCTTCGAGATCAAGGGCGACGAGAAGAAAGCCCGCGACTTCATCGACAATCTGGAGCTGTTCTCCCTGCTGGCAAACGTGGCAGATGTGAAGTCCCTGGTCATCCATCCGGCTTCCACCACCCATTCCCAGCTGAACGAGGAGGAGTTAAAGGAGCAGGGTATCTACAAGAATACCATCCGTCTCTCCATCGGAACGGAGAACATTGACGATATCATCCAGGATCTGGATGAGGCGTTCAAGGCGATCCGGTAATATCAGCCAATATCATTATTTTCATATTACCCATATATACCTCAGAAAAAGAGCTGACGCGACGCAGAGCAATCTGTGACGCGGAGTCTCTTTTCATTTCATATGAGACAAATGAAAAAGAAAAGAGACTGCCTAGTACAGACAGTCCTTTTCGGTCGTTCTGCCACCCACAGAATATAAATGTAAAAGGTGGTAATTTTTTTGATAAATGATATTAAGCGGGCAGAATGGTAATCCGTCCTTCTCTTGCCAGCGCAATGTCCACGTGGAAGAATTCCACGGAAGCGCACACCTTATCGGTAAACGTGAGCAGCCAGGCCTCTCTGCTGGTGGGCACAGGCCCCAGAGGGAACATGTGGGACAGGATTGCCTTACGCTCCTTCTCGGAAATGTCAAAGCGCTCTGCACTGTTCTTCGCAGCTGTCCGCGGGTGGTCAAAGGCCATCAGCTTGCCGGAGGGGGTATCTTCGCCGTATGCGTATAAGAAAAAGTCATGCAGCAGACCTGCTCTTGCGGCTGCGGTCGCGTCCCATCCCAGCTTTCTGGCGATCAGCCAGGAAATATAGGAGACGTTGATGCTGTGCATCAGTCTGGTTGTCTTTCTGTGCTGCCGGTACAGACTTAATTTCTGAAATTCTGTGTCTTCCAAAATATCACGGACAAGCGCAAGAAATTCCTGCTCAATATCACCGGAGACTGTAATGTCCATCGGTAATCACATCCTTTCCGTTCATAAGAAGAAAATCTTCTGTTACTATCAGTATGACTTTATGGTAACCAAAAGTCAATCGGGTAATTGCAATCATCATAAAAATTTAAGAAATTAAAAAAAGAAAAGTGAAACTATTTTTTCGGTTTCGTGGTCTAATATATGTAGCTACAAAGAAATACGAGGTGGTAGACATGAGAGATGTGCAGACACCGGAAGAAGTGATCCATGCAACGCTGGTAAAACAGTATGACAAATATTACCGGCTGGCATTCTGCTATGCGTGCAATGCGGAAGATGCCATGGATATCGTGCAGGAAGGAGCCTGTCGGGCCATTGCTGCCGCAGAGCAGCTAAAATATCCACGGTTTGCAGATACATGGGTTTACAGAATTATGATCAATACGGCGCGGGAATTCCTGCGCAGGAACCGCAGGGAAGTGGCAGCAGGCGAGGAGCTGCCCGAGGAAGGACGGGAGGATACCTACGAGGAAACCGATCTTTACCGGGCATTGCAGCAGCTGGACGAGAAGGAGCGCACCGTGGTGATCTGTAAATATTTTGAAGATATGACACTGGATGAGATCGCGGATACGGAAAAAGAAAACGTCAATACCGTGAAATCCCGGCTTTACCGGGCGCTGAAAAAGCTGCGGGGGTATCTGGAGGAACCGGCAGGGGCCGGAAGCAGCAGAACAGGAAAGAGGGGATCGTTTAAATGAAGGACAGAGAAGAAAAGAAAAATGAAGCCGGGGAATGCAGGATGGAACTGTATATGCAGAAGCTAAAAAAACAGTATCAGGCAATTCCGGTCCCGGAGGAGGGCATTTTCCGCATGGAGCAGGCCATCCGGGCAATGAAAAAGCAAAATGGGGATAAGATACAGAGGCAGAGAAGATCATTTTGGAAGGGTGCCGGTATGACAGCCGCTGCAGCAGCGGTGTGCATCACTGTTCTGGCCAACAGCAGCGCATCTGTCAGCATGGCCATGGAGAAGATCCCGGTGTTGGGTGTTATCGTGAAAACTGTGACTTTCCGGGATTTCCAGGTGGATGAGGAACATTATCAGGCAGACGTAAACGTACCGCAGATGAGTGCCGGGGATGAGAACGGCAGTCAGGAGCTGCAGGATAACGTGGCAAAAATCAATGCGAACATTCAGTCCTATACCGATCAGTTTGTGGAAGAATTCAAGCAGTCCATGGAGGAAAACGGAGAAGGGTATGAAGGCCTGAACATTTCCTATGATGTGGTAACCGACAATGACAAGCTGTATTCCATCAAGGTCAGTGCATTGCAGACTGCAGGGGATGCTGTGGAGACGAACCGGTATTATCATCTGGATAAAACCACCGGAACGGAATTAACGCTGTCCAACCTGTTCAGAAGTGGCAGTGATTATACCACCGCCATCAGTGATGAAATCAGGAAACAGATGAAGGAACAGATGGAAGAGGATGACAGCAACAGGTATTTTCTGGATGAGGAGGACTTCCCGGAGTGGAATTTCAGGCAGATCCGGGAGAATCAGAACTTCTACATCAACAGTGATGGAAAACTGGTCATTGCCTTTGACGAGGCAGAGGTGGCGCCTGCGTCCATGGGATGCCCGGAATTCGTCATCCCCACAGAAGTTATCCAGGATATGTTGAATCCGGGACTGGCGTTGATTCAGTAAAGAGAATTTAAAAGAAATAGATAAAGTGTGTAGGTTGAGGAATGAATGCAAGACTTACACACTTTGTTTATTTTGTGGGGGATAGACTGTTTGATGTGTATGAAAAGTTTTCCCAATGAAGAATGATAAATGAGCCAATCGGATTGGATGTTTTCGATTTATGTGAGAAACTTCTACGTGTTGACAAGAATGGAAGCAAAAAGGTATGATAGTTGCTGTAAAATAAGCGTTAATTTATGGAGCGAATATAATGGAAATAACAGTTGCGGAATTTAGAAAATTAGAGCCGGGCAGTTACCGGCTCATCGATATGAGAGGCGATCAGGATGTGGCCTACGGCATGGTGCCCGGGGCCATCCATATGCCTGCGGAGGGACTGGTGGAGGCCGTCAAAGAACATTCGGAATTTGCCGGGCAGAAGCTGGTAATTTATTGTACGCGAGGCCGATTCAGCGTGGATGCGGCGGCAGAGCTGGAAGAGGCCGGTTATGAGGCGTACAGCCTGGCAGGCGGTTATCTGGGCTGGCTTATGGACGAGATGAAGCGGGAGGAAGATGTCTGTGAGAAGGTGGAGCGGAGCCTGATGAAGAAGTTCCGCCGTTCCATCTGGTGTCAGTTTACAAAAGCAGTGCGCCGATATGAGCTGGTAAAAGAGGGAGACTGCGTGGCGGTCTGTATTTCCGGCGGCAAGGATTCCATGCTGATGGCTAAGCTGTTTCAGGAGCTGCAGAAATACAGCAAGGTGCCTTTTTCGGTAAAATACATTGTCATGGATCCGGGCTACAGCCCTGAGAACCGGCAGGTCATCGAGGATAACGCCAAGAAGCTGCACATTCCGGTGGAGATTTTCGAATCCGATATTTTTGATTCGGTGTACCATGTGGAGAAATCCCCCTGTTATCTGTGCGCCAGAATGCGCCGCGGCCACCTGTACAATTTTGCAAAACAGCTGGGCTGCAATAAGATCGCCCTGGGCCATCACTACGATGATGTCATCGAGACGATTCTCATGGGCATGCTCTACGGCGCCCAGATCCAGACGATGATGCCCAAGCTGCACAGTACCAACTTTGAGGGCATGGAGCTGATCCGCCCGCTGTACCTCATCCGGGAGGATGACATCAAGGCGTGGCGGGATTACAACCACCTGCATTTCATCCAGTGCGCCTGCAAGTTCACGGACACGTGTACCACCTGCAACAACGAGGAAAATCGTTCCAAACGGGTAGAGATCAAGGAGCTCATCCGCACCATGAAGGAGAAAAATCCCGATGTGGAGGCCCATATTTTCCGCAGTGTGGAAAATGTAAACCTGGATACGGTGATCGCCTATAAGCAGGGCGGGAAAAAGCATCATTTCCTGGACAGCTACGACGACAGGCAGGAGTAAGAAGATAAAGATAACGGCATTGTGTGTTGCGGCATACGGTGTCGTTATTTTTATGATATAATGTGCGAATCATGATATAATGTGCGAAGGGAAAAACAAGCGGCTGTTATTGGAAAAGGATTCGCAGGATAAGAGAAAATGTAGAATGCTAAATCGGGATATGCAGGAGTGTCACTGTTATGATCAGAGAATTACGAAAAGCAGATATAAATAAAGTTGCAGAGATCTGGTTAAATACCAATATAAAGGCACATGATTTTATTCCTGCTCAATATTGGAAAAGTAATTTTGAATTGGTAAAAGAACTGTTGTTACAGGCAACGGTCTATGTCTATGAGGATAATCAGGAAATACAAGGCTTTATAGGGCTGAACGATGAATATATAGAGGGCATTTTTGTTTCTGATGAAATGCAGGCGCAGGGTATAGGTAAAATCCTGTTGAATTATGCGAAGGATAAAAGGAACAAATTGTTTTTGAACGTATATTGCAAAAATACACGGGCAGTATCTTTTTATCGAAGAGAAGGATTTGAGATTCAGTATAGTGGCCTGGATGAAGCTACCGGGGAAAAAGATTATGTAATGGCATGGCAGCAGGAAAATCAGACGCATTTCGATCGGAAGTTAGGGCGGTGAATGTTATGTGGTTTTGGTGGTTTATGTTACAGAACAGTCCGTTCAATGAAAAATATGGATACATGGAAAAAAGAATCCATATGCTGGCATTGGTGTTGATCGTGGGAATTTGTACCGGATGTGGTAAGGAGAATACAGGAATCGAAAATTCTCCGGTGAAAGAACAGACCGCTTCTACAAGCAGTGAAAATGATGAACTTGAATCGAATGAAGAACTGAGAATTGATTTTACTTATGATTATTCTATGGATATTAAAGCAGATGTAGATGATGTAGTATCTGACTCCACATCTCTACAGGAAGAATTAACAAATATTGAGAAGATTACACAAAAGTATACCCCATTAGCTGAGGCAGCACAAACGCAGAGCGAAATGAATGTAGCCGCTCAATGGCTTTATACGATATGGGATACGGAATTGAATAATCTTTGGAGCAGATTCAGCAATTTGGCGGATCAGCGGACGAAGGAGAACCTTCTTACCAAGCAGAGAAACTGGATAAATATGAAAGAAGAAGTAATTTTATTAAATGTTGGATCCAGAGAAGAAAATGGTAGCATGTATCCGCTCCTTCAGAATTCTTTCCTGGAGGAAATTACAAAAAACAGGGCTTATATTCTGGCAAGAGAGTTAGCGAAGATAAAAGGGGAAGCATTTGTTATGCCGGAAACTTCCGCAAAGTATGGAACATTTGTAGACAATCAGGGAACCGATGCTGTATACAGTTCTTTGATTACCAGGCAGAACTGGGAAGGCGGAGATGAGGCTGTGATTTCCATTTACAGACAGGGCGAAACAGAAGGAACTTTTGTCGATAATGGAAACGGAGAACTGGTCTATGCATCAAAAGATGGGAGTGTGAAGGGCATTATCAAAATCAACGGATGGAATGGAGCAAACTTTAAAGTTACGGAAATATCCGGTGAATCTCCTTTCTCCCCAGGAGAAGAATTTGAATTTCCCTTGCTGTTTTAGCAGGTATCCTTTGGGGATAGAAAAAGAAGAATACGCAATGTTGTGACAACAGAAAGGTGTCGGTTATGCAATGAGTGATACAACGGACTTTTATGATATGATTGAATGGTCAAAAAAAGGCGGGTATCAAGGTTCAACGATATCTTTTTATGATTATGATACTGGTAAAATTTATGAGCCATTTCAAAAGCAGAGAAATGTATTATATGGAAAACCGGTTTATCTAAAGAATTCTTTTTGGCTTTTACAGGGAGATTATAATAGCGGGAAAATCGCTCTATTCCAGTATCTTCCAGATAATCCCCCGAAGTTGATCACACAACTGAATATAGGGGACGTAGACCCTTATAATCTGCGCATTATCGGAGAGGATGTTCACATTACAAGCGAGGATGATACGTTTACCAGCTATTATCCGGAAAGTTTTAGATTTCCCAAGAATCCCAATGAAAGTGTAATGATGATAGCGGATGGAAAAGTATATCTCTCAGCCTGGGTGGAAGAGGGCTGGGACGATGAAAAAGACTGTGCAACCGAAGAATATAAATATTATGAAAAAGTGATCGTGAGAGATTTCAAGGGAAATGTGTTATCAGAGGCGCTTGGCTCTTTGCAGCAGCACCAAGATGGAACATGGTGGATATTATAGAACAATCAGATTATATTTTCCATAGAAACGGACAACTTCCAGTTTGTAAACCAAACAATAAAAGTATCTGTGAAAAAGCGTATGAAGTTTTGATGAGTTCATACGCTTTTTGTTATGAATAGAGAAGAAAAAATGTAAGATCAGGAGATGTATAGGTAAGAAAAAATGTGAAAAATATACTTGAATAGATCTGAAAAAATGCGATATACTATTTGGGAAAGGATGGTGGGATAATGCTTCGGTTTGCGATGGATGATCTTTTACAGTGGAAAGAGAAGAAAAAAAGAAAACCTTTAATTATCATGGGCGCCAGACAGGTTGGAAAAACATGGCTGATGAAAGAATTTGGAAAAAACTGTTATGAGAAAACAGCATATATTTCTTTTTATAATAATCAACGGATGGATGCGGTTTTTGAAAATGATTTTGATGTTAAACGGATCATTATGAATTTAAATATTGAATCAGGCGTAACCATCACTCCCGGGGATACATTGATTATTCTGGATGAGATTCAGAATGCGCCAAAAGTGCTGGAATCTTTGAAGTATTTTTGTGAAGAGGCGCCGGAATATCATATTGTAGCGGCGGGATCGCTGTTGGGGGTAGCAATCCATGAAGGCGTATCGTATCCGGTGGGGAAGGTTGATCTGCTGGATTTATATCCGCTTAACTTCAGAGAGTTTTTATATGCTATGGGAGAAAATGGATTGGCCGATGCATTGAAAACGAAGGAATATGCTATTATAGATAATTTCGCGGACAAATATCTTTTCTGGTTAAAAAATTATTATTACACCGGAGGAATGCCTGCAGTCGTTGATGCTTTTCGGGCGGACAAAGATTATATAGAGGTAAGAAAGATTCAAAGTGATATATTAAGACAGTATGAAGGAGATTTTGGAAAGCATATTGAAAGTAAAGTATTGCCGAGAATCAGAATGGTGTGGAATTCTATTCCGATGCAGCTGGCAAAAGAAAATAAAAAATTCTTTTTTGGCCAGATAAAAAAGGGGGCCCGCAGCAGTGAGTTTGAAATAGCGATTCAATGGCTGTTGGATTGCGGATTGATTTATAAGGTTCCTCGTGTAAACGAACCGCATATGCCTTTAAAAGCTTATCAGAGTATGAATGCGTATAAATTATTTATGCTGGATGTTGGACTGCTTGGAGCGCTCAGTGAACTTCCGGCGACATCTATACTGGAAGGAAATGATATCTTTGTAGAATTCAAGGGCGCTCTCACGGAGCAATATGTGCTGCAGCAGTTCATTTCAGATACCCCGTATACGCCCTATTACTATGGAACGGAAAAAGCGACTTTTGAACAGGATTTCATGATTCAAAAAGAGGATATGATTATACCTGTTGAAGTAAAAGCAGAGACGAATATACGGTCGCAGAGTTTAAAAGCATATTGTGATAAATTTCATCCTGAGAAAGCGGTACGTTTTTCAGCTTTAAAATATATGGACCAGGGATGGATGGTAAATATCCCATTGTATGCGGTGTGTAACTTGTAAATCAGGAATTAGTTATATGCCGACAGCTCCGTATGAATTACCCTATGAAGGTGCAAAAGAGATGTTGCTGGTAAATGAAGTTGATAATAAGGAATCTATGGAAGAAAAATAAATGAATTATGCAGAGATGACAGGATTGCCTTGCAGAGTTGTTGTAGATATTTGATTTGTTGAGACATTGACAACTTCCAGTTTGTGGAGAAATCCGCGGCCTTTATAAGTTGGCACAGGGATATGCGTTCAACAAAGGAGCTATTTATGAAGAAAATATTGGTGATATTGGGTGGAGGTCGCCCCAAAGGGAATACGCGACAACTGGTGAACGCTTTCGCACAGGGAGCTGTGGATGCGGGACATGATGTAGAAATCATCTCGCTTAATAAAGTTGAGGTGAAAGGGTGCATAGGCTGTAATGCGTGCCGCTATGGGAAGCCTTGTGTGCAGAAAGACGGATTCAATGGACTTGTTCCCAAAATAAAAGCAGCTGATTTGATCGTTTTTGCTTCGCCGTTGCTGTTCTGGACAATTTCATCTAAGTTAAAAGCATTTATTGAGAGATTTTACTGTATTGCAGAAGAAGACCCAACTCCTCCATTGGGCCGATATGAGAAATACCCGGTCAAAGATGCCGCATTGCTTATGACTTCTGCTGATGATTTGTTCTGGACGTATGAGCAGGCTGTATCCTATTATAAATTTGCCGTGATAAACTATATCGGCTTTCATGATAAGGGAATGCTTTTGGCTGGCGGTTGTGGTGATACAAATGGGAAACCTCAAATTGACAAAACCAACCACTTAAAAGAAGCGTATGAATTTGGGAAAACTATTTATGAGGAATGAGGAGAGCAGCATGATTTTATCCGAATTAACTCCCGAAAAGATTGCGGAAATGAAGCCGACGACTATGCGTTTCAGGCCGCTGCCGTCGCCAACATTATGGAGAATGCACACCCTAACGACAAATTAGAGGACGGCACACGGCCAGACATTCGGTGTTACCGAACAGGCAATGCGCTGGTTGGGATTGATCTTGTCAGCGGAGCGTTCCATGTAGAAGCTGTGGATATGGCAGAAGCCATACCTGTCTATAATGACTTGTTTGTTTTTCGTGGGTTGAGCGAGGATGATTTGAAGAATTTTGTCTTGGTTGCAGGGTATGTGAGGTTGACACAAAACGACAGTACCAGAGGCGGCAACAATAAGATGCAGGTAAATGAATGAAAAGAAGGATGTTCCCCGGGATTGTCAGAAATGACAACCCGGGGTTTTTATGGTATGATGGAGAAAATGTGCATGAAAATGCATACGTTCTGGGCAAAAGGAGCAGCAGGAAGTGGAAAGTTTGTATGAGAAACTGGTAGCTTACGGAGCGGGGGATGCCTGCCCGTTTCATATGCCGGGCCACAAGAGAAATATGGGAAAATGGGGATTTGCGGATCCGTTCTCTTTCGATATCACGGAGATCGACGGGTTTGACAATCTGCACCACGCGGAAGGGATTCTGAAAGCGGCACAGGAGCGGGCGGCCCGGGTGTACGGCGCCAGACGTACGTTTTTTCTCATCAATGGAAGCTCAGCGGGCATTCTGGCGGCGGTGAGCGCCTGTGTGCCCAAGGGCGGGAAGCTGCTCATGGCCCGCAATTGCCACAAGGCCGTCTATCATGCGGCGTCGCTGCTGGATCTGGAAACGGTGTATGTTTACCCGGAGCAGGAGCGGCGGTACGGCCTCAATGGCGGCATTTCTCCGGAACGGGTGGAACGGCTGCTGGAAGAACATCCTGGCGTCCAGGCGGTGATCGTCACCTCCCCTACCTATGACGGTGTGGTATCTGACATTCGCAAAATTGCACAGATCGTCCATGAACGGGGGCTTTTTCTCATTGTGGATGAGGCCCATGGCGCGCATCTGGCGTTTTCGCCTTATTTTCCGGACAGTGCGCTGGAGCTGGGGGCGGATGTGGTGATCCAGAGTGTGCACAAGACGCTGCCTTCTCTGACCCAGACGGCGCTTCTGCATATATCCCGGCAGGTGCCGGAGAAACGGGCGCAGTTTTTGGAAGACCGGCTTAGTCGTTATCTGGGGGTGTATCAGACCAGCAGCCCTTCTTACGTGCTGATGGCCTCCATTGACCAGTGTATGGCCTGGTTATCCACGGAAGGAGCGCAGGCGTTTGCGGCATATGTGGATAACTTAACGGAATTTCGGAAAAAGATGGGAAAACTTTCTCATCTGCATCTGGTCGGTGAGGAAGTGGTGGGCACTGCCAGTATCTACGGGCTGGATCTGTCCAAGCTGATTTTCTCGGGAAAAGATGCTGGCATCGGCGGAGAGGCATTAAGCCAGCAGTTCCGGCAGCAGTTTGGCATTGAACTGGAAATGGCGGCGGGCAGTTATGCACTGGCGTTAAGCAGCGTCATGGACAGCCGGGAGAATTTTGCGCGGTTGGCCCGGGCGGCGGAGACGATAGATAATACAACGAAGCATAAAGTCGGAGAAAAGAAACGGTATGAAAAAGAACCCGTACATTCGGATGCCTTGCTTCGCCTTCCACAGATCATGCGCCTTTCTGCGGCGGAGGATGCCCCCTGGGAGGAACTGCCGCTGCCTGATACGGCGGGGCGCATCAGTGCGGAATGGATCTATCTGTATCCGCCGGGTATTCCGCTGGCAGCGCCGGGGGAGCGGATCGTGCCGGAGCTGCTGGCGCAGCTGGAGCGGTATCGGCGGCAGGGCATGTCACTGGAGGGCATGCGGGATCTGACAGGAGAAAAATTGCGGGTGATATACGAGACACCCGGGAAATGAAGGATATATGGGTAAAATATTTTGTGTGATGGGAAAAAGTGCATCGGGAAAGGATACGATCTACCGGCGGTTGATGGAAGCACTGGGGCTGGGACTGGAGCGGATCGTACTCTATACGACCCGGCCGATCCGGGAAGGAGAGGCGGAAGGACGGGAGTATCATTTCGTGGACAGGGCGCGGTATGAGGCGCTGCTGGCGGCGGGCAAGGTCATCGAGGCCCGGTCTTATGACACCATGTATGGCGTGTGGACGTATTTTACCGCGGAGGAAGGGATTGATCTTGCCAAAACAAGCTATCTCACCATCGGGACGCTGGAATCCTATGAGAAGCTGAAAAGCTATTTTGGTGAAAAACAGGTGGTGTCGGTGTATGTGGAGCTGGAGGACGGGGAACGGCTGTCCCGGGCGCTGGCAAGGGAACGGCTGCAGGAGACGCCCCGCTATGCGGAGCTTTGCCGGAGATTTCTGGCGGACTGCGCTGATTTTTCGGAAGAAAAGCTGGCGGCAGCCGGGATCAACCGGCGTTTTGTCAATGATGACTTGGAACGGTGCTGCGGGGAAATACTCCGTTATATTGAAGAAAATAAATAAAAGGCAGCAGTTCAGCCGCGCCATTCGCAGAATCGCGCAGCCTGAAAAAATACTATAAAAGACGTTTTTGGTATGATATAATTTAAGGAGGAACAGGCTATGGCCGGATTTGGTGACATTGTGGGACATGAACAGATCATCTGGCATTTGCAGAATACGATTCGTATGGGAAAGGTTTCCCATGCCTATCTGCTGAACGGGGAACCGGGCAGCGGCAAGAAGCTGCTGGCGGATTGTTTTGCCATGACGCTGCAGTGCGAAGCAGGGGGGATTGACCCATGCATGGAATGTCATTCCTGCAAGCAGGCGCTGACGAATAACCAGCCGGATATCATCCGGGTGACCCATGAGAAGCCCAACACCATCAGTGTGGAGGACATCCGCACCCAGCTCAACGGCGACATCCAGATCAAGCCCTACAGTTCCAGATATAAGATTTATATTGTGGCAGACGCGGATCTGATGACGGTGCAGGCGCAGAATGCGCTGCTGAAGACGATCGAGGAGCCGCCTGCCTATGCGGTGATTCTGTTGCTGGCGAACAATGCAGACCGGCTGCTTCCGACGATTCTGTCCCGCTGCGTGCGGCTAAATCTGAAGGCGGTCAGGGATCAAGATATCAGGGAGTATTTGATGGACAAAATGAAGATACCGGATTACCAGGCGGATGTGAGCCTGAAATTTGCGCAGGGAAATGTGGGGAAGGCGGTGCAGCTGGCTTCCTCGGAGACGTTTGCGGCGATGAAGGACGAGGCGTTGTCCTTGCTGCATGAGACGGACCGGATGGAGCTGTATGAGCTGATGGATGCGGTGAAGAAGATCAGCGATTATAAGAACGATATCGACTCGTTTCTGGATATCGTGACGATCTGGCTGCGGGATGTGCTGATGTTTAAAGCCACCCAGGATGCCAATTCCCTGATTTTCCGGGAGGATCTGTCCGCCATCACAGCGCGGGCGAGAAAAAGCTCCTATGAGGGGCTGGAAGAGATGATACAGGCAGTGGACAGGGCACGGGCACGGCTGAAAGCCAACGTGAACTTTGACCTGGTACTGGAGCTGCTGTTACTTACTATAAAGGAGAATTAACATGATAACTGTAATCGGTGTGAGATTCCGCACGGCCGGGAAGATTTATTTCTTTGATCCACAGAAGCTGAACATCCGAAAGGGACAGCATGTCATCGTGGAGACCGCGCGGGGAGTAGAATATGGAACTGTCGTTGTGGGCTGCAAGGAAGTGGATGATCACAAGGTCATTCAGCCGCTGAAGCCGGTGATCCGGGTTGCCACCAAGGAGGACGATGCCGTGGAGGCAAAGAACCGGGAGAGGGAGAAGAACGCATTTAAGATCTGCCTGGAGAAGATCCATAAGCACGGATTGGAAATGAAGCTGATCGATGCGGAGTATACGTTTGACAACAACAAAGTGCTGTTTTATTTTACCGCGGACGGAAGAATCGATTTCCGGGAACTGGTGAAGGATCTGGCTGCGGTGTTCAAGACAAGGATCGAGCTGCGGCAGATCGGCGTGCGGGACGAGACGAAGCTGGTGGGCGGTATCGGCATCTGTGGCCGGGCGCTGTGCTGCCATTCCTACCTGTCTGAGTTTGCGCCGGTTTCCATCAAGATGGCGAAGGAGCAGAATCTGTCCCTGAACCCCACGAAGATTTCCGGGGTGTGCGGCCGCCTGATGTGCTGCCTGAAAAATGAGGAAGAGACGTATGAGTACTTGAACAGCCGCCTGCCGGGCATCGGCGACTATGTGACGACGGATGACGGCTGCAAGGGAGAGGTGCAGAGCGTCAGCGTCCTGCGGCAGATGGTAAAAGTGGTTGTGGCCGTAGGCGACGAGAAGGAGATCCGCGACTACAAGGTGAGCCAGCTGAAATTCAAGCCCAAGCGCCGGAAGGAAAATAAGAACAACCGGGATGGAAAAGACAACAGGGACGGCAATATTTCCGATAAGGAGTTAAAGCAGCTGGAAGCGCTGGAGAAAAAAGAAGGGAAATCAAAGCTGAATGACAACTGAGTTAAAGCCGGGGGAACGGCTGGATGACCTGCAGAGAAACGGTTACAAAATCATCCAGGATCCGGGCAGATTCTGCTTCGGGATGGATGCGGTGCTGCTTTCCGGGTTTGCCCGGGTGAAAAAGGGGGAGCGCGCGGCTGATCTGGGTACCGGCACGGGCATTATCCCCATTCTTCTGCGGGGCAAGACCGAGGGAAGCTATTTCGCCGGTCTGGAGATCCAGGAGGAAAGTGCGGACATGGCCAGGAGAAGCGTGGCGTACAATTCCCTGGAGGACAGCGTGGAGATTGTCACAGGAGATATCAAGGAAGCAGTGCGCCTGTTCGGGCCTGCTTCCTTTGACGTGGTGACGTCCAACCCGCCCTATATGACTGGGCAGCACGGGCTGACGAACCCCAACGAAGCCAGGGCCATTGCCCGGCATGAGATCCTGTGCACGCTGGAGGATGTGGTGCAGGCGGCAGCCGGGCTTCTGAAGCCCCAGGGGCGGTTTTATATGGTGCACCGGCCCTTCCGTCTGGCGGAGATTTTCGGTGTGCTGGGGAAATATAAGCTGGAGCCCAAGCGGATGCGGCTGGTATATCCTTACGTGGATCGGGAGCCCAACATGGTGCTCATCGAGGCGTGCAGGGGCGGCCGTCCGCGGATCACGGTGGAAAAGCCGCTGATCGTGTACCAGCGCCCCGGCGTTTACACGGATGAGATCTATGATGTGTATGGATATTGAGGGAAAGGAGCAGTTCTATGGCAGGAAAACTGTATTTGTGTGCGACGCCCATCGGTAATCTGGAGGATATGAGCTTCCGGGCCGTGCGCTCGCTTCTGGAGGCCGATCTGATCGCCGCCGAGGATACGCGCAACAGCATCAAGCTGCTGAATCATTTTAACATTCACACGCCTATGACCAGCTATCATGAATACAACAAGATCGAAAAAGGCCACTATCTGGTGGAGCAGATGCTGGCAGGCAAGAGCGTGACGCTGATCACCGATGCGGGAACGCCGGGGATTTCCGATCCGGGGGAAGAGCTGGTGCGGATGTGCCACGAAGCCGGGATCACCGTGACGCCCATTCCGGGGCCTGCGGCCTGCATCAACGCGCTGATCATTTCCGGCAGATCCACGAGACGGTTTTGCTTTGAGGCTTTCCTGCCCCAGGACAAGAAGGAAAGACAGGCGATACTGGAAGAGCTGAAGGTGGAGACGCGGACGATCATTCTGTATGAAGCGCCGCACCGGCTGATTCAGACGCTGGAGGTGCTGCAGGAAGCGCTGGGAGACCGGAAGCTGACCATCTGCCGGGAGCTGACGAAAAAGCATGAGACCGTTTTTCTGACGACGCTTTCCGAGGCGCTGGTTTATTATAAAGAAAATCCGCCGAGAGGAGAATGCGTCCTTGTTCTGGAAGGAAGAAGCCGGGAGGAAATGGAGGCCGAGAAGCAGCAGAACTGGCTGGAAATGCCGCTGGAAGAGCATATGGCCCACTATGAAGCCGGTGGGATGGATCGGAAAGAAGCCATGAAACAGGTGGCGAAGGATCGGGGCCTTTCCAAACGGGATGTGTATAAAATGCTGCTGGATGCAGAAGAAAAATAAAAGAATAGATAGATACGAAAAAGGGTTGTTGGAAAAGCAATGTCTGTATATCGTGCAGATAGACATTGCTTCGCCTGCAACCCTTTCGTCGTGAAAAAGCTTACGCTTCTTCTTCGAGTAGTTTTGCCAGTTCGCGGATGGTGCTTTTGGAAATTTTCTTTCCACGGAACTCGACCAGATCTTCGGTAGCACCCGTGAATATGTCACAGGGTGTATATTTTTCCAAAACAACCCGACCATTATCAACGGAAATCTGCAGGGCATCACGCTCTTTGAGATTCATTGACTTACGCAGCTCCATGGGAAGTGTAATTCGTCCCAGTTCATCCAGGCGTCTGATTACACCGGTATTTTTCATAATATCCTCCTGCGTTCAAGCTCACTTCTTTATTCATGATTATACTAGTGTCTCATCAAAATATCAATAATAATTTCCCAAAACTTTGAATATAGACAAAAAAAATCAAATAATCACAAAAAATTAATTAAGAGATGGAGTTATTTGCAAAACTAATCAGGAATAAACAGAATCAGCCGTCATAGGTATAAGGAAAAAGAAGAGAATGGAGCAATAGGAAAAACAGATGTTGAACGGACTATGGGCGGGAATGCTTTTGCTAGGTATCGCATACGGCGGATTGGCCGGGACCATGACGGAAATTTCGGACGGTGTGCTGGAGGCGGCCAGAGAAAGTGTATATTTATGCATTACAATGACTGGCGTCATGGCGCTGTGGAGCGGCCTGATGCGAATTGCGGAAGAGTCCGGTCTTACGGGGCAAATGACGCGTGCGGTGCAGCCTTTTGTGAACTGGCTGTTCCCGGATATCCCGGAAGGACATGAGGCAAAAGTGCATATTACGGCCAATATTATCGCCAATGTGCTGGGGCTGGGGTGGGCAGCTACGCCGTCCGGGTTAAAGGCGATGGATGCCCTGGCAAAATTAGAAGAGGAACGAAGAAATCGAAGCGCGAAAAAGGCCGCCCGCGCGGTGCCGGTGGCGCCTGGGACGGCCAGTAATGAAATGTGTGATTTTCTCATATTGAATATTTCTTCACTGCAGCTGATCCCGGTGAATATCATCGCGTACCGCAGCCAGTACGGAAGCGTAGATCCCACGGCGGTCATCGGCCCGGCCATTGTGGCCACGACCATCAGCACGGTGACAGGGATCGTATACTGTAAGCTGCGGGGAAAGCGCAGGAGATAAAATGCTGTTTTCATGCAGACGGCCAGGAGTGCGCCATCAGATCAGCTTTCGCCCCAGCATCTCCGGGTTGGTGGCGTAGGTCAGGGCAGTTTCTTTCGTGATCTGTCCTTTCTTAAACAGGGAAAGCAGGCTGGCATCCATGGAAATCATATCCTCTTTGGCGGAGGAATTGATAACGCCCTCGATCTGCGGGATCTTGCTGTCACGGATCATATTGCGGATGGCGGGTGTCACGGTCATGATCTCGAAGGCCGGGAGCATACGGCCATCCACGCCGGGAACAAGCTGCTGGGAAATGACAGCAGTGAGTACCAGGGAGAGCTGGACGGCAATCTGATGCTGCTGGTTGGCCGGAAAAACGTCAATGATGCGGTCGATGGTGTTGGCTGCACCGATGGTATGCAGGGTGGAGAATAGCAGATGGCCGGTCTCCGCGGCGGTCATGGCAATGTTGATCGTCTCATAGTCCCGCATTTCTCCCAGCAGGATAACATCCGGGCTCTGGCGCAGCGCTGCACGAAGGGCTGTGACATAGCTTTCCGTGTCCACGTTGATTTCGCGCTGGCTGACGATGGAGCGGCCATGGCGGTGCAGGAATTCCAGCGGGTCTTCCAGGGTGATGATGTGATCCTCCCGGGTCTGGTTGATGCGGTCAATTATGCAGGCCAGGGTGGTGGATTTGCCGCTGCCCGCAGGGCCGGTCACCAGCACCATACCCTTTCGCTCGTCGGCCAGGGACATGACATAATCCGGGATGCCCAGTTCTTTCGGATCCGGCAGATGAAAGGTGATAACGCGGATCACGGCAGACAGGGCGCCGCGCTGCTTGTAAGCGCTGACACGGAAGCGGGAGACACCGGGCAGGGCGAAGGCAAAATCGTCATCGCCGGTCTCGTACAGTCTGTGGATATCCCGGTGGTCTGCCAGCTCGTAAATTTCTTTCAGAAGCTGTTCCGTGTCTGGCGGCAGCATCTTTTCTTCATTTTCTTTTAAAATCTGGTTCTGCCTGCGGAAGGACACCGGCAGACCGGCAATGATAAAAATGTCGGAGGCCTGCCGGGCAACTGCCTGTTCCAGAAGTGTTTTTGCATCAGTATTCATAGGATTCACCTCAATCAATGGGAAGGAGCTGGATGGAATCGTCGCTTTCCCAGTCTGTGTCTGTGATGGTCTGCCAGGTGCGGATCTCGTAAAAATTCCCGGAAACTTCCAGTGTGACCTGCAGATGCTGCCGGTCATCGATGGGCACCTGGAAGGAAATAAAAGGCTCCGCGGCATCCGGACCCGTGGTGGAAGTCAGGGAAATACCGTCCAGCGCCGGCAGCCCGGCATCGTTCAAGGCCAGGATCGCGCGGAGGGCTGTAGCCGTCTCTTTATCATATGCTGTGCTGTCTTCAGAAGGCACAGCAGAGGCAGAAACCATACGATTCCCGTTCTGTGCAGTATCAAAAGAATCTGTATCATCCATACTCTCGTCAATGTCTGTGAAATCTGTGTGGTCAGTGTCTTGCGTAGCGTATGAGAGAGTCCCCTGATCGGCGTTTCGCTCATTATGTGTGAGCGTGGCATTGTCGTTTGGAACTTGCTCCAGCGCGGTGTCAATACAGGAAAGGACGTCTTCCGCTCGATTAACAGCAGTGTAGTAGGCTGTTTTCCGGGCGGCCAGCTTTTCGCTGAAGGCATCGTCGCTCCGGGCGCTGGACAATGACAGTACCGCGAAGGTCACGAGGCAGAGCACGAGGAACACCACCAGCAGGGAGGAAGAGCCGATGTTGGTAAAGGGCGCGGAGCGCTGTTTATGATTCATGCGAAGCCCTCCTTTGCAGATGATGAGAAAGCTGCAGGGTATAGATTGCATCACTGTTGGCAGGATCATTACGGTCAGAAGCCGTGATTGCTGCAGAACCGTCGCTGACAGCATCCGCGGATCGCAGACTGCTGACTGCTTGTGTACGAAGATCCGCATCAAGTTCCCGGTTTTCCTGAGAAAGCGTTACCGAAAGTACCAGTGTGGCGTCCGGACTGTCAGATTCACAGGGAGCCAGCTCTTTATCATAGAAAATCCGGAGTTCTACCGGGGGATGCGGCGTTATCTCCCCATTTGCTGTTCCGGCAGACGCCTCTTCGCCAGAGGAATCGTCGGCTTTTTCGACAGTATCGGTACTTGTGGCGGCAATCTCTGCCAGGGGATACCGTGCGGTGATCAGTGCCACTGCCTCTTCCATACTGTCGGAGGCTTCGATGAGCTCTGCAATGGCGGCGCTTTCATTGACCGCCAGGTTCAACTGCCGGGAATGGAGGCTCAGCAGATGAGATTTGACGAAGATCTGCACGCAGACCGCACTTGCCGCCGCAAAAAACAAAATGGCAAGGGTCAGTTCGGTGAGAAACAGGGCAGATGAGCGGGACTGTTTCTGTGGTGTCATAAGCGGAAGCCTCCTTTCTGTAGAATATTTTCGTATGACAGGAAATGGAGTCCTGTCATTAGGCTGTTATTGTGTGTTTACCTCGTTTTTGCTTGTTGCGGTACCCCTGACAGCAACTATGGTGGAAACGCTTTCTCCGTTTTCATCGGTACAGGTGAAAGAAAACAGCCCGTTTTTCAGCTCTTCCATGGAAAAATCGCTGATGGACAGGATGGTTTTCCCGGCGGATGCCCGGGCCTGTACGCCGTCTTTGATGAACAGCTCTTTCAGTTCCTTTTCATACAGATAAATATACGTGGTATAGCTGTCGTCCCCCACCGTTTGCTGGATGGCCAGGGCATCCAGTCCGTCAAAGGTGCCCAGATGGACGGCATCCCCGGAGTCTCCCTGATGAATTTTTTCACTGATGTAGGACAGGGCGGTGCGGGAAACGTCGTTTTTGGCCGTTTCCACCGCGGACTGGCGGTAGATCCCGGCGGCGAGAAGCATGACGCACAGGGCCGACACTGCGAACACAAGGAACAGGGCAGCAGGAAACAGAAAATCAATGGTGTGTTTCTGATGTCTCTGTGCTGGCATGCGCACCGCTCCTTTCAATGATCGTGACATCCGGGAAAATATTGGCGCCGGAGATCCGGTAATCCACAAAAAACAAATCTTCGTTGTAGGTAATACCGTAATTGGTTTTCAGATAGTCCAGGCTCTGCGGATATGCGCCCTCCACCGCATAGCAGTAGGTAATGCTGCGGTTCAGCGCGTTTTCCAGCGTCTCTTTCTGCCGTCGGACCGTATCCTCTGACAAATGGCTGATACCGAAGAAAAACAGGGCAAAAATCAGTACAAACATGCAGACGGACAGCTGCAGGCCCCGAAATACCGAGGGGGATCGTTTTTCCTGAAACCGTGCCATGGCAGTCGCTCCTTTCCGTTAAATGCCGGACATGATGCCCATGAGCGGGAACATGACAGACAGAAGGATCACGCCCACGATGAGGGAAAGGGCGATGACCAGCGTGGGTTCGATGGCAGACAAGATCTGTCCGATCTGGTTGTCCAGATTTTCCTGAGAAATCCGGGCGATATCGTCCATCACCTTTTCGGTCTCGCCGGTGCGGATGCCCAGCAGTACCATGCGGGCGTACAGACCGGACAGCAGGCCGCTGGTATGCATGGCGGCACCGAAATCCTCCCCGGCGCGCAGTTTTTCCAGGCAATCCTTTGTCCTGGTGGAAAATACGGGATCCTCCATCAGGTTCTGCACCAGCTCCAGGCTGCGTTCCGGGTCGAGACCGCTGCGCAGCGTCAGTCCCATGGCGCCTGCGAACCGGCAGGTGCTGATCTCATCCCGCAGCGTGCGGAAAAGGTGGAAATGACAGAGCATTTCGTAAAAAGAGCTGCGGCCTTTGGCGGAATGGGAGAGGGTCAGGCCAGCCGCAAGGAGCAGGACGAGCAAAGCCAGGAAAAACATGGAGTATCGGTTAAGAACGGTACCTACGTTCATGAGCCCCCGGGAAATCCCAGTCATTTCCGTGCCCAGCTGGATGAATACCTGGTTGAAGATCGGCATGACCTTCACGAGAAGGATAATGATCACAGCGATCATCATGCCTGCCATGACGGCGGGATAGGCAACCGCGCTGCGGATGCTGTGCATGATGGCGTCCTCCCGGGCATAGTGGTCGCTCAAGGCCTGCATCACCTCGTCCAGCGTGCCGGTTTCCTCGGCGATCTTCACCATCTGCAGCAGATAGGCCGGGAACAGGTTCGTGCATGCCAGCGCCGGATAAAGGCTGCCGGTCTCCTCCTGTTTTTCCAGAATCTGCTGTAAAATGGCCCGCTCCGTGTTGTCGGTCGTATCGTCCAGCATCACCGTCAGCCCTTCTGTGGCCGAAATGCCGGATCGTAAAATAAGGGCGAGCTGTCCGCAGAAGGAAGAAAGCTCACTGTTTGTGAATCGTTTGGTATCCATGATCAGCCTCCTATATTAACCAAGGTCTTTACAGGGATTGCTCCGTGCGTTGCACTCCCACAATCCCACCTCGACATTCGCATATCGCGAAGCATTCGCTCCGCTTTTATGCTCATGCCGGGGCGTGTACCAAGATCTTACGCCCGTTCTTGTGCAAGCACAAACGGGCTCAGACCTTTGTACACTGTAAACTAATATACATATTTTACAGTATAATTGCTTCCGTCGCCGATGTATTTTTTCACTTCTTTGCTGCTGTTGCTGGCGGCCAGTGTGGGATCCATCAGCGTCCAGTTTTTGCCGTCGAATTCGATGATGCCGCTGACCCAGCCGGATTCCTTCAGATATACGCTGATCCAGGCGTGATAGGCGGTGCCGGAATAGCCCACATCCAGCCGGGTGGGGATACCCTGGGAGCGCAGCATGGCGGTCATGAGGGAAGCATAGTCGAAGCAGATGCCTTTGCCGGATGCCAGAGTGGCATCCACATCCGGGATGTAATTGGCAGAAATGTTTGCCGCTGCTTCCTTGTCGTAGGTAATATGTTCAATCACATAGTTGTAAACGTTCTGCACATAATCCAGATCGTCGGCAGACTGATCGGAGAGGGAGATGCCAAGCTGTACGGTCTGGCTTTCTTTTGTATACCACACATACTGGTTCGGGCAGAGAAACGGGCGGAACTCATCGGCGAGTGTCACGCTGATCTCCTGGGAAAAAGCCATGGCGTACATATTATCATAGGCGTGCTCCAGAACAGCGATGCTGTAGGTGCCGTCTCCACCGGACAGGGGGAATGCACTGTCGGTGTCCGGCAGCAGGGTATAGGTATATACGGTCTCGTCCGGGATGGTGATCTGCAGCTTGGCCATGTCGGAAGCACCCTGGTAGCGGATCATCACATAGCCGTCGGCTGTGTTGGAAGCGTCAATGGAGACGGCTTCATTTCCGTAGGTGATCGTGCCGGATTCTTCCGGGAGCGTGACATCGGTGATGGTCTCCCTGTGGCTGTCAGAAGCTCCGGCATTTTCTCCGGAGGTGCCGGCGATATTGGCGGCCGCCGTTGCTGTCTGGGCGTCGGAGGTCGCGTGGCTGCCATCCGAAGAGGAACAGCCGCCAAGACAGGAAAGACCCAGGAAGAGAAATACAGATGTGATGATCATTCGTCTGGTTTTTCTCATTCCAGGGCCTCCTTTCCGGTACTTTATTGTTTCAATGTCAGAATCAGCTGTAATGTGTTGCCTGCATAATCGGGAACGAAAATATTCAGGGAAGCTGCGGGATAGTCAAATACCACACATCCGGTCTCTTCGTCCCAGGAAACCGGGAGGATCTTTTCTCCGTTCCCGTCTGCCGCATAAATATGTTCATAGTCGATGCCGGAACCGCCTTCTTCGTCCTGCAGATACAGGAGCAGCTGTCTGTCCTTTAATTCATTGGATACGAGCACCGGGGACGTGCGGTCAATGCCGGTGACCTCTACCGTCTCCACGGCGTACTGATGATTGGAAAGCACGACAGTGATGGTCATGGTGCCATTCATGGTCGGTTCGATGGAATACTGACGGGTGCCGGTCTCGTATACCGGGATGTTGCGGCCGTCGATGGTTGCCGTTACCCGGCTGACAGGCGGAAACGCGCTGGTGACGCGCAGCTCATAGACCGGATCGGCGGAAACGGCGGTGGGAAGCTCCTGGATGCTGAGCTTTGGAGCAATAAACAGCACTGGAAGCAGGAAAAACAGTACCATAATGATGATCAGCACCAGCCGCTGCAGGGCAAAACGCTCCCGGCGGTAGTTACTGTAGGAGGTAAGCACCTCCAGGGGAATCGTGTTGGATTCCATATCACAGGCTTCGAAAATATTTTCCAGCATCTGCTTGGCGATCTGGTCATCCAGGGCAGGGATATCTGTTTTTTTAAATTCATCTGACATATGTGATCCCTCCCTTTCCTAATGTCCGATCAGCTGTTTGAGCCGCCTGCGGCCGCTGACCAGGTAACGCTTCACGGAACTTCGGCTGATATCCAGCATCTTTGCAATATCTTCCAGTTTCATATTTTGATAATATTTCAGGAATATCACCTGAGATTCTGTAAATGGAAGGTTCAGCACCTGCCGTATGAGGTATTCTTTTTCATCGATGCGGATGGCCTGACTCTCCGGATTGTCAGCGGGGTCAGTCTCCTGAGAGGCCGCAGAGGCTTCGTAGTCGCTGAGCTCCGTCTTGTGTTTGGTGTTTTTTTTCTGCATGTTAAAGCAGATACGGAAACAGATCTGATTCAGCCAGGATATAAACAGCTCCGGATTCTTCAGACTATGCATATTCTTCAGGACGAGAATATACGTTTCCTGCAGGGCATCCTGAGCCAGATATTCATCTTTCAGATAATGATAGGCAAAATGATACAGCCGCTGATACGTTGCTGCGTAGAGCTCTGCAAAGGCATCACTGTCTCCGGTCATTGCCCGGGTAACCAGCTTTGCGATATATTGATAATCTAAAACGGACATTCTCTCACCCTCTTTCCTGAAAAATTAGGGGTATATGATACCAGGGTCGAAAAATCAAACGTCGATTGTGCTTGCACAAATAGATGTTTGATCTTGAGACCCGCCCACAATATGAGGATAAAAGTGTGGCGTATGCCACACGATATCCGAATGTGTGTGGGGGATTACGGGAGTACAAAGTACGGAGCAATCCGCAGGGTATCATAAATTATACTTCTTCCGATGTGTCGCTGATCCGCTGGTTGGCAAGGGAGATCAGCTGTGTGATGGTCTGGATCTGAACACCTTCGTGGTAAGCCCTGCCGTAGGCATATTTCAGCGGAAGCTGTTCAGCCATGGAATTGTAGGCAGACACCCGCTGGTTCACCAGACGCAAGAACGCATCCATCTGCTCCGGCGTCGTATCCTCAAAGATCGCCAGGAACTTATTGCCGCCGTTGCGGCCAACAAAACACAGGTTTACAGAGGCCAGTTTCAGAATATTGGAAAAATCACGGATCACGGCATTGCCCTGCAGATGACCGTAAAGTGTGTTGATTTCCCGGATGTTCGTCAGGTCAAACATAATGCAGCCCAGTGTGTCCGGCAGCGGCCGATCCAGATATTTCTCAATGAGCGCATCGCAGCTGTAACGGTTGGCAATGCCGGACAGGGGATCGGAGTGTACAGCATAATCCAGTTCCCGGTAATCCTTCTTATAAGAAGCCGAGAAGGAAAAGTCCAGAAAAATAAAGAAAAACGAGAGGCCAAGCACAAACCATAGCAGCGCAAACATGATGCGCACATCGGGATCCGATGCGATCATATGGTAAAGACTGTGGTTGGTAAAAATCTTATAACAGCCAAAAGCGGTCAGCAGGATAAAAATGATCAGCTGGATCGTTTTGACAATATCGTGTTTTCTCATAGGATGGCCTCCTTTTAAGGAATTAGTTGTCTTCCCTTCTTAAACTCAGGTTCCCGCGCTGCCACGCTCTACTGCCTGCTATCGCAGGCGGAACCTTTATTAATGGCTTGTGAAAAACAAATGTCTGCTAGCGCAGCCGCTTGTTTTTCACTGCGCGCATTATATTATAACATAGTTCTTTGTGGGGCGCGCGACAAAAAGTTTGAAAAATTTTTGAAAAAGGTGAACCTTTTTCTGAACCGCCCCGCTCTTAATAAGTAGAAGGTTATCTATTGTTGAACAACAGGTGGGATATACAGATCACAAGAGAAAGGAAAGATACCGTATGAAGAGCTATTTTAAAAGAGGTCTTGCGTTAGTTCTGGCGGTGGCGCTGGTCGTGTCCAGCGGCCTGTACGTGTCTTCGGATCGTACCTTAAAGGCGACGGGCGAGGATGAGATGTACGGCGAAGCCGGCGCGGAGACAACGCAGGAAGTAGTGGAAGTACAGGCGGAGCAGGAGGAAGCACAGCCCGTGGCGGAAGCGCCCGCAGAGGAGGCGCCTGCCCAGGAGCCTGAGACGACGGTGCATGAGATTGAGATCGCGCCGGAACAGCCGCAGGCACAGGAAGAGACACCTGCGGAAGAGCCGAAGGCGGAGGCAGCAGAAGCACCGGCGCAGGAAGAGACACCGGCGCAGGAAGCACAGGCCAAGGCCCCGGCGGCAGAGACTCCCGTGGAAGAGGAGAAGGCAGCAGAAGTCTGTCAGCTGCATGTGCAGGCCGTATCCGGCGGCAAGGTAACCGTATCGGTGGATGGCGGCAGTGCGAAGAATGCAGCAGACGGCCTGACAGAGGAGATGCAGAAGAATGCATCTGTGGTTCTCCATGTATCTGCAGATGAGAATCATGAGATCGCAGCTGTGACAGCCAACGGCACTGCACTTGGTGCGGTATCTGGTGACAGCGCAAATGCATCTTATGAGCTGAAGGCAGATGCTGATACCACCATCGCTGTTTCCTTTAAGGAAAAAGCAGAGGAAGTACAGCAGGAATCTCCGAAGACTGAGGAGAAGAAGGACGAACAGAAAGCGGAAGAAGCTAAAGAAGAGACTCCGGCTGAGGCGGAGCAGGAGGAAGCCGCAGAGAAGGATCTGAACGAGATGACTGCGGATGAGCTGTTCGCGTATCTCATGACCGTATCCGGCGACGACATGGACGCGCTCTATGAGAAATACCCGAATCTGGACGAGCTTACCGCAGCATTCAGCGAAGAGCAGATGCAGGAGCTCACCGCACACTTCGGCGGCGACCAGGTGGCAGAGCTGGATATCACCGGCGCAAGCCAGGTGAAGGTCGGCGAGAGCGTGACGCTGACAGGAACGAAGAGTGTCAACCGGAATTCTGATCATTCCTGGAGAATTACAGTTGGTGGGGAATATGCACAGATTACCGCCACAAATAAAAATACAGTAGAGGTTACCGGTATCGCTGTCGGTGGTCCTGTAACCGTTTATCATTTGTATAATACCCGTGATTGGGGATGGAGAAGCGAAATTTTCACGCTGAATGTCATCAGCGGTGTGACAGCCACTTCCCTGACCGTGACGCCGGAGAGTGCCACGGTGGCAGCCAACAGCACCGTTCAGCTGACCGCGACAGTAGAGCCCAGCGGCGCAGCCGTGACCTGGGCCAGCAGCGATACCAATATCGCAACGGTTGACCGGAATGGCAAAGTGACCGGCGTCAAAGAAGGCACGGTAACCATTACCGCATCTTCCGGTGATCTGGTGGATTCTTCCGTCATCACGGTGACGAGAGACACCAGTCTGGATGTGGCAGACCAGACCGCTTATTTCTATATCTGGAAACCGGGTACCGCAGAAGGCACTGATTACAGACAGGCCTGGTACTACGTGGGAACCGGAAAAGTGAAGGGGCCGCAGGCTTCCGAAAGTCTTGGCGGAACGAAGTATTATGATTGGAGCATGATCCAGTCTTATCCCAGTTCCATGCCTGACATTACGGTTGACGGTGTGCCGTATAAATATGATCCTTCCCCGGATGCGCCCAACGGTACCTATAGTGTCAACTGGGCATACCTGGTGATTTCTTCCGGAGCAAACAATGGAAATTCTGTTATCACCAATGATTATGTATACCATGTAGACGGTTATGCAGTCTTCAAGACCGCAGGGGAGATCACGGTAGACTTCCAGGTGAAGCAGCCGACAGTCAACGGTTTTGAAAGCGTGGACGGATGGCCCAAGGTATACAGACAGGGCAACGATGTGACAGCACCTGCCCAGGCTGCGACCAAGACGGTCAACAATGTGACTTATACGTTTGATGGCTGGTATAAGGATCAGGGATGCACCCAGCGTGCAACCGCAGATGATTTCAAAAATCTGCAGCAGAGCGTGATTTTCTATGGAAAATATGTTGCCAACAGCGCAGCATATACTGTGGAATATTACTATGACGATGTGCTGAATGCCAGTGAGACGATTCATGGAAACGGCACCCAGGGCGAGAGAATCCCTTACACCGCACCGGATACCAAGACTGTAGACGGTACAGACTATACGCTGGTTCGTGTGGAGACACCTGGAAAACTGATCACTTCCAGCAGCGACAACAATGTGATTCGGATTTACTATCAGGGCGAGTACAAGGTTGTCTATGACCTGAACGGCGGAACGACCACCAGTGAGCAGACCGAGTTTGGCGGCTTGCACAAAGGCGATGCAACGCCGACCATCGACGAGCCCACCAGAGCAGCAGATGATACCTATACATATGAGTTCGCAGGGTGGTCACCGGAGGTAAGCGAGACAGTGACCGGTAATGCAACCTATGTGGCACAGTGGACACCGGTATACAAGATTTTCCATGTGACTTACGACTGGGGCACCCCGGATAAGGCAGTCACAGATGTATACACGCTGCCGACCGATACGAGGGACTATCATTATAATGATACTTATCAGGCAGTCACCACCTCCTACGGAAGAGTAGAGACGACTGATCAGTACGGCAATGTGAACGGTTACTACAGCTTCAGCGGCTGGAGCCCGGAGAAGGGCACCATCACAGGCGATGTGACCATCACCGGTGAATGGACATACACACCGGTAACGGTAGAGAAACATAAGGTATTCTACACCTGGAAAGGTCTGCCGGATGCAACCTTGTATAATAAAGCAGGCACAGAGATTTCCAGACCGAAATACCCGCATGACATCCCCGGACTGGTGAAGGGTGAGAGCTACGCGAAGCAGCTGGATACCAGCATGCCGGGTACTGTGGTATACACCCAGGATGAGTTTGGTAATAAGACCGGGAAATACACATTAAGCGCATGGACCGACCCGAACAACGGTGTTATGGGAACCACAGACGTGAATGTCACAGGTGTCTGGCAGGAAGAGATCCTCAAGGTAAACGAGTGGCATATCACTTACGAGTGGAGCGGCAACGTGCCGACAGGCGATTACGCCCAGACACTGCCGACAGATGGCACTACTTATAAGAACAACCAGGATTACACGGTGGATACCAAATATGGCCAGGGCTACACGGTAACCACCTATGACGAGTGGCACAATGTGACTGGCGTTTATACCTTCAGTGGCTGGGATACCGAAGCCGGAAAAATTACCAGCGATCTCACCATCAAGGGTACATGGAGCTACAAAGCAGAAACCGTTGCAAAGCACAATGTAAATTACATCTGGCATAATTTCCCTGCCGGCACTCTTTACAATAAGAAGGGTGAGGTAGTGGCACCGGAGGAACCGGAATCCATCACCGGATTGGCGAAAAATCAGCCGTACACCATTGATAAGGCAATGCCGGGAACCATTGTGTACACCCACGATGATCTGGGCAACGTCAATGCGAAATATGAGTTAAGCGCATGGACAGATCCGGGTAACGGTACCATGGGCGAGGCAGATATTACCGTCAGTGCTACATGGGTAAAAGAAGACGTAGAGGTGAAGACCTGGAAGCTTACCTATGCATGGACGGGGGATGTGCCTACAGGCGTTTATGCACAGATCCTGCCCACCGATGATACCGTATACAGAAATAACGAAGTATTTCACGCAACAAATCAGTATCCGGCCGGCTACACGGTAACCACCAGGGATGCGTATGGCAACATCAATGGCCGGTATGAGTTTGGCGGCTGGACACCGTTGACGGGAACCATGACCGCTGACCGTACCATCTCCGGTACATGGACATTTATCAGCGAGACGGTGGAGGCACATGAGGTGCACTACAGCTGGGGCGCAACCCTGCCCAATGAAAAACTGTATGATGCAGATGGCAACGAACTGAAAGTACGGCCGACGGAGCCCACCGATGGCAACAAGTATGTAAATAACCAGACCTATCCGGTCAATCGTGACCAGGAGGGCATGACCGTTTACACCAGGGATGCATATGGCAACACCAACGCTTCCTACAAGCTGAGCACATGGACGGATCCCAATAACGGCAAGATGGGCAACAGCGATGTGACCATCACCTCCGAATGGGTGAAGACAGAAATCGCGGTGGATACATGGAAGATCACGTATTCCTGGGATGGAGACATTCCGACCGGCGTGACCCTGCCCAACGATCCGAAGGAATATGTGAATGGTGAGGAATACCCCATTGATACCACTTACACCAGCAGCTATACGGTACCGACTCAGGACCAGTATGGAAATATCACCGGGGAATATCGGTTCTCCGGCTGGGATAAGAAACCGGGAATCATTACCGCTAATATTGAGGTAAAGGGAACCTGGAAGTATGTAAAGACTGAACTGGTACAGTATACGGTGGAGTATACATGGAGCGGTCTGCCGGAGGGCGCGACACTCTATGACGCAGCTGGCAATAAGGTTACACCGAAGAAACCGGATTCCATTACCGGACTGGTGAACGGTGAGAGCTATGCAGAGCGGATTGACACCACAATGGAGGGCATGGTGGTATACACCCATGACGAATACGGCAACCGGACAGCTTCCTATACGTTAGGAAAATGGGAGGATCAGGGAACCGGAAAGATCAACAATGCCAACGGAGAAATAACGGGTGTCTGGACAGAGCAGAAGCTGGATGTGGAAACTTGGAAGATTACGTACAGCTGGAAGGGCAATGTACCGTCCGGTAAATACGAACAGACCCTGCCGACCGATGGCAACACTTACATCAATGGACAGCAGTATATCGTTGATGACAAATTCAAGGACGGAACAACCGTAGAGACGACGGATATTTATGGCAATGTGAATGGTGTTTACACCTTCCACGGCTGGAATCATCAGACAGGGGAGACCATCACCTCCAACCTGACCATTGAAGGTACATGGAGCTTTGAGACCAAGACGGTGGATGCTCATAATGTCACCTACCATTGGGAGGGCCTGCCCAGCGAGCAGTTATATGATGCAAAAGGAAACAAAGTAACACCGAAGCTGCCGGATGGCAAGACAGGTCTGGTGAACAACCAGCCTTATACGGTAGACCGTTCTCAGGAGAATATGGTGGTGTATACCCATGACCAGTACGGCAATGTCAATGCCAAGTACACACTGGGCACCTGGCAGGATCCGGAAAACGGCGTCATGAAGAACGCGAACATCACCATTGAGGCAAAGTGGACGGCGGAAGCTGTCGATGTGAAGACGTGGAATATCACTTACGAGTGGACAGGCACGACGGTACCGGCAGGTGTGAATCCGCCCACCGACAGCAGAACCTATACCAACCGACAGCCTTATACCGTTGATCGGACATTTACAACGGGATATACAGTAAATTCTTACGATGCATACAACAACGTCAACGGTGTTTACACCTTCCAGGGCTGGGATACCGCAGACGGTACCATCACCAGTGATCTGACGATCAAGGGAAGCTGGACATTTACCAAGACAGACGTAAAACAGCTGAACGTTACTTACAGCTGGAGCGGTCTGCCGGAGAATACCAGACTGTACGATGAAAAAGGAAACGAAGTTACACCGCAGCTGCCCGCAGGCGCTTCTGGTCTGGTGAAGAATCAGAAGTACACGGTAGATACAAAAGTTTGCCCGGCTGGCACCAAGGTCTACACAAAGGATGCCTATGGCAACCTGAATGTCTGCTATACCCTGGGTGACTGGAGTGCATCCGGTGAGATCACCATGGCAGACAGCGATGTGGAGATCAGCGCACAGTGGACACCGGAAGTAATCGAACTTCCTGATTACAGCATTACTTATACCTGGGATGGAGACGTACCGACAGGTGTGAATCTGCCGACAGACAACACCAAGTATAAGAACAACCAGCCGTACACGGTAAATACCACATACGGCAAAGGATATACGGTAAACCGCACAGACGAGTACGGCAATGTGAATGGCGTCTATACCTTCAGCGGATGGGATACAGAGAATGGCAGCATCCATTCTGACCTGATCATCCATGGAACCTGGAGCCTGAAAGAGACGACCGTGGCACAGCACAATGTGACCTACACCTGGGATCTGCCGAAGGGAACCTACTATACGGCAGCAGGTACGCAGATTGTACCGACGCTTCCTGATCCGCACGTCGGACTGGTGAAAAATCAGGGCTATACGATCGACACCTTAAGACAGGGCATGGTGGTCTATACCCATGACCAGTATGGCAATGTGAATGCATCCTACACCATGGGCAACTGGAGCGATCCGGGCAACGGCGTGATGGGAGATGAAAACATCGTTGTATCCGGTCACTGGACCAAAGCGGATGTAACGGTACAGACCTGGAAGCTGACTTACAAGTGGAGCGGCCTGAAAGACGGCGAGCAGCTGTACGATGCGGACGGGCAGGAAATCACTGAAAATGTAAAGGAACCGGTTGACAATAGGACTTATATCAATAAGGAGCCTTTTGCGGCAGAAGCCGGATACTTTGACGGCTATCAGGTATACACCCATGATCAGTATGGCAATGTCAACGGCGAATATACCTTCAGCGGCTGGACACCCAAGTCTGGTATCATGACTGCCGATCAGACCATCGAAGGTACATGGACATTCAGAGAAACAACCGTGACAGCGCATCAGGTAACCTATCGCTGGAGCGGCTTGCCAGATGGCGTGACCTTATACGATGCAGCAGGCAACACGATCGTTCCCACATTGCCAGGTGGCACAAGCGGCCTGGTGAAGGGACAGCCTTATGAGGTGAATACCGCAGGTGCGCCCGCGGGTATGCAGGTTTATACCCACGACGAATATGGCAATGCAGATGTATGCTACACTTTAGGTGACTGGAGCGCATCCGGCACCATCACCATGGGAGACTCTGATATCGTGATCGTTGCCGCGTGGACAGGCGAAAGCATAACGATTCCTGAATGGAAGATCTCCTACTCCTGGGATGGCAAGATCCCGGATGGCGTCACCCTGCCGACCGATGACACGAGCTACAAGAACAATCAGGCCTACGAGATCGACAAGACTTATACAGATAACACGAAAATCGAAGTAAAAGATGCATATGAGAATGTCATCGGCATCTACAGCTTCAGCGGCTGGGATACGAAAGATGGTAAGATTACCAGCAATCTGACCGTAACCGGTATCTGGAGCTACGAAGCGAAACCGCAGACCCCGCATAAGGTAGCCTATACCTGGAGCGGCCTGCCGGAAAACGAAACACTTTATGACGGCGAAGGCAATGAAGTGACACCGAAGCTGCCGGGTGACATCACTGATCTGGTGAACAATCAGCCTTATACACTGGATAACACCCTGATCGGAACGACGGTTTACACCCATGACCAGTATGGCAACCAGACAGCAGTCTACACCTTAAGCGGCTGGACGGATCCCAATAACGGTATCATGGGAACCGCAGATGTAGAGGTAGCAGGCACCTGGACGAAGGAAGAGATTCCCGTACAGACCCATACCATTACCTACACCTGGAGCGGTTTGCCGGAAGAACCCATTCTGGATGCGAACGGCAGCGATGCAACACCGAAGAAACCGGAAGACAACCGGATTTACACACACAACGCACCTTACAATGTCGATACCACTTTCCCGGCAGGTTATACGGTAACTACCTATGACCAGTATGGAAATCCGAACGGTGCCTATATCTTCAGCGGTTGGGATGCTGTGGAGACAAAGGGCTACATCACCGCAGACCTGACATTTAAGGGCGAATGGCGCTATGAGGCAGAGGAAGTTGCAAAACACAATGTGGTATACAGCTGGAGCGGCCTGCCGGAAGAGCAGTTGTACGATGCAGACGGCAATCCGGTCGCACTGGCAGTACCGGCAAGCCTCATCGGCCTGGTAAATAACCAGCCTTACGATGTGGATATCACATACCCGAACATGACCGTATATACCCGCGACGCTTACGGAAATGTCAATGCAAGCTATACTTTTGGCAGCTGGAATGACCCGAACAACGGCGTCATGGGAGAAACAAATGTAACCGTAGACGGCACCTGGACAAAAGCAGAGATCGCAGTGGCACAGTACACCGTGACCTATCTGGTAGACGGACAGGTATATGGAGCAGTGGAAACGTATGTACCGGGTCAGCCCATTGCAGCCCTGCGGCAGGCACTCACCAGAACGGGCTACACCTTTAGCGGCTGGAACCCGTCCACACTTCCGGAGAAGATGCCGGCACACAACATTACTGTTGAGGGCACCTTCGCTGTGAACAGATACACACTCACCGTACACTATGTGGATACCAACGGCAACACCGTGGCAGCAGATTACAATGGAACTTACGACTTTGGCGCACAGTTCCATGTCGTATCCCCGAACGTAACCGGCTACACACCGAATTACGCATCCATCAGAAGCGATGAGAACGGTATGCCTGCACAGAACCTGGAATTCACCATCGTTTATACCGCAAATCCCGGCGGCAATAACCCGGGCGGCGGCGGAGACGATAATGGCGGCGGTGATGACAACGGCGGCGGAACCACACCGGGAGGCGGTACAACGACAACCACAACAGACAACACACCGGCAGCAACACCTGCTGACGGCGGAAATGCACAGACCGAGACGGTGCCGGCTGCACAGGACGCAGTGGTGACACCGGACGGAAACGGCGGCTATGATCTGACAGCGATCGCGGACGGAGAGACACCTCTCGCAGACATGGAGCTGGACAACCATAAATGCTGTATCATGCATTTCCTGTTGATGCTGATCGCCCTGATCGTTCTTGGCTTCTATACCAGAAGCAGAAAGAAACATCAGGAGAAGATTCATGAACTGAGAGAAGAGCTGGAACTGGAAAAACAGAAACGCGGCCTGACAGGCACTGACGCTGCAACGGCTGCCGGTAACGGAAGGGAGTAAGAATGATGTTGTATAATCTGTATGTGTTTGACCACAATGTTCTGCACATGTGCTTCTGGACACTGCCGGCAATCATTGCCGCAGCAGCAATGGTCATTGTAGGCCTCGTCCATGGACACAACCAGAAAAAGCGTGAGAAGAAGTTTGAGGAAGAGCTTGCGGAAAAACTGCAGGGAAATCTGGAAGGAGGGAATGAATCATGTCATATATCATAGAGCATACCCGGTTGGGATTTTGCTGGCTGGATATTGTCGCACTCATTGTTCTCCTGGTAGTCGTGATCTGGTTCATGGTAAAACGCCATGACATGAAAAACGAAGAGAAGGATCTGGAGGACGAGCTTTCCGCCATCTACGCGGGAGATACGGTGGACACCGAACATCATATCTAAACAAAATCAGGAGGGGATGCGCAGGAATCTGTGCATCCTCTTCCAAGTTTCGGGCATTTGTTATCGCCTGCACGGGAAAGTGCCATGTACTGTAGTAAAAGGCGTATACTGCGTGGAAGTGAAATAAGGCAGCAATTTGCACGGACAGAATGCGTCCAAGCGTTATATACAGGAAAGATGGTTGAAATGCCAGGTGGATTTTTGGCCAGGACAGTGTATAATAGATGCGGAAATCAAACAGGGAAGTGATATCGTTGGGAAGAAGAATGTTGAAAAAATATGACGGAAAGAAACAGGGATGGCTCCGGCAGGGTAAGGAACTGGCGGTGTTTATCATCCTCATGTTTGTTGTGTTCCGGTTTATTATCGGGGTATCGCTGGTAAATGGCAGTTCCATGAACCCTTCGCTGAAAAATGGAGACGTGGTGGTGTATACGCGCATTGTTCCAAACTATGAGAGCGGCGATATCGTGTGCATCCGCATGCCGTCGGGGGAATATTATATCAAACGCGTGATCGGGCTGGCGGGGGACACGGTGGAGATCCGAGACGGATCGGTGTATGTAAATAGCACTGTCCGGGAAGAAAACTATGCCCAGGGGAGGACAGAAACACAAGGGGATTCCATCAAATATCCCTACGAGGTCAAAGCTGACCGGGTATTTGTGCTGGGGGACAACCGGGAGGAATCCATGGACTCCCGCACCTTCGGCGCGGTGGCAAGATCCCAGATCAGAGGAAAGGTGCTCTTTTCTTTTTCTTTACCGGGGCATAAATGAGTCATCTGCGTGTGTGACGAACGATGCGTGAGCTCTGGATAATCGGGTTAGTAGTGAGGCGCACGGATCATGCGATATGGATAAAGGGAGTGATCGTCGGAATATTCCGGCGATCGTTTCTATATAATGAAACAAACGCTTGTGCAATGCGGTGACTTCATGCGGCTGCTCCATTTTCTGTCAGAATTTACGATACCACTCATCATTTTCTATATCGTGGGATACGGTTTGCTTCAGAAGAAAAATGTCTACGAATCGTTCATTTCCGGAGCCCGGGAGGGGATGGAGATCGTCGTGCGGATTTTGCCGACGCTCACCGGCCTCATGGTGGGCACAGGGGTGCTGCGTGCGTCCGGGCTGCTGGATTTTCTCGGAGACCATCTGGGGATGCTTCTGGAACGGGTGCAGGTGCCCGGTGCACTGGTGCCGCTGATCATTTTGCGCATGTTTTCCTCGTCTGCGGCCACCGGGCTGTGTCTGGATATTTTTCAGCAGTACGGGCCGGACTCCCAGATCGGTATGATCACTTCGATCATGATGGGATGCACCGAGACGATTTTCTATACGATGAGTGTCTATTTCATGACTGCAAAGGTAAAAAATACCCGGTATACGCTGCCGGGAGCTCTGGCGGCCACTTTTGCAGGCATCGCGGCGAGTATTTTTCTGGCGGGGAAAATGACGGGATGAAAACAGAGCGGATGGAACCAGCGTAAATAGGAATGAAGAGGCGGTCAACGGAGCGGATGAGCAGTACGAACGGAAATCGGTAGGCTGTGAAATTTATGTAAAAGTTTCAGAAATTGCCTTGACAGCGCCGGAAAAACAGGATACAATCGGCTTACATTTAGAGGGAGTAGTTTTGATACGTCATCCAACAGACGCGGCCTTGGAAGGTCTGGAGACGTATACCGGGATTTTTATATCGAAACGGGTACGAGACTTTTCATGTGATTATTTGACAGGGAGTATGCAGATAATCACATGGAGGGTCTCTTTTTTTATATGATTTACAAAACAAAAGGAGGAGCCAGGATGAAAGAATGGTATCAGATGACGGAACAGGAGGTACTGGAACAGCTGCAGGCCCGGCCGGAGGGACTGACCGGCACACAGGCAGCGCAAAGGCTGGAAGAAGCGGGGGAAAATGTGCTGCAGGAAGCGAAGAAGAAATCCGCCCTGCGCATTTTTGCGGAGCAGTTTTGTGATCTGCTGGTGGTGATCCTGATCGTGGCAGCCGTGATTTCCATGTTTTCCGGCAACGCCGAGAGTACGGTGGTCATCCTTGCGGTGATCGTCATGAACGCTGTGCTGGGAACGGTGCAGCATCAGAAGGCAGAGAAATCGCTGGAAAGTCTGCGCGCGCTTTCTTCCCCCAGCGCCAAGGTGCTGCGGGATGGACAGAAGACAGAGATCGATGCACGGCTGGTTGTGCCGGGGGATGTGCTGCTTCTGGAGGCCGGAGATCTGGTGGCCGCAGATGGCCGGGTGCTGCAGGGGTATTCTCTGCAGGTCAATGAAAGCTCCCTTACCGGGGAGTCTGCCAATGTGGATAAGCGGGAAGGAACGCTGGCGGGCGAGGTACCGCTGGCGGAGCGGACGAATCAGGTGTTCTCCGGCAGCCTGGTGACCTATGGCCGCGGTGTGGTGCTGGTGACCGGCACCGGTATGCAGACCGAGATCGGCAAGATCGCCAGCCTGATGAATGACACAAAGGAAAAGAAGACGCCGCTGCAGGTGAGCCTGGACGATTTCAGCAAGAAACTGGCGATGCTCATTATGATTGTCTGTGCTGTGGTGTTCCTGCTGAGCCTGTACCGCCGGATGCCTCTGCTGGATGCGCTGATGTTTGCTGTGGCGCTGGCAGTGGCGGCCATCCCGGAGGCGCTGGGCTCCATTGTTACCATTGTGCAGGCCATGGGAACCCAGAAGATGGCGAAGGAGCAGGCGATCATCAAGGATCTGAAAGCGGTGGAAAGTCTGGGCTGTGTGTCCGTGATCTGTTCAGATAAGACGGGAACGCTGACCCAGAACCGGATGACCGTGCAGCAGGTGTATGTGGGCGGAGAGACGGTTGCTCCGGCAGCGCTGGATCTGCACAATCAGCTGCACCGGTATCTGCTTTATGATGCGATCCTGACCAACGATTCGGCCATTGTGGATGGAAAAGGCATCGGAGATCCGACGGAATATGCCCTGCTGGAAATGGCAGAGCAGGCGGGCATTCAGGAAAAAGATATCCGGGAGCTGATGCCCCGGCTGGAGGAGCTGCCCTTTGATTCTGACCGGAAGCTGATGAGTACGAAATACGGGATCCACGGGGTACCGACGGTGCTGACCAAGGGGGCGGTGGACGTGCTGCTGTCCCGCTGTACCGGTATCCGGGAGGGTGCAGAGCCCATGTCTGTCCGTCCGGTGACGGAGGCGGACTGTCAGCGGATCCTGGAGGAGAATCAGCGGTTTTCAGAGAATGGGCTGCGGGTGCTGGCCTTTGGTTATAAGGAAACCACGGTGGAAGAACGGTTGTGCACAGACAATGAGAAGGACTTTATTTTCCTGGGGCTGGTGGCAATGATGGATCCGCCCAGGGAGGAGTCGGCACAGGCTGTGGCAGAGGCCAGACGGGCAGGCATTCGTCCGGTGATGATCACCGGCGATCACAAGGTGACGGCCAGAGCCATTGCGCAGTCCATCGGCATTTATCAGGAGGGGGATATGGCGCTCACCGGCACGGAGCTGGATGCACTGAGTGATCAGGAGCTGGGAGAACAAATCGACAAAATTTCCGTATATGCCCGGGTATCGCCGGAACATAAGATCCGGATCGTGGATGCCTGGCAGAGACACGGCAATGTGGTTGCCATGACCGGAGACGGTGTCAATGACGCGCCTGCATTGAAAAAAGCGGACATCGGCGTTGCCATGGGCATCACCGGAACTGAGGTGTCCAAGGATGCGGCGGCCATGATCCTGGCGGACGACAATTTTGCGACGATCATCAAGGCGGTAGCCAATGGCCGGTGCGTATATCGCAATATCCAGAATGCGGTACAGTTTCTGCTGTCCGGAAATATGGCCGGTATTTTCTGCGTATTATACACTTCCCTGGTGGGTCTTTCTGTGCCGTTTCAGCCGGTGCATCTGCTGTTCATCAATCTGGTGACAGACTCCCTGCCGGCTCTGGCCATCGGCATGGAACCGGCAGAGGCGGATCTGCTGTCCCGACGGCCCCGGGATCCGAAACAGGGTATCCTGACGGGAAATTTCCTGCGGGCGGTATTGCTGCAGGGCGGACTGATCGCCATCTGCACGATGGCAGCATATCATATGGGATTACGGGCAGGCGGCGCGGCAGCGGCCAGCACCATGGCCTTCTCGACGCTGACTCTGGCCCGGCTGTTCCATGGATTCAACTGCAGAAGCAGCCATTCCCTGTTCCGTCTTGGCTTCCGGGGCAACCCGTACAGTCTGGGCGCTTTTGGCGCAGGTCTGCTGCTTCTGGGGCTGGTGCTGTTTGTTCCCGTACTGCAGAAGCTGTTTCTGGTGGTTATGCCCGGCGGGGTGTGTCTGTGGGGGATGCTCCTGCTGGCGGCTGCGCCCACGATCGTATTACAGGTAGGGCGGCTCATGCGGGGAAGATAATATATTGGGACATATAGTGAAAATGAGAAGCAATAGACACAATGCATATGAATATAGAAAAACGGGAAGGATGTGAGGGAAGGTCGAAGGATATCAAGGATTGGAAATCATGGAAGTACTGCGGGCAACAGGAGTGATGGGGGTACTTATATTTCTGTTTCTTGCCGCCTGGATGGATGCCCGCACAACGCGGATTCCCAACGGGCTGCTGCTGGCGGGCATCCTGTTTGTATTATTCTTTGTTGGGATGATGGAACAAAATTCCGGTTTGCCGGAGACTGTGGTGGGGTGTGCGGCAACGGGAGAAGCGCACCCGGCATATGTGTATTTTGTTCGGCAACGCCTGCTGGGGCTTGTGGGCGTCAGCGGGCTTCTGCTGTGCCTGACACTGTTTCGACCCGGGGCCTTTGGTGGCGGGGATGTGAAGCTGACGGCGCTGACCGGTTTTTTGCTGGGATGGAGACTGAGCTGGTATGCATTTGCCGTCAGTATATTTTCTGCGGGGGTGTATGTGCTGTGGAAGCTGCTGCGAAAAGAAGTGGACAGAAGCAGCCAGATCCCGTTCGGGCCGTTTCTCTGCCTGGGAACGGCAGGGGTATTGGTATTTCTTTATCTTTAAAAAAAGAGGATATCTCAAAGCCATGATGTGAAAACCAAGCTTTGAGACACCCTCCTGAGGGGCGTTGTTATAAAATTGTCCTCTGTTTTTGGTTTGTGCGGGAATCCAGGGAAGAATTCCCGCGCGGTATATAGAGGATGTAGAGTTATACCAATGGAAACGGGGTGAACTGTCGCAAAAGCTCCGATGTGTTCCGAAGTCCGTAGAAAACAAGTCCTGTGATCTTATTCTGATCAGTCGTGTCCCCGTGGATGCCGGTAACAGTATTTGCCCGGCTCATATAAGCATTTGTCTTGCACGCATCGCCGATATAGAGAATCTCATTGCCATCCGGCAGAACCTCCAGCCGATAGGGCGTTGCCGGAGTGATCAGCATGGATCGGATCTCCCGGGGCGTCTGGCTGATGGCCCGATAGTTGGTAAAAATATACACCATATGTTTCTCGATGATATTTTTATCTATAATGGAATGGATGCACAGGCTTAAGGGTGTCAGGATCACAAGCATCAGACAAAGGACAAACTGTAATGCATGCACCCGCATCTGCTGTGCGAAAGGGATAAATACAAAAGCAAAGAATGTCAGCAGGGAGAGGCAGGCCGTCCACAGCAATGGCAATGACCGGGAATAAGGAGGCGCAAGCAGCCGGAAGGGCTCGCTTCGTCCTTTCCATAAAATCTTCTCTCCGTCCAGCAAATTCTCACTCAGGTATCTGTCCATGTATCATCCCATTCCTAAAAGGTGATAAATCTCTTTCGACACTGACAGTATAACGCACTTTCTGATAAAGATAGTGTTAAAAGAAAAGACACCGGCGTAAAGAAACTGTTAATCTTTGGCAGAACACCCGGCGGATCAGTCCACCAGCATACGGTAGCCAATGCCCAGCTCTGTCAGGATATACTGAGGTTCTGCGGGATTTTCCTTCAGCTTTCTCCGGATATTTGCCATATTTACCCGGAGGATCTGATTGTCGGAAGAACTGTACGGCCCCCAGATATTTTTCATAATGAAATCATAGGTGAGTACTTTTCCGGCGTGTTTGCCCAGCAGTGCCAGACATTTGAATTCATTCTGGGTAAAGTGGATCTCTTCTTCCCCTTTGGTTATCGTATGACGGGCAATGTCAATGGTCAGATCTTTTACATGGATGATGTTGGATTCAGAGGAAGCATCTGCGGCGGAAGCGGAGCGGCGGAGGGCAGTGCGCACCCGGGCCATCAGCTCAGAGATCCCAAAGGGTTTGGTGATATAGTCATCAGCTCCCATATCCAGTGCGGATACTTTTTCGGATTCTTTGTCCCTGGCAGAGACGATGAGTACAGGCGTTGCATTCCATTGCCGGAATTCCTGCAGCAGGGTAAGACCGTCTGCATCCGGAAGTCCCAGATCCAGCAGAACAAGATCCGGACACTGGGAAAGGAATGCGGTCCGGGCATTTTTGCCGTTTTCTGCAAGAATGGTCTTGTAGCCGTTGGTGGTCAGTGCATTGTGGATAAAGTTGCGTATGCCTTTTTCATCCTCTATGACCAAAATGGTTTTTTCATTATTCATCTTGTGTTACCTCCTCCATTGGAAGTCCGAAGCGGAAAATAGCGCCGCCACCCGGACGATTCTCTTTTTCAAAAAAGCCCTTGTGGGCCTTTACAATACTTTCGCAGACAGGAAGGCCGATGCCCAGTCCCTTGGAAGAATCACTGGAAGGCTCAGCGCTGTCGTTTTCGCTGTCATCCAGGCCACGGCCATGGTCGCTGACCTCGATGACGGCGAAGTCATCTTTTGCATAAGAAGCAATCTGAATATGTTCGGTATCTCCGGAGTGCCGGATCGCATTTTCCAGAAGATTGATAATTACCTGTTTGATCAGGGTGGAATCCATGGGTGCCATGAGAATGTCCTGTGGCAGTTCTACATGGATCCTGGTGTTCGGAAACCGTTTCCTGGTTTTGATAACCGCATCGGAAACCACATCTTCCACAACTTCATTTTGTGTTTTCAGCGTTGTCTCACCGGGTTGAAATTTCGTGATAGACAAAAGATTTTCCACCATGCCGATGAGCCATTCGGAGTCATCCCGGATATCAGTAAGCAGCTTGCGAACTTCGGATTTCTCCATGGTGCTGCCACCTTCCAGAATCAGTGTCGTAGAGCCGATGATGGTTGTCAGAGGGGTACGCAGGTCATGGGAAATGGCCCGCAGCAGGTTGCCCCGCATTTTTTCTTTCTCTGCCTCAAGCTGTACCTTTGTGCGCTCATCATTCAGCTGCCGGTTCATCAGATACAGCTCCCGGGTGTGCTGTTCCCGGCGGATGGCATCCTGCGCCTGCCGCTTGATCTGGGAGGTCATCGTGCTGGTGACGATGGAAACGATCAGCATGCTGATGAAAGCGACCGTATAGCCGGGCATGGTCATGTTGAATTTCGCATAAGGATACATGAAATAATAATTGATGCAGAAAGCGCTGAATATGGAGGCGGAGATACCCCACAGATAGCCGTCCGTTGCCCGGGAAATGATGAGCACGGCCAATGCATAAATCAGCGCCGAGTTGTTTTCAACGCCTGTATAGCCCAGCAGAATGTCACTGATCTTGTATGCTGCGGCCAGAATAAAAAGTGTTTTAAACAAATCTGAAATACGTGATTTTTCCATAGAGAAACCTCCTCTATTTTTATTATATTATAAATGAAGATAAAGAAAGTGTTAAGATTCGTATGAAAGCATTGTCAAGCGCCCAGGCGGGATGCGTGCTTGCACGTAAGCCCGTCTGGGCATTTGACAATCAAGCCGGAATGAGCAAGTAAGGCGATAGCCTGGATTGCGAATTTTGGCGGCAGATGCGGAAGCGCTGAAGGCGCGAAGCAGCTGGCTTTCATACGAATCTGTCTGCATAAAAGCATGGACGGAGCGCCGGATATGAGCAGAAATGAGCTGCGAAGCGGCGGAGAGCATCGAAGATGCGGTTCTGCGAATGCGCGACTGAATTTTACGTATGGCGAGCTGGCTTTCATACAAAGCTGGGCATGTGTAGCTGGCTTTCCTGTTGCGGCTGGTTTGGATTTATGGTAAGATAAAAACAGACAATTTTATAAGAAAAAAGATTTTTTTCTGAAAATAATATAAGAAAAAGGGGAGACAGCTGATGGAGAAACAGCAACTGATCAGAGAGGCTATCGCCGCACGAAAGAGATCCTATTCGCCGTATTCGCACTTCCAGGTGGGCGCGGCGCTGCTGGGAAGATCCGGGAAAGTATACACGGGATGCAACATTGAAAATGCGGCCTACACACCGACGAACTGTGCGGAGCGGACTGCTTTTTTCAAGGCGATATCAGAAGGGGAGAAGGAATTCGAGATGATCGCCATTGTGGGCGGCCCGGCGAAGAGTGCCAGGACGGATTACTGCCCGCCCTGCGGCGTGTGCCGACAGGTGATGGCGGAGTTCTGTGACCCGAAGGCATTTCGGGTGCTGATGGCAAGGACGGAGACGGATTATCGGGAATGCAGTCTGGAAGAGGTACTCCCGTTTGGATTTACGAAGGAGGAATTGCAATGAGAATGTATGACCTGATCAAGGAAAAACGGGACGGCGGCGTGCTGTCTGATGAGGAGATCCGCTGGATGATCGACGGTTACGTGAAGGGGGAGATCCCGGATTACCAGATGTCTGCCATGCTCATGGCCATTTATTTTCAGGGCATGACGGATCATGAGACGGCGGTGATGACCGACGCGGCGGCGCATTCCGGGGATATGGTAGACCTGTCCTCCATTCCGGGCGTGAAGGTGGATAAGCATTCCACCGGCGGCGTGGGCGATAAGACGACGCTGATCGTGGGCCCCATTGCGGCAGCCTGCGGCGTCAAGATCGCCAAAATGTCCGGCAGAGGCCTGGGCCACACCGGCGGCACGGTGGATAAGCTGGAATCTATCCCGGGTATGCAGGTGGCGCTGGACCGGGAAGCGTTTTTCCGTATTGTAAAGGAGATCGGCCTGTGCGTCATCGGCCAGTCGGGCAACCTGACCCCGGCGGATAAGAAGATGTACGCCCTGCGGGATGTGACGGGCACCGTGGAGAGTATTCCGCTGATCGCCATGTCCATCATGAGCAAAAAACTGGCTGCCGGAAGTGACTGTATCCTGCTGGATGTGAAATGCGGCAGCGGCGCATTTATGAAAACGAAGGAGCAGGCGGTGACGCTGGCTGAAAAAATGGTGGCCATCGGGGAACATGCGGGTCGAAAGGTGGGCGCACTGATCACCAACATGGATATCCCGCTGGGCCATAAGATCGGCAATTCTCTGGAGGTGGAAGAGGCCGTGGAGACGCTGCGGGGAGAAGGCCCGGCGGATCTGACGGAGATTTGCCTGGAGCTGGCAGCCCACATGCTGTATCTGGCGGGAAAAGGCAGTCTCGAGGAGTGTCGAAGAATGTCGAAAGAGGCTGTGGAAAGTGGTGCGGCGCTTCGGAAGCTGGAAGCTATGGTGGAAGCCCAGGGCGGTGATGTGCGCGTCATCCGGGATCCGGCGCTGTTTGCCCAGGCTCCGGTTATTGAGGAGATCAAGGCACCGGCATCCGGCTATATCACCCATATGGACACAGAGGCTATCGGCGTAGCGGCAGCGCTTCTGGGGGCCGGCCGGGAGACGAAAGACGACACCATCGATTATTCTGCCGGTATCGTTTTGCAGAAAAAGACCGGCGAATATGTGGAGCAGGGACAGACCATTGCGCTTTTCCACACATCGGAGCGCAGACGGCTGAAAGATGCTGAGGAGCGGTTCCTCCATGCGCTGACCATCGAGAAGGAAAACCGGGAGCAGCAGCCGCTGATCTTAGGACAGGTCGTTCGATAATAGAAATTGCTGTCCCGTGGTGTTTTGCGCTGTTCGTCGGCGAATGCATGGCAGCTTTGGAATATTTGACGATGATCGGTTCGGCGCATATGGGAAATAAGGAGTGTTTTGACTACAATGTCGGGAATTTGTTCGTAAACAGCGGGTTGTAAAACAATTTTTCATATGTTAAGATATTTGGTGTTTCAAAGGGATTACATATGGAAAAGAGGATGAATCGATGAGCAAAATTGCAGTTGTCACCGACAGCAACAGCGGAATCACACAGGCGCAGGCGAAAGCGTGCGGCGTGACGGTGCTTCCCATGCCTTTTTATATTAATGAAGAATTGTTTTATGAGGATATCAATTTGAGCCAGGAGGATTTCTACGCAAAGCTGGAAGGAAATGCGGACATTTCCACGTCCCAGCCGGCGGTGGGAGATGTGCTGGATCTGTGGAACAGCCTTTTGAAGGAGTATGACGAGATCGTGCACATTCCCATGTCCAGCGGCTTAAGCGGCTCCTGTGAGACGGCCATCATGCTGGCCCAGGATTTTGACGGCAAGGTGCAGGTGGTGAACAACCAGCGGATTTCCGTCACCCAGCGGCAGGCAGTGCTGGACGCGAAGACACTGGCTGAGCGGGGAAAGAGCGCGGCAGAGATCCGGGAATATCTGGAGCGTACGAAATTTGATTCCAGCATTTACATCACCGTGGATACGTTGAAATATCTGAAAAAGGGAGGCCGGATCACACCGGCAGCGGCAGCTCTCGGCACCCTGCTTCGGATCAAACCGGTGCTGCAGATCCAGGGAGAAAAGCTGGATGCTTTTTCCAAGGCGCGGACGATGAAACAGGCCAAGGCGACCATGCTTCATGCCATGCAGGCTGATTTCAAAGACCGGTTCCACACGGATGAGCAGGCAGAGGAAATGTGGATCCAGGTGGCATACAGCGGCACCGACCGCACAGAGGCGGAGGCGTTCAAGGCAGAGCTGCAGGCACTGTATCCGAACCACGAGATCGTGATGGATCCGCTGTCTTTGAGCGTATCTTGTCACATCGGGCCGGGCGCGCTGGCTATCGCCTGCACGAAGAAACTCGCTGAAAATAAGTAGTGCGGGCCTGGATGTATACCGAGCAGAGCAGCGACAGAATAAAGAAGGAACTTTGCACAATAGTGGAAAGTCAATGCCAGATTATAAAGAATAGTGAAGAAATGAAGTAATGAAGTAATGAAGTAATGAAGTAAGGAGGGCGCCGTGGATACTTACCAGACCATCAATGATGTGCTTGTCCGGCTGTTTCGGGAGATCATGGATCAGGAGCAGAAGGCGATCATCACGGAAGAGTTCCGTGACATCACCAACAACGATATGCATATAATAGAAGCGATTGGCATCGAGGAGCCGCGCAACATGTCCTCCGTGGCCAAAAGCCTCTCCGTGACGGTGGGCACCCTGACCATTGCGGTGAATGCCCTTGTGAAAAAAGGGTATGTAGATCGGGTGCGCAGCGAGGCGGATCGGCGGGTGGTGCTCTTATCCCTGACGGAAAAGGGGGAGAAGGCCTACTATCACCATGAAAAATTTCACCGGGACATGGTGGATGCCGTCATCGGGCTGCTTTCCCCGGAGGAGCAGGTGGTTCTGGCAAAGGCGCTTACCAACTTAAGTGAATTTTTTCGGAAATTCTGATTCCTGTTCGGAGGCTGGAAGCAGCGTCAAGCACGAAACGTGCGAATCATGATATAGTGACAGTGTTGAATAATGTTCAATCCTGGTTGGCAATGAATTCATCGATTTTCTTTTCTAACAGAGAAAACGGAGCGGGTCCCAGGGACAGCAGGTATTCATGGAAGTCGTACAGACGGAAGTTGGATCCCAGTGCTGCCCGGGCCCGCTCTTTTAGTGCGTCAAATTCCAGATAGCCCACGTAGTATTTTAGATAGTTGGCTGGATCTTCCACGATGGCCAGGAAAACCTCCCGGGCCGTGGCCGCATCGGTGATGCCGCAGCTGTTCAGGAAAAGATAGGTGTCGTATTCGCTCCACCCGTAATAGTGGATACCCAGATCGATGGTGCTGTACAGGTTCAGCGCCCAGGCCTTGTTCAGCATGAGCAGCCGGGCTGCGGGTTCTTCCAGACCGCAGATGCCATAGGAATACAGCTCGGCATAGGTGGCCCAGCCTTCCGTGTAGCCGCCGTAGCTCAGGATGCCCTGCAGCGGGTTGGCACGGTGGGTGCTGCTGTATACGGTCTGATACAGATGCCCCGGGTAGCCCTCGTGGGCCAGCACGGTGAACAGATCCAGTCCTTCATAATTTTCCCGGGGATTAATGTAGATCACATTGTCCGTCAGCCGGTCGATGGGTGGCGTCAGGTAAAAGGCCGGGCTGGAGGTAGCCTGCAGGGAAGCGGGAACATCCCGCACCGTATAGGAAATGTTGGAAAGCGTCGGAAAATCCCGGCTGATGGCCTGCTGCAGCGTCTCCAGCGTATGTTCCGGCGTGCCGGTGTCCAGGGAAAGATCCAGGGAAGCCAGAAGCGCCGGGTGTGCGGCGGCAAGAGACTGGATTTCTGTGGTGTAGGCCTGACGCTTTTCATCCAGCAGTGCCTGCAGCTGAGCTGGGCTTTTCTCCGAACCGGTGACAGCCTGCACCAGATACCGGTAGTAGTCGCTGCCTTCCGGAAAATAGCACAGCCCCTTGTCGTTGACACCACTGCCTTTCAGGGCACACAGACTGTTCACCAGCTGCTCGTATGCCGGGAAAACCGTGTGCTCCAAAAGCCGGGTGTGCTGCGCCAGGTACAGCTGTTTTCTGGCTTCGGGAACATCCGAAAGGGCAGCCAGCTTTTCCTCAAACAGCACCTGCAGATAGGAGTCCTGCCGTCCCTCGATGAAATCAATACACTGGTCGATGACAGCGTCGGCCACCGCATCCGATAGGAACAGCCCCCGGGCCGCTTTTTCCTGCTCAAAAGCCACAAGAGAATCGAAGTAGTCCCCCACCTGGGAGAGCAGTTCCAGATAGTCGGTCACATCCTGCTCTGTGTAAAAGGCATACTCGGCCAGCAGAATGGGAAGCTGTGCCTGTACTCCCAGGGTGGGGCTGAGCGGTTCTTCGTAGAAGTACCAGTCGTAGCTCTCCATTTCTTCCTGCAGCGCGTCCTCCAGCACATCCCATGTTAATTTTTCCGGTTCGGTCAGTGCCGAGCGGTCAATCCCATGAAGAGCGGCCAGCGTGTTTTCTGTGCGGATCCGTTCTTCCTCCGGAAGATCGGCGGAAATCATCCCCAGGTGCACAGGCTGCCTGGCAATGCCGTAGCTTTCGGGATCGGCCAGTGTATAGTGCAGATTCAGCGTGGAGGAGGAAGCTTTTTCCTGAAAATACCGGTCCGTGAGAGCGGAAAGCGCTGCGGAGGCGTTTACGTCGTCGATATTTGTCGAAAAAGAAAGAAAATGAAAAGAAGAGAGGTTTGCCGGGCAGGCGAAGAACAGGCAGAGAACAGTGGCAGCCAGCGCCAGTCCCATTACAGGGAGAAGAACCTTTTTTCGCATAGGGCTCCTTAAAGCAATCTTTGGAAAAATATATATGTACCGGTTCACCTGAATATTCTTGGCGCGGGTGAACTGGTAAGAGCTAGTCGAGAAAGAGCCGGGAAAGATTTTGCGAACCCTTGACAATGGGATGTGCTTTGTGATAGGCTTTCTCATATATACAATAAGGAAACGCAGGGAAGAAGAGAGTAAGCTTTGCAGGCTGTTTTTCAGAGAGATCCCCCGGGCGGACGCCTGGCTGTGAGGGGATGAACGGCCGATTGCTGAACATGGCTTCGGAGCGGCGCACCGAGCAATTCTATTTTTAGAAGGGTAAGGCTGCGACAGGGACCGCCCGTTACAGCGGAGAGAGATTTGCGGGAGACATTTTTCGTATGACAGGAAATTTCGTTCCAGAATGTCCGCAGATCGCTGCTGAGGTCTTTTTCGTGAGAAAAGGATGAAAAGAAGTGGTACCACGGTATATGCCCGTCTTCTGAAAAGAAGGCGGTTTTTTATTTCATGGGAAGTGGATTCCTGTGAATGAGGAAGAAGAGGAGAGATGAACATGGATAAGAAGAAGTTTTATATGACCACCGCCATTGCCTATGCGTCCGGCAAGCCGCACATTGGCAATACCTACGAGATTGTGTTGGCAGACAGCATTGCCAGATTCAAGAGAGAGCAGGGCTATGACGTATTTTTCCAGACAGGAACCGACGAGCACGGCCAGAAGATCGAGCTGAAGGCAGAGGCTGCTGGCGTGACACCCAAGCAGTTTGTGGATGATGCGGCAGGCGAGATTAAGCGCATCTGGGATCTGATGAATACTTCCTATGATAAATTCATCCGCACCACGGACGATTATCATGAGAAACAGGTACAGAAGATCTTCAAAAAACTGTACGACAAAGGCGATATTTACAAGGGCTATTATGAGGGCATGTACTGTACGCCCTGCGAGTCCTTTTTCACAGAGTCTCAGCTGGTGGACGGTAAATGCCCGGACTGCGGCAGAGAAGTACAGCCCGCCAGAGAAGAGGCTTATTTCTTCCGTATGAGCAAATACGCTGACCGCCTCATCGAGCACATCAACACCCATCCGGAGTTTATCCAGCCGGTGGCCCGCAAAAATGAGATGATGAACAACTTCCTTCTGCCGGGCCTGCAGGATCTGTGCGTATCCAGAACGTCCTTTACCTGGGGCATTCCGGTGGACTTTGATCCGAAGCATGTGGTGTATGTATGGCTGGACGCCCTGACCAACTACATCACCGGTATCGGTTACGACTGCGACGGAGACAGTACCGAGCAGTTTAAGAAGGACTGGCCCGCAGATCTGCACCTGATCGGCAAGGACATCATTCGTTTCCATACGATCTACTGGCCGATTTTCCTCATGGCGCTGGATCTGCCGCTGCCCAAGCAGGTATTCGGACATCCGTGGCTGCTGCAGGGCGATGGCAAGATGAGCAAATCCAAGGGAAATGTCATCTATGCGGATGATCTGGTGGATATGTTCGGCGTGGATGCGGTTCGTTATTTCGTGCTGCATGAGATGCCATTCGAGAATGACGGCGTCATCACCTGGGAGCTGATGGTGGAGCGCATGAATTCCGACCTGGCCAACACCCTTGGAAATCTGGTAAACCGTACCATTTCCATGTCCAACAAATATTTTGACGGCGTGGTGCGCAATGCCGGTGTGAGCGAGCCGGTGGATGAGGAGCTCAAGAGCGTTGTGCTGGCAGCACCGAAGAAGGCCGCAGAGCGCATGGAAGAGCTGCGGGTGGCAGATGCCATTTCCGAGATTTTTACGCTGTTCAAGCGCTGCAACAAATATATCGACGAAACCATGCCCTGGGCACTGGCCAAGGAAGAGGACAAGAAGGAACGTCTGGAGACCGTGCTTTACAATCTGGTAGAGAGCATTTCCATCGGCGCTTCCCTGCTGTATGCGTTTATGCCGGAGACCTCCGAGCGGATCCTGGCCCAGATCAACGGCAAGAAGAGAAGCCTGGATTCCATGGACACCTTCGGCCTGTATGAGAACGGCACGAAGGTGACCGACAAGCCGGAGATCCTCTTTGCCCGTCTGGACATCAAGGACGTGCTGGAAAAAGTAGAGGCGCTGAAAGCAGCCCAGCAGGCAGCTTCCGGCGCAGCCGAGGAAAAGGCTGAGGAAAAAGAAGAGGCGCCCGTCATCGATATTGAGCCCAAGGCGGAGATCGAGTACGACGATTTCTCCAAATTACAGTTCCAGGTAGGCGAGATCATTTCCTGTGAGGCAGTGAAAAAGTCCAAGAAGCTGCTGTGTTCTCAGGTAAAGATCGGCAGCCAGGTGAAACAGATTGTGTCCGGCATCCGCAAATACTACACACCGGAAGAAATGGTGGGTAAGAAGGTGATGGTTCTGGTGAACCTGAAACCGGCCACCCTGGCAGGCGTGGTATCTGAGGGAATGATTCTCTGTGCAGAAGATGCCGATGGCAACTTAAGCATCATGACACCGGAGAAGGAGATGCCCGCAGGTGCGGAAATCTGCTAGAAATCATATGGTGTGCGTAGGGGAAAACAAGCCATTTGCCCTTACATGAGTAAAAAAGAAAACGGCCCTTTTGCAGCCATGAAAGATGATGGATGCAAAAAGGGCTGTTGTTTTCTGTGAAAAATGATGTCAATTTTAAAATGCCGAAGCCAAAAGATCGCGGAACTTTAATTTCAGCCAGTTGCGGCGGATAATGGGAATGCCGCTGATGGATGCCAGGGAGGCGGTGACGTAATCGGCGATCTTCGTCTGGCCATCATCGTTGGGATGCAGGCCGTCCACCAGATAATCCTTGTTGTCTCCGTGGGTGAAATCCAGTTCTTCTGCGTGATACAGGTCGATGGAATCTACCTGGGCATATTTGTCTGCAATGGTGCTGATCTGGTTCGCATAGTCTTCCAGTTCATATCCTTCGTCGTTGGCACCGGTCTGATCGTACCGCTTCAGCGGTGTCAGCGCGATAATCTTACTCGTCGGATAATCGTGTTCCAGTCCGCTGAACAGCAGGTTCAGGGAACCGGAGAAGGTCTCGGCAGAATCGTCATCGTCATCTCCCATGGGAACATTCAGCGAATAGTCGTTGACGCCACCGAATACGAAGATGATGTCTGCATCCTTTTCCATCTTGGGAGCACGGGAGAGAAAAGAAAGATTCTCGTTCTCTTCCTCAGAAAGCGCCGGGTTGACAGTATCCGAAATCGGAGAACTGGGCAATCCGTAATTATTTACCTTGTCTGCGCCAAGAACTTTGGCAACCTGATTCACATACACGTTGCCGGAATCATCCGTTCCGCTTCCATAGGTGATACTGTCCCCGAGGGCGTTAATAACCAGCGAGCTGTCCCGGGTGGATGATGCGTCCGTATCCTTCGAGGTGCAGCCGCTTAAATATACGGCGCTGGCGAGTACGAATATGGAAAGAAGCAGAGCGAGCCATTTACGTTTGTTGAATAAATTCATACTCATCATTCCTTTGAATTGTAAAAGCTGTATCTGTTACTGTACAGTCAGGCGGGAAATCCCAGATGTTCCAGCAGAATCCTGACACCGATGGCGATGAGGATCAGTCCGCCCGCCAGTTCTGCGCGGGACTTATACCGGGTGCCGAATACATTGCCGACCTTGACGCCGATCACGGACAGAAGAAATGTCACAGTTCCGATGAAACAGACGGCGGGAACAATGTCGACCTGCAGGAAAGCAAAGGTAACGCCTACTGCAAGAGCATCTATGCTGGTAGCGATGGCAAGGATCACCATGACTTGAAAGCCGACGGACGGATCTGCATGTTCCGCCTTCCGGTCTCTGGATTCGCGCACCATGTTCAGACCGATAAAGGTGAGAAGAACAAATGCGATCCAGTGATCGACCGCCTGAATGTAGCTTTGAAATCCTATGCCCAGAATGTAGCCAAGCGAAGGCATGGCAGCCTGAAATCCCCCAAAATACAGACCGATGATGATGGCGTGACGCCAGTTCATCTTCTGCATGGCGAGCCCTTTACAGACTGCAACCGCAAATGCATCCATTGACAGACCTACTGCCAGAATAAATAACTCTGTTAAACCCATTATACCCATTTCCTTTCTTAATAAGTAGTGGAATTTTCTTAAAAATTCATTAAGGTAACATAAAAAACGAGACTTATCTACAGAAAAACTGTAGATAAGTCTCGTTATAGCCGATAAAATCGCCATGAACAGAGCCAGACGGCCGCCGTCAGAATGTTGACCCTGTTACACCGGAGGTGCTAACTACTCCCTTACCTATTGATAAAGTATAATCAATAGGTGGACAAAAGTCAAACGGTTTCCGGATTTTTTCATGCCCCTTGCATTTTACCCTGCTATCGCATACACTAATGATAGCGGAAAATCGCGATTTGGAGGAAAACAGATGATTTTTGAGAGCCATGCGCATTATGACGATGAGGCGTTTGACGAAGACAGAGAGACACTTCTTGCCGGTATGCAGGAAAATGGAATTGAATATATTATCAACGTGGGGGCAGATCTGGCGTCCACGGGAAGGAGCATTGCCCTGGCGGAGCGCTATCCGTTCATCTATGCGGCTGTGGGCGTTCACCCGGACGGTGTGGGAGAGCTGAATGAGGAGAATTTTCAGTGGCTGCGGGAGCAGTGTGCCCACCCGAAGGCTGTGGCAGTGGGGGAGATCGGCCTGGATTATTACTGGGACACCGCGCCCAGACAGCAGCAGCGGGAATGGTTTGTGCGGCAGATGGAGCTGGCGGTGGAGACGAAGCTGCCGGTCATCATCCACAGCCGGGAGGCCGCCCAGGAGACGTTCGAGCTTATCAGCCAGCATCATGCCCATACCACCGGTGGTGTCATCCACTGCTATTCCTATTCAAAGGAAATGGCGCTGGAATATGTGAAAATGGGCTACCATATTGGGATCGGCGGCGTGGTGACGTTTAAGAATGCCCGGAAATTAAAGGAGACAGCGGAGGCGGTGCCCCTGTCCTCCATTTTGCTGGAGACGGATTCGCCGTATCTGGCGCCGGTGCCCAACCGGGGAAAACGGAATTCCTCTCTGAACCTGCCGTATGTGGCCCAGGAGATCGCACAGATCAAAGGGATCACGGCAGAGGAGGTCATTGAGACAACGAACCGCAACGCGAAAAAACTGTTTCTGGAAGGGAGAGCGTAACATGGCGCCGACACTTGGCAATCCGAAAAATACGATAGAAGTTTTGAATAAATACCAGTTCATGTTTCAGAAAAAGTTCGGACAAAACTTTCTGATCGATACCCATGTACTGGAGAAGATCATCCAGTCCGCCAACATTACAAAGGAAGATTTTGTGCTGGAGATCGGGCCGGGCATCGGTACCATGACCCAGTATCTGGCCGAGGCTGCCCGGGAAGTGACGGCGGTGGAGATCGACCGGAACCTCATTCCGATCCTGAAGGACACGCTGTCCGGCTACGACAACGTGAACGTCATCAACGAGGACATTCTGAAGGTGGATATCTGCCGTCTGGCACAGGAGAAGAACGGCGGCCGCCCCATCAAGGTGGTGGCAAACCTTCCCTATTATATTACGACACCCATCATCATGGGGCTGTTTGAGAGCCATGTGCCGCTGGACAGCATCACCATCATGGTGCAGAAAGAGGTGGCTGACCGGATGCAGGTGGGCCCCGGCACGAAGGATTACGGCGCTCTTTCTCTGGCGGTGCAGTATTATGCCCAGCCCTACATCGTGGCCAATGTGCCGCCCAACTGTTTCATGCCCCGGCCCAAGGTAGGGTCTGCGGTGATCCGCCTGACCCGCTATGCCCAGCCGCCGGTGCAGGTGGACGATGAGAAAAAGATGTTCCGTCTTGTTCGCGCTTCCTTCAACCAGCGCCGGAAAACGCTGGTCAACGGGCTGAACAATTCCCCGGAAGTGCATGCCACACGTGAGGCGGTGCTGGCAGCGCTGGAGCAGATGGGGCTGTCCCCCACTGTGCGCGGGGAAGTGCTGACGCTGGAGCAGTTTGCGCAGCTGTCCAATCTTCTGGTGGAAGAGGCGTAGAATATTTAACGGAAACAAGAACAGCAGTTGAAAAGTACGCTGAACAAGATAATAGAATTACTGAGAAACCGGTTCTTAAAATAAGGAATCCGAATAGAAATAGGATAGAAAATATTTTAAGGAGCCGGATATGTCAGACTACAGACGCCTGGTGGCATACATATATCTGTACAATCAGGGAAAACGCGTCAAAAATGTCGGATTTACGAAGGTGGAATCCCGGAACGGGGAGTGCCGCATCCAGATTCAGATCAAGGGCGCCTGGGTGGCGGAAGGAAATGCCTGCAAATTCTATATTTTTTACCGGAAAGACGGGAAAATGCGGGGCATCCTTCTGGGAGAGGCGGCAATCCGTTCCGGCAGCGCGCAGATGAAGCTGGTGACCGAGACGGAAAACATCATGCAGTCCGGCCTGGATTTGGGACAAATGGCAGGGCTCATCATCCTGTCGGAGAAGGATCACCTGTTTGCGACCCGGTGGGATGACGAGGCGGTGTCGCTGGAACAGCTGGTTTTTCATGAGACGGGGCAGGCAGGCGAGGCAGCCCGGAGTGAAAAAACAGAGAAGCCTGTTCAGGAGACGGCTGGAAACAGTGAATCTGCGGAGCAAAACCGAATGACAGATAAAACAAAGTTCGAGCGAGACGTGCAGATGGAACATCACGCGAAGTCAGTGAGAATGACAAATGCTGATGTGGCGGATGAACCGGGTTCGTCCCAGTATATGACGTCGAGTCAGGAACCGCATTGCACGCAGCCAGAATCTGTGATACAGGTAAGTGATTCAATGCAGGAAGTGCCGACAGCCGATTTGCCATCAGATCCGGCACACGCCGCTACAGATCCTTCTCGCCTGGAAGCTCAGGCGCTGGAAAGCCTGTGGGAGAAGCTTCGAAAAGGTCGGGAACGGCTGCACCCCTTCGGGGAGCAGGACGGTGGAGAGTACATTTTTCTGGAACCCAAGGATCTGCTGACGTTCCAGGATAACGGAAAATATCTGGTGAACAACAGCTTTTTACTGCATGGATTTTATAATTACGGGCATATTTTACTGGGGACAGAGGCTGGGGACGGCATGCTGATCCTGGGGGTGCCGGGAGAATTTTATATTCAGGAAAAGCTGATGGCGTCGCTGTTCGGGTTCCCGGAGTTTCGGAAAACGGTGGACGCATACGGCAACGTGGAAAATATGGGGTACTGGTTGAGAAAAATGGAGGAATAACCATACATGGAGGAAGCAAAGAAGTACATGAAAGCGGCCATCGCCCAGGCAAAACGGGCTTATCGGCTGGGGGAGGTGCCTATCGGCTGCGTCATCGTTTACGATGGAAAGATCATCGGCAGGGGGTACAACCGCCGCAATACAGATAAAAATACACTCTGCCATGCGGAGATCACAGCGATCCGCCGGGCCAGCAAGGTTATGGGAGATTGGCGGCTGGAGGACTGCACCATGTATGTGACGCTGGAGCCGTGCCAGATGTGTGCCGGGGCCATTGTCCAGTCCCGGATGAAGGAAGTGGTCATTGGCTGCATGAACCCCAAAGCGGGATGCGCGGGCTCCATCTTGAATATTTTACAGATGAAGCAGTTCAATCATCAGGTGGACATCACCCGGGGCGTCATGGAAGAAGAGTGCAGCCAGATGCTGAAACAGTTCTTCGCCGAGCTGCGGGTGCGCAACAGGGAAGAAAAGCGCCAGAAACGGGAAGCAGAGGCCGCCCAGCCGGGACAGAAATCGCTGGAATTTGATATACAGAATCCGCAGGCTGCGCTGCCGGAGACAGAGGCGCAACAGACTGTGGACGGTCGGCAGGAATCTGTTTGACAAAACCGGGAAAACACGATATACTAAACTGCACGCAGAAAATATCTGCGTCAAGACCAAGTCATAAAGTTTCCGTACAGCCGGGGAGTTAGCGGCACCCTGTACCAGCAATCCGCTACAGCTGGGGTGATGTCCTGCCGCGGGCTGATTTATGCAGAGCTGCCCCTGATAAGTGATATTGACGTTTGGGTCTTACGCAATGGGAATCCGTGAATCGTGTCAGGTCAGGAATGGAGCAGCACTAAGCGGAACCTCTCATGTGACGTGAGGGTGCCTGGGCCGAGTTAACTGTCAGGGTAACGTCTGTGTAACAGGTTCAAAGCAGGACGTACGGATTTTAATCAGCGCAGAAGAAAAGGAAGCGACGTCGAAGACGGCATTTACTTTTCTTGCGCGATTAACGAGCGAACAGCCTGCGTCAGCAGGCGATAAAGCGCGATAGCGCGGGTTCGTGAGTGTGAATATAGAAAATGCATGTAAAAGTGAGATGGGAGCTGTGAGGACAGCCTCTCTTTTTTTATGTACAGAACGCAGACGAACTGCGGAAGTATAGGATTGGTTTCTGTTGATTTACAGGATCAACTCACATGGACAGCAACGAAAAGGCACCTGCGTACTCGCAGATGCCTTTTCGTTTGGGCTTATTATTACGATGTGAGGTAAGGGATTTCAGGAACCGTTTTTTATTAAACTTAACAATAACAAACAATAACAGGCAAACTCAGGATTAGCATGCCTTAAATGGGTACTTTAGAAGGAAGATTTTGGGTATCGGTTCCTTTCCTCGCTTCACCTTGTAACTGAATAATAGCACGGCCTGCAGGGAAATACAAATTACTAAAATTCTTTTGAACCGGGAAAAATTTTCCTCGTTTACAAATGGACATTCTCCATGTAAAATAAGGGCAGGGTATTTATCATTTCGGAAGGGGTTAAAGGGTGATTGAAATGACAAATTTTGAATGGAAGGATCTGATGTTTCTCAACTGGCAGCACCTGATGTATTTTCTGGTGGCAGCTGATACGGGAAACTTTACACGGGCATCAGAACTGCTGTTTATCACGCAGTCAGCACTTACGAAGGCGATCAATAATCTGGAGTCGGAGCTGGGAGCGCCGCTGTTCGAGAAGAAGGGGCGCAACATCAAGCTCACCGTATACGGAGAATCTTTTTATGAGAACGTGTCCGGCGCAGCCGAGGAGCTCAACGGCGGTGTGCGCAAGATCCATGATATGATCGACCTGAAGAGCGGAAGCATTTCCGTCTCAGCTACATACACCATGTGTGCGGAGTATCTGCCAAATATCATTCGAAAATACCGCAGAAAATATCCCGACACAGATTTTTCCATGCGCTATGAGGCAACAAGTACGATTCTGAAACAGATCGCTGAGGGAACCGCGGATGTGGGTCTTTGCGGCGACTATGATGATACGGAGAAAAAATATGCCGGTATCGTGAAGCACAGGATCCAGGTGGAAGAGGTGATCCTCATCGTGCCGCCCCGCTGCCGTCTGGCAGGAACGGAATATATCGATGATCTGACGACATTAAAGGATGAGAACTTCATCATCAATTCCAGTTCCAACACGGGAACCAACTATGTGTTCAACAAAATGTGTGCGGAGGCCGGATTTAAGCCGAAGATCGCATTCGAGTCCCATGACGATCACACACTCATCGGTCTGGTTTCCTCCGGGCTGGGCGTTGCCGCGATTCCGGACAGCCCGTCCCTTCTTGTCAATAAGGTATCGGTGCTGCGGTTCCGCAAGAATCCGCCCATGCGTAACCAGTATCTGGTATACAAGAAGGATCGCTACATGACCCCTGCGGTGAAAGCATTCATCGAGTTCATTCTGGAGCAGGTGAAGAAAGACGAGGAGATTGGTCTTCCGCCCACACCGACGCCGGGCATGATGCTGCCGCAGGAATAAAGATAGTATAAGGCAAAAATGCTAGGGGAAATGCAGATGCAGGTCTTATGGGGTGCGACCATCAGACGCGTGCAGGGAAAACGAGAATAAAAAATAAGAAGGTGCTGTAACACGATCCGTGGAGATCATGCTGCAGCACCTTTTCTTACAACATATTTGCTTTTAAAATTTCAGGTATATATCACCAATCAGGTATCGCCTGCTTCTACTTTAAAAGATTGTTATCCTCGAAGTAGTTGATCTTCATGGATGCCCGGACATTGCGGAGCGTCTCGGCGGCCTTGGCCTCTGCCACGCGGCTGCCCTCCCGTAAGATATCATACACATCGTTCGGGCGCTGTTCCCACATCTTCCGGCGCTCGCGGATGGGTGCCAGTTCTGCCTGCATGACGTTGTTCAGGAACTTCTTCACCTTCACATCGCCCAGACCGCCGCGCTGATAATGTGCTTTCAGCTCGTCCAGATTTGCATAGTCCGGCAGGAATTCTGCAAAGTGCTCAGGACGGCAGAATGCATCCAGATAAGTGAATACCGGGTTGCCTTCCACCTGGCCGGGATCTTCCACACGCAGATGGTTCGGGTCTGTGAACATGGACATGATCTTCTTGCGCACATCCTCTGACTCGTCGGACAGGTAAATGCAGTTGCCCAGAGATTTGCTCATCTTTGCCTTGCCGTCGATGCCGGGCAGGCGCAGGCATGCCTTGTTGGACGGCAGCAGGATCTGCGGATCCACAAGCGTATCGCCGTATACACTGTTGAACTTGTGCACGATCTCCTTGCACTGCTCCAGCATGGGCATCTGATCCTCGCCCACAGGAACGGTGGTGGCACCGAAAGCAGTGATGTCTGCCGCCTGGCTGATGGGATAGCAGAAGAAGCCCACCGGGATGCTTGTCTCAAAACCGCGCTGCTGGATCTCGGATTTCACCGTAGGATTGCGCTGCACGCGGGAAACGGTTACCAGATTCATATAATAGAAGGTAAGCTCTGTCAGCTCCGGTACCATGGACTGAATAAAGATCGTGGATTTCTCAGGATCAATGCCGCAGGCCAGGTAATCCAGTGCAACCTGCAGAATGTTCTGGCGCACCTTCTCCGGATGCTCGGCGTTATCCGTCAGCGCCTGGGCGTCTGCGATCATAATATATACTTCGTCATATAATCCGGAATTCTGAAGCTTTACTCTCTCTGCCAGAGAACCCACATAGTGGCCCACATGCAGGTGGCCGGTGGGGCGGTCTCCGGTTAAAATTACTTTTTTCATACACGTAATCTCCTTATTATTATAATAATTATCGCAATCCATTTTCTGCTCTGGTCGGCACGAAACATACACTGTTGGGATATGTCACAGTCTGCTTGCAAGTCAGGGCATACATGATGCCTGCAGATTGCTTCGTGCCCTGCACTTTCGCAATCCGCGCTGATATTCGCATATCGCAGGATTGCATCCTGCTTTTATGCTCATATCGGGGCGGGGCTCAAGGTCTTGTATCCACTAGTGAGCAAGCTCACATGGATACAGACTTTTGCCCCTGGCATCATTATATAGTTTGTACGAAAAAGCGTCAACCGAAAACCCGGACAATTCTTCCGGATGTCATGCGGGGAAAAGCACGGGAACTGTCATGTGCGTTTGTCGGCTAGGTACGTGTATTGCGGGTGCACCGGGAAATGACGGCAATGACCTTGTCGATCTCCAGCGGCTTGGCCAGATGGGCATTCATCCCGGCTTCCAGGCACTTCCGGGCGTCCTCTGCGAAAGCGTTGGCTGTCATGGCGATGATAGGGATGGTCCGGGCGTCGAAACGTCCAAGAGCGCGGATCTGCCCGGTGGCGGTGAGGCCGTCCATCACCGGCATCATCACATCCATCAGGATGGCATCGAAGGTGCCGGGCGGGTTTGTGCGGAACTGTTCTACTGCCTGTTCGCCGTTGCTTACGGTGGTGACAGAGGCGCCCGCATCGGTCAGGAGGATCTGCGCGATCTCCGCGTTCAGCGCATTGTCCTCGGCAAGCAGCAGGGAAAGTCCCTGAATGCCGGTGGATACGGTGCTGGGAGTGGTCGGTTCCGCAGGCGTCGCCTGCTCTGCGATCTCAAAGGGAATCGTGATGATAAAGGTGGAGCCCACCTGTTCCTGACTGCGGACCTCGATGGTGCCGTGCATCTGCTCGATCAGCCCTTTGACAATGGTCATGCCAAGCCCGGTGCCATGGTGGATGCTTCGGGCATCGGCCCGCTCCTGGGCAAAGGGGTCAAAAATATGCTTCAGGAACGCTTCGCTCATGCCGATTCCCGTATCGGTGATCGTCCAGCGGTAGGTGACCTGCGTGTCAGCGGTGTTGACACAGGTAAAGAGCGTGGAGATGGAGCCGCCGATTTTGTTGTATTTGATGCAGTTGGTATAAATATTGAGAAAAATCTGCCGCAGATGCAGCGGACTTCCGTATACCCACGGAAAAGTGACCGGATCGGAATGGGGATCGTAGGTCATGGTGATGCCGGATTCGGCGGCCCGCTGTTCGATAATGGTCAGCACCTCCACGGACAGACGGTTCAGATCCAGCGCTTCGCGGGCCAGGGTGATCTCTCCGCTTTCCAGCTTGCTCATCTGCAAAATGTCGTTGATGAGGGAAAGCAGATGGCTGGCCGCCACCCGCATCTTTTCCCGGTTGGTGTTGACCAGGTGCGTGTCCTCCGGGTGGGCGGCGTCGATCTCCAGCAGACCGATGATGCCGTTGAGGGGCGTGCGGATGTCATGGCTCATCCGGGAGAGAAAGCTGGTCTTGGCTGCGTTGGCCCGGTCAGCCTGCGCGACAGCAATGCTTAACTGTTCGTTGGTATCCTTCAGCTGTGCGGCGTATTCCTGCTGTGCCTGGATCTGCTCTTCCCGGTAGCGCTGGGCCATTTTCCAGCGAAGGGCACTGATACCGGCAAAGAGAATGATATAGCCGATGAGCGAGTAGAGGAAAATTTGCGGGGTGTTGGAAAAAACACTGTGCTCCGGCAGAAAGCTGTAGACATAGAAATCCCGGCTCCGTTCCATTAACCCAAAATACTGAGAAAGAGAACTGGGGGTCTGCCGGGTGTGGGACAGTTTGTTTTCCTCCGGCATGGTTCTGATTTTGCGCAGGATGGGAATGTCACTGGCACTGTGGCCGATGAGCGTTGGGTTATTGCTGGCAACGATGGTATCTCCGCTGCTGACGACGATGGTGCCGTCATTTTCCGTGCTGTAGCCGGACAGCAGCGACGCAATGGAGAGATTGAAAGCGTCTATGTATTCCAGTGGGGTATGATAGTAGGCGACAACAATGCCGCTGGCATCCTGCCGGGCCGTGGCAGCCAGATCAATCTCACTTCCGTCCGGGCAATGCAGGCGGACGGCATACCGTTTTTCCGGCCAGACGGCGGTATCCAGAAGGGCCGGAGAAGCGAGGGCATCCAGGAGCAGATCCGACGCGGGCTCTTCGGCATGGTACTGTGAGGCTACCTGCCCCTTTGCATCCAGCAGAAAAATGCCGGAAACATAGCTGCTTCGGGCATACCCTTCCATGGCGCTGTCTGTACAGAGACCGTTGGCTTCTTTCAGATGATAAGAAATCTGTTTGCAGCTTTCCATGATCCGCATGAGGCTTTTGGTCTCTGAGGCAAGTCCGATGCGGGCATAGCGGTTGCACTGTTCCTTGACGTAGCTGGTGGTTGCGGACAGGGATCGCCGGGTGGATACCAGGTCGGCCCGCGCGGCGGTAAAGGTGATGCCTGTGATCAGGAGGATGCCCAGCAGAAGATGTGCAAGAATATGGCGTTTGGCAGCCGGAATTCCGGGTTTTTTAATCTGCATGTGCGTCCACCTCCATGAATTTCTGCGGATGATCCAGATACTTGCCGATGATCTGCGCCATGGTGCCATCAGCGCGCATCGCTTCAAAGGTTTGGGACAGTGTCTTTTCCAGCCCGCGCTCATCCGACCGGGCGAATGCAACACCCAGGCCCACCGTCAGAAGCGGTTCGTCCAGAATCCGGTAGTGCAGGTCATAGTCGGCCATGCACTGTAAAAGCGCTATTTCGTGGGCGGCGATGGCATCCACATAGCCTTTGCTCAGATACGGATAAATCAGCTCCCGATTTTGAAGGGAAAAGACCTCCTCCAGTGCAGGGATCCGCTGGTCGGTGTGGGACAGGAAGATTTCTTCCGGTTTGGTGGTAGACTGAACTGCGATTCGCGCCCCTTCCAGATCGGCAAGGCTGCAGATCGGGCTGTCTTCCCGGACAGCCACCACCTGACGGCTGTACATATACGGTTCTGTCCAGCGGTACTGCTCTTCCCGTCCGTCGATGGAGAAGCTGCCCCAGATACAGTCGATGGTGCCGGCTTCCACCAGCTCTTTTTTCGATTCCCAGTCGATGGTGGTAAAGACCGCCCGGTAACCCATGCGGCGGAATGCCTCTGTGGCCAGATCCACGTCAATCCCGGCGGGCTTGCCATCGGCATCCTCATAGTTATACGGCGGATAATTGTCACTGCCGACAATGATGGCGGGCGTGTCGCTGTCCGGAGCTGTTTTGACTTCCCGGGGTTCTGCGCAGCCGGTCAGTGCCGTGGCCAGCAGGACTGCAGCACAGCAGAAAATCATGCGGGTTCGATACTTGTGTGTACGCATTTTCATCACATCATCCTTTGTTCGTAGATTGTAAATTTTTGTCGAATCCGGCCGAAACGAAAAAAGATACACTGTCCGTTCCGACAATGCACCTTCTTCTGGCCATATCCAAAATATGGAATAAATGAAAAATGTAGTTAGATTATATGCGAAGACGCTCGATTTTTCAAGTATTTACAGGGATAAAATACGGAAGAATATGAAGACAAATTTCGACAGAACGTGCAGGACAGGCGCAAAAACGCGCAACGGGAAACTCAAACAACAACCTGGTGACAACTTTTTACAGATGAAGGATAACGAAAAAGGACACTCAGTCAATGCGGATGGCATCAACCCGGGTGTCCTTTGCAAGCGGAGATGGTGGGATTCGAACCCACGTGCCAGTTGCCCGACAACTTGATTTCGAGTCAAGCTCGTTATGACCACTTCGATACATCTCCAAAACAGCTCAAATAGCATTATAACATACAAAAAGAAGCAAGAAAAGGGGGAAGTTTATAATTTTGAATATGCCTTGTCCTCCCGGGGAAATTATTATATAATGATTGATACTAAGGGTCAAAGAATCCGGAGGCATCAATCATTAAGATATCAGTATCATATATGAAATATTGAAATGATAGAAAAGGATAACGGAGGCGTTGTGGAATGAAAAGAATTGGTATGCTGACCAGCGGCGGAGACTGCCAGGCACTGAACGCGACAATGAGAGGCGTGGTGAAGGGACTTTTTACCTACACCGATGATGTGGAGATCTATGGATTCCTGGATGGATATAAGGGGCTGATCTACAGCAATTTCCGTATGCTGACAGCGCAGGATTTTTCCGGGATCCTGACCAAAGGCGGCACCATTCTGGGAAGCTCCAGACAGCCGTTTAAGCTCATGCGGGTGCCGGATGAGAACGGGCTGGACAAGGTGGAGGCCATGAAGCACACCTACCACAAGCTGAACCTGGACTGTCTGGTGATCCTGGGCGGTAACGGCACCCAGAAGACGGCCAACCTGCTGCGGGAGGAAGGGCTGAACATCGTGGGCCTGCCCAAGACCATTGACAACGATATCTGGGGAACAGACATGACCTTCGGCTTCCAGAGTGCCGTGGACATTGCCACTTCGGCCATTGACTGTATCCACACGACGGCGGCATCCCACGGCCGGGTATTCATCGTGGAGGTCATGGGCCACAAGGTGGGCTGGCTGACGCTGCACGCAGGCATTGCCGGTGGCGCAGATATCATCCTGATCCCTGAGATCCCTTATAATATTGATAAAGTCATTGAAGCCATCGAGCGCCGGAACCAGGCGGGCAAGCGGTTTACCATCCTGGCGGTGGCAGAGGGCGCCATTTCCCAGGAGGATGCGGCCCTTTCCAAGAAAGAATATAAGAAAAAACTGGAGGCTGCCAAATATCCGTCCATTTCCTATGAGCTGGCGCAGCAGATTCAGGAGAGAAGCGGTGTGGAGGTGCGCATCACTGTGCCCGGACACACCCAGAGAGGCGGAAGTCCATGTCCTTACGACCGCGTGCTGTCCACAAGACTGGGAGCCAAGGCGGCGGAGCTGATCATGAACGGCGACTTTGGCTACATGGTTTCCGTGAAAAATAACAAGATCGACAAGACACCGCTGCAGGAAGTGGCGGGACGGCTGAAAATGGTTGAGCCGGATTCGGACATTGTAAAAGAAGCCAAGACCATCGGCATCAGCTTTGGTGACTAGGGTTTTGGCGGGAAGAAAGGAAGAAGCACATGTCTTATACAGCACTGTACCGGAAGTTCCGTCCGACGGAATTTGAGGATGTGAAGGGGCAGGATCATATCGTGACGACCCTGAAACACCAGATCGCGGCGGATCGTATCGGACATGCTTACCTGTTCTGCGGGACGAGAGGCACGGGAAAGACCACGGTGGCGAAGATTTTTGCCAAAGCGGTGAACTGTGAGCACCCGGTGGAAGGCAGCCCTTGCGGGGAATGCCGGATGTGCCGGGCCATCGCCTCCGGGGCGTCCATGAACGTCATCGAGATCGATGCGGCCTCCAACAACGGCGTGGACAACATCCGTGAGATCCGGGAAGAGGTGGCATATTCTCCGGCAGAGGGCAAATATAAGGTTTATATCATCGACGAGGTTCATATGCTTTCCATAGGCGCGTTCAACGCCCTGCTGAAAACGCTGGAGGAGCCGCCGGCATACGTGATTTTCATTCTGGCGACCACCGAGGCCCACAAGATCCCAGTGACGATCCTGTCCCGGTGCCAGCGATATGATTTTCGGCGCATCGGCATCGACACCATCACCGACCGTCTTATGGAGCTTTTGGAAAAGGAACAGGTGGAGGCCGAGGAAAAGGCGGTCCGCTATGTGGCCAAGGCGGCGGATGGTTCCATGCGTGACGCTTTGAGTCTGCTGGATCAGTGTATCGCCTTTTATCTGGGGGAAAAGCTGACCTACGACCATGTACTGGAAGTGCTGGGAGCGGTGGACACCGAGGTGTTCAGCAATTTCTTCGGAAAACTGCTGCGGGGCGATATCCCGGGCTGTATCCGGGCGTTGGACGATCTGGTCATCCAGGGCCGGGAGCTGGGGCAGTTTGTCACAGATTTTACCTGGTATCTGCGCAACCTTTTGCTGGTGCGGAGCGCCGATCAGATGGAGGATGTGCTGGACATGTCCACGGAAAATCTGCGGCAGCTGAAAGAGGATGCGGCCCAGGTGGAGCCGGAGACGCTCATGCGGTGGATCCGGATTTTCTCTGAGCTGGCAGGACAGATGAAGTTTGCCTCCCAGAAGCGGATCATGGCGGAGATTGCCGTTATCCGGCTGTGCAGACCGGCCATGGAGCGCAACATGGATACGGTATTTGACCGGATCGCGGAAGTGGAGCGGAAGCTGGAGGAGGGCGTTGTCGTGCAGGCAGCGGCGCCTGCGGCCAGTGCGGGAAGCCGGGCGGAAGTAAAACCCCAGGCGAAACCGGTGCTGGACCGGGCCATTCCCGATGACATCAAACAGGTGGTGGCAGACTGGAAGGGCATCATCCGCAATCTGTCAGGCATGACAAAGAATTACCTGCGGCACGCAAGGCTGAGCCTGGGCGGGGAAAACCGGCTGCAGATCGTTTTCGAGGATGAGACGGCCTACAGCTTTGTGAACCGGGATGCCCAGAAACAAGAGCTGACCGAGGCCATCGAGAGCCGGATCGGCAAACAGGTGGAGCTGGACATCAAGCTGGTGGATCAGGGCAGAAGTTTTGAGGATAGTTTTGTAGATATTGAGAAAATCGTCAATATGGACATTACAATAGAAGATTAAGCAAATAACAGGAGGAAAAGAATATGGCAAAAAGAGGTGGATTTCCGGGCGGCGGTATGCCGGGAAACATGAATAATCTGATGAAACAGGCACAGCGCATGCAGCGTCAGATGGAGGAGCAGCAGAAAGAGCTGGAAGAGAAGGAGTTTACCGCATCTGCAGGCGGCGGAGCCGTTGAGGTGACCCTGAACGGTAAATATGAGGTGACCAAGGTTTCTCTGGATGAAGAGGTCGTTGATCCCGAGGACATCGAGATGCTGGAGGATCTGGTCATGGCAGCTGTGAACTCTGCTCTTCGTCAGGTGGAGGAAGCATCCAAGGCCAACATGTCCAAGCTGACCGGCGGTATGGGCGGAGGATTCCCGTTCTAATGGATTACTACAGCAGTCAGATCAGCAAGTTAATAGAGCAGCTGTCGAGACTTCCGGGCATTGGCCCCAAATCCGCCCAGCGACTGGCGTTTCATCTCATTCATCTGCCTCTGGAGCAGGTGGAAGAGCTGTCGTCCTCGATCTTAGAGGCGAAGAAAAACGTCCGCTACTGTAAGGAATGCTGTACGCTGACGGACGCGGAGGTGTGTCCGATCTGCGCCAACCCCAAGCGGGATCACAGTGTCATCATGGTGGTGGAGAACACGAGAGACCTGGCGGCCTATGAGAAAACGGGCAAATATGAGGGCGTTTATCATGTGCTCCACGGCGCGATTTCCCCGCTGCTGGGCATCGGCCCGGCGGACATCCGTCTGAAAGAGCTGATGCAGCGTCTCCAGGGGGATGTGAAGGAGGTCATCATCGCCACCAACTCCAGTCTGGAGGGGGAGACGACGGCCATGTACATCAGCAAGCTGGTGAAGCCAACGGGCATCAAGGTGACGCGGATCGCCAGCGGCGTGCCGGTGGGCGGCGATCTGGAATATATCGATGAAGTCACATTGCTCCGTGCGCTGGAAGGGCGGACAGAGCTGTAACCATAAGCAAAAACTTGAAAAATGAAAAAGGTGGTAGAGAAAATGAATGAACTGGAACTTCAGAAAACTGCCGTAGAGGTTCGAAAAGGAATCATTGAGGCGGTTCACAGTGCAAAATCAGGGCATCCGGGCGGATCCCTGTCCGCAGCGGATATTTTCACCTATCTGTATTTTGAGGAAATGAATATTGACCCGAAGGCTCCGAAAAAAGAGGGCAGAGACCGTTTTGTCCTGTCCAAGGGGCACACGGCGCCGGGCTACTATTCTGCGCTGGCACACAGAGGCTTTTTCCCGGTGGAGGATCTGAAAACCCTTCGGAAAGTAGGCTCTTATCTCCAGGGCCATCCGGACAGAAAGCACATTCCGGGCGTGGATATGTCCAGCGGTTCTCTGGGCCAGGGCGTGTCTGCCGCAGTGGGTATGGCGCTGTCTGCCAAAATGTCCGGCGAGGATTACCGCACTTATACCCTGCTGGGCGACGGTGAGATCCAGGAGGGCCAGGTATGGGAGGCTGCCATGTTCGCAGGCGCCAGAAAACTGGACAACCTGGTGCTGATCGTGGACAACAACGGCCTGCAGATCGACGGCAACATTGCTGACGTCTGCTCCCCGTATCCCATTGACAAGAAGTTCGAGGCATTCAATTTCCATGTGATCAACATCGATGGAAATGATTTCAAACAGATCGCAGCTGCTTTTGCAGAGGCAAGACAGACCAAGGGCATGCCCACGGCCATCATTGCCAAGACCGTCAAGGGCAAGGGCGTTTCCTTCATGGAAAATCAGGTATCCTGGCACGGAACCGCGCCCAACGACGAGCAGTATGAGATCGCAATGGAAGAACTGAGAAAGGCTGGTGAAGCGTTATGTCAGAAGTAAAGAAAATCGCAACAAGAGAGAGCTACGGCAACGCGCTGGCACAGTACGGCGCAGAGTATCCGAATCTAGTCGTTCTGGACGCGGACCTGGCCGCTGCCACCAAGACCGGTATTTTCAAGAAAGCATTTCCGGAGAGACATATCGACTGCGGCATCGCTGAGTGCAACATGGTGGGCATTGCAGCAGGCCTTGCCACCACAGGCAAGATCCCGTTTGTCAGCTCCTTTGCCATGTTTGCGGCAGGCCGTGCCTTTGAGCAGATCCGCAACTCCGTGGGTTATCCCCACCTGAATGTGAAGATCGGCGCTACCCATGCGGGCATTTCTGTGGGCGAGGATGGCGCTACCCATCAGTGCAACGAGGATATCGCCCTCATGCGCACCATCCCGGGCATGGTTGTCATCAACCCTTCCGATGATGTGGAGGCAAAGGCCGCTGTGAAGGCTGCCATCGATCATGACGGCCCGGTATATCTGCGGTTTGGCCGTCTGGCTGTGCCGGTGATCAACGACAACCCGGATTACAAATTTGAGCTGGGCAAGGGCGTGGTGCTGCGGGAAGGCAAGGATATTACGCTGATCGCCACTGGTCTGTGTGTATCTGAGACGCTGGAAGCTGCCAAGCTGCTGGAGGCAGACGGCATCGACGCCAAGGTTATCAACATCCACACCATCAAACCGCTAGATGAAGAGCTGGTGGTTGCTGCGGCAAAAGAGACCGGCAAAGTGGTGACCATCGAGGAGCATTCCGTCATCGGCGGTCTGGGAAGCGCCGTTTGTGATGCTCTGTGCGCAAATCATCCGACACCGGTGTACAAGATCGGTATCAATGATACCTTCGGAGAATCCGGCCCGGCAGTAGAACTGATCAAAAAATATGGTCTGGATGCCCAGAGTATTTATGAGAAGGTTAAGGTATTTGTAAATAAATAGCACATAAGAAAAGAGGATCGTCCTTCTGTGATCAGATGTGTGATGCGGAAGGGCGATTTTCGGAATAGGAAAAACAATGACAGCAGTAATTGAGCGGGTATATGCGTGGCTGTGGGGAGATCTTTTCTCCATACCGCTTCCCGGCGGGGGCCAGATCGGCCTGTCACTTCTGGTCATTTTTCTCATTCCTGCGGGAATTTATTTTTCCATCAGAACCCGCTTTCTGCCGGTTCGTCTGTTCCCGGATATGATCCGGGCGCTGGGAGAGAAGGAAAAAGAAAAAGGTGGTCTGTCATCCTGGCAGACACTGATCGTGTCTACAGCCACAAGAGTAGGCATGGGCAATCTGGTGGGCGTGGTAGCGGCCATCTCTGCAGGCGGCGCCGGTGCGGTATTCTGGATGTGGCTGATGGCAGTGCTGGGGGCATCCACCGCATTCGTGGAGGCAACGCTGGCCCAGCTGCATCGGGAGGAGGACAGCCTGTACGGCGGTTTTCATGGCGGCCCGGCCTATTATATCCATCATGCCAGTGAAAAAAAGAGCGGCAGGAAGAAACGGTACTCCCTTCTGGCGGTGCTGTTTGCCCTGTCCGGCCTGATCTGCTGGTGCGGCATCAGCCAGGTGGTTGCCAATTCCGTGACATCGGCTTTCCAAAATGCGTTCCACATTCCGGTGCTGTACACCACCATCGTGCTGGTGGCGCTGGCGGCAGTGATCGTTCTGCGAAAAAATGCAACCGTGAAGGTGCTGGATATTATGGTGCCGATCATGGCGGGCTGTTATTTTATACTGACGGTGGTCATGATCGTGAAAAATATCGGCATGGTGCCCGGCGTGTTTGCCCGGATTTTTGAGGAGGCCTTCGGCATCCGGCAGGTGGTGTCCGGCGGTTTTGGGGCGGTACTCATGAACGGCGTGAAGCGCGGCCTGTTTTCCAATGAGGCGGGCTCCGGCTCTGCACCCTGTGCGGCAGCAGCGGCGGAGAGTGACGATCCGGTGAAGATCGGTCTGGTACAGGCGCTGGGCGTGTTCATCGACACCATTGTGATCTGCAGCTGTACGGCATTTCTCATTCTGCTGGTGCCCCAGGAACAGATCGCAGGGCTTGCGGGCATGGATCTGCTGCAGACAGCCATGAGTTATCATCTGGGAGAGTTTGGTGTGATTTTTACGGCACTGACACTGGGGCTGTTCAGCTTCTCCACGTTTCTCGGCATTTTGTTCTATGCCAGATCCAACGTGTCCTATCTTTGCGGAGAGAAGTGGTGCTTCCAGACACTGTATAAGGTGGTGGCGCTGGTCATGCTGTTCATCGGCGGCCTGGCAGCCTACACGGTGGTGTGGGATCTGGGCGACGTAGGTGTCGGCCTGATGACGATATTCAACCTGATCGCTCTGTATCCCATGGCGGGAGAGGCGCTGGAAGCACTGCGCAGGTACGAGCAGGAGCGCAAAGAAGCGCGTTCCAGATCCCGTCAGAAATAATATCTGCCAGCAGGCATACCTTCCTGCGCGGCGTGTGTTTCAGAAAAAAGTAACCGAGAGCGCCGGAGCGGCTGACCGTTCCGGTGATATGCAGATCTCCGGCGGCCGGCAGCTGCTTGGACAGACCGGCACCTGGGAGAAGTGGCCCCAATCCGGCGGTAATGCAGCCGGGGCGGTGTCCGACAGCGATGGCGGCATCCACGGCCAGAATGGGGGCACCGGGGAAATCCCGGGAGATCGCGCGTAAAATAACAGAAAGATTCAGGGCATGGACCGCCTGTTCCTCTGTACCGAAAATGTGTACAGGGAGCAGGTGGTCTGTTTTTTTCAGTTTTTCTTCCAGCAGTGTGCCCACCAGCGGCCCCAGCCGATCCCCCTGCACCTGGGTGGTGCCAATGCACAGGATGATCAGAGGCCGGGTGTGATCGACGGCAGGCAGAAGCTCTGCCAGAAAACGGGTCAGCGCCGCGGTGTACGAGCGGCGGCCCGGGATATAAAAAATCGGGTTTGTATTCATAAAATTCCTCCGAATATTTCAAAACATTGTTTTACACATATTATCGCTTGCAAAGTGCGTTTTATTTCTCTGGTATGAGTCAAAATCTATGTCCATGCGAGAAATTGATGTTGCTGAGTATTTGTGTCATTTACTTTTCAATAACGGAACTTTCTTTATAGTATGTCCAATGCAGGATGAGTTTGTTCCATATATCTCTAAAAGTTTTGAGAAAATGCAATGGAATTATGTAAGAGATATTTAGGTGGCAAAGACAGACGCAAGACGGATGCACGATGTGCACAGGGCATGTGATATACAAAGGTAAAGCAAAAATTCCGTCGAAATAATCTTCAAAACAGGGACACAAACCGGCAAAATATGCGGGAAACTTATGCTACGTTTAGAAAAAACAAAGCAGAGGTGGAGACGATGATCGAGGTTGTTTATCAGGGAGACGCGCAGGAGGAACAGGAAGGCATCGCATTGCCGAAGAATGTCCGGCAGGTGGGGGAGATCCAGCGGGACAGACGGATTTACATAGAAGATTACGTGGTGACATACATTCGACAAAAAATAGAGGAAAACAAGAATCTGGGCTGTGTGCTCATCCTGACGGGAAGAAAAGAGTACGTCCAGGACACGCTGTATCTGTTTGCGGATGGCGCGTTTCTGGTGGAGTACGAGCAGGTGGGGAAGGATTACGTGTTTTCCGACCGGGTGTGGGAAACCGTCTATGAGCAGGTGAAGGAATATTTTTCCGGCGGGGAGATCGTGGGATGGCTGCTGTACGACGACGATCTGACGGAGGAACGGCTGCTGAAAGCACAGAAGAAAAACTTTCCGTCGGAGGACATGCTGCTCATCAAACGGGAGGCCTACGAGGAGGACTGTACCTGCTATCTTTATCGGGGCGGCAGTCTGGACGAGCTGCCCGGGTACTTCGTTTATTATGAGAAAAACGAGGCCATGCAGGAATTCCTTGTGAAAAATTATCAGAACGCCGCCCGGGCGGCGGAGGAAGAGCAGGCCATCCGAAAGAAAGAAGAACCGGTGGTGAACTTCCGAAAACGCATGCAGAAAAACCGGGAACCAAGGAAGCAGGCCGGCGGCACCCATGGCATTCTGTATGCGGCGGGTTCCTTTTTGCTGCTGCTGGTCATCCTCACCGGAATCACTATGGTGAATAATTATGATAAAATGCAGCAGCTTGAGACGGCAGCAGATCTGGCGGGCACGCCGCAGGCCGGCGGCGATGCACGGCAGACGTCCGCGGCGGTCGCCAATGGCAGAGACGGCACCGGAACAGATGAGCAGAACAGAACGGAAGGAACCGCCGGGGCGGCAGGGGGACAGGCTGGGAGTGCCAACACTGCGGATCAGGCCAGTGCGGCCGGGAATGGAACCGGGCAGAGCGGAAGCATAGAGCAGACTGGCGGGACAGGCAGTCAGGCCCGGGTGGAGGAAGCCCCTGCCGGGGTAACACCGCTGACGGATACCGCTTCCACAGGTTCTTCTGTAGAAAATGGGAGTAGCCAGAATAGCCAGGGACAAGCGGCAGACGGGGCTGCGTCGTCAGGTGCAGAATCAGAATCCTCTCAAAATTCCGGTGAAATCGGTATGGAAAACGAAAACCGGGAAGCAGGACAGGACGACGGGTCTGCAGGGGCGCAGTCCGACAGCGAAACGTCTGATCAGGATGCCGATGCCACCGGCGGTCAGACGCAGGATGAAACGGCGCCTGCCTCCACCAACGTGCCTGTCCAGTACACCGTCCAGCCCGGGGATACTCTGCTGGCCATCAGCAAACGGGTCTACGGCACTGACCAGATGGTAGGCAAGATCTGTGCCGCCAATGGCATCAACGACGGAGACAAAATACTGGCCGGGCAAAAAATACTGCTTCCCTAGATTAGAAAACATGATATAATGTGTGCAAAAGAAAAGGAAGCGACGTCGAAGACGGCATTTACTTTTCTTGCACCATTATCGAACGAACAGCCTGCGTAGCAGGCAATAAAGCGCGATAGCGCGGGTTCGTGAGATGCAAGGGAGAGGATTTGAGACTCGTAGCATTATCGAATGAACAGCCTGCGATAGCAGGCAGCAGAGCGCGATAACGCGGGGAACCGGAGTTTGAAATTCCGATAGAAAGATAAAAGGAGCCTCTTACATGGCAGAAGATAATATCAGGCCCTTCCGGACACGGGACGCCCAAAACGTCCCCACAGAGGAAGAGCGTGCTTTACATAAAAAGATCCGCCGGCATCGGCTGGGCGGCCGGGCGGCCATCGTGGTGCTGCTTCTGGCGGCGGCAATCCTGATCGCCTATTTTTACATGGATTACCAGCGAAAGACGTACAGCAACTACAGCATCATCGAGTGGAATGAGCTCAGCGGTATGGAGAATTCCAACAGCGTTTCCTTCGGCGGCAATATCCTGCGCTACAATAAAGATGGCGTGGCCTATGTGGATTACACCAACGCCCAGATCTGGAACCAGCCTTACGAGATGGGATCACCGATGCTGGATGTGAGTGACCAGGCGGCAGCCGTGGTGGACAAGGGCGGCAATAAGATATACCTTTTTGACGAAAAGGGCCTGACCGGCGAGATCGACACGGTGCTTCCCATTCAGAAGATCGCGGTGTCGGATGCGGATACGGTGGCTGTGCTGTTGAAGGATGGCAGCGTCAGCCGGGTGAATTATTACAATAAGAGCGGCGAAGTGATTTCCGAGATGAAGATCGGTATGGACAACATGGGCTATCCCATGGCCATGGACGTGTCGCCGGACGGCAAGATGTTCATGCTGTCTTTTTTGAGCGTGTCCGGCGGCAGTCTGGATACGGTGATTTCTTATTATAATTTTGGAAATGTGGGACAGGAGTACAAGGATCGTCTGGTGAAGTCCAAGACTTACGAGGACAGCGTGTTCCCGGAGGTGGAATTCCTGGACGACAGTACCTCCGTGGCTTACGGGGATACCATGGCCTGTATTTACAAAGGTTCCCAGATCCCGGAGGAATCCGCCACGATCACGTTTGCGCAGGAGATCCAGAGCGTATTTTCGGATGCGACGCATCTGGGCTTTATCCTCAGCAACGACAAAGAGGGCACCCCGTACCTGGCAGAGGTGTATAATCTGAGCGGGAAAAAGATTTTCTCGGAGGATGTGTCTCTGGCTTATACCCAGGTCAAGCTGGACCGGGAGAAGGTCATTCTGTTCAATGACACGGAATTTTCGGTATACAGCCTGTCTGGCATCCATAAATTTGAGGGAGAATACGAGTCCACCATCAAGGACGTGATCTCCACCAACAAGCAGTCCCGGTATATCGTGATCACACCCACCGAGATGGATAAGATTAAATTAGAATGACGGTCCAGACAGAAAATCTCAAAGCGATGGATAAAAGCAGAAAAGTGTCGGAATGTAGAGAAACGTATAGATTGTGGCCAAAACTCACTCAAAGCGATGCGAAGAAGAATGCTGCTGATGAAAGATTAACTGTCAGCACATTAGGTTACAGCAAATGCAGAAACGACGACAACATAGACTGAACTGACAGAAAGAGAAGACAGGAAGTGGAGACATGAACTGGTTACTGATAGGAATTTTGATTTTTATGCTGATCTGCACGATCAACGGATACCGCAAGGGCTTCATCAGGCTTGCGGTTTCCTTTGTTTTTGTGATCATCACCATTGCGCTGGTGCGGATGGTGACGCCTTATCTGGGCAGTTTCCTGGAGCAGCACACGCCGGTATACAGCACCATCAAGGAAAACTGTATGGAAATTTTCCGGGAGGACGCCGGGGACTACGATCAGGAGAAAAAGACTGACCAGGTGAAGGCCATTGAGAGCAGCCGTTTGCCGGAAAAATTTAAGAAATCCCTCATGGAAAACAACAATGCGGAGATCTACTCGATCCTGGAAGTGACGGGCTTTGATGAGTATATCGGCACCTATGTGGCGAAAACGCTGACGAACATCATCGCCTTTGTGCTGGCGTTTATCATCATTTATCTGGCGCTGAAGCTGATCCTGTTTTCCCTGGATCTCATCGCAAGGCTGCCAGTGCTCCACGGCATCAACAAGACGGCGGGGCTGCTGCTGGGGCTGGCGGAGAGCCTGGTGTTCATCTGGGTATTTTTCCTGGCGATCACCATCTTTTTCACCGGAAAAACCGGCGAGAACCTGATGGGCATGGTCAACGACAGCCTGTTCCTGCGGTTCCTGTATTCAAACAACTATCTGCTGAAAATCATCAGCGCTATTGTGCTGGGGGTATAAAACATATATGAGAATGCGGCTGGACCGGCGTTTATGGATGTGACGAAAGTGGATGAGGCTGATTTTGTTGGAGGGATACGCGATGAAGGTATGCATTTTGATGGGAAGCCCGAGAGCACAGGGTAACACGGCAGCACTGCTGGCCCCCTTCACAGAACAGCTGGAAAGCTGCGGCGCCCAGGTAACGCGCTTTGATCTTTACGAGAAAAACCTGCAGCCCTGTCTGGCCTGCCGGGCCTGTCAGAAGGACTGGACGATTTTCGGCTGCGCGAGAAAGGACGATATGCAGGAAATCTTTGACGCGGTGATGAATTGCGATCTGCTGGTGCTGGCATCGCCCATCTATTCTTGGTATTGCACCCCACCCACCAAATGCGTGCTGGATCGGCTGGTGTACGGCATGAATAAATATTACGGAGAGAAAAAGGGCCCCTCTCTCTGGCGTGGAAAGAAGATGGCCCTGATCACAACGTGTGGATACCGGCCGGAAAAAGGGGCCGATCTGTGGGAGGAAGGCATGCGCCGTTACTGCAAACACTCTCAGTTGACTTATGTGGGAATGCTGGCGGAGCGGCATCTGGGCTACGCCTCTGTGTTTATGGATCCTGAGAAGGAAGCGCGGGCCCGGGCATTTGCCCGGGCGTGTGTGCAAGCTTTTGATATTCCTTCGGCGTGATGTTCATTTCGTGAATAAAGGTACGGTAAAAATGGGAGATATCTGAGAACCTGATGGGCCGGATATCTCCCATTTTTTTGTGGCTTTTTTATGATTGCCAGGCATTTTGTAAAATAATTTGCGAAGCCCTCGTGCTGCTAATGAGAAGAATTATCACATAATATCAAGATTTTTTTGAATTTTGGTGAAAGGATTTCCTCTTTCTGGTATTTCATATAATAGAGGGTTATCGCGAACTGCGATATTTTCACGAAAAAGAGAAAAAGAAAGGCAGGGGGGACTATTTTGAAAAGATTTTTCAGCATACTGCTTGCAGTGTGTCTTCTCGCAACCTGTGTTCCCATGGATACGTACGCCATGGTCGGCGCATTGAACACAACGACAGAGGCAGTTTCGGCCGATAGTAATGGGGCATCCGTTGGAACTTATAAGGTCAGATGGATCCAGAATGACCATATCCGGCTGTATGTTGTGACAAACAGGGTTGACAAAGAAACTTATCTGGTGACGGTTCCGGCAAGAACCAAAGCTTCGGCCAAGGAAGCATGTGACATGGTTAGGCAGAAGGGAATCTATCAGAAGCCGTATTTTACGGCGGGTTCCAAAAGGATACTCTATTCTACCAGAGATGTATCCGTGTCAAACAATGCCATTACGGTGAAATATGTACTCAAGCCCTATGAGCAGATTTCCGGTCTGGCGAAGAATTCCTATGTGGTGACGACCACGTACCGGATCGTGAAGCTGGATGAAGGCACGACGGCAGGCACCACCGGTGCAGGGCGGATTTATGAGGATGATGCAGACAGCGGCAGAACCTATGGCATCAGAACGAGTATCGATGCCGCCTATCAGGGCTCCCCGGTCAGCTCTTACAGTGATCCCGTGGATCTGAAATTTTTTACAGAGCTGCACTATTTTAATAAGATGGGACATGCCGATGCATCGAAAGGTGCGTCCCTCTATATGAGCAGCGCATCGGGAAGCTCTCAGGATGGATATACCCATACAGAAGAGGCTCTGGCGGTGGACATGCTGCACGTGAATACCGGGTCGGTTGGCTGGGCCTATAGTGCGATTACCGGTCAGTACAAGAGCCATGGGGAAGCGATTTCCGAGCTGTTTACCAAGGGCTATTCTTGGGCAAATCCCTTTACGGCCATGTCCCCTCTGTATACCGGGTATGTGGACGGCCATGCTGGCGATCCAGATGCAGACTGCCGTGATTCGCTGCCGGAGCAGTTCTCGGCGACGGTCAGTGGTAATGTGACGCTGGAGTGCCCGTTTAATATGCTGGGTAAAGAGCGCAGTTTTTACCATGGAAATATGCTCTGGGGATTCCGGGATCTGTATACCGATAAAGAGGAATTTACCCCCAGTGATAAGGTGGAGGTCAGTACAACAGCGAAACAGCTGGGAATTTATCAGACTGGGAAAACCTATCAGGCGGTTCCGGCAGAAAATGCGGCTGCTCTTGAGAAAAATAAGGAAACCTACGGGGAACCGGTTGCTGTTTTAAGGGGAAATTATGCGGAAAAAAATGGCCGCTATGTATTCAGTTCCGGTGCGGCGGCGCTGTCTGCCACTATCACTGCTACGTGGCCCATGGGAAGCGGCAGCTTCTCTGTCGGCAAAGACGGCAGCTTTGAGATAAACGGTGTCAGCCTGAACGCACCTACCTTTAAATTTTATCAGGAAAAATCATCCGGACAGGATGGCCTTTCCATTGCACCGGGGGCTGATGGCCTGGCAGTGGCCATGGATGCGGACACCAACGCGGCAGTCATGACAACGGATGTCCCGGGCACCACCATCCGGGTGGAAAACGCCATGATCAAGCCCAGTGGAAATATCAGCTTTGCGGGTAATGCCCAGTTTGCCATTTTCAGAGGCGCGGAGTTTACCATGCAGGAGCTGGGCTACGGCATGAAAAACGACAAATTCAAGGTGAACGGTATCCGGGCAACGGGAAAGATTGATACTGCGGACATGCTGGGCCTGGAAATGGCAAGCCTGGAAGGCACCATTGATACGTTCAACTCCTATTATCACTTTACCATGGAATTGAATGTGTTTGATCTGTTTGAAACCAATGCAGAGCTGGAGCTGATGAGGTCCGACCTGACAGGTTCCCTCATGCCCAACAAGCTGTATTTCTTCGCAGGATCCAGCGTGGCCAAGATTCCGCTGGTGCCTCCGGTCGTGGTGGCAAACATCACCGGTGCGGGCGGCGGCTTTGACGGTCTGGCGAAAACGCTGAACGGAGATTTCTTCGCCATTCCACCGCTTACCCTTTCGATCACCGGAAGAGGTGAGGTACTTAATGTCATTGAGGCAAAGGCCACCTATACCTTCCGGCCGGGTTATTACAAGCTGGAGGCAGAGGATGTGGGCATTGCATTCCTGAAAAAACTGAATCTGATCGACAATTTTACCATCTATGAGGGGATTCAGGGAGAGACACGCAATCATAAGGGTACCAACTATACAGGCTTAAGTGCTTCTGGCGGCGCCAGCATCCATATCAGTGTGCCGAATAAATCGAAAATCATCCAGGCGCAGGGAGATGTCAATGCCAGCGCATTTGCCGGACTGGATAACTATAAGAATCCGACAAAGGTTTATGCTGTGGCAGACCTGAGCGGCGGTGCGAGGGGAAGTCTGCATTTGCCGAAAAACTGGAAGTTCATTGGTGGGCTTAGTCTGGGATCCACCGGCTTTGATTTTTATCTGGGTGCCGACACTGTTGTGCCGGTGAGAGGCACAGATTTCAACGGCGCGGTAAATGCTGCATTTAAGAATTTCAGGGCTTACGGCGGTGCAAAGAAAGAGGGAGACTGGAAACTGGCCTCCTACCGGGTGTGGTACATATTCCCGGAGAATGATGCGGGATTTAAAGTGGTAGGTTTCTGGTCTGATCTGCCGGAATGGAAATGGGAAGATCATAAGCCGGAGGGCTACAGCGCTTCTGTCGGTGAAGAGGATGCCCTTGCGGCGGTGGAGGTCAATCTGGAGCCTCTGGAGACCGTGGTAACGGAAGCACAGAACAATGCTGATGAGAGCGCTGGTGCAGAGACTGTCCAGGAAGAGCTGCAGAACAGTTCTGTGGAAAATGCCGGTGCGGCGCGTACACAGGAGGAAACGCAGAAAATTGTTGCGGCGGAAGCAGGGCAGCAGGATGCAGATGTGGAAAACGCACAGTCCGCACAGGTTGAAACGCAGAAGGCTGTTGCGGAAGAACTGGCGCAGATGGATGCACAAAATACTGCTGTTACAGAGAACGCGCAGACAGAATCTGAGAAAACAGGAAGCAACAGCGCACAGGCTGAACCTCAGACAGAGCTTGTGACGGAACCTGCGCAGGAGGAAATGCAGGCCGCTGATGCACAGGAAATCCAGCCTGAAAATGCAGAGAGTGCTGCTACAGAAGGATCTACAGGTACAGATGCAGCAGAAGACAGCTCTTCTGATAGTTATATAATAGAAAATACTCTTCCGGCGGTGATGGCCGAGCCGAACGCAATTTACAGCAAGGATGTGAGGCTGGACGCACATGCGGGACAGACTTTGCCCAGTGACGCAACGGTTCTCCTGATGGTGACACCTATTGCGGAAGATGCGGACATGGATGCTTTTGCGCAGAGTCTTTCTGTTGAAAAGAATGGAAGTGGGATTGCTCTGACATGGCCGCAGTACAATGAAGAGAAAGAGATCATAAATGAATCGGAAGTGAATGCCCTCATTACCACAAATGGGGATGGAAAACCCTGTGTGATGATCGGGCTTGGACAGAATGCGTCCGTGGATGACACCTGGTCGGTGACAAGCAGTCTTTCAGACTATAGGGTCAGCATGAATGCGTCTTTGCCCTTTGACAGTCTGTCAGTCAGTCTGCATGGGCAGACCCTGAGCGGGCAGGTGGCAAATCCAGATGCGAGTGCAAAATATGTGCTGGCTACTTACTTCGGAGAGGAAAGCGGTGATACCACATACGTGATCGATCATCAGGATATCACAGATCCTTCCGACATTTCCGCTGAGATTCCCAGCGAGGGTACCATGCTTCCGACGGGCAGCTATTTTGTGACAGCAAAACTGCTGAGTAAAGTAGAGGTAGAAATTGAGAATGAGGATGGAACCAAAGGAAAAGAAGAGGTTCTCCTTCCCGTTGATACGGCAGAACTGGGGCAGGTGCAGTATCGGAATACGGTGCAGCCTGCGGCTCCCGCTTCTGCAGATATCCAGCCGGTGGGCAATGAGATCATGCAGGCATCCTGGAGTACGGTTGCCAATGCAGATGGTTATAAAGTAACCATTTATCAGGAAGACGGCGGAAGCTTTGTGGATACCGGCAAGGGCTATATGTATGATGCGGAAGATATCAAAGCCTCCAAGATCAACGGTATCCGTTATGACGCCGCCGCCGATACCTTTATGCTGGATATGGCGCTGACTGTAGCCGGGGAGGATGTCGCTGTCAATGAGAATGGAAATGTGACATCCAAGGGAACGTTATCAGCCCTCGAGGCGGGCAAGACGTACAAAGTTGGCGTGCAGGCATACCGGTACCTGAAAGATGAGGCTGGTAAAAATATTGCCAATTCCAATGTTTACAGTGAAGAGAAGCTTTCCAATGCTTCTCTGCTGCCAAAATACACGCCGCTGGATCTGGATGTGAAGTTTGAGATCCAGAAGCAGGGGGAATCTTCTTCCGAGCTGGTTTCTCAGACAGTGACGGAGGAAAATGGGGTGTTCTCCTGCGTTTCCGGAAAGGGTGCAGATGACAAGTGGTATCTGACCCTGTCGAACAAGACCGGAGAAAATGCAGCGTATACGCTGACAAGGACGGATACAGACACGGAATATCCGGCTGTGGGAGAAGGAAAATTTGAGATCAACAATGCGGACATCACCGGCTCTATCATGGTTCGCATGGATGCCAAAGTGGATAAAGGAAGCTATACGGATACCACGACGAAGTATCTGCTCATTGAAAAGGACGAGACAGCACCCATGATCAGCCTGGATGATTCGATCGTCTATGCGGACGCCAAAACCGGAGAATATACGATCACCGGTATTGCAGAACCCAACAGCGCTATTTACAGGATCAACCTTTGGGGAGGCACGCTGGAGGAGAAGATTGCGGATGCCGACGAGAATGGAAAGTTTTCCTATACGGGAAAACTGGAGCTGACCATGGATCAATACGTGTTCGATGAGAATGGAGAATTCGTTCTCGATGAAAACGGGGATCCGGTGCTTGAGACAGTGGCTGTTGAGACGGGAGAGAAGATTTCTCTTCTGGCAGCAGACGGCAATGGCAACTGGTCGGATACTGTGGCGGCATTTGTGACGCTGGCAGATCATGACTGGGAGGATGAGTACACTATTGATGAGGAACCGACCTGTTCCACGGAAGGCAGCAAGTCGATCCATTGTAAGACGTGTGAGGCCACCAAAGACAGCCAGGTCATCCCTGTCACAACGCATAACTTTGAAAAGGATCCCGTTGCGTACACGGCGCCTACAGCCACGCAGAACGGTTCAGCAACCTATCGGTGTGCTGTGTGCCAGGAAACAAAGACCATCGAGATTCCGGCAGTGGAACTGACCGTTGGCGAATCTGTGAAAAAACTGTCCGATGTGACTTTTGGCATCGAAGGCTGGAGCTGCGATGATTCACAGGTATTGCAGCCGGGAACGGTTGTGGATGCAGTTGCCAAATACCGACTGACGGAAAATCTGACAATCACTGCCAACGTGCGGATCAAGGTATCCTGTTCCGCCACCAGTGCGGTGCACAAATCCGGCACGAGCGATCCGGCGGTCATCCGATGCACCGGTGTGCTGGAGGCCTTCCAGGGATTGACTGTAGATGGAAAAACGCTGACCAATGGCAAAGAATATACGGCAGAGTCCGGTTCCACAATTCTGACCTTCACGGCAGATTACCTGAATACGTTGACCGTCGGTACCCACACGGTTGTACTGACCTATGATGCAGGGGAGGCAAGGGCAAGACTGCTGATTACAGAGGATGGCAATTCCGGTGCGGGAGATAACTCCCATACGGGAAATTCCGGATCCGGCAGTTCCCAAGGTGATCCATCCGGCACGGCAAAGACACCGGATACCGGAGATCACAGTCCGGTGCTGTGGTGGATGCTTCTTCTGATCCTCTCAGCAGGCAGTGTGATCGCGCTTGTTATCTTTGGACGACGCAGGAACAGGAAAAGAAGATAACAGATATGAATAGATTGCGGGATTCGAAAAAAGAATTGTCGGAATCGGCAGGAAAAGAATCCCGTGTGAGAAGGGGTATATGATTATAGAAGAGAAAGCAGCGTTCCTGCGAAAGTGGGAGGCTGCTTTCTCTGATATATTATAGATAGATTAATGCTTTAATGCTGATGATGTTCGATCAGCGCCAGATTTACCCCGTTGGGATCTTTGGCAAAAGCCATGCGTCCCACGGTCGTCGGTACCGGCTCCATGGTAATGGTAACGCCCTTTGCCTTCAACTCCGCCAGTGTGCCGTCCAGATCAGGTACATCTATCCCCATAGAATAAAGCCCGGTCTGGAATTTTGGATTCTGGATCAGCTCAATGAGAGACTGGCCGCCATCCAGAATGGTGATGCACACGCCGTTCCCCAGCGGATGTTCGCTGACCACCGGGAAATGCAGGATATCCCGGTAGAAAGAAACGGATTCTTCCATCTCATTGACGATGAGTGTTGTGTACTGTGCTTTCATATAAATAATCCCCCTTTTCTCTGCGCTCATTATATCATGATTCGCACATTCTGTGCTTGACGCTGCTTTGCAGCTATCATGATCCAATTCGCCGCTCGTCATTCATGCCAGCATGATGCCTCGCTTGCGCTCATTATATCATGAACCCGCGCTGTTGCACCTTAAAAAATTATTTGGAAATTTTGGAAAGTTTTTGTTGACACAGGGGTGGCGCTGTGGTAATATACTTTTTGCGCGGTAAAAACGGCGCTGGTTCAAAAGAAAATGAATCACAAAAAAATAGAAAAAAGTGTTGACAAGAGATTGAAAACATGATATTCTATAAAAGTTGCAGCGATAACCGCTGACAGCGAAGAACCTTGATAATCGAACAGTGAAACAACCCTGAAAATTTCTTTAAAGAGATTTCAGAAATGCAATAGAATTACGATTCTAAAGCGACCTAAAACAGTAAGTAAGGAAAAGCTAGTAAGTTTTTTCTGACAAAGGATTTTAACATGAGAGTTTGATCCTGGCTCAGGATGAACGCTGGCGGCGTGCTTAACACATGCAAGTCGAACGAAGCACTTTT
>JAGTTR010000016.1 GCA_018223385.1 Oscillospiraceae bacterium Marseille-Q3528
TTATAAAATAAATTTGTCCGGGGGTGTTTTCGTGGATATTACACAAATCAAATTAGAAAATTATACGGTATTTAAAAATGTGGAGATAAATTTTGATAAAGGCGTAAATGTCTTTATTGGGGAAAATGGAACCGGAAAAACACAGATCATGAAGCTGTTGTATTCAGCCTGCCAGGCGGCAAGCCCCAAGGTGTCATTTCCAAACAAAGTGGTTCGTACAATGCTGCCGGATGATTTTAAAATTTCAAGACTGCTTACAAGAAAGCAGGGAAACAGTAATGCGAATGTGAAAATTTCCGCACGGATGGATGAAATGGCACCTGTAAGAAACTTATCCATGGAATTTCATCATAAAACGAAAAAATGGGATGCTAAAGTTGTGGGAGAAGAAAGCTGGGAAAAGGCATTTAGAGATATTAGCAGCATATTTATCCCTGCGAAAGAAATATTATCCAACAGCTATAATCTGACAGCAGCAGTAGAAAAAGACAATATTCATTTTGATGACACGTATATTGATATTATAAATTCTGCCAAAGTGGATATTTCTGTGGGACGTAACAGTGCAAACCGTGATGAGAGACTAAAAGCGATTGAAAAAATTATTAATGGAACTGTTAGCTATGACAGCAAAAAAGATGAGTTTTATTTGCTGAAAGGAAATTCCAGGCAGGAGTTTAATCTTGTGGCAGAGGGAATTCGGAAAATGGCATTGCTGTGGCTCCTTGTAAAAAATGGGACATTGGAAAAAGGCTCTGTTTTATTTTGGGATGAGCCGGAAGCGAATGTCAATCCTTCCTATATTTCAACGATTGTCGAACTGTTGTATGAGTTGCAGCGGGAAGGTGTTCAGATTTTTGTTGCTACTCATGACTACATGTTGGCAAAATATTTTGAAGTTCGGAAAAAAGAAGGGGATTCTCTGATCTTTCATTCATTTAAGCGTGATAAAAATATTGTGGAATACGATTGTTCAGAAAAATTCGGAGAATTGAAGAATAATCGAATTATAGAAGCTTTTAATGCTTTATTGGATGAAATTTATGATTTGGGAGAGTGAAAAATGGGGAAGTTTTTTACAGAAGAGAATGGACAATATCAGATTGACTGCTCGAAAGCTGTGTGGGCCACAGATGAATTGGACAAAAAAAATCGATTTAACATGTATAGACGTAGCAGAAGATAAGAAAAGGACGGAAAAGTAACGTGGCAAAGGAAGAAAAGCGAATTGCATGGATTGACGTGATGAAGGCGCTTCTGATCATCCTGATGGTTATGGGGCATACGGGCTCTCCATTTCTGATCTATATTTATCTGTTTCACATGTCTGCATTTTTTGTGATATCGGGATATACCTTTCGGGGAGAGAAGTATTCCGTGGGCGCTTATATCAGGAAAAAGTTCCTGACGATCCTTTTGCCGGCGTATGCGGTGAATCTGGTGTATACCGTATTTTACTGGCTGATGCAGCAGGCGGGGGTATATGCGCTGGTGCAGACGACAGAGCCGATTTCCCTGAAAGACCGGGTGCTTGGGCTGTTGCTGCGTTACCAGACGACGGATCTGGGCGGAGCTACGTGGTTTCTTCTGGTTCTGTTTGAGGTGGAGGTGCTTTTTCGTCTGTATGCGTGGCTGGCGGAGAAGCTGGGAACGCAGAAGGTGCTCTGGGTGCTGGCGGCAGCATCCGGGGCAGTCAGCTATGCGCTGAAGCTGCACAACACGACAACGCTTCCGTACATGCTGGATCTGGCGTTGATGGGGTGTCTGTATTTTGGCATCGGCGTTTTCCTGGCACGGACGAATGTACGGCAGCTGCTTTTCCGGGGCTGTTATGTACTGATCCCGGTGTGTGTGATTTTGACGTATTATTTTGGACACATCTATTTTCGGGGGAGACTGCCCATGAACTGGCCTTCCCGGAATTTCAAGAATGTATTTCTGCAGCTGACAGCGGCCTTTGGTCCGGCATACCTTACCGGTCTGATTTCTATGGGGCTGGCGAAAACAAGACTCTGCGACGCACTTTCCTGGCTGGGAAGGCGAACCTATTGTGTGGTGGTCTTTCATTTTGCAGCGCTGCGACTTGTATATGCAGCTGGCGTTGCTCTGGGGGGATTCCCGCGGGAGCAGCTGGCACAGCTGACACCCATGGGAGAATTGACGGCCCATGGGGGCTGGATATTCTTTGTAGCTTCCGCGTTACTGCTGAGCAGTCTCATGTCCTGGCTGTCCTGTCATTACCGGGTGACGGATTTTATCTGGAACGGAAAAATAAGCAGAAAAATTTAATGATAAAATAAATCACAATTAATGAGAAACAATATCATTTATGAAATTGACAGAAAAACTTAGGATATAGTATACTGCTCATTGGTTAGAATACGCTAACTATTGGAGCAGTATTTTTATGAAAAAACAGATTATGGATAAGAAGAAAAATATCAGAAGAGCGGGAATGATCACGGCTCTTATTTTGTTATTGGCCGGATGTGGTACGCAGGGAAAAAAAACAGAAGATAGCGGAAAGCCGACAGAAGAGACGGCACAGGAAACAGAGACAGATGCCGAAGAAGCTGTGCAGGAGGCAGAGAGGGATCTGTTTGCCATGGATACGTACATGGTGCTCCAGGCCTATGGCGAGAACGCGCAGGCGGCAGTGGATGCTGCGGCAGATGAGGTGAACCGGCTGGATGCGCTTCTTTCCACTGGCGATGAGAACAGTGAGGTGGCACAGGTCAACGCGGGGACGACAGATACCCTTTCGGATGACACGGCGTATCTTTTGGAACGTTCTCTGGAGTTGTATCAGGACACCAATGGCGCTTTTGATATCGCCATTTATCCGGTGATGCAGGCGTGGGGATTTCCGACGCAGGAGTTTACCGTGCCGGCGCAGGAGACGCTGGATGCCTTGCTGCCGCTGACGGATGCCGCAGACATTTCTTATGATGCGCAGAAGAAAACAATTCATTTTGAAAAAGAAGACATGCAGATTGATCTGGGTGGAATTGCCAAGGGGTATACATCTTCCAGAATTATGGATATTTACAGACAGTATGGGGTTGCCAGCGGTCTGGTGAATCTGGGAGGCAACGTTCAGGTATACGGAACAAAGATGGATGGAAGTCTGTGGCGGATTGCCATTCAAAGCCCGGATGATGAGAACTCTTATCTTGGGGTATTGACGGCAAAGGATGTGGCTGTCATTACTTCCGGTGGATATGAGCGGTATTTTGAACAGGATGGCGTGGTATATCATCACATCATCGATCCTGCCACCGGGTATCCTGCCAACAACGGTCTGGTATCAGTGACGATAGTCAGTGCTGACGGAACGCTGGCGGATGGCCTTTCTACTTCTCTGTTTATTATGGGAAAAGAAAAGGCGATTGCCTACTGGCAGGAGCACAGCGAAGAATTTGACACGATTCTGGTGGATGAGGATGGCATGATTTACGTGACGGAGGGGATCGCAGATTCTTTCAGCACGGATATGGATATGCAGATCATAGAGAGGGGAGAGGCAAAATGAACTGGAAGAAACTGAAAGCATTTGCACCGGCGCTTGCCGCTGTAGGTGTGGCAGTTGGTGCGGGCATTTCCCTGAGCGGTTACACGGCCCCGGTCTATGCAGTGGAGGAACCGGAACCGATAGAAGAAGAGGAATCAGAACCGGCCAAAGAGATTCAGAAGCGGGAAAAGAAAGAGAAGACCCTGGTCAAAGGGGATGGATTTGATAAAGAGGATGGCACGTATACGGGAACAGGCACTGGGTTCCGCGGCACCATCAAAGTGTCTGTGCAGATCAAAGACAGAAAGATTACTGCCATTGATATTCTGGAATGCGCGGATGATGGGGGCTATGTGTCTCGGGCGGAGGGCGTGATCCAGGATATTATCGCAGCCCAGAGTCTGGAAGTAGACACGGTGTCCGGCGCTACGTTCAGTTCCCGGGGTATTTTGCGTGCAGTGAAAAATGCGCTGACGGGCGAGACAGACAATGGCATCACCGGTGTGCAGGAGGTCGGTGAACCGGGGGGCGGCGGTTTTGGTTCCAAGAGCATTGAGAATGTGGAGGAACCGGAGGCTTACAAGGACGGTGTTTACACCGGAGAGGGCCTGGGGTTCGGAGGAACAACTACTGTACAGGTGACCGTCAAAGGCGGAAAAATCACGGATATTGAAGTGCTGAGCCACGGAGATGGCGGCAGATATATGGATGACGCGAAGACACTGATCCCGCGGATCATTGAAAGCCAGAGTACTAACGTGGATACGGTATCCGGTGCCTCCTATAGCTCAGTAGGTATCATTGAGGCGGTGAGAAATGCGTTGAAAGACGCCGGAGCAAGCAAGGAAGAAGAACCGGCGGATGCCGGGACAGGAAAAGTTCCTTATAAAGAAGGTATTTACTATGGAACAGGAACCGGCTATCAGGGTGATCTGAAGGTGGCAGTGGTCATTCAGGATAAAACCATCAAGGCAATTCTGGTGGTGGAATCAGAGGATGATGATAATTTCCTGAGCCGTGCGAAAAATGTGGCGGAGCAGGTAGTAAAGAAACAGAGTACGCAGGATGTAGATCTGGTAAGTGGCGCTACATTCAGCTCCAGAGGTATTCTGGAAGCGGTTCAGAATGCGCTGAAGGCGGCAGAGGATGCCACGAACGGCATCCGGCCGGGCAAGGACGACAGCAACGGCAAAGACGACAACAACGGTAAAGACGATAACAACGGCAAGGACGACACCAATGGCGGAAAAGACGACAGCAAAGATGATGGTAAGGATGATAATCAGGGGACGGATACCGTTTATCAGGATGGACAGTTTACCGGCAGTGCACCGTGCGTGCCGGATGAAGACGGCGATTTCCTGGAATACACTCTGACGGTGAAAATCACGATCAAGGATGATAAGATCGTATCCATCGATGAGGCTGTCGGTGATGGCGATAATGGAAATAAACCATACATCTACAATGCGAGACGTGGCCTGGAAGGGCAGATCACAGCGACGGGAGATCCGGATGCGGCAGATGTGGTAAGCGGCGCTACCTGTTCTTCCAAAGCTTTGAAAGAAGCCTGTCGGAATGCATTAGAGTCAGCCAGAAAGATACAGTAGAAAAAGCAAGAGGGGAAATAGAGGATGACATCATTTTGGGTTCGGAGCATGACCCTGGTTTTAATCATAGGCATACTGCTGGGGTACAATTCGGTACTGGAAGCCAGAGAACAGGAGGATACCATTGCCCGGATGTCAGCGGAACTGGAGACGGAGAAGCTGGCCAGAGAGCAGCTGGAGACAGTCAGCGCAGCCGGGTCACCAAAAAGCAGCACCAGCGCATATACGGATGGCGTATATGAGGGAATCGGCCAGGGATTTGGAGGCGATGTACAGGTGGAGGTTACCATCAGCGGCGGTGAACTCACGGATGTGACGGTGGTGTCCGCGGCAAAAGAGGATGGCGCTTATTTTGCAATGGCGGAAGGGATCATCCCAAATATCATTGCACAGCAATCCACAGCAGTAGATACAGCCAGCGGCGCTACATTTAGTTCCGACGGAATTCTGGATGCGGTGGAAAATGCACTGGAAAAGGCGGAACAGTAAGATGGAAGCAAAGAAGACAAAACATTTTTCAAAAAAAGAATGGAAGAAGATCCGGATGTGGCTCCGGGGACTGATTCAACTGGCGTTTTTCCTGTTTTTTCCTTCCGCTTATACAGCGGCGTTCGCAGGCGTCAAGTATATATTTATCCAGCTGGGAGCTGAAAAGGCAGTTGTCCTCACTTCATTTACAACAGTCTTGCTTGTACTTGTCTTATATACGATTGTATTTGGCCGCTTTTTCTGCAGTTTTGCCTGTGCTTTCGGAAGCCTCGGGGATGCGGTACATGCCGCTTTCATATGGCTGTGTAAAAAAGCAAAGAAGAAAGCACCGAAGATTCCTGAAAAATGGATGAATCGGTTTTCTTACATAAAATATGTGGTGCTGGCAGCCATTGCCACACTGTGCTTTGCAGGGGTATATGCCAAACTGCGGGGAACCAGCCCCTGGGATGTGTTTTCCATGCTCCATGCGGGAAATCCGCATTTGGCAGGGTATGTGCCGGGCTGTGTGATCCTGCTGGCGCTGCTGGTGGGAATGTGCGTACAGGAACGGTTTTTCTGCCGGGTGTTCTGCCCTATGGGCGCTGTTTTTGCACTGCTGCCGGTGCCCCCGCTGTTCTCACTCACAAGAGACCGGGAAGCCTGTGTCAAAGGATGCAGTGCCTGTACGAAGAAATGCCCGTCTGATCTGGAATTGCCGGACAGCGGCAGCTGGCAGATGGAGGCGGACTGCTTCCAATGTCAGAAATGCATTGACGCCTGCCCTAAGAGCAGTGTGCATTGCGGTGTGAAAAAAATAAAAGGAAATGAAGTCTGGTTTACGCTCCTTCGGGCAGCGATTCTTGTGGGCTTGTTTCTGTGGCTGGGAATTTAAACCAGCCTTTTCCATTGGTTAGTAGTTAGCAAATGCTAACTTATTAATAAAAAATATCAATGATAGAGGAGGTACCTATGAGAAGAAAAGGACTCAAAACAAAGGTTATGGCAGCGGTTCTTTCCGCATCTATGGCGATGGGCGTGTGCCCTGCTACTGCATTTGCAGCACCTGAGGAAGGAGAGGCAGTTGTGGAAGAAGAGGCAGTTGACGCCGGTGCAGAGGATGCGGAAGAGGAAACCACCGAAGCGGCAGAGGCTGCTGCAGCGGAGGAAGAGGCTGACGCAGAGAAAGCAATAGAAGAAAAGGAAACAGAAGAGGTACAGACAGAGGATGTCGAGGCAGAGGAAGAAGTACTGGATCAGCAGGCAGCCGGTGAGGAAGAGGAATACAAGTATGTATACGCACCGCTTACCTGGGCAGAGTACTGGGCGTCTGAGAATGTTTATCTGTCCGGCAGCGATCTGAATGCGTCCTCTGATGAACCGGATTCCAGAGACGAGACCGATAAGGGCGCTTTTGATGCCATCTCCCGTGCAACGACCAATCATGGCCTGCACAGAGGAAGCTATCAGTGCACAGCAGTGGCAGAACTGCGTGACGGAACAAAGCTTGCGATTGCTTACTATCCGGATGAAAAAGAGAGAACAAAGGTGGTTCTCACCGATGGCACAGAATTTACTTATACCACCTACAAAACAGGCGGCAAAGAACAGCCGACAGATTTGGTACATTATACCGTAATCGGTCTGAAATATGTGCCGGTGAAAGTGGCATCCGCTGATTATGAGGCGTTTAAGGCTGCATATCCGGGTGTGGTAGAAAACGGAAGCCTGCTGCAGGGAGGTTTTTCAGAAGGAACCCTGAGTGGTTATACAGATTATGTGGCGGACGTGACAGAGAACACCAATGGCCTGAAAACTGCAGTAAAGAGCGGAGATGGATTCACTTTTACTGCCCGTGAGACAGGAACGGATTCCGGTATCGAAGGTACTGCATTGAAAAAAGCAGAAAATATTAATGTGGTAGTCAGAAAGGTAGAGAATGAAGATCCAAGCAGCAAGGATGCAACGATCGGAACCTATGGAGAGTTTATGCGGGTTGACCTGACGGGTGACGGCTATGGTGCACTGGGTGCAGCAATGCAGGCAGTAGAATGGACATACTACGGAGATGATAGTACCTATGCGACGCCGTTGCGTACATTCGGAACCAAGTTTGCGGCAGATAACTGGATGCATAAGTCCATGGGTATCCAGCTTGGACTGACAGAGTCTCTTCGTTGTGAGCTGCCTGCAGGAACAGACGGAACCGGTTACTGGAAAGTGACGGTATATGCTCTCGGTTATGAAGATTATACTTTTACATTTAAAGCTGACAAAAACAATGTAAAAGGAGATGCAGCAGAGACTGTAGATACCACAAAATTACAGGCAGTTGTCGATAAGGCAAGCAAACTGAAAAAGGAAGACTATACAGCAGCAACATGGTCTGATTTTGAAGTTGAATTAGAAGAAGCAAAGGATATGCTGGCAAATGCCAAGACACAGGCAGCAGTAAATGAGGCAATCACACATCTGGAAGCTGCGATGGAAGCACTGGTAACCAGCAATGGCCTTCCGTTTAATGATGTTACCGGAAACAGCGGCTGGAGATATGAAGCCGTAAAATATGTTTACGAGAATGGTATCATGAACGGCATCAATCCGACCCGTCGTTTCGCCCCTGATGATACATTGACCCGTGAGATGTTTGCAACGATGATCTATCGTATTGCAGGTTCTCCGGCAGCTACCTATAACGGAAAATTTGCAGATGTGCCTGACGGCAACTACTTCAGCGTGCCGATCAGCTGGGCGAATGCAAAGGGCATCATCAACGGACACAGCGACACCGGTTTGTTTGGACGTGGGGAGAACATCCGCAGAGAGGATCTGGTAACGATCATGTATCGTTATGCACAGATGAAGGGCATCAGCACAAGTGCCCGGGCAGACTTAAGCAAGTTCGATGACGCAGCAGAGGTTTCCGGCTATGCTGCACCGGCTGTACAGTGGGCAGTTGCCAATGGCATCATCACAGGACGGAGCAATACCGGCCTTCTGGATCCTTCCGGCAATGCAACCCGTATTGAGGCAGCAGCGATCATCCAGAGATTTTTACAGAAATTCGGGAAATAATATAGAAGGAACGCTGACTGGCGCCAGGAAATAACATTGAAAAACCCTTTGGATTGCAGTATATTATATACATGCAATTTGGAGGGTTTTTCTTATGCATAGTTGTGGACAGGAAAATCCTTATAAGGAGAATGTGTTTGAAAGTAAAGAATATCAGAATTTCCCGATGGCGGGGCTATATGAATCAGCATGATTCGGAAGAGTTACGGGATGTGCACCGGTGGGGCGGCGATCGGGCAGCGCGGCAGATGGCGCACTATATTCCGCCGAGGAAAGCATATGATAAATGGATTTACAGCAATGAAAGTGAACGACTGAAGAAATCTCACAGAGAAGTGGTCCGTTTCCTGGTTGTGGTTTATGAGCCGAAAGCGGGGAGAAACTGGAAGAGGGAACTACATTATCGCCAGGTGGTTGTCAGGACGGTAACATCGCTGGAAGCAGTTTTCGGGATGTCGTATCCTGTGGACTGCGCCTACACCATTTTTCTGGATGGGACAAAACATCATCTGGCGGAGGATGCCCTGGCAGAGCTGGCAGATGTGCTGGAAGAGCAGCCGCTGGACATGCTCTACAGCGATCAGGATGTATGGGAAGCAGGTGGGGAAAGAAGTCATCCTTTCTTCAAACCGGACTGGTCGCCGGATACGTTTCGCTCTTTTTTCTATACGGGCAATCTGGCGGCGTACCGCACAGAGCTGTGCCGGGGGATCAGCATCTCATGCGGGGACGACTTTGCCCGTTGCCACTATCTGTTTACGGCGGCTTTTGTGCAGCGGGCACAAAAGATCGGGCATATCCCGGAAGTGCTTTGCCATGAGGAAGGGGATTATCAATATATAGAGGGTTCCTGCCTGTTGGAGAGAACAGATGGAGTGAACGGCGGGAAGGCTGCCGGAAAGGTCAGCATCATCATCCCATCCAAGGATCATACGACCATTCTGCGCCGGTGTCTGGATTCGCTGGTGCAGTATGGAGGCAGTAGCTTCAGCCAATGGACAGAGATCATTGTAGTGGATAATGGAAGCCGCGAGGAAGAGAAAAAACAGTTGGAACAGATGGCGGAAAGCTATGGTTTCCGTTATATTTATGACCCGAAACCATTTAATTTCTCGGCCATGTGCAATACCGGTGCCAGAGCCGCCGGGGGAGACTACCTTCTTTTCCTCAATGATGACATTGAGGCTATGGAGGACGGTTGGCTGGAAAGAATGCTGGTGCTGGCGGTGCGTCCGCATGTGGGGGCAGTGGGAGCGAAGCTTTACTATCCGGGCGGAAGGAAGCTGCAGCATATGGGGGTGATCAATCTGGATATTGGCCCCGGACATTGCTTCCTGGAAAAGGAAGATACGGGAGATTTTTATTATGGAAGAAATCGGTATGATTACAACTATCTGGCGGTGACGGCGGCCTGCCTGCTGGTGCGAAAGCCGGTCTATGAGCAGATGGGCGGTTTTGATGAAAATCTTGTAGTGGGATATAATGACGTGGACTTCTGCTTTTCCCTTTATGAAAACGGATACTATAATGTCCTGTGCAACGAGGCAAGGCTGTATCATCATGAGTCCTTAAGCCGTGGCTACGATAAGGGGAATATCGGAAAGGAGAAACGCCTGCTGGAAGAGAGAAAGTACCTGTATGAAAAGCATCCGCACCTGGAGAAACGGGATCCCTTCTACAGTCCGAACCTGACCCGGTATCTGGGAGAATTCGAGTGGAATCTGGATGCCTACGGCTGCCAGGAAGAGCTGTTGCCGGAACTTCCCTGTTCCAAGGTAGAACCCTTTCGATGGGATATCAGGCAGGAGTGGCTGGATCCGAATCTGGTATTTCAGGTTGACCGGGCAGTGTGGAAAGATGGCCGGGGACGGATAGAAGGTTGGGCATATATCCGTGACAGAGATAATTTTAATTATATTCGCCGGATTCTTTTGCGGGCACCGGATGGCGCCTGTGTCTGGGTGGGAACAAGAAGCAGGTATCGAGGCTATCTGAAAGAACAGTTTCCGGAAGTGGAAGGCATGGATCTTCTGGCTTATACGTGTGATTTTGCATGTGCGGATTTGCCGGAGTGTGCAGAATACCAGATCGGAATGGCGGCAGAATCTTTGGATGGAAAGGAGCTGCATATTATTTTTTCCGAATGGAAGTTAGAAAGAAAGGAATCGTAAGATATGGACGCAAAGAAAAAACAGCGATATATAGTCGGTGCCTTTGTTGCCTTTTTCATTCTTATTCTTGTACAGCACAGCTATGTATGGCTGCAGTTTGATGATTATGGATATGCCACTTTGTTTTATGCGAGAAATCAGTCTGTAAACGGTGTATATACGCTGAAGAATATTTTAGAATATCTGCAGTGGCATTATATGCACTGGGGCGGCCGGGTGCTGAGTTTTTTTGCGGAGATTCTCTGCCTGCGGGCGGGACTCGGATTTACCCGGGCGGCGCAGTCGGTTATGATTTTATGCAGTCTGTATCTGTCATGGAAAATTCTAAGGGAAGACAACAGAGAAAAAAGCGGATTTTTGCTGGCAATATTGTTGATCGGATATGGACTTCTGGATAAGAAGACGCTGGCAGACGGCGTATTTTGGTTTACCGCATCCTTTGTATACTTTTGGCCATATGTAGTATTCCTTGCGGCGACCCGCCTGGATCAGATTTATGAAAAAACCGGGAATAAAAGATTGCTTCCGCTGATATGGCTCTGCTATTTTGCAGCAGGATTTTCTCAGGAACAGACGGGGTTTGCTGTGGCGGCTTATACGGTGCTTTGTATGCTGCTGCCTTGGCTGATGAGAAAAAAGAAGCTTTTGACACTGGAGCATATACGCATTCTGTTTGCCGGAGCCGGATTTGCGCTGGTTTTTCTGGCACCGGGTAATTTTGTACGACTGGAGGAGAATGCAGAGTTTAACAGCCTTTCTCTCATTGCCAAAATAAGGACAACGCTTCCCATTATTTTGAAAAATAATTTTGGACGTTATAATTGGCATTTCGATCTTTTCCTGGCCGTTACCGGTATGATTGCGGCACTTCTTTTCCTCCAAAGAGGAAAAGTGATGTGGCAGAAAGGCCTGGCGGCCTTATTAGGCATACTGCAGCTGTTTGGTGGTTTCTATATTTTTCTGGTATTCCGAAAAGGCAGTGGGAAACAGATGACAGTCTTGAGTATCTGGATTGTTTCGCTTGTTGTTCTTTTTCTTCTTCTTTTCTGGGTGGAAAAAGAATGGAGAATACTGGCTGTCTTTCTGGCAGCATTGGCGACACAGAGCGTGATGCTGGTATCTCCCAGCATTTCCAATCGTACACATCTGGTCTGTGAATTGTTGTTGCATTTGGTGATTGCCTGGATTTGGGGCATGGCAGCCCGGGGATTCCTGGAGAAATGCCTTTGGATTGCGGGGTTAGTGGCAGGCGTCATGGCAGCAGCCAATGTGTTTTCTGTTACAGAAGGTTACCGGGAAGCATCTAAGATCCAGGAATTGAATCATAATAAGCTGGTGGAAGCAGGCATGAATATCCGGGCTGGGGAGGACATAAGATCTGTGGAATTATATAAGCTTCCGGATGATTCCTATGTCAGTCAGATGGGATATCAGCAGAGTTTTATTGAAATTTATATGCGGGAGTATTACGGTCTTCCATCCAGAGTAGTTTTTTACTGGTTGGATGAAGATTGCCGTGGAGATTTCCGGTGGAGTGGAGATCATTATCCGGATGGATGGCTGGGAGAATATGTGGCATTTTCCTGTGAGCAGTCCGTGTCATGCAATATGGTTCTGCGGTTGTATAACGAAGGCGATGTGACGGAAAAATTGCAGGTTGGAACTGCGGATGAAGGAATGGCGGAATATGAGTTGACCGGTGGAAGTAATGAGATTCCGATCCATTTGAAAAAAGGGAGGAATACCATTCGTCTATATTTCCCGGATGCCAGACAGGGCGATACAGATTCGCGAATTTTGAGCGTGAAGCTGGTAGGATACGTGCTGAGTGAAGAATAAAAGCTATGGAAAGTAAGAAAAGATAAATGCATATTGAAAAGATAAAAAAGATAATATGGAATACAGAGAACAAGCGAAAACCTTATATAAGAATAATAAATTACATGGTTCTGCTATTGTCTGTCTGCAATATTCTCCTTGCGGTGACGAACCCGGAAATATTAGAGACGGACATCCTCAGTGGAACAGCATATGATCAAAGCAGTGATTTCTACACGGATAATGTCAGTGAACAGGCAGATAGTATCCAGCAGGTTTTCAGACCGAATCACAGAGGCCTGCAGAGTATTGCTATCCGCCTGGAAGATGCGCAGTCAGATATGTCGGCGGATCTTATGGTAAGCATCACCGATGGAAAGAAGAAAATCTGGGAAAAACAAATTGATAAATCTGAACTGACGAACTGGCGGTATGTAGAGATAGATGTTTCCGACGCAAAATGTGGGTTGTATCATACATATACACTGAATATTTCAAGCCCTGTATCCGGGCAGGAAACTTCGTATCGATTGTATCTTGCCGAAAAGCCCATCAAAGAAAATCAAAAACTGTTATCAAATGGTATAAGTACAGACGCAGAACTGGATATTGTGTATCGGTATCACACGCTGGATATTTGTAAGCTTTTGTTTTTGATTGCCGGGGAAATCATACTTATTTTGTTTGGCATGATACTGCCGTTGAATCAGAAGGAGGGATACGGAAAAGGATTTGCCGTTGCCGGTGGGATTGCCGGAGATCTGTTTGTGGTACAGAGCCTTTCTGATGGAAATATTGCAATGATGAGTGCCAATGGTATTTTTCTGAATCTGTGCATCATTGCGGGAATTTACTTGTTGCTCCTTCTTTTAACAGGGAGATATACGATTTCTGCACTGTTGACGTCCGGCATTCTGTTTTTATCAGCTATGGCAAATCACTTTGTGCTGCAGTTTCGGGGAACCGTGATCCTGCCTTCCGATATATACTCTATAAAAACAGCTTCTAATGTGGCAATGAATTACAGTCTTTTCTGGGATCAGTCACTAATGATAGCGCTTGCAGTTGTTTTGGTAAACATCAGTGTAACATGCTGGCTGACAGGGGCATTTGATACGACAGAAAAAAAGCGTGTGTTGGGAGTGGCTGCGGTTGTGTGGATTGTGAATATAGTGGTCAGTACCAGTACATCCGTTCGAGACTATCTCGGAACTGGGTTGAATCAGTCTGCGCAGACATCCCGGAGCAAAGAGATTGGATTTTTACTTAATTTTTGTGAAAATATACCTTATTTTATATATCAGAAACCAGAAGGATATTCACTGGAATATGCGGCATCTGTATTGCCGGAGCAGGAATATGCGGAAGAAACCATGTCCCCGGATAATATTATTGTGATCATGAATGAATCTTTCACTGATCTGGGATTCCTGGGTGAACTAGAGGCTGATCAGGAATATCTGCCCAATTTTTATCGAGTGATAAATGAAGAAAATAGTAAAATGGGTAAATGTGTGACATCTGTATTCGGAGGAGGAACAAGTTGTACTGAGTTTGAATTCCTGACAGGAAGCAGTATGTTATTTTTGGGATCCGGAAATGCTCCCTATCAGCAATATATTCATAGCGCAACCGGATCGCTCGCCTCATATTTATCTGCAACCGGTTATTCTTCTGTCGCGCTTCATCCGGCTAATCCGGTGAGTTGGAATCGGCAGACTGCGTATTCGCTATTGGGTTTCTCGAACTTCTTAAATGACTCGTCCGAAGAGTTTATGAGTGTAAGCAGATGCCGTTATTGGGTAGACGACAGGGCTTTGATGACAGAAATGTATCGGCAAAGTATGTTGAAGGATCCTCTGTTTCAGTTTGGGCTGACGATTCAATGTCATGGTGGATATGATTATGATGGGGATGATTTTGAAAACACGGTTCATGTTATCAATTACGAGGACGAAGAGGGTACGGTTTCTCAGTATCTTTCTTTGGTCAGCATGTCGGATCAGGCTTTTGGAGAGCTGATTGACAAACTGGAAGCAGATGAGAAGAAAACCATTGTTCTGATGTTTGGAGATCATTTGCCGAGTTTATCCGATGATTTTTACAATCAGTTGATGGGAGAAGAGGAGGATCAGGAAAAGGAACTTCTCCTGCACGAGACTCCCTACCTGTTCTGGGCAAATTATGATGTTTCTTTTGATGAGATTCCGGAAGTGATGAGTGCCAATTTCCTGTCTCCGTATTTGCTGAAATGCGCAGATGTTCCGTTGTCGCCCTATTATCGGTATTTGTATGATCTGTCCCAAGAATATCCGGTGGTTTCAAGAACAGCGGTGTTGAATGCAGATGGGGATTTCTGTGAATATACGAAAGAGGATTCCTGCTATGACCGTATTCATGATTATGAGATTGTGCAGTATGCGGTTTTGCACGGGAATCTGACGAGATAATGCAAATAAGTGAAATGTAGAAAAGAAATTATCCGGAAAAACAAGGATTATTGTGTTACAGATAGAAAGGACGTCCATACATGGAAAGAAATGACGAACTGGAAGCGTATAACAAGATGCTTTTTTACCTGATCAAGGATCAGACAGAGCAGCGGGAGCGCCTGGAGAAGGAGATTGAGCGCCTGTCGGTGGTGATCGATGAGAAACAGCAGAAGATTGATTACTACGAAGGCACGTATTTTACCATTGAGGCAGCGGCGAAGGAGCGGATGGCGATCATCCAGCAGCAGCAGGCGCAGCTGGAGAAGTATCGGAAGGAAAGTGTATTTCGGCCTTTGCGGAAGATCAAAAGCCTTTTTCAGAAGGAGAAATAGTGTTGCAGAATCAGGATTTTTCTTATTTATATACGGAAGCAGAGCGGGCGCGATTTGATTGGTGCCGCAGGGAGCAGGGGAGCTGGAATTACCGGCCGCTGATCAGCATTGTGGTGCCGGTGTACAAAACGCCAGTTCGATTACTGAATGAGATGATTGGGTCTGTGGTGCGGCAGAGCTACCCGCAGTGGGAGCTTTGTATTGCCAACGCAAGCCCGGAGGACGGGAAGCTTTGTGAGGCGCTGGCGGCATGGCAGAGAGAGGATGGTCGGATTCATGTACAGGAGCTGGCGGAAAATGGAGGTATTTCAGCCAATACCAATGCCTGCTTTGCTATGGTACAGGGGGAGTATACGGCTATGCTGGACCACGATGATATGCTGACGGAAAATGCCCTGGCTGAGGTGGTGTGGCTTTTGCAGAAGCAGCCGGAGACGGATTTCCTTTACTCGGATCAGGACATGCTGGAGGAGGACAGCAGTAAGCGGTTTAATCCGCTGTACAAGCCTCAATGGTCGAAAGACTGTATGTATTCTGGAAATTATATCACCCATTTTTCCGTGCTGCGGACCTCGTTGATTCAGAAAATTGGGGGCTGGGATCCGTCCACGGATGGTGCCCAGGACTGGGATCTGTTTCTGAAGGCGGCAGAGCATACGGATCGGATTGTGGGGATTCCGCGTATTCTGTATCACTGGCGGATGGCCAGCACTTCTACCGCCTCTTCCATGGCTACCAAGACCTATGCCCTGGAGGCGCAGTTGCGGGCCATTCGGGGGCACTTGCACCGGGCTGGAGAACCCCAGGCGGATGTAGAGTTCTACAGCCAGGATATTTTCAAGATCCAGGTAAAGTGGAACCGTACTCACGACAGGGATATTTCCGTCATTTTCCTGGATGAGGACGAGACAGGGGATCTGGCTTCTCAGATTGCCTTGGTGCGTGTTATGCTACAGCTGCGGGAAAGAGAAATTGTGGTAGTGAGCCGATCCCGGCAGCGGCTGGATAGTCTGAAAGGAAAAGAAGCACTGGTGGGAGAGCGTTGCCGGGGGCTGTGCGTGTCATTTGTAAACTGGGCAGAGGGATATCAGGCCGGGGCTGCAGCGCTTAGATGTGTGCAGGAGGTCGCAGAAGGAACCGATATGGATAGCAGGCATGGAGTTGCTGCAGGTGAACTGCTGTTGTTTGTGACGGACGGCCTCACTGCCCTGCGCCGCAAGAGTCTTCTGGAATTGGCGGACTGGGCACTGTATGATCAGGTGGCAATCGCAGCACCAAAATATGAAGAAGAGAACCGTGTCATCCGGGAGATGGGACTGGCCCTGACAACAGATGGCCCGGTGTCTATGTTTGAGGGCTGTTTTACCGATGGCACTACAGATTGCGGTAAGAATTACTGGTATCGGGATGTGACAGCGGTGGATTACCACTGCTTTGCCATTCGACGGGAACTGTTTGAACAGGTGGGCGGATTTTTTCCGGGAGAGGAACGGTTATTTGAGGAGAAGCCGGTGCCCGGAGCAGAACGGATGCTGGATTTCTGTCTTCGCCTGCGAGCGCTGGGCTACCGCCACATGGTATCCCCTTATGTGCCAGTGCATCTGGATACGGCTGGCAGAAAGATGATGATGTGTGACCAGATCAAAGCCCATGTGCCGGAGAAGGTATGGAGAGTATTTTGTGAAAAATACGGGATTGGGAAATATGATTCTTATTACAGAAAGGTAGTTGACAAGAAAGAGAAGGAAAATGAATAAAAAGAAATTGCTATATGGATTATTAGGCAGTATGTTAATTCCCTTGTTGTATGGTTGTGGAGAAAAGACAGATGAGGCAGAAAAAACAACTGAGTATACGGAGGAAGAAACAGATGAGGGTTTTAATGATACTTTAAAAATAGATGAAAAAGAGATAATAATTCCTGGAGTGCAAAGAGAGTATGAATTCGTTGTGGTGAATGACCAGCATATTATACAGCTTAGCGATGAATACACAGATGAAAAAAGCGAAGAAGTTGAACAACGATATAATTCATTTCGAAATGTTAATAGAACACTTTCGGCAGACGCATGGATGGAAATCGTGAAAAAAATCAATGAAATACAGCCGGATGGTGTCATTCTTGATGGGGATATGGTGGATTTCTTTTCGGAATCCAATGTGGCGTGCTTGAAAGACGGATTAGATCAAATACAAGTGCCTGCTATGTATGTAAGAGCGGATCATGATTTGGCGCTGTGGTATAATGACACATTTACTCCTGAGTATGTACAGGCAAGGGAAAATGAGATATGGCCTATGGAAGATGTTATGGTACAGGAGTTTAAGGATTTTTTGATAGTAGGGATTAATAATAATACCAGTCAATTATCGGAAAATGGATTAGAAAGAATAAAAGAAATATGGAAACAAAATAAACCAGTTATTTTGGCAATGCATGTTCCTTTAGAGTCAAAAATTGACAGTGGACTTAGTAATGCGTCAAAAGAAGTCTGGCAGGATAGAGCGTTGATATGGGGGGAAAATTCATATTACGTTCCAAACGAAATTACAGAACAGTTTTTGGATATGGTGTATGGAAAAGATAGTCCTGTTGTTGCTGTATTGGGAGCACATTTACATTTTGCTTACGAGGATCAGATAAATGATAATATAAAACAGTATGTTTTTGATGCATCTTATAAAGGAACAATAGGTTTGGTTACTGTAAAGGGAGAGTTAGGTGAGAACTAAAGAAGAGCACAAACGAGAGGTGAGGTGAAAAGGTGACGGATGGTGGAATTTTAAAATTCATTTTAGGATAGAAAAATGATGAAGGAAAGCTCTTGCTCGTCAGACGACGCAGAGATATAATAAAAGCAAGAGAAGTTCCTTTCTGCTGTATGCAGGGAGGATAGCAGTTGAGAGAAAAATTTCAAAATCTGAATTTAAAGGATGCTTTTTTGTTCGGTGCGGCGTTGCAGGATGAAGAAACCTGCTGCTTGATCCTGGAAATCATTTTGGGCTTTAGAGTGGGAAAAATAAAGGTACATGCAGAAAATGCATTGTTGTTTAGCTCTGATTTCCGGAGTCTTCGACTGGATATCTATGCCAGCGATGAGATGCAGGTGGAATATAATGTGGAGATGCAGAACGAGGATGAAAAGAATCTGGCACTCCGGGCCCGTTTTCATCAGGCGGAGATGGATGTGACTTCCCTCCTTCCGGGAGAGGATTTCAGTAAACTGCGAACGGGGTACGTGATTTTCATATGCACCTTTGATCCATTTGGCAAGGGACTGTATCGTTATACGTTTGAAAATCGCTGTTTGGAAGATGATTTTTCCCTGGAAGATAAGACAAGGAAAATTTTTCTGAGTACCAAAGGGAAAAATGCTGCACAGGTGCCGGCGTTACTGGTGGACTTTTTGGGATATGTGGAGAACAGCACAGATGCGTATGTGCAACACATTTCAGACGGGCCGGTGCGCAAAATTCACGAGAAGATCGGCATCCTGAAGAAGAACAGAGAATGGGAGAGACGGTATATGAGGTTTGAAGAATTGCTTCAGCAATCGGAACAGCAGGGGATTCGGCAGGGGCGTGAAGAAGGAAGCCGACAGATGCTTGCTTTGGTGGAGGCGATGCTGGCAGCCGGAGAAGTATCGGAGATTCCGCGGCTGAAAACGGAACCGGTATTTTTGCGTCAGATGTTGAAAAAATATCATCTTTAGGAACGATAAAAGGAAACAAAATATCTAAAAATATCTGCCTGCATTCTGTGGGCAGATTCCCGTTCGGGAGACCGGAAATTTCGGATGGCAGTATCCTGGAATTTCTTTCGGTAAAAAGATCTGTTGATATTGGTAAAATATAAAAATAAAAGAAATCATATAGCAGCAGGGGACTTCTCTGAAAGTGCAAGTAGCCCATATTTTTTAAAGGCATATTTTTTAAATGATGGCTTAGAATTTGCTTTTCTTCCGCTAATAGAGTATAATATATAACCAAATGTGCATGAATCAGGAGAGTACGTACGATGGATGAACAGAAAGGTGATCTCACCGCGTATTATAAAGAGCTTTATGACTGCGAGTGTGAGAAGAATGACGAGCTGGTGGCGCAGCTGGAGGAAGCGGAGAAGCATATCGAGGAGCTGGACTACAAGCTGGGCCGGATCAAGAACAGCTTTGCGTGGAAGCTTTCGAAACCGCTGCGGGGCGTGATGCATACGTGTGTGCGGGTGCGGGATGTGTACCGGCAGTATGGCAGCCCGGTGGGGGTGGCACGGAAGGTGCGGCTGAAGATGCGCCAGAAGAATGCGCAGAAGCAGCATGGCCTTGCCAGCTTTCCCAATGCGGAGGAGCGAAAACGGCAGGAGGAGACGGTATTTCCGAAGGATATTACGTTTAGCATTCTGGTGCCGCTTTATAATACGCCGGAGAAGTTTCTGCGGGAGATGATCGATTCGGTGCAGGCGCAGACGTATCGGAAGTGGGAGCTGTGTCTGGCGGACGGCAGCGACGATGCGCACCCGGAGGTGGGGCGGATCTGTCAGGAGTATATGCAGAACGACAGCCGGATCAAGTATAAGAAAATCGAGAAGAATCTGGGCATTTCGGGCAACACGAATGTGTGCTTCGGCATGGCGACAGGGGAGTATATCGGCCTGTTTGACCATGATGATCTACTGCATCCGTCGGTGCTTTACGAGTATATGAGGGCGATCTGTGAGCAGGATGCGGATTATATTTACTGTGACGAGGTGACTTTTGAGGGGAACAGCATTGATAATATGCTGACCATTCATTTCAAACCGGATTTTTCTATTGATAATCTGCGGGCCAACAATTATATCTGTCATTTTTCGGTATTTTCGGAGAAACTGCTGGAAGAGACGGGGCTGTTCCGGTCGGAGTTTGACGGCAGCCAGGATCACGATATGATCCTGCGACTGACTTCCCGGGCGAAAAAGATTGTCCATGTGCCGAAGATCCTGTATTACTGGCGATCCCATCCCCAGTCTGTGGCAGCGGATATCAATGCCAAGACGTACGCCATTGACGCGGCCAAGCGGGCAGTGCTGGCGCACCTGAAAAGCTGCGGTCTGGAAGGAACGGTGGAGAGCACCCGGGCGTTCCCGACGATCTTCCGGATCAAGTATAAGCTGAAAGCGAAGCCCATGATCTCGATCATCATTCCGAATAAGGATCACCGGGACGACCTGAAACGGTGCGTGGATTCGATTCTGAACAAGTCCACCTATGAGAATTACGAGATCCTGATCGTGGAAAACAACAGTACTGAGGCGGAGACGTTTGCCTATTATAAAATGCTGGAAAATCAGCCCAAGGTGCGGGTGATCACCTATGAGGCGGAGGGCAGTTTCAACTACTCGAAGATCAACAATTTTGCGGCAAAACAGGCGAAGGGCGAGTATCTGCTGCTGCTGAATAACGACACCAAGGTTATCACCCGGGAGTGGATGGAGGAACTGCTCATGTATGCCCAGAGAGATGACGTGGGGGCGGTGGGCGCCAAGCTTTACTATGCGGACAACACGATCCAGCATGCGGGCATTGTCATCGGCCTGGGTGCGCACCATGCAGCGGGACACACCCATCATCTGCTGCCCAAGGAGAACCTGGGGTACATGGGGCGGCTTTGCTATGCCCAGGATGTGACGGCGGTTACCGGCGCCTGTCTGCTGGTGCGCAAGAGCCTGTATGAGCAGGTGGGCGGCCTGGACGAGAGCTTTACCGTGGCGTTGAATGACGTGGATTTCTGTCTGCGGCTGCGGGCGCTGGGACTTTTGAATATTTTCACGCCTTTTGCGGAGCTTTACCACTACGAGTCCAAGTCCAGAGGGCTGGATAAGGATGGGGCGAGTGCCGAGCGATACAACAAGGAAGTAGCCCATTTCCGGGAGAGATGGAAAAAGGAGCTGGATGCGGGGGACCCGTATTTCAACCCGAACTTCTCCCTGGAGCACGCAACCTACGAGCTGAAAGTTTGAGAAGCGGCGGAAGCAAACGATAAAACAAACGGAGAACAAATATGAAAAAATTAATCAGCCAGATCATCAAGTTTGGCTTTGTGGGATTTTTATGTTTCTTTATTGATTACGGGATCATGGTGTTCCTGACGGAGGCACTGAAGATCAATTACCTGATTTCCAGCGGTTGTTCCTTCTCGGTTTCCGTGATCGTGAATTACATTTTGAGCATCAAGTTTGTGTTTGATGCCGACAGGGATGCCAACAAGGTGAAACAGTTCCTGGTGTTTCTGTTTTTCAGCATCGGCGGTCTGATCATCAACCAGATCGTCATGTGGGTGGCAGTGGATCTGCTGGGTATTTTCTATATGATCAGTAAGATCGGCGCCACAGCCATCGTGATGGTTTACAACTTTATCACGAGAAAACTGTTTATTGAGAAGAAATCATGATACCAATATGAGCATAAAAGTGGGATGTGAATATAGGGATCATTAAACGTTAGGAATCTATATGAAAAAAAAGCTCTTTTTTGGTATGAATCTGGTGCTTCTTCTGCTGGTGGCCGTTTTTTTCCTGTCTCAGCACACGGCGGCGCAGATGTTTCCCCGCTTTTCTGATAAAGCGATTCATAAAATTAACAAAAATTTTATAGTTACGGATAAAGACATTTTGGAAGTTCTTCGCTATAATGGGAAAGAACTTCCTTTTGATGCCGAAAAGGGGATTTTTTACCTGCCGCTGTCCATGGATGATCCGGACTGGGAGCAGGGGGCGATCACATCGGGCACGAAGGGGTGTGAGATCACCTTCCTTTCGGATGTGGAAGCCCAGAGCAAGGAAGAATTGATGGCCAACGGGACGGAAATCCCGTTTCTGGCGGTATCGGGCAACACGTACCGGCAGTATGCGCTGGTGATCACCGGCCTTCCGGTGATTGAGATCACGACGACAGAGGCACCGGCGGAGGAAGACGGGGAAGGCCGCTATCACATCCGGGTGCTGTCCACGGACAGTGCAGAGGGCGTGGTGGAGTCGGATGCGCGGATGCATGTCCGGGGCAACACGAGCCGCACCTACCCGAAGAAGGGCTATCGGCTGCAGCTGGTGAAGCAGACGGCTTCCGGCGGGGAGACGGCCAACAAGCAGAAACTTCTGGGCATGCGTAAGGATGATGACTGGATCCTGTACGCCATGTACAATGACGGGACGAAGATCCGGGATAAACTGAGCATTGACATCTGGAATGCCTACGGGGCGGATAACAATGATTTTAAAGGAAAGCTGGGCACAGACCTGACCTATGTGGAGGTGGTCTGGGACGGCGCTTACTATGGAATATACGGACTGATGGAGCCGGTGGATGCCAAACAGGTGAACCTGAAGAAGGATAACGGGCTGCATTTGTCGGAATATATATATAAGAGGAAACAGCCTTCAGATTTGTCTCTTTCGAATTTCGAGGAGGAGTCGGATACGGCCATGCGGGCGGGATTTGAGCTGAAAGGAAGCCGGGAGAGCATTTCTCTGGCGGACTGGGAGCCGCTGCGGGCGCTCATCGCCTGGCAGGAGCAGAGCAGTGACCGGGCCTTTGTCCGGGATGCGGAAACCTACGTGAACATCGAAAATACCGTGGATTTCTGGATTTTTGCCAATCTGATCACCGGGTACGATCAGCTGGCGAAGAATGTGTATTATATTGCCCGGGTGGAAAATGGGGCTTACCGGTTTTATTTTGCTCCCTGGGATATGGATCTGACCTTCGGGTACACGTCGGACCCGGATTTTCCCTGGGGAACGAAATATGAATCCTACCTGTATGAAAATTATATCTGGTGGGAGCCGGGCAACCGGCTGATGAAAACCGATGCCGCCGGGGCCAGAACCCTTGCCCAGGAGCGGTATGCATCGCTTCGGGAAACGGTGCTGACGGATGAATGGTTTGCCCGGGAACTGGAGAATTTACAGCATACGGTGGTGGATTCCGGTGCGTTTGAGAGAGACCGGGCACGCTGGCCGGAGGGCAATCATGAGGGCGATTATGCGTCGCTGTCTGCCTACACGCAGAAGCGGCTGGCCTGGCTGGATGCGTTTATGAGTGATATCGAAGCCGGACTGAAAAATTGGGAGTGAGAAGACGATGGATGAGGCAAAGGTAAAATACCGCCATGAGCTGAAATATGTGAGCTCGGAGATGGAGCTGGCCCTGGTGAAGGGACGGCTGGATCACCTGATCTCGCTGGATTCGCATGTAAAGGAAAAAGGAATCTACAGTATTCGAAGTCTGTATTTTGACGATTACGACGGCAGATGTTATGATGAGAACGAGTCCGGCAGCGATCCGAGAGAAAAATTCCGCATCCGGATTTATAATGGAAGCGCATCGAAGATCACGCTGGAGCTGAAAAAAAAGGAGCGCAACAAGACGTTGAAGCTGTCCTGCCCGCTGACGGAGGAGCAGTGCCGGACGCTGATGAAGGGCGTGCCGCTGCCCATGCGGCCGGATTATCCGCCACTTTTGCAGAAACTTTTGCTGCAGATGCGGACAAGGCTGCTGCGGCCGGTGATCATTGTGGATTATGACCGGGTGCCTTATGTGTGCAAAGACGGCAATGTCCGTATCACCATGGACAAGAATATTTCGGCTTCCCGGCAGCTGGATCAGTTTCTGGAGCCGGTGATCCCCAAGCGGCCGGTGATGGAGAAAGGCAGTCACATTCTGGAAGTAAAATATGATGAGTTTCTGCCGGATTATATCAAGACATCTTTGGAACTGGGAACGCTGCGGCAGACGAGTTTTTCCAAATTTTATCTGTGCAGACGGTTTGGATAAATACTTTTTGAGAAGAGAGGGAAAAGAACATGAGTTTTAAAGACATTTTTAAGAAATCATTTCTGGAAGGCTTTACGGCAATGGACATCAGTACGTCCAAAATACTGGCGACACTGGCTATGGTAGTCATTCTGTCCCTGTACATTTTCTGCATTTACCGGGTAGTGACGAGAAAAACGTTCTACTCCAAGACCTTTAACATTTCACTGGCAGCCATTGCCATCATCACCGCCAGTATCATCCTGGCCATGCAGTCCAATCTGGTCATCTCCCTTGGTATGGTCGGTGCACTTTCCATCGTGCGTTTCCGTACTGCCATCAAGGATCCCATGGACCTGATCTTCCTGTTCTGGTCCATCAGTATCGGCATCATCTGTGGCGGCGGCCTGTATGAGGTGGCTGTTATCACATCTGTCATCGTGACAGTGTGCATTCTGGGCCTGGATCTTCTGCCGGTGGCAAAGGCTCCTATGCTTCTGGTGGTGAACGCTTCCAGTACCGCAGCGGAGGACGCGGTGATGGAGGCTGTGAAGAAATACAGCCATCTGTGCCGGGTGAAATCCAGAAACATTTCCAATGGAAGAGAGGATATGATCCTGGAGCTGCGGGTAAAGGAAGAGAAGAAACTGGTGGAAGAGGTGAGCGCAGTGAGCGGCGTGGAGTATGTTTCCCTGCTGGCTCATGACGGCGAGGTGACCTTCTGATTATGAAAGGGAAGGATCTGATCGCACGTGCAACTGCGTATGGAAAAGAATATGGCACCGGCCGTCTGGTGAGAAAGACGCTGGAGCATGAGAAAATCAGAAAGGCAGAGGCTGGCTATGAACGCTGGCTTTCTGCCCATTTGCCGTCTCAGGGAAAACTGGAGCGGCAGAGAAAAGAAAGTAAAAATCAGGAAGGACCGCTGATCTCCGTGCTGGTGCCCATATACCGGACGCCGGAACGGTTTCTGCGGGAAATGATCGAATCTGTGTTGCAGCAGAGCTATCCGCATCTGGAGCTTTGTCTGGCGGACGGCAGCGGAGACGATACGGCGGCGGAAACTGTGATCCGGGAATATGCCGAAAAGGATGCCCGGGTGCGGTACGCCCATCTTCCGGCCAATGGCGGCATTTCGGGAAACACCAATGCGGCGCTGCAGATGGCAGAAGGGGAATTTGTCTGCCTGCTGGATCATGATGATCTGCTGGCACCGGATGCCCTGTATGAGCTGGCAGCGGTGCTTCGGAAGGATCCTGCCCTGGATGCGGTGTACAGCGATGAGGACAAGGTGGATTTCGAGGGAAAACAGCATTTTCAGCCTCATTTTAAACCGGATTTTAATCTGGATCTGCTGCGGAGCAACAATTATATCTGTCATCTGTTTTGCGTGCGCACGGTGCTGGCACGGAAAACCGGCGGATTCCGGCGGGCCTATGACGGTGCCCAGGATTATGATTTCATCCTGCGTTGTACGGAACTGGCAGGAAAGATCGGCCATGTATCCCGGATCCTCTACCACTGGCGGTGCCATCCGGCATCTACGGCGGCCAATCCGGACAGCAAGCGCTACGCCTACGAGGCCGGGAAACGGGCCATAGAAGCCCATCTGGAACGGTGTCATGTGCGGGGGCTGGTGGCTTACACCGACAATCCGGGCTTTTACCGGGTGCGGTATGCGCTGCCGAAGACACCCCAGGTGCAGGCCGTCATTCCGGGTGAGTTTTCTCACGCTGAGCGAAGATGGCTGGAAGCGAGACTGCAGGCGGCCACGGCGTATCCGGATTTTCACGTATGTGTGGGCCGGGAGGCGGAAGGTCTGATCGAGGCGCTGGCTGCGGGCAGCCGGGAGCCGGAGGGATTTGTTCTGTTTTTAAATCCATCGGTCTACCCGATGAACCGGGGGTGGCTTAGGGAGCTGGTTTCCCATGGCCTGCGGACGGATGCGGGCTGCGTCACCGGAAGGATTTATGATGAAAAACACCACCTGCTCCATGCAGGGGAGGTGACCGGCATGTTCGGGCTGGCGGCGGCGTGTCCGTTTAAGGGAACGCGCAGCGGCTTTTACGGATATATGCATAAGATCGGCCTGCAGCAGGATTTCACCGTGGTGACCGGGGAGTGCCTGCTTATCCGGGAGGAAGTGCTGGCAAAATTACTGGCCGGACGGAAGCTGAACGGTTCTGTGCCGGGCCTGGAAGAAGCGTCGGCGGAAAGCTGGAATCTGCAGGAACTGGACCGGGAGGGCTGGAACATTGAGCTCTGCCTGAAAACACAGCTTCTGGGCCTGCGCAATATTTACACACCCTTTGCGGTGCTGGAGCTGCGGGGGGCTGAGCGGGAAGTACCGGGATACGCAGATTATCTGGTGGTGCACCAGGAACGATGGGCCGAAGCACTGGATGCCTGTGACCAGGCGTACAACAGCAATCTTTCCCTGGAGAGAGGCGGCTGGGTGTGCCGGTGAGGCCGGATTTCCCGGAGACGGAGAAAAATAACAACAGAGGGGCAAAAAGAATGGATGTTTCGATTGTAATTCCCAATTACAATGGAATGAAATATATGGAAAACTGTCTGCGTGCGCTGGAGAAGCAGCGGGTGGAGGGAGAACCGGAGACGGAGATCCTGGTGGTGGACAACGGGTCGAAGGATGGCAGCCGTGAGCTGGTGGAAGAAAAATTTCCCCAGGTGCGCGTCATCGCCCTGGATGACAATTACGGTTTCTGTGGAGCGGTGAATGCGGGCATCCGGGCGTCGCAGGCGCCTTTTGTGATCCTGCTGAACAATGACACCGAGGTGCGAAAAGGCTTTGTGTACGAGCTGTACCGGGGCATTCAGGTTTCGGATCGGATTTTTTCCGGTGCGGCCAAAATGATACAACTGCATGATAAAACAAAGTTAGACGATGCGGGAAATTACTACTGTGCACTGGGATGGGCCTATGCCAGAGGCAAGGGAAAGCCGGTGGAGCGCTACACGAAGGCGGAAGAGATTTTTGCCAGCTGCGGCGGCGCGGCCATTTACCGGAAATCCATCCTGGAGGAGATCGGTCTGTTTGACGAAGAGCATTTCGCCTATCTGGAGGATGTGGACATCGGCTACCGGGCAAGACGCCACGGCTATGTGAATATGTTTTTCCCCAGAGCCCAGGTGTATCACGCGGGCAGCGGCACCAGTGGTTCCCGGTATAATGAGTTCAAGGTGCGTTATGCCTCCCGCAACAGTGTCTACCTGATCTACAAAAATATGCCGCTGTTTCAGCTTTTACTGAACCTGCCGTTTCTGGCGGTGGGATTTGGCATCAAGTTCCTGTTTTTCCTGCATAAGGGCATGGGACGGGAGTATGCGGCTGGGATCAAGAACGGGATTTTGCTCAGTGTAAAGTATTCGAAAGAAAAATTTAATTGGAATTATCTAGGCAACCATGTTAGAATTCAATTAGAATTATGGGTCAATACTATACGTAGGGTAGCAGGATAAAAGAAGTAATGGCAGCTCACTTTTGCTCATCAGCGGGCGCTCCCTTCGTACATCCACAAAGTCGGATTTTCATGCGAGCATGAAATCCTCCTTCATGTATGTACGAGTGAACTGTTACGAGATATTAATAAAATATTAAATAATTATTGCGAAAAGTCTGTTGCCCTTTGCCGCATTTTATTGTATGATATACCGTATGAAGTTCTGCGGAAATTCATGGTGAGAGTATACAGAAGTTGGGTGATAACGATTGATTCGTGATAATCAGAAGTTTTTGAATCGCCTGCACGTCTTGATAGATGCATTTGTGATTGTTATTGCCTATGCAGCCGCTTACTGGATCAAGTTTTCCAGCGGGTTGTTTATCAACGGGCCGCACTGGGATTTTGAGAGTTATGCGACCTATCTGGCGGCGATCGTGCCGGGTTATCTGATCCTGTATTTTGCTTTCAATATGTATACGCCCAAGCGTGTACAGGGCAGAAGACTGGAATTTTCTAATATTATGAAGGCCAACGGCATCGGTGTCATGGTTTTTATCGTGGTGCTGTTCGGCATGCATCTGGATGATTTTTCCCGTGGTATGATCGGTATTTTCTTCGGCGTGAATATTGTGCTGGAGACGCTGGTCAGAAACGCGATCCGGATGTTTCTGCGGGATATCCGCAAGAAGGGATTCAATATCAAGCAGATTCTGCTGGTCGGCTACAGCCGGGCGGCGGAGGAGTACATTGACCGTATCCGCGCCAATCCCCAGTGGGGATATGTGGTCCGGGGCATCCTGGATGACAATGTGGAGAGCGGAACCGAGTACCGGGGCGTCAAGGTGCTGGGCAGGATTGAGAATCTGTTCATCATCCTGCCGGAGAACGGGCTGGATGAGATTGCCATTACGCTGGGCCTGGATGAATATTCCAAGCTGGAGCACATTGTGGCATTGTGTGAAAAATCCGGTGTACACACCAAGTTTATCCCGGATTACAACAATATTATACCGACGAAGCCTTATACAGAGGACCTTCTGGGACTGCCGGTCATCAACATCCGGTATGTGCCGCTGACCAATACGTTTAACAGCATCGTGAAGCGGATCATGGATATCGTGGGTTCCCTTGTGTGTATTGTGCTGTTTTCGCCGGTGATGCTGGTGACGGCTATTGCGGTCAAGGCAAGTTCGCCGGGTCCGCTGATCTACAAGCAGGAGCGGGTGGGGCTTCACAACCGGCCATTCCAGATGTATAAGTTCCGTTCCATGGGTGTACAGAACCCCAAGGAAGAGAAGAAAGCCTGGACGGTGCCGGGGGATCCGCGGGTGACGCCTGTGGGAAAGATCATCCGCATGACGAGCATCGATGAGCTGCCTCAGCTGTTCAACGTGCTCAAGGGGGATATGAGTCTGGTAGGGCCACGTCCGGAGCGTCCACTTTTCGTGGAGAAGTTCCGGGAGGAGATCCCGCGGTATATGATCAAGCATCAGGTTCGTCCGGGGATGACCGGATGGGCGCAGATCAATGGATATAGAGGGAATACATCGATCCGCAGAAGGATTGATTATGATCTTTATTATATAGAGAACTGGTCGGTAGGACTGGACATTAAGATTTTGTTCCTGACGATCTTCAAGGGCTTTATCAACAAGAACGCCTATTGATTTTACAGAATCGAAAGTGAGAGGAAATGTAGCTATGGCACAGGATACAAGGAGAAGAAGCAGTTCATCGGCAAGCGGCCGGACGAAGAAGAGCAGCACATCCAGAAGCGGCTCGTCCAGAAGCAGCCGTTCCACGGGTGCAAAGTCATCTGCATCGCGGACACGGGGCCGAAGCACTTCCGGCAGACATCATAAAGGAAAGCGTGCGGCGGCGAGAAAACGCAGGCGCATCCTGCTCTTTGCGGTGGAAGCACTGGTGCTTGTCTGCCTGGTCGGAGTTCTTTATGTGGTGTCCAAGATGGATCGTATGCAGGGGCAGGATCTGGCATCTGCAGCCGACAGTCAAGATGCAGAGGATCTGTCCCAGGTAACGGTACAGGAGAACCAGAACCTGAGTGCGGAGACGACGCAGAAGCTGGAGAAGTTTACGAATATCGCGCTGTTCGGCGTGGACTCCCGGACGGGTATCCTTGGCAAGGGAAGCCGTTCCGATACGATCATCATTGCCAGCATCAACAATGAGACAAAAGAAGTCAAGCTCTGTTCCATTTATCGTGACACGTACCTGAATCTGACCAATGGCAATTACAATAAGGCCAATTCGGCTTATGCGTTCGGCGGCCCGGATCAGGCCATCAACATGCTGAACCTGAACCTGGATCTGAACATCAGCAAATATGTGTCTGTGGACTTTACGGCCATTGCCAATGCGGTGGATGCGTTGGGCGGGATCGAGATGGAGGTCAACGAAGCAGAGTATGAGCATCTGAACAACTATACGGTAGAGACGTCCGAGGTCGTGGGAAGAACGACCACAAAGCTGCCGGGGCCGGGCACCTATAACCTGGACGGTATCCAGGCAGTATCCTACTGCCGGATCCGCTACACCAAGGGTGATGACTTCAAGCGTGCAGAGCGGCAGCGTACCGTCATCGCGAAGATCGTAGAGAAGGCCAAAGAGAAAGCACAGTCCGGTGATTTGGCAACCATCAACAAGATCATCACGGACATGTTCCCTCAGGTGGCAACGAACCTGAAGGTGGACGATGTGCTGAGTATGACAACGGATCTGCTTTCCTACAACATTGTGGACAGCAGCGGATTCCCGTTTGACAAGACGACGGGAACATTTGGAAGTAAGGGCTCCTGTGTTGTGGCAGCTGACCTGGTATCCAATGTGGAGCAGCTCCATACCTTCCTGTTTGGCAGCGATGAGAACTACACTGTGTCCGATAAGGTAAAGGAGATTAGTGCAAAGATCACCAATGATACAGGCGTAACTGCCAAGGAACAGTAGAACAAACCAAGATAGATGAGAGAAGGCGTGTTTGTCAACGGGGAAGACAGATACGCCTTTCTTGCGAAATGCAGGCCGGGCAATGCCGTGAGAATGACAGATGGCGAGATGGGTGGCTGCCGCATTTATCAGATGAAAGATAAGGGGATCGTGTGATATGAAAAGACCAGAGTGGAAGAAAATAGGCGGGTGTGTGGTGACGGCAGTATTTCTGGCGGCGCTGGTGGCTGTGGGGGTACTGCAGAAGACTGCGCGGACCGAGGTGGATGTGATCCTGTTTGCCGGTCAGAGCAATATGAGCGGTGTGGGAGATGCCTCTCTGGCACCGGTGGTGCCGGAAGGCGTGGGCTATGAATTCCGGGCCATCACCGATCCCACCAGATTGTATCCGCTGGCGGAGCCCTTTGGTGAAAACGAACACAATCCGGGCATGTGTGATGACCGGGGGCTGCTGGAGCGCACCGGTTCTCTGGTGTCAGCCTTTGTGAACAGCTATTATGCCCAGACCCGGACGCCGGTGGTGGCGGTGTCCGCTTCCCGGGGAAGCTCCAAGATGCATACGTGGCTCAAGGAGAACGGCCTGTTTCTGGACGCAGGTCAGCGGCTGGACGCCTGCCTGAAATATCTGAACGCAGATCCGTCCTATAAGATCCGGCATATTTATATGGTGTGGCTTCAGGGAGAGAGTGACACCAGCGCAAAGAAGACACCGGAGGACTATGAGGAAAAATTAACGGAACTGTTTGATAATTTTAAAAAACTGGGTGTGGAGAAATGCTTTGTTATCCGTATCGGTCTGGATCTGGAGCGGGATTCGGAAGGCATCGACCATGTGATTGAGGCACAGACCGAGCTTTGCCGGACATCGGAGGATTTTGTCCTTGTGTCCACCCAGGCGGTGACGTTAAATGACAGGGGCATGATGCAGGACCGGATGCATTATACCCAGGAGGGATACAATTTCATCGGAGAGGAAGCGGGGGCCAATGCCGGAAGCTATGTGGCTGATGGGGTGGAGCCCTCCATGGAGGATCCCTACTATGGAAATGAATACGTGCCAGGGGAGGAAGGGAAATGACAGCAGATGTGATCATTCCGGTGTACCGGCCGGATGCCAGATTAAAGGAATGTCTTCGCAGGCTGGAAGCCCAGAACGTGAAGGCGACGAAGATCATCCTCATGAACACAGAGGAGTGCTATTTCGACCCTTCTGTGATGGACGGTATTTCGCATATAGAAGTACACCATCTGACAAAGGAACAATTTGACCATGGAAAAACAAGACATGAGGCCACTGCCTGGTCCCAGGCAGATATTTTGATCTTCATGACCCAGGACGCCCTGCCAAAGGACCGGTATCTCATCGAGCACCTGATCCGGCCCATTGAAGAGGGAAAGGCCAGCATATCTTATGGCAGGCAGCTGGCAGCGCCGGATTGCCGGGAACTGGAGCGGTATACGAGACAGTTCAACTATCCGCCGGAGAGCTGCTATAAGACGGCGGCAGATCTGCCCCGGCTTGGCATCAAGACCTTTTTCTGTTCCGATGTGTGTGCCGCTTATCTTCGAAAGGATTATGATGCTTTCGGCGGCTTTATCCGGAAAACAATTTTTAATGAGGATATGATTCTTGCCGGAAATATGATAAAATCAGGAAAGACAGTTGCTTATGCGGCGGATGCCCGGGTCATCCACTCCCACAATTACACGGGACTGATGCAGTTCCATCGGAACTTTGACCTGGCAGTGTCCCAGGCGGATCACCCGGAGATCTTTGAGGGGATCCGTTCGGAGACAGAGGGCATCCGGCTGGTGAAGGAGACGGCCCGGCATTTTCTGAAAGAAGGAAAGCCGTGGATCCTTGTGGAGCTGGTGTGGAAAAGCGGCTGGAAGTTCCTGGGCTATCGCCTGGGAAAGCAATATCGCAGATTACCGGGATGGATGATCAGAATGTGTACCATGAGTCCGTCCTACTGGGAAAAACAATAGAGTTGATTGGAGGAAAGGATTATGTGTGGAATTGTAGGTTACATCGGAGAAGAGCAGGCAGCGCCGATCCTTCTGGACGGACTGTCCAAGCTGGAATACCGCGGATATGATTCGGCGGGTATCGCTGTATACAATAACGGAGAAATCAAGGCAGCCAAGGCCATGGGACGGCTGAAGGTGCTGGATGCCCTGACCCAGGGCGGTCATCTGCTGCCGGGCAGAGCAGGCATCGGCCATACCCGCTGGGCCACCCACGGGGTGCCGTCCAACACCAACGCCCATCCCCATTTTAACAAGGATGAGTCCATTGCGGTTGTCCATAACGGCATCATTGAGAACTTTATGAAGCTGAAAAAGCTTCTGGAGAGCAAGGGCTATACGTTTGTGTCCGACACGGACTCCGAAGTGGTAGCACACCTGCTGGATTACTATTATAAAGGAGATCCGCTGGAAGCGATTACCCGAATGATGCATCGGGTAGAGGGATCCTATGCGCTGGGAATCCTGTTCAAGGATCATCCCGATCAGGTGTATGCGGCAAGAAAGGATTGTCCGCTCATTGCAGGCAAGGGAGAGACCGGCAACTTTGTGGCATCGGATGTACCGGCCATTCTCCATCATACGAGAACCGTATACTTTATCGAAAATGAGGAAATCGTGCAGCTGACTGCAGACGCCCTTCATTTTTATAATATTGACGGTGAAGAGATCGAAAAAGAATCCACAGAGATTACCTGGGATCTGGAAGCTGCGGAGAAAGGCGGCTATGACCATTTCCTGTTAAAAGAGATTTATGAGCAGCCGAAAGCTGTGGCAGATACGCTGAATCCCAGAATCAAGGATGACCAGATCGTCATCGAAGAGCTGGGTATGAGCGATGAGGATATCCGGGCCATCCAGAAGATTTTCATTGTGGCCTGCGGTTCCGCCAGCTACACAGGTATGACGGCAAAATATATTTTCGAGGGCATGGCACGCATCCCGGTGGAAGTGGACGTGGCCAGTGAGTTCCGTTACCGGGATCCGATCCTCACACCGGAGACGCTGGTTATCGTGGTGAGCCAGTCAGGAGAGACCGCAGATACGCTGGCAGCCCTCCGTCTGGCCAAGAGCCGGGGCAGCCGGGTGCTGGGCATTGTCAATGTGGTGGGAAGCTCCATTGCCAGAGAGGCAGACAACGTGCTGTATACATGGGCAGGGCCGGAGATTTCCGTGGCAACCACCAAGGCGTACAGCAGCCAGCTGGCGGCCTTCTATCTGCTGTCCATAAAGTTTGCCCAGGTGCGCGGCGTCATTGATGATGCCCAGGTGGCAGAGTATATCCATGACCTGAAGGAGCTGCCGGGACAGATCGAGCTGACGCTAGGCTGCAAGGAAAAAATGCAGCGCTTTGCCAACCGGTATCTGGCTGCCCGCGATGTATTTTTCATTGGCCGCGGCATTGACTACGCGATTTCCATGGAGGGCTCTCTCAAATTAAAGGAGATTTCCTATATCCATTCCGAGGCTTACGCAGGCGGAGAGCTAAAGCACGGCACCATCGCCCTCATCGAGGAGGGAACGCTGGTGACAGCCATCCTGACCCAGGAGGATCTGTATAAGAAAACCATCAGCAATGTGCAGGAGGTCCGCACCCGCGGTGCTTTTGTCATGGCAGTGACCAACGTGGGCAATGTGGATCTGGAAAAGATCGCAGATTTCGTTGTGTATGTGCCGAAGACCAATCGGTTCTTTACGAATACGCTGGCGATCATTCCGCTGCAGCTGTTCAGCTACTATATTTCTCTGGGTAAAGGGCTGGATGTGGATAAGCCGAGAAACCTGGCGAAATCAGTAACCGTAGAATAGGGATGAGGAAACATGATCAAAGTATATGGATGCCCGGTATGCGGGAAGCTGACCATCGGTTCCATGCGGACAGGCATGAACTGCGCGAACTGTAAGCAACCGATGGAGCGGCTGACGCTTACCTTTCTGGAATACACACAGATGACAGAAGAAGAGCGGGAAGACTATGGTCAGAGAAACGTGAGAAGGTAATCGTAATTCCTACAGTTCACACGCGCCATTCGCAAAATCACATCTGCGATGTTCTCCGCTGCTTCGCAGCTCATTTTTGCTCATTGCAAGGCACTCTCTTCGTCTGTTCTTGAGGACAGATTTTCATGCCAGCATGAAATCTGCCTGCAAAAACAGACGAGTGAACTGGTTCCTTCAATATTATTTAAAATATTTATCACAGTTTAAACACAATTTGCTGGTATTCTCTAAGAGAAGTTAAGGAAAGGGAGCATTTCAGAAGAAGGAAATGCGATTGTGATAGATAGACGGAAGGAGAAATGGATATGTATAACGATTACAGTGATACCGCCCGTTACAGTGGCGGCACAGAGAATAACAACAGCTACGGGGAATACCATTACAGCAATGGTTCCAATTCCGACAAGCATGACAAGAAGGACGGCGGAAAGAACAAGTTCATGAAGAGCTTGGCGCTCTGCATCGTCCTGGCGCTGGTATTTGGCGTGGTGGCAGGGGCCGCTTTCCAGGTTACGGGTTACATTGGCAGTAAGGTGACTACTTCGGAAGCCTCTTCGGATCAGGTCATCACGGACAGCAGTGAAGTGGAGAAGGCACTGGAAAATGCCGGACAGACGACAACAACCACATCCGGCGATTCCGTAAGCACGGTGTATGATGTATCTGCTGTGGCAGAGGCAGCCATGCCCAGCCTGGTGTCCATCACCAACATGGGAGAGCAGGAGATCCAGAGCTTCTTCGGCACCTATACGCAGGCCAGTGAGAGCAGCGGCACCGGTATCATCGTTGGAAAAAATGATGACGAGCTGCTGATCGCTACCAACAACCATGTGGTAGAGGGCAGCGAACAGCTGAATGTATGCTTTATCGATAACGAAATTGTGAGCGCTCTGGTAAAAGGAACGGATGCCACCAACGATCTGGCAGTCATTGCAGTCAGCTTGTCTGACATTCCGGAAGAGACACTGAACAAAATCAGTATCGCACAGCTGGGTGACTCTGAAAGCTTAAAGATCGGAGAGCCTGTCATTGCCATCGGTAATGCCCTTGGATATGGACAGTCTGTCACCACCGGTGTGATCAGTGCCTTGGACCGTGAGGTAACCATTGAGAACATGACAAGCAGCCTGATCCAGACAGATGCGGCCATCAACCCCGGCAACAGCGGCGGTGCCCTTCTGAATATGCAGGGACAGGTCATCGGTATCAACTCTGCAAAGCTGGCATCCAGCCAGGTAGAGGGCATGGGATATGCCATCCCGATCTCCACAGCAGAGCCCATCATTGACGACCTGATGAACCGTAAGACAAGAACAACCGTAGATGAAGACAAACGCGGATACCTGGGTATCTCCGGCGTGGACGTTACCTCTGATATCTCCAAACAGATGGGGATTCCAACCGGCGCTTATGTGGCAGCCGTGGTAGACGGTTCCGCAGCCGATAAGGCCGGTCTGAAAAAGGGCGACGTCATCACCAAGTTTGACGGTTCCGGTGTCAGCTCCATGACTTCCCTGAAGGAGCTCATGAGCTACTACGAGGCCGGTGAGACCGTGGACATCACCTTCAAGCGGGCAGACAACGGCGAGTACACCGAGCAGACGGTACAGATTACCCTGAGTGACCAGTCGGCTGTCCAGCAGGACAGTGGCTCTCAGAATAATGGGAATGCTGGCAGACAGGGAAAATAATTATTGATAAAATAAAAACAGAAGAGAAAAGCTTCCCGTGGTTAATCACGGGAAGCTTTTTTTACAGAAAAATCATTTAGAGTAATGAATGATACGATCAGCATGATTGGGTATAGGGGCAGGAGATAACGGGATTTGATTTCCCAGAAGATATAAAATATCATGTGTGCCGCAAAAAGCATGATAAAAATATCATATTTGTTTTGATTTTTCCTGAAAAACATAGGGATTGTCAGGATAAATAAGAACAGATACTGAGTGCGCATGAAACTGTCCAGCAATTGTCGCCATGCGGCATTGGAATCCAGGCAGTACCGGGTAAGCGATGTGGAGTAGGAAAATTTATCCTGGGTGTTACTGTTTTCACCGAAGGCGTAGCGCTGTGCCTGATAAGTTCCTTCGGTCCACGTCCATTCCATTTTTTTACAGATGATTTTAACAAGTGTTTTAAGATCGTAACCAGCCAGGCGGTCGGCCACATCTGAGAAGGCGCGGTTAATATCATGTGTACCATTCTGAAAACCAAATTCCTCTTCATTAAAAGCCATATATACATAGGATGCGGCCGGCATGCTGTGAGAAAGATCTCCAATCAGAGGTTTTTCGATGGCGTTGGTTATGGCAAATCTGCATACCAGAAACAGGAGAATCAGGCAGATAATGTGACTGATTTTTTTGATCATGGATGCATTGCCTTTAAAAAAATAGTGCAGCAGGATGGCTATGATATAAAAGACAGCCTGTGGACGAACGAAAAATAAGATACTGTATAGGGCAATGGCATATCCTATGTGCGCAGGATTTTTCATGTAGAGATACAAACCGAGCACAGAGAAAAATACGAATAGAAGATCCGTATAAATATGATTAGTATACAGAAAAACAGAAATCAAAGACAACCCATATACGAAAAACAGATTTCTATAGGAGTTCTTGTGGTATAACTGAACTGTTTTTTCACTGATCCAGACGATTCCTATAATTTCCAGAATGTTCAGTACTTTAAGAACAAGGACATTCTTTGGCAAAACAACAAAAAGAAACCCGTAGAGCAGCGTGATCAGCAGGTTATTTGGATACTGTGTAAAATAAGAATTGTCCTTGCAGAAGTACTTCCAGTTGCCTTTGGATACTTCAAGAGAAGCTTGATAAATTTGCTGCATATCGGAAAAAGGTTTTAATGGCACCAAAAGCACAAAGAAAATCGCCAGTATAAAATAAATGAGGATACTGTATTTGACGGAAAAATATCGGTTGATTTTCTCACGCCAATGATAACCAAGAGCAAAAAGCAGCAACAGGATGAGCAGGGCGATCAGATCTCCAAGCCCGTTCCGGATAAACGCCGGACTGTCATCATAACGGTAGATGGCTTTGTATAACAGTGAGATCAGCAGCATTCCTGTGGAAATACATATCAGTAAAAAAGAAGTGATTTTCAGTGAAAAGCGATATAGCTTCATGGGTAAATAATTCCTTTCGTATCATGAAAAGGCAATCTGCAATTGCGAGATATTACCGGCGGCGCTTCCACAGAACCAGCAGGACTCCAACCTCCACCGCCAGCAGCAGAATACAGATCCCGGCCCAAGCTACAGGCCGCATCCATACATCCTCATAGGAGCGGTAGACCATAAAGTTCAGGTCTGCATGTTCCTGTTCTTCGCCGTTTCGGGACAGGGCGCCGGGAGCATAGGCGTCATGATTGCCGGTGTCGTAGGGCAGGAAAGCCACGCTGTCATCGGCGGTTCCCTGGATGCAGGTGATGGTGATGCTGTACCGGGTGGCCTGTGTCGGGGCGGCTACGGTGTCCAGTCCCAGATAAAAGTAGTCGTAGTCGAAAACGTCCTGACCGGTAACGGTTCTGTTCATATAGCAGATGCCGCTGTCATCGGTAACGGTGATCTGATACTGGCTGTCCTTTTTGTCAGTGTTGACATTCTTTACACGGACAGCCACCCGGTTAAAGGGCTGGTCGGCCACAAAGGTCTGGGTCAGGGTGTTGCCTGCGGTGAGCCCTTCCGGGAACGCATCGGTGTACGTTTTCTGACTGATGAGGGTATCGTGCCGCTTGACCGGCGTCCGGATGAAATCACCGGTGTGCCGGAACAGGCCTGCGGCGGTCACCAGAAGAAGCAGGATAGCAAGAATAACTGGCATCCATTCGCGGGAGATTCCCCGGGATATTGCATGACTATCCTGTGCATCATCGTTGAACTTTGCTACATAATCAACCCTGTCAAATGTGGAATGTTTCCCAGCCTCTTCCAATCCTGCAGCGGCCAGCGCAAACAGCAGGAAGGAGAAGCACAGGCTGTACAGCTCCCCCGTTCCCCACAGCACAGGAAAAAAAGAACCGCCGATGAGGTTCAGCTGCAGCAGGAGCAGCGGGCCGGTGGGCGTCCTTTTTCCGAACAGAAGAAAGGCAGCGCCGATGGTGGTGAACAAAAACAGGAAGCAGCGCATGCTCTGCATGAACAGCACCACGAAGTCTTTTTTGTCCTCCAGCAGCCAGGTGTGCAGCTTTCCGGTGCTGCTGTACTGGTTCAGATAGGACGGGTAATCGTCGGTGCCGTCTGCCCAGGTGCGGACAAGCTTGCGTCCGGCCAGATCCAGCCAGCCCCGGATGCCCAGCTTTTCCAGCCGGGTACGGAGCTTCTCTTCGTTGACGGCTTTCTTTTTCTCTGCGGTGGCGGCATTTTTCGTGTCATAGTAATCCTGGGTATTGAACATGCCGTCCCCCTCCAGTCCCATGGCCAGCCAGCTGACAACGGGAAAGGCGGTGTCGGTGGTGTCAAAGTTCACGTACTGTCTCTGGATGCCCTTCCAGGCAGAGAAGGTGACTGCCATGGACAAAAGCAGGATAACAGCGCTGGAGATCGTGCTTTTCCATGCTGAGGTGTGTTTCGCATCAGGTGCTGTGCCGATGGAATCCCTGTCTGCGGTTTGCGGCAGTACCCCAAGAACGAAATAGATGATTCCTGCGATCAGCGTGATGAGCACGGTTGCCCGGATCTGGAAGCCCAGCACCAGCACGATGCCAAGACCAACCGCCAGAAAATTTTTCCGGTAGGGTCTTTCTTCCTGAAACAGTTCCAGAAACAGCAGCAGTCCGCCCATGATAAAAGGCATGGAAACGGTGCTGGTGTAGACAAAGCCCGGCCACAGATAGACCAGCGGATTGAGCAGGCAGATCACCAGGAAGAGCCGCATGGAAAGAACGCTGACGTATTTTTTCAAAAGGATAGCGGTGAAAAAAACAGCGGCATCCATGCACAGGGCGTTGAGCATCTGCAGAAGCACCATGAGCCCGGTGTCGGTAAGCCCAAGCCCGGCGCCCAGCCGGACGATCCAGTAGATGAGCAGGGTGAAGGGGATGTTATTGGGGTAAATGGCGTAGTAGCCCTCCATGGCCGTGCCGGAGACGGTGTGGGTGGTCTGCATGTGCAGTGCTTCATCAAACACCCGGTAGGGGTCATACATGAAAGTGCTCTGGTGGATGCCGAAAATCAGCACCAGCTGCCCCAGAAAAATGACCGCCAGAACGCCAAGAAGAAGCAGGCGTTCCTGCCTTGCGGACAGTTTTCGCAGCAGCGGCAGCAGAGCCAGAAACAGCAGAAAGAGAAGCAGCGAGCCTGCCCCTATGGCGATGACCTGCCCGGGAACGGACAGCATCTGGGACAGAAACGATGCCTGCTGCATGCCGGTAAAGGTAAACCAGGTGATATACCCGGTGACAAACAGAAACAGGATCAGAAATAGCCGGGAAAGCCGGTCAGTGATTTTATTTTTCAAGAGGAAGCCTCCTTCGGATGTTGTCATAATGATAGCATGATAATCCACGATCTGCATGCACATAAAACAGCGCGCAGATGCGGTGTTATTTTGTATGATAGGAAAGTTCATTCTATCATACAAAAGCGCTCCGCGTAGATGCGCACTCGGCATCATTGGTAGATGGTTGCTGAAGCAACCGCGCCTCGGCGCGAGAATGTGCCGAGGCACATTCTATATTTTATTATAGCATGTGGGTTTTGCCTGTGCCAGCAGTTTAGAAAAACTTCACTTGTGATGGAAGAGGCGCTATATTATAATACAGGTATGACAGCAACATGATTTAAAGGAGAATTTATATAATGGAAGATAAAGATACAAGAGAGTTTGACGATAAAGACACAGAGGTGGTGGACGCGCAGGTGATCGAGCCGCCCCAGGATGCGGACGACAACGACGATGAGTATGAGAAAGTCTGCTTTGTCTGCCGCCGTCCGGAGAGCAAGACAGGGAAGATGATCACCATGCAGGGCAACCTGCACATCTGCCCGGACTGCATGCAGAAAACCTTTGACACGATGAAAAATGCAGGATTTGATTTTGACGGCGCCATGGGGGACTTAGGCAGCGGCATGCCGGACATGAGCAAGTTTCCCAACATTGGGATGATCAATCTGGCGGATCTGCAGAATATGGTACCCAAGCGCCAGAAGGTGAAGAAGAAAAAAGCCGAGGAGAAAAACGTGCCCAAGGCCTTTGACATCAAATCCATCCCGGCGCCCCATAAGATCAAGGAAAAGCTGGATGCCTATGTGGTGGGGCAGGAGCAGGCCAAGAAGGTCATTTCCGTGGCGGTGTACAACCATTATAAACGGGTAGCCACCAATTCCATGGACGACATCGAGATCGAGAAGTCCAACATGCTCATGATCGGGCCCACCGGTTCCGGGAAGACCTATCTGGTGAAAACACTGGCGAAGCTTCTGGATGTGCCGCTGGCCATCACGGATGCCACCTCCCTGACGGAGGCCGGTTACATCGGCGATGATATCGAGAGCGTGGTGAGCAAGCTGCTGGCTGCGGCGGACAACGATGTGCAGAAAGCGGAGCAGGGTATTATTTTCATCGATGAGATCGACAAGATCGCCAAGAAACGCAACACGAACCAGCGGGATGTGAGCGGCGAGTCGGTGCAGCAGGGGCTGTTGAAGCTGCTGGAGGGCAGTGAGGTGGAGGTGCCGGTGGGCGCCAACAGCAAGAACGCCATGGTGCCGCTGGAAACGGTGAATACGAAGAACATTCTGTTTATCTGCGGCGGCGCGTTCCCGGATCTGGAGGAGATCATCAAGGAGCGGCTGAACAAGCAGTCTTCCATGGGCTTCCAGGCAGATCTGAAAGACAAATACGACAAGGAAAAGAATCTCATTCGCCGGGTAACGGTGGAGGATATTAAGAATTTTGGCATGATCCCCGAGTTTATCGGCCGTTTGCCCATTATTTTCACCCTGGACGGCATGACAAAGGAAATGCTGGTAAAAATATTGAAAGAACCCAAGAACGCCATTTTGAAGCAGTATCAGAAGCTGCTGGCGCTGGACGAGGTGTGTCTGGAATTTGACGACGATGCGCTGGAGGCCATTGCTGAGAAAGCGCTGGAAAAAGATACCGGCGCCCGGGCGCTGCGGGCTATCATTGAGGACTTTATGCTGGATATCATGTACGAGATCCCCAAGGACGACAATATCGGCAAGGTGACCATCACCCGGGCATACATTGAGAAAACCGGCGGCCCCCTGATCCAGATGCGGGGCGTCCCGGCGCTGGAAGCATAAATCCGGGAGGAGAACCATGGATAACCAGAGCAGACATGCTTATCTCATCATTGCCCACACCCAGTTTGGCCAGCTGAAAAAGCTGCTGCGCATGTTGGATGACGGGCGCAATGATATTTATGTACACATAGACAGCAAGGCGAAGGATTTTCGCAGGGAGGACTTTGACGGGATCATGTCCCAGGCCGGGCTGTTTTTCACGGAACGGACATCGGTGATCTGGGGCGCTTACAGCCAGATCCATTCGGAGCTGGTGCTGCTTCACACGGCGGCCCCCGGCCATTACGGCTATTATCACCTGCTTTCCGGGGCCGATCTTCCCATCAAGAGCCAGGATGAGATCCATGCATTTTTTGATGCCCACGCGGGCCGGGAGTTCATTGATTTTGAAGGGCCGGTTTTCCGGGAGGAAAAGAAAATCCTGCTGCAGTATTATTACCGTTTTCAGGAACACCATGCCGGACGGAGCCGCTGGCTGGATTTTCTCGATCAGATGTCTATCCGTTTGCAGAAGCTGCGGGGCGTGGATCGGCTGAAGGGAAACACAATGGTGCTCCAGAAGGGTGCCAACTGGTTCAGCATCACAGATGCGCTGGCCCAGTATGTGGTGGAGAAGGAGCCACAGATCGCGGCCATGTATGCCCATACGAAATGCTGCGACGAGGTATTTTTGCAGACGCTGGTGGTGAACAGCCCGTTCCGGGAGGCGCTGATGGATCCGACCATGAGCGGCGGCAGCCAGGGCTTTGCAAGGCTTATCGACTGGAACCGGGGCAGCCCGTATACGTTCCGGCAGGCGGATTTTCAGGAGCTGATGGTGTCGGACTGCATGTTTGCCAGAAAGTTTGACGAGACGGTGGATGGGGCCATCATTGACGAGATCGGGGCGCAGGTGTGTCCCACATGGAACAGGTAACTGCAATTTTTTATTATATAATTTTCAGAAAGCGAGGAATGGAACATGGCATTTTTTAATGATTTAGGGAAAAAGATCACCGACACAGTGGATGTGGTGGGCAAGAAGACCAATGAGGTGGTAGAGATCCAGAAGCTGCGTGGACAGATTTCCAGCCTGGAGCGGGAGACAGCAGGCTGCTACGAGGAGCTGGGCAGGATTCTTTTTGAAAAATATGAGAATCACGAGGAGCTTCCCGAGGAGGCAGAGGCACTCTGCGATACCATTGCGGCAAACATGGTGCTGATCACCGAGTATGAAAATGAGATCGCAGACATGAAGGGACAGCAGAAATGCCCGTCCTGTGGCGCAGTGGTGAAAAATGATATGAATTTCTGCCCGAAATGCGGCGCAAAGGTGAAAGAAGAGGAATCCTGTGGCTGCGAGGAAAAGGAAGAGGCAGCGGAAGCCTGTGGATGTGCACAGACAGAGGAAAAGGCTGCTGACTGCTGCTGCGGCGCCAAAGAGGAAGAAGAACAGTGATCTGGCTTTTGCTGGTCATCGGTATTTTTGTGGGGGACGGTCTGTGTAAAACATACATGGACCGTTCTCTTCAGGAGAAGGAACAGCGTCCGGTGCTGGGCGGCCATGTGATCCTGCGAAAATTTCACAATCCCGGCGCCATGCTGGGGCTGGGACAGAACCGAAGGCCGGTGCTGGCGCTGGTCTCCGGGCTGATGACTGGGGCGCTGGCCATTGGCTGGCTGCGTGTGCTGCAGGAAAAAGGCGGAATGCTGTTGAAGCTGGCCATGAGCTTTCTGCTGGGCGGCGCCCTCAGCAACGTGTGGGATCGCCTTCGGCAGGGCTTTGTGGTGGACTATTTCAGCTTCCGCGTGCCGCTGGAAAAACTGCGCCGCATCGTGTTCAACCTGTCTGATCTGTTTATTTTCGCAGGGGCAGGACTGATGATCGTGTACAGCTTTTTCAAACGAAAGTAAAAATAAAAGTTGAGGAATTGTGATGAACAGTCGATTTGATGAAGTGATAGATCGAAGCCATTCCATGTCTGTCAAGGTGGATATGAAAGCGGACTTCCATGTACCGGAGGACGCGCTGCCCATGTGGGTGGCGGATATGGATTTCCGGTCGCCGGACGGGGTGCAGGAGGCGCTGGGCCAGATCGTAGAGCGGGGCATTTACGGGTACTCCAACTGCAAAAAGGAATATTTTGACGTGCTGTCGGACTGGTATGCCAGACATTACGGCTGGCAGCTGCGGGAAGAATGGCTGGTGCGTACGCCCAGTGTGGTGTATGCACTGTTTGCGGCGGTGAAGGCGCTGACAGCGCCCGGGGAAGCGGTGATGATCCTGCGGCCGGTGTACGGCCCTTTTACCCGCTGTGTGGAAAAGACCGGGCGGCGGCTGGTGACCCATGCCCTGCACATCCGGGACGGCCACTATGAGATGGACTTTGAAGCGCTGGAACAGCAGATCGCAGAGGAACAGGTCAGACTGCTGCTGTTCTGTAATCCCCACAATCCCGGCGGCCGGGTGTGGACGAGGGAAGAACTGGAGCATCTGGGAGCCATCTGTCTGGCCCATGGTGTGAAGATCGTGTCCGATGAGATCCATCAGGATTTCATCTATCCGGGGCACACCTTCACCTGTCTGGCTTCCATCAGCCCGGCGCTGGCGGATATCACGGTGACTTGTACTTCCCCCAGCAAGACGTTCAATCTGGCGGGGCTGCAGATTTCCAATATCTGGATCCCCAATGGGGAAATGCGTGCGGCTTTCCGGGAAGTGGTGGCCCAGACCGGCTATGACGGGCCGGGGCTCATGGGGCTGGCGGCTACGATGGCGGCCTATGCCACCGGGGAACAGTGGCTTGTGGATTTAAGGGCATACCTGTGGGAAAACATCCAGTATGTGAAAAATTGTGTGGAAAACCATGCGCCGAAGATCCGGCTCATGATCCCGGAGGGGACCTACCTTCTGTGGATGGATTTTTCTGCGTATGGCTTGTCTGAAAAAGAACTGGATCGAAAGATGAAAGAAGAGGCAAAGCTCTGGCTCAACGCCGGGGACGCTTTTGGAAGCGAGGGCGCAGGCTGGATGCGCATGAACATCGCGTGTCCGCGGGCGACGGTAGAAGAAGGCTGTCGGCGGCTGATAAGTGTATTTGGAGAGCAATAATAAAAAGGGATCGTATCTATAGTCAGGTACGGTCCCTTTTCACTGCGATTATGCTGCATCTGACGGAAGCTGACTGCAGCAGGTGTCGTAGATTTTTCAGTCTAAAATACGACGGTCAGCAGCATTTTGAAGCGCTCTTCCCCGTATACGGCGTGGGGAATGTTGACGGGCATGACAATGCTCTGGCCCTCAGTGAGCACATGGGGCTTGTCGTCGATGGTAAAACGGCCAGTGCCCTCCAGCACAGTTACCATGGCGTCTCCGCCTGCTGCGTGGGTGCTGATCTCCTCGCCTTTTTCAAAGGCAAACAGCGTCAGGCTGACGGCATCGTTCTGTGCCAGCGTTTTGCTGACGATCTGGCCGTCCTGGTATTCCACCTGATCTGCCAGGCGGAGAACTTCTGCTTTTGCGATATTTTTCATGGGTGCATCCATTGATATAGCCTCCCTTATTATTTTCCAAACGCACGAACCCGCACGGTCGTGCTCTATTTCCTGCTGCGCAGGCCGTTCGTTCGTTAATGACGCAGGAAAAGAAAATGCCGTCTTCGACGTCGCTTTCTTTTCGCTTGCTTATATATATTAATATACCATATTTTTAATTAAAATACTGTTGTTTTTCCAACAAATCTCGTAGTTGATTTTGCTGATCTTTTTCCTGCATTGTTTTCGCGGGGCAATTCCGATTTCGTTTCTCTTTATAAAAATTGTTTGCCAGGATTTCCGGGAGACTCTGTGCATATATTTACAGTAAATGAGAAAAAGCAGGGAATGCTTTGAAAAAGAAAAAAATATTTTTGTGGCTGCCGATGGTATTGTTTGTGCTGGTGCTGGCGGGCGGCATATGGTCAGGCACGGTGCCGGTGCGTGGGCTGCGGGAGGTGCTGTCGGTGAGCGCTCATCTGGGAGAGATTCTGGCAAACGGGAAAAAGCAGCGGCAGCTGCCCATTTACAGTGTGGAGACGAAAGATGCGGTGGTGGCGCTGACCTTTGACTGTGCCTGGGGAACGGAGGATCTGGATGAGGTGCTGCGGGTGCTGGGGGAGCATGGGGCGAAGGCCGCCTTTTTTATGACCGGCGGTTTTATCAGTGAGCACCCGGAAGCTGTGCAGAAGCTTGCAGCGGCAGGACATGATCTGGGCAACCACGGCGATCACCACAAGCAGATGTCCCAGCTTTCGGAGGCGGCGTGCCGGGAGGAGATCACAGGCGTGCACACAAAGATCAAAAATCTGACGGGAACGGATATCCATCTGTTCCGGCCGCCCTATGGGGATTACAACAACACCGTGCTGGAAGCGGCGAAAGCCTGCGGGTACACGTCCGTGCAGTGGTCGGTGGATTCCCTGGACTGGAAAGACTATGGCGCGGAGGACATTGTGGATCGGGTGTGCCATCACAAAAATCTGGAAAACGGTGCCATCATTCTGTTACATACCGGAACAAAATACACCGCAGAGGCGCTGCCGAAGCTGCTGGAGGGGCTGGAGCAGGCGGGCTATGGATTTGTGTCATTAAGTGAGATGCTGCTGGAGGAACCGTACACCATCGACCATGAAGGAAGGCAGAGGGCTTTGTAAGATCTTCGCCTGAACCTGTCATACGAATTACCCGAATTGCTCCGTGCGTTGCACTCCCGCAATTCTGCCCGATATTCGCATATCGGTAAGTTTCACTTACCTTTTATGCTCATACCGGGGCGCGTTTCAAGGTCTTACGTCCATTTTTGTGCGAGCACAAATGGCCGAAGACTTTGAAACACTGTAATTCGTATAAATCTTTGTCAGAAAATACATACTATGACAGAAATATATGTAGAGGACAGTTCAGGAGGAAGAAAATGAAAGACAGGATGTTTGAGGTACTGCAGCGTGTGGGGCGCTCTTTTATGCTGCCCATTGCGATTTTACCGGTGGCGGGGCTGTTTCTGGGGATCGGCGGTTCCTTTACCAATGAAACAATGCTGAACACCTATGGGCTGACGGGGATTTTGCGGCCGGGGACACCGGCCAACGCCATTCTGACGGTAATGAATGCGGCGGGCAATATTGTATTTGCCAATCTGCCGGTACTATTTGCCATGGGCGTTGCCATTGGCATGGCGCGAAAGGAAAAAGAGGTGGCGGCGCTGTCGGCGGTCATCGCTTTTTTTGTCATGCATGCATCTATCGGCGCGCTGATCACCCTGCGGGGCGGCGCCCAGGAGATGCTGTCCGGCGCGGTGGAGGATGTGTGCGGCATTACTTCCCTGCAGATGGGCGTTTTTGGCGGCATTCTGGTAGGGCTGGGGGTGGCGGCCCTGCACAACCGGTTTTACCGGATCGCGCTGCCCCAGGTGCTGTCCTTTTTCGGCGGCACCCGGTTTGTGCCCATCATCAGTGCCATTGTGTATCTGGGCGTGGGCATTCTCCTGTTTTTTGTATGGCCGCCGGTGCAGGCGGGTATTTATCATGTGGGGGATCTGGTGCTCCGATCCGGCTACGCGGGCACCTGGCTGTATGGCCTGATGGAGCGGGCGCTCATTCCGTTCGGGCTGCATCATGTGTTTTATCTGCCGTTCTGGCAGACGGCGGTGGGCGGCACGGCACAGGTGGGCGGGCAGCTCATTGAGGGCGCCCAGAACATTTTCTTCGCGGAGCTGTCTCAGCCGGGCATTGCGCATTTCAGTGTGGCGGCTACCCGATTCATGTCCGGAAAATTTCCACTGATGATTTTCGGACTGCCGGGGGCGGCGCTGGCCATGTACCGCTGTGCTGATCCGGGCAAACGAAAAGAGGCCGGAGGCCTGTTGCTGTCCGCAGCGCTGACATCCATGCTCACCGGCATCACAGAGCCGCTGGAATTTACGTTTTTGTTCGTGGCGCCGGTGCTTTACGGCATTCACTGTGTGTTTGCCGGGGCGGCGTACATGCTCATGCATATGTGCAACGTGGGTGTGGGCATGACCTTTTCCGGCGGCCTTATCGACTTGTTCCTGTTCGGCATTTTGCAGGGCAATGCGAAAACCGACTGGGTGCGGATCGTTTTTGTGGGCATCGGCTATTTTATCGTTTATTATTTTCTGTTTTCTTTTCTCATCCGTCGGTTTGATTTCAAAACACCGGGCCGGGAGAGCGGAGCAGATGAGGTGAAGCTCTACACCCGGGCGGATGTCAATGCCAGAAAGCAGGCCGAGGCAGACGGTACATCAGTGCATCTGTCGGGAAATGGCAAGGGGACGGAAAACTCAGGACAAAAGGACGAGGGAAAGCGCCGAACTGGAGCTACAGGTCATTTGGATGACGGCAGAACCCAGACCGGAGCGGGAACAGCCCGTACTTTTGGGGATGCCATGGAAGTCAGTGCCCTCATCACGGAGGGGCTGGGCGGCCGGGACAATATCAGTGATGTGGACTGCTGCGCCACCCGGCTGCGGGTGACGGTGCATGATGAGGCAAAAGTGGACGAGCTGCTGTTAAAAGAGAGCGGTGCTGCCGGGGTGATCCGGCGGGGCAAGGGTATCCAGGTGGTGTACGGGCCGCGGGTGACCGTGATCAAATCCGATCTGGAGGATTACTTGAGCCGATGAACAAAATGAGTTGCAAAGCGGCGGAGAGACGAAAATGTAGGTAATACGAACTTTGGGGCTTGCAGGAATGTCTGTTTGAAAATACAATAGACACAAAGGAGAAAACAGATGAAGACTTTACTGATTGCAATGGACCTGGACGGTACCCTGCTGTCCGAGGATCACGAGACCATATCGGCCCGGAACCGGGAAGCCCTGCGGGCGGCGTCGGAGCGGGGCGTGAAGATCGTCATTGCCAGCGGCCGCACCAGGGGCGTCATGGGCAGTGTGTACGCGCAGCTGCCCTTTGCGGATTATGCGGTGACGTCCAATGGCGCGGCAGTGTATGATCTGAAAACCGGGGATCGAGTGTGCTATCAGGGCATCCCCTATGAAAAATGGTGTAAGGTGTACGATATTTTCCGGCGGCACGGATCGGTGTTTGAGGTGTATGCGGACGGCCGGGCCCACATGGAGCGGCGGCTGTTTGTCCATTATGAGAACGACCTGCTGCCCAGGGATTTCGTGGAGAATCTGAAGAAATCCATCGTGCCGGTGGAGAATGCCAGAGAATATCTGAAAGGAAAGAGCATTGAGAAGATATGTGCCCTGACCACAGATCCGGTGGAATATCCCCAGGCGCTGGCAGAACTGAATGCACTGCCGGGGCTTTGCCTGACGTCCTCCATTCCGGGCAATGTGGAGATCAACGAGGCAGGCACCAACAAGGGAAGTGCGCTGGCAGCGCTGTGTGAGACACTGGGCATTCCACAGGAGGCGGTGATGGCTTTCGGAGATGCCGGGAACGATGTGGAGATGCTGACCTTTGCCGGACAGTCCTACGCCATGGAAAACGGAACCCCGGAGGCGAAGGCAGCGGCAAAAGCGGTGACACGCTCCAATGCCGAGGATGGAGTTGCCGCCGCGGTGGAGCAAATCCTGTAAGGATCATGCAAACATTTCTTGACAAACCGGAACACCGTTGGTATCATCATCAGTAGAACAAGGGGGTTCCGACAACGGGATACCCCTCTTTTTTATTTCATTACAGTGAACCAAAGTCTGCTTCCGCCTATGACTGCACGGAGGCGGGCGAAAGACTTTTGGACACGCCCAGACATGAGCAGCAAATAAGCAGTATCACAGGGAAGGAGCAATGATATGAGTAAATATACGAAGGAAGACGTCATTCGTCTTGTGGAGGAAGAGGATGTGGAATTCATCCGTCTGCAGTTTACAGATATTTTCGGCACTTTGAAAAATGTGGCGATCACGTCCAGCCAGCTGGAGAAGGCGCTGAACAACGCCTGCATGTTTGATGGTTCTTCCATCGAACGGTTTGCGCGGATCGAGGAGGCAGATATGTATCTGTACCCGGATCTGGATTCTTTTGCCATCTTTCCGTGGCGTCCCCAGCAGGGAAAGGTTGCCCGTCTGATCTGTGATGTGCACCGCATCGACGGGGCACCCTATGAGGGAGATTCCAGGTATGTGCTGAAAAAAGCGGTGGAGCACGCAAAGGCATGCGGCTATGTGTTCCATGTGGGGCCGGAACTGGAATTCTTCTTATTTGATACGGACGACTCCGGCCGTCCCACCACAAACACCAGTGAAAAAGCAGGCTATTTTGACCTGGGCCCGCTGGATCTGGGAGAAAATGTGCGCCGGGATATGGTGCTGACACTGGAGGATATGGGATTTGAGATCGAATCCTCTCACCATGAGGTGGCACCGGCCCAGCACGAGATTGATTTCAAATATGCAGACGCCCTTTCGGCAGCAGACAATATCATGACCTTTAAGCTGGCAGTGCGCACCATTGCCAAGCGTCACGGTCTGCACGCTACCTTCATGCCCAAGCCCAAGGCCGGCGTGGACGGCTCCGGCATGCATATCAATATGTCCCTGTCGAAAAATGGCCAGAACATTTTTTATGACGGAGCGGATGCCAACGGACTGAGCCAGGAGGCATACTATTTCCTGGGCGGCATTATGGCCCACAGCAAAGCCATCACGGCCATCACCAATCCGCTGGTGAATTCCTACAAGCGTCTGGTGCCGGGCTATGAGGCACCGGTACATATTACCTGGGCAACGTCCAACACCAGCTCTCTCGTCCGGGTACCGGGCAGCCGGGAGCCGGGAAGCAAGCGCATTGAGCTTCGAAGCCCCGATCCGTCCTGCAATCCGTATCTGGCATTGGCTGTCTGCCTGGAGGCCGGTCTTGACGGCATCCGCAGAAAGCTGGAACCGGCGGACTGTATCAATGAAAATATTTATGCCATGAGCAAGGAAGAGATGGCTGCACGGCACATCGACGTGCTGCCGGGAACATTGCGGGAAGCGCTGGATGAGTTGCAGAAGGATGAACTGATCTTCCGGGCACTGGGCGAGATCGGCCCGAAATTTGTGGCTGCCAAGAAAGCAGAATGGGAGTCCTACAGCGCAGCGGTGACTGCCTGGGAGCTGGAGCAATATCTGTATCGGGTATAACTGCCGCCTTATGGGGAGAACACATAAGGAGGTAGGAATATGGCGAACATTATCGTAGTTTTTCCGAAGATCGAGGATGCGAAAAACATCCGGAATCTTCTCGTGCGCTACGGTTTTTCCGTGTCGGCTGTCTGTACAACGGGGGCGCAGGCGATCAGCACGGCGGATGGGCTGGACGACGGCATCGTTGTGTGCGGTTATCGGTTCCCAGATATGATCTATTCGGATCTGCATGCAGACCTGCCTTCTCATTTTGAAATGCTGCTGGTGGCATCGCAGAAATATCTGAGCGAATGTTCCAATCAGAATATCGTGACCGTTTCCATGCCCATCAAGGTACATGACCTCATCGATACGCTGCAGATGATGGCGGACGCCATTGCCAGACGGCGGAGGAAACGAAAGGCGGTGCCCAGAGGACGGAGCGACGAAGAACGGGCGCTGATCACCCAGGCCAAGGAGCTGCTCATGGAGCGGAACAACCTGACCGAGGAAGAAGCGTACCGGTACATACAGAAGTGCAGTATGGACAGCGGCACCAACATGGTGGAAACTGCCCAGATGGTATTAAGTATTATGAACGTATGATTACCAGTGTCGAAAGCCGCGCTGCGATTCATGCTTGCATGAAGGAGCAGACAAGGCTTTACGACACGCCCCACGCATGAGGAAAAAAGAGTGGAGAAGCCACTCGATTTCCGAATGCGAGGGAGGATTGCGGGAGCTGTGTGCAGCGGAGCAATCCGGTAATCTTAGTATGAAAGGAGAAAGCCGTGCTGCGCCGCATGCTTGCATGAAGGCGCGGTCAAGGCTTTACGACACGCCCCGCGCATGAGGAAAAAAGAGTGGAGAAGCCACTCGATTTCCGAATGCGGTAATCTTGGCATGAAAGTGGAAAAGAGAAAGAGGAGAGAAACAATGAAATTTACAAAAATGCATGGTCTGGGCAATGACTATGTGTACGTCAACGGGTTTGAGGAGGAGGTGCCCAACCCGGAGAAAACAGCCCAGTATGTCAGTGACCGCCATTTCGGCGTGGGATCGGATGGCCTGATCCTCATCAATCCGTCAGACAAGGCGGACTGCGAGATGGCGATGTACAATGCGGATGGTTCCAGAGGCGAGATGTGCGGCAACGGCATCCGCTGTGTGGCAAAATATGTGTACGACCACGGCATGACGGACAAACGGCGGATCGCCGTGGAGACACTGGCCGGAATAAAATACATTGATCTGGAAGTGGAGAACGGCAAGGTAAAAAAGGCCGAGGTGGATATGGGTGAGCCTATCCTGGATCCGTCCCAGATCCCGGTGCTGGCGGAAGAGAATCCGCCGGTGAACATTCCCATCGAGGTGGAGGGGACGGTTTACCATATGACCTGCGTGTCCATGGGCAATCCTCATGCGGTGGTATTTTTACCGGAAGTGGCGTCTCTGGATCTGACGAAGATCGGGCCGGTTTTTGAAAGCCATCCCCGGTTCCCTAACCGGGTAAATACCGAGTTTATCCGTGTCATTGACCGGAAAACGCTGGAAATGCGCGTGTGGGAGCGGGGCTCCGGCGAGACGCTGGCCTGCGGTACCGGTGCCTGTGCGGCGGCTGTGGCGGCCATTTTGAATGATCTGGCTGACCGTGAGGTGACCATCCACCTGCTGGGCGGCGATCTGGATATCCGCTGGGATGCCGAGACGAACCATGTGTTTATGAAAGGCCCGGCCACCACTGTTTTTGACGGAGAGATTGACACCTCTCATATTGACGATGAAATGCACAAGTGTCAGGAATGGCATGAGAGCATCCAATAGATTATTTTTTGCGAGGAGGATATTATGTTCAAGGTAAATGAGAATTATCTGAAATTGCCCGGCAGCTACCTTTTTTCCACTGTCGGCAGAAAACAAAGAGAGTATGAAGCTGCCCACCCGGATAAAAAAGTCATCCGTCTGAGCATCGGCGACGTGACCCAGCCGTTGGCACCGGTGATCATCGATGCCCTGCACAAGGCAGTGGATGAGATGGGGGTCAAAGAGACCTTCCACGGCTATGCACCGGATCTGGGCTATGAGTTTCTGAGAAATGCCATCGCCAAGAATGATTATGCCGACAGAGGCTGCGATATCGCGGCAGATGAGATTTTCGTATCTGACGGTGCAAAATGCGATTCCGGCAACATTCAGGAGATTTTCAGCCTGGACAATAAGATCGCTGTGTGCGATCCGGTTTATCCGGTGTATGTGGACACCAACGTGATGGCCGGAAGAGCAGGCGATTACAACCCGAAGACCGAGCGCTACAGCAATGTCATTTATATGCCTTGCGTGGCAGACAATAACTTTGCACCGGAGCTGCCCAAGGAGACCCCGGACATCATTTACCTGTGCTTCCCCAACAACCCCACCGGTTCCACCATCACCAAGGATCAGCTGCAGGAGTGGGTGGACTATGCCAACCGGGTAGGCGCTGTCATCATTTATGATGCGGCTTATGAGGCGTACATTTCCGAGGACAATGTTCCCCACACCATCTATGAGTGCGAGGGCGCCAGAACCTGTGCCATCGAGCTGAAAAGCTTTTCCAAAAATGCAGGCTTTACCGGTACCCGTCTGGGTTACAGCGTTGTGCCCAAGGATCTCAAGAGCGACGGCGTATCCCTGCATTCTCTGTGGGCACGCCGCCACGGCACCAAGTACAACGGCGCACCGTATATCATCCAGAGAGCCGGAGAGGCAGTGTATTCTGACGAGGGCAAGGCCCAGTTAAAACAGCAGGTGGCTTACTACATGAACAATGCAAAGGTTATCTATGAGGGATTGAAGGACGCTGGCTACACCGTGTCCGGCGGCGTCAATGCGCCTTACATCTGGCTGAAAACTCCGGATCATATGACATCCTGGGAGTTCTTTGATTATCTGCTGAACAATGCATCTGTGGTAGGCACCCCGGGATCCGGCTTTGGCCCCAGCGGCGAAGGCTACTTCCGTCTGACCGCCTTCGGCACCTATGAGAACACCGTAGAGGCCATCAACCGGATCAAGGCACTGTAATTCGGTGCGGCATCTGAAACTGTAATCATTTCGCAAGAAAAACATAAGGAACCATCGGCCCTTGCGGGTAGATGGTTCCTTTCTTTTATGTTACACTGATGCTAGGAAGAATTGTGAGAGTGCGAAGCACGGAGCAATTCGTAGGGTATCAGTGTTATCATATGTGAAATTCATGAAAGGAGGCAGGCATGAAAAAATACGGACTTATCATAGGCTTCACATTTCTGATGGGTGTGCTGGCAGGCTGTTCCGGCACAGGAAGTACCACGCAGGATCAGGCAAAAACGGATGCGGCCCATGAGGTGGAGGCGCAGGATGGCGCAGACGGTGTACAGACCCAGGATGCGGCCGGCGCAGGGGACGCGGTGACGCTGCCGGATCTGATGGAGCAGCGGCCGGTGGCTTATCCGCCTTGCGTGCGGGTGGACGGCGTGGTTTATCAGGATACGGGCTTTGTGAGCTCCATGCCGGGCTGCGGCAATATGGACGGGGAGATCACCTCCCAGGTGGACGGCACGAAGCTGCCAGACCAGGACGATCAGTCCAACTTTGGCACGGGCTATGCCTATCAGAGAGGCGGCGACGGCCTGCTTCTGGTGAAAATGGACGAAAGAATGGAAATTTTCCGGGATATGGATTCCACAGACAGCAGTATCCCGCCGCAGGTACTGCATTTTACCGCAGAGGTCAAAGCAGTGAACGAAGGCTCTCTTCTGGTGACCTACATTTCCACAGCAGAAGGATTTTCGCCTCTGTCCGAGGGAGAATACACGGCCTCCACAGACAACCTGCCGGATGAGGTACAGGTGGGCGACCAGGTAGAGATCTGGTGTGATGGAAGTATTCTGGAGACCTATCCTGCGCAGCTGGGACTGGTGTATCGGATCGAGAAGAAATAATAAGATTTTGTCCGATATCTGCTCTGCACAGGGATCAGAATGGAACAGGGCAAAGAAATGTGAGCAAATCGGATCGGCGATCATCGGTTAGTGATGCGAGGAAGACAGTATTGTGTAAAAACAAAGAAAAGGCGGGAACCCGAAGAGAGGATTCCCGCCTTTTGCGGCTGTTGTATGAATCAGAACAGTATGTGTAATGTCCTCCGGCACAGAGAGCGCTGTGTCTGAAACGCGGGGATGATTTACAGCAGGCACACGCCGTGTGCCTTTGCCTCCTCGCGGATCTCATCGGGCCATACGGACACCTGGATCTCGCCGATGTGGGCTTTGCGCAGAAAGAACATACAGATCCGGGACTGGCCGATGCCGCCGCCGATGGTGTAGGGCAGCTGCTGATCCAGAATTGCTTTCTGGAAAGGAAGTTTTGCACGATCCGGGCAGCCTGCAGCGTCCAGCTGGCGCAGCAGGGCGTCTTCATCCACGCGGATGCCCATGGAGGACAGCTCCAGGGCAATGTCCAGCACCGGATAATAGACGAGGATATCACCGTTTAAGCTCCAGTCATCGTAGTCCGGGGCGCGACCGTCATGGGGTTCTCCTGTGGAGATCTTGTCGCCGATCTGCATGAGGAAGACAGCGCCCTTTTCTTTTGTGATCCGGTATTCCTTTTCCTTGCTGGAAAGGCCGGGATACAGATCCTCCAGCTCCTGGGTGGTGATGAAGAAAATATCCTTGGGCAGGATTTCTTCGATGTAATCATAGCGGATGGCCATGTATTTCTCTGTTTTTTTCAGTGTCTTGTAAATCTTGCGCACCGTGTCCTTTAACGTCTCCACGTTCCGGTCTTCTTTAGCAATGATCTTTTCCCAGTCCCACTGATCCACGTAAATGGAGTGGATGTTGTCGGTGGTCTCATCCCGGCGGATGGCGTTCATGTCGGTGTACAGGCCTTCGCCCATGGCAAAGCCGTACTGCTTCAGGGCGTAGCGCTTCCATTTGGCGAGAGAGTGCACCACTTCGATGATCCGGTCGTCCTGCTCCAGCACGCCGAAGGAAACCGGGCGCTCCACGCCGTTTAAGTTATCGTTCAGGCCGGACTCGGGCGTCACGAAGAGCGGGGCAGTCACACGCAGCAGGTTTAGCTGTTCAGCCAGCGTCTGCTGAAAAAAGTCTTTGACGGTCTTGATGGCTGCCTGGGTATCGTGGAGGTTCAGTTCCGAGTGATAACCGGCAGGAATCTGTAAATGTTCCATGGTTCGATTGCCTCCTTTAAAAGTGAAAAAATATATAACTCAAAATAAGAATGTTTGCACCGGAAATAAGTATAGCAGAAAATAAAAAACTATTCTACCCTAAAAAAGGGGTTGCATTCTGTTTTTTCGTGTGCTAGAATGTCCCCAAAATAAAGCAAATGCGAGGAACAAGACTCTTGTTTTCAGAAATCGACAGGAATACGGCGTCACCGACTGAGAGCGCTGTTTGACGGAGAAGACGAAGGGAACACTTGGGAGCAGACAGCCTGAACAGGCAGAGCAGATCTGGAAGTAGGGCTGTACGGGGCACACGTTACGTGCAGAAGAGAGGAAGTCTTTCCCGGAGCGGGGGAGATTTCAATGCGGGTGGTACCGCGGGTTTTCTTTTTTGAATTCAAAGAGATCCGTCCCGGAATGTCTGATGCATTCCAGGGCGGTTTTTTGTATTACAAAAAAGCACGGAGCAATCCGTGTAATACAAAAACGGTAGTTCTGAGAAAGTCGCATCGGACAGCAGCTCATCAACTCAAAACGGGAAAAGGAGAAATGCAAAATGGAATTTATCAAAGGTGTGAAGGAAAAAGATCTGCTGGAGATCAGCGATGTGTGTGAAGGCGCTTACGAAGGACAGGATATCCGCATGAACGGCAGTGTCCACACGATCCGTGACATGGGCGATGTGGCATTCGTTGTCTTAAGAAAAAGAGACGGCCTGGTGCAGTGTGTATTCGAGGAAGGCGTCACCGCTTTTGATCTGAAAGCCCTGAAAGAGGCTTCTGCCGTGGAGGTGTGCGGCACCGTGAAAAAAGAGGAGCGTGCGCCCCACGGATTTGAGATCCGGTTAAAAGAGATCAAAGTGCTGTCAGAGCCAGCAGCGCCGCTGCCGCTGGCCATTTCCAAATGGAAGCTCAATACTTCCCTGGAGGCCAAGCTGAACATGCGGTCCATCTCCCTTCGAAATGTGCGGGAGCGGGCAAGATTCCGCATCCAGGAGGGCGTGGTGAGAGGCTTCCGGGAGTTCCTTTACAGCCAGGGCTTCACCGAGATCCACACACCGAAGATCGGCGCCAAGGGCGCAGAGGGCGGCGCAAACCTGTTCCGTCTGGAGTATTTCCACCGTCCGGCTGTGCTGGAGCAGAGCCCGCAGTTCTACAAGCAGATGATGGTGGGCGTGTTTGACCGGGTATTTGAGACCGGCCCCGTTTTCCGGGCAGAGAAGCACAACACCAAGCGCCACCTGAACGAGTACACCAGCATGGACTTCGAGATGGGCTACATCGACAGCTTCGAGGACATCATGGCCATGGAGACCGGATTTTTACAGTATATGCTGGCACTGCTGCAGAAGGATTACGCCACAGAACTGAAAATGCTGAACATTACGCTTCCGTCGGCGGATGCGATCCCCCAGGTGCGGTTCGACGAGGCAAAACGGCTTGTCTCCGAGAAATACGACCGGAAGATCCGCAACCCCTACGATCTGGAGCCGGAGGAGGAGCAGCTCATCGGCCGTTACTTCAAGGAAGAGTACGACGCGGATTTCGTATTTGTTACCCATTACCCGTCCAAGAAACGCCCGTTCTACGCCATGGACGATCCGGCAGATCCGAAGTTTACCTTAAGTTTTGACCTGCTGTTCCACGGTCTGGAGATCACCACCGGCGGCCAGCGGATCCACGATTATCAGCAGCTGCTGGATAAGATCGAAGCCCGGGGCATGACCACAGAGGGCATGGAGCATTATCTGGATACGTTTAAATACGGGATGCCGCCCCACGGCGGTCTGGGCATCGGCATGGAGCGTTTGACCATGCAGATCCTGGGCGAGGAAAACGTCCGTGAAGCTTGTCTGTTCCCGAGAGACCTGTCCCGGCTGGAGCCTTAAGGGCCGCCGATAAAAAGGAGGAAAATCATGGCAAATATCATCAGCGATGAAACCATAGAGTATGTAGGCATTCTGGCCAAGCTGGAGCTTTCCGGGGAAGAGAAGGAAGCGGCCAAGAAGGACATGGCGCGGATGCTGGATTATATTGACCGGTTAAATGAACTGGACACCACCGGCGTAGAACCCATGTCTCACGTATTTCCGGTGAACAACGTGTTCCGGGAGGACGTGGTCATGAACGGCGATGACAGCGAGGATATGCTGAAAAACGCACCGGCAGTGAAGGACGGAAGCTACAAGGTTCCGAAAACAGTAGAATAGGAGGCACGGCCATGGGACTGATGAGTCTGACAGCGGTAGAGCTGGGAAAGAAAATCCGATCCGGCGAGGTGAAGGTGCTGGACGCAGTGAACGAGGCACTGGCGCGGATCGAAACATTTGACAAACAATTAAACTGCTACGTGACCGTGGACGCCGAAGGGGCGAGAAAACGGGCAGAAGAGGTACAGAAGGCCATTGATGCCGGGGAGCTCACCGGCCCGCTGGCGGGTGTACCGGTGGCAATCAAGGACAATATGTGTACCGAAGGGCTGCTGACCACCTGCAGTTCGAAGATTTTATATAATTTCAAACCGACTTACACGGCAGAAGCGGTGAAAAATCTGGAAAAAGCCGGTGCCATCATCATCGGTAAGACCAACATGGACGAGTTTGCCATGGGAAGCACCACGGAAACATCCGCTTTTGGTGTGACGAAAAATCCCTGGGATACGGAGCATGTGCCTGGCGGTTCCTCCGGCGGCTCCTGCGCGGCAGTGGCAGCCGAGGAGTGCAGCTTTGCCCTGGGTTCTGACACCGGCGGTTCCATCCGCCAGCCCAGCTCCTTCTGCGGCGTGACCGGCATCAAGCCCACCTACGGCACGGTTTCCCGGTATGGCCTCATCGCCTACGGTTCCTCTCTGGATCAGATCGGGCCGGTGGCCAAGGACGTGACCGACTGTGCGGTGATCCTGGAGGCCATCGCCTCCCACGACGTCAAGGATAGCACTTCCGTTGCCCGGGAGGATTATGATTTCACTTCCGCCCTGGTGGAGGATGTGAAGGGACTGCGGGTCGGCATCCCGCGGGATTACTTTGGAGAGGGCCTGGATCCTGAGGTGAAGGCGGCTGTCCTGGCAGCGTCAGAGGTGCTCCGGGAAAAAGGGGCCATCGTGGAGGAGTTTGACTTGAGCCTGGTGGATTACGCCATCCCTGCTTACTACGTCATCGCTTCCGCGGAGGCCAGCTCCAACCTGGCCCGGTTTGACGGTGTGAAATATGGCTACCGAACAGCAGAATACGAGGGCCTGCATAATATGTATAAGAAATCCCGTTCCGAGGGCTTTGGCCCGGAGGTGAAGCGCCGGATCATGCTGGGCTCCTTCGTGCTGAGCTCCGGCTACTACGACGCGTACTATCTGAAAGCGCTGCGGACGAAGGCTCTGATCAAGAAAGCCTTTGACCGGGCGTTTGCACAGTTTGATGTGATCCTGGGGCCTGCGGCGCCCACCACAGCGCCGAAGCTGGGGGAATCCCTGAGTGACCCCATCCAGATGTATCTGGGAGACATTTACACGATTTCCGTGAACCTGGCGGGCCTGCCGGGTATCAGCGTCCCCTGCGGTACAGACAGCAAGGGCCTCCCCATTGGCCTGCAGCTCATCGGTGACTGCTTCCAGGAGAAAAAAATCATCCGCGCGGCATACACCTACGAGAAGAGCCGCACCTATGCCCGGTGTGAGATCGCACAGAAAGGAGCAGAAAAGGCATGAGAAAACAATATGAGACCGTCATCGGCCTGGAAGTCCATGTAGAGCTGGCCACAAAGACAAAGATTTTCTGCGCCTGCAGCACCGCATTCGGCGGCGCACCCAACACCCACACCTGCCCGGTGTGCACCGGTATGCCCGGTTCCCTGCCGGTATTAAATAAGAAGGTTGTGGAATATGCCATTGCCGTGGGCCTGGCCACCAACTGCACCATCAACCAGTATTGTAAATTTGACCGGAAGAACTATTTTTATCCGGATAACCCGCAGAACTACCAGATTTCCCAGCTCTATCTGCCCATCTGCATCAACGGCGGTGTGGAGATTGAGACCGCCGGGGGCAAGAAAACCATCGGCATTCACGAGATCCATATGGAGGAGGATGCGGGCAAGCTCATCCACGACGAGTGGGAGGACTGCTCCCTGGTGGACTTCAACCGTTCCGGCGTGCCGCTGATCGAGATCGTATCCGAGCCGGATATGCGTTCTGCGGAGGAGGTCATCGCTTATCTGGAAAAACTGCGGCTCATCATCCAGTATCTGGGCGCTTCGGACTGTAAGCTTCAGGAGGGCTCCATGCGTGCCGACGTGAACCTGTCTGTCCGGGAGGTGGGCGCAGAGCAGTTCGGTACGAGAACCGAGATGAAGAACCTGAACTCCTTCAAGGCCATTGCCCATGCCATCGACGGCGAGCGGGCACGGCAGATCGAGCTTCTGGAAGAGGGCAAGGCGGTCATCCAGGAGACGAGACGGTGGGACGACAACAAGGAATACTCCTATGCCATGCGTTCCAAGGAGGACGCCCAGGACTACCGGTATTTCCCGGAGCCGGATCTGGTGCCCATCGTCATCAGCGACGCCTGGCTGGAGGAGATCCGTTCCCGGCAGCCGGAGCTTCGTACCGAGAAGCTGGCCCGGTATAAGGAGGAATTTGACATTCCCGAATACGATGCAAAAATCCTGACGGAATCCAAGCATATGGCTGACCTGTTCGAGGAGACGACGGCCATCTGCGGCAAGCCCAAGAAGGTGTCCAACTGGCTCATGGTGGAGACCATGCGGCTTATGAAGGAGCACGAGATGGAGCCGGAGGAGCTGGATTTTGCACCGGTGCATCTGGCAAAGCTCATCGACCTGGTGGATGCGGGCACCATCAACGGCACCGTAGCCAAGGAAGTGTTCGAGAAGATTTTCACAGAGGATGTGGATCCGGAAACCTATGTGGAAGAAAAAGGTCTGAAGACCGTCAACGATGAGGGCGCCCTGCGGGCCACCATCCAGGAAATCGTGGCGGCCAACCCCAAGTCCGTGGAGGATTACCACAACGGCAAGGAGAAGGCGCTGGGCTTCCTGGTGGGCCAGACCATGAAGGCCATGAAGGGAAAAGCAAATCCCGGCATGATCAACCAGATTTTAAAAGAATTGCTGTAGAGAAAAATTTTTGTTGCCTGACGCCGGTTCTGTGCTAGAATAGGAACATGAGACAGTCAGGAAAAACGATAGGAAAAGCGGCGGCTGTGCTGACAGCCGTCGTTTTGTCGCTGTATGGATGTAAAAGTGCAGACAGGGAAAAAGCAGAAGCCGATACTGTGAAGACGGAAGAATCGACATCAGCTAGTGATTCTGAGAGTACAGATTTTCAGAAAATGAACCGAGATTCATTGCCGGGCGGCAGCGACGAAAAGGGAGCACAGTCTGATCTGGATGCAAATGAAGCCCAGCAGACCGATAAAACGAAGAATTTCGCGGCAGGCGCTGCGGATGCCCTCGGAAAAGTACAGGAACCGTTGACCGTAAAGGAGGAGGACGATATGGCGCCTGTATTTACCAGTGAGGAAATCCCCGACGAAGTCTTTGCCCGGATGGCCGGAAAATCTTACAAAGAAGACTGCACCGTTCCCCGGGAGGATCTGCGCTATCTGCGGATCAGCTGCGTGGGCGCGGACGGCAGCGCCTATATAGGAGAGATGGTGGCAGCAGCCGATCTGGCAGAAGATCTGCTGGACATTTTCCGGCAGCTCTATGAGGCCGGATACCCCATCGAGCGGATGCAGCTCATCGACGACTACGACGCCAGCGATCAGGCGTCCATGGAAGCCAACAACACCACCTGCTTCAATTTCCGCCAGATCGCAGGAAGCACCAAGCTGTCCAACCACAGTCTGGGCCGGGCAGTGGACATCAATCCGCTGTACAATCCCTATGTGAAAAAGACGGCAAACGGCACCATTTACGACCCGCCGGTGGCAGAAGCCTATGCCGACCGCGACAAAGATTTTCCGTACAAGATCGACCATGACGACCTGTGCTATCAGCTGTTTACCGCCCACGGATTCACCTGGGGCGGCGACTGGAACAGCGTCAAAGACTATCAGCATTTTGAAAAATAAGAAAGAAGGAACCAAAAATGTTAAAACAGATTTCTGTATTTGTAGAAAACGTGGCAGGCAGCCTGATGAAGGTGACAAAAGAACTGGTGGCAGAAGGGATCAATCTCCGGGCCATTTCTTCCTTTGATACGCCGGAGTTCGGTATCCTGCGGCTCATCGTAGACCGGCCGGAGGAGACCGCGCAGCTGTTGAAGGACAAAGGCTTTTTCGTCCAGACGAAGGACGTCATCGCCGTGGAGATCGAAGACCGGAGCGGCAGCCTGAACCAGATGCTGGAGGTGCTGGCCGAGGGCAACATCAGCATCAACTACATCTATTCCTTTGTAATCCGGGAAGATCAGGCGCCGGTGATGGTATTCCAGACCGAGTACCTGGAGGAAGCCGTGCAGATCCTGAAAAATCACGGCATCAACGTTATTGATTAAAGAATAGAAAAAATCCCGCATCAGGTTCTATCAAGAGCCCATGCGGGATTTTGTGCAGTTTGAATATTTGTAACAGCTCCGCGAAAGCGTTGCCGCCTCCGACCGGGAACTGTTGGCTTTATTTTATAAAACACAAAACGAATAAAGGTACAAATACGGACTGCCGTGCGAGATTAGCACTTTGTTACATTAACTGCCTGAGGTCCTTTAGCGCCGTTGGTTACGTCAAACTCCACAGCCTGACCCTCGTCCAGAGTCTTGAAGCCTTCCATGTTCAGACCGGTGTAGTGAACGAATACATCGTTTCCTTCCTCATCACAGATGAAGCCGTAACCCTTCTGGTTGTTGAACCACTTAACTGTACCTTTCATTATGCGAATACCTCCACAAATAAATATAATAGTTGCGTCCAAAGACACAATCTGAGGATATCACATCAGGGAATAAATGTCAATTCAGAGGTGAGAGCAAAAATGAGCTGCGAAGCAGCGGAGAGCATCGAAGATGCGGTTTTGCGAATGGCGCGGGTGAACAGGCAGACGTGATTTCATTCTTGACTTTCCTTTTCAGGAAAAATATACTGAACCTATCAACATTTGAGAGGAAATGACCATGATTAAAATTGCGATGTTTAATGCAGCCAGATCGGAGGACGAGTATCTGGATATCTGCGAGAAAAAATATCCGGAGATTTCTTTTGTCCGGATTTATGAGAAGGTGCGGGTGGACAATGCGGCCCTGGCGAAGGGATGCTACGCGGTGGTGGTCAGCTCTGCCATGCCGCCGGTGAAGGAAATGCTGGAGATCTGGAGAGATTGCGGTGTCAAATATGTGGCGACCCGCTCCATCGGCTACGAATATATGGATGTGCCGTTGATCGAGAGCATGGGTATGCATGCGGCTCACACCACCTATTCCCCTGCCAGCGTGGCGGATTTTGCCATCATGCTCATGCTGATGGTGACGCGCAATATGAAAATTGTGGAGCGAAGATATGAGGCCCATGATTTTCGGGAAGCGAAGCTGCCGGGCAAGGAGCTGTGGAATATGACTGTGGGTGTTGTCGGCACCGGCGCCATCGGGGAGATGACGGCGAAGCACCTGCACGGCTTTGGCTGCCGGATGCTGGCGTACAGCCGGACGAAGCGGGAGAGCCTGGACGGGATCGTGACGTATACCGATCTGGATACGCTGCTGGCAGAGAGCGATGTGGTGACGCTGCACATGGCCTCCACACCGGAGACGTTCCATCTGCTGAACGCGGAGCGCCTGGCCAAAATGAAAAAAGGCGCCTATCTGGTCAACACGGCCCGGGGCAATCTCATTGACACGAAAGCGCTTATCGAGGCGCTGGAGTCCGGACACCTGGCCGGGGCAGCGCTGGATGTGATGGAAAATGAGACGGGCATTTATTACACGAATCACATGTATGAGCCCATCAGCAATCATGAGCTGGCGATCCTGGATTACATGCCCAATGTCATCGTGACCCAGCACATGGCCTACTACACGAGAGAGGCCGGGCTGGATACGATGGAAAATCTGGTCAAAGGGTGTCTCCACGACTACCATGGAGAAGAAAATCCCTGGAGAATCTGAGAAATTCAGAAGCCCCGCAGCATCCGCTCGATGTTGCTGCCGGGGAGCACGTTGCACACGGAGAAGCACTCCCGGTTCCATTTCCGGGAACGGAGCATAAAGGCATCATCCTTCAGAAAATACTGGAAGCCGATGGTGCCTCCTTCTGTCTGATCCCAGCATACATCCACATGGAACCAGCGGACGCCGGCACTCGTCTCGATGCCCACCAGATTCCAGTAATGGCGGGTGGACTTGGTGCGCACGTCATAATAGTACCGGTCACTGGCCGGAGTCCCCTTTTCCCGCAGCACCGGGCCGGAGATGATCTGACAGGGGACACCTGCCAGATCCAGCAGAAGTTTTAATGTCTGGGAAAAACCCTGACAGCTGGCTGCGCCGCCGATGAGGGCGCCATAGGCGTTGTTGCAGTTGGGATGGGCAGCAGTGTCATTTTCATAATGAACGGAAGCAGCCAGAAACGCGCACGCCCGGTAGAGCCGCACATAGTCCGGCATGGAGGCATGGAACAGCTGTCTTGCCAGAAAGGCGGCGGACTGCTCTGCTGTCTGGGCGCGGCCCGCGATCTCGGCAGCGTCCGTGGACGTGTAGTCCACAAGGAACGTCCAGTTCCAGTCTCCGTTTTCCTGGGTCGTGGTGGGGGTACACGTCTTTATATAGTAAGGAACCGTCGCGTCGAGGCCCGCCAGCAGGCCGAACAGCTGGGCTTCCGCCAGACCGGTCCGGTTGCTGTGGGGAAAAGACACACGGTTTTTGAAATCATGTATATCTGTAAGCATCGCAAGCGCAGATTTTGTGATCAGAATTTGTTTTTGAAGATCAGCACTCACAAAAATCCCTCTTTCTTTTGTAGGTATAAGATTTGTAAGATACCTACGGATTGTTTCGTGCTTTGCACTCTCACAATCCTCCCCTATATTCGCATATCGTGGGATAATCATCCCACTTTTATGCTCATATCGGGACGGGTCTCCAGGTCTTCCATCCACCGATGAGCAAGCTCATGTGGATTTCGACCTTTTGACCCTAGTATCTATAGAATCATACACTATTTTTCGGGTAAAAATCAATAGGATGGAGGGACTTTTTTGCGCATCAAAAGGACCCGCCCGAATTCGTGATGGAACTTGGATACAACATGGTGATACAATAAAGGGTAAGAATGGAGGATGAGGGGACATCATGACAAAAATACTGATCGTAGAGGACGAAAAACCGATTTCCAAGCTGATCGAGATGTCACTGACATCGGCCGGGTATGCGTGCACCTGCGTGTATGACGGCATGGCTGCGGCGGATCTTCTGGAGGAGCATCGGTACGATCTGGTGCTGCTGGATATTATGCTGCCCGGGGCGTCCGGCTACGAGCTGATGGATTATATCCGGCCCATGGACATTCCGGTGATTTTTCTCACGGCGAAAACCAGTGTGGCCGACCGGGTAAAAGGGCTGCGGCTGGGGGCGGACGATTATCTGGGCAAGCCCTTTGAGATCATCGAGCTGCTGGCCCGGGTGGAAAGCGTGCTGCGCCGGTACCACAAGACCGAGGAGGTGTTGGAGGCCGGGGATCTGGTCATCGACGTGGTATCCCGGGTGGTGAAAAAGAACGGGGAGGTGGTCAATCTGACAAAGAAGGAGTTCGACCTTCTCGTCATGTTTGTCCAGAACCGCAACATCGCCCTTTTCCGGGAAAAAATATACGAGCATGTGTGGGAGAGTGAATACACCGGGGACAGCCGGACGGTGGATCTGCACGTGCAGCGGCTGCGACGGAAGGTGGGCTGGGAGGATAAGATCAAACCGGTATACAAGGTGGGCTATCGCCTGGAACTGTAGAGAGGCAGGAAACCTATGAAATTTTCGTGGAAAATATTTGTCAGCACGTTTCTCATTGTGCTTCTGTCTCTGGCGGCAGGGGGATATTTTCTTGTGGTGTCCGCATTTTCCTCAGGGCTGTCCCGGGAGACGGACAGCGCCCGGGAGGAGAACCGGATGCTGCAGCTCATGCTGGCTGTAAACCTGTCCGGCACGGAGGACAATGGCATTGATCTGTCCCTGCTCATTGAGGACAGTCTGAAAAATCTGGACACCCGGATGGAAAGTGTGCTCATCCGCTACCGGGTCAGCGGCAGCGATAAGCGGACGATTTATTCCAATTCCGGCGGCCTGGGGCACCGGATCGACGCCAAACGCTCTCTCATTTCCAAGATCCAGGAGGGCGGCATCGGCCATGCGGTACGGCGGATGGACAATACCTACTGTGTACAGACGGCTTCCCTGCTGCTGTTTGAGGGGGAGCCCATTTATGTGGAAACCTTTCGGGATGTGACGGATCTGTTTGAGGAGCGGCAGACCCAGTTTGACAGCTTTCGGAAAATCATTGTGGTGGTGGGCAGCGTCAGTGGCATCCTGAATTTTTTCATGGCGCTGTGGCTCACCGATCCGGTGCTGCGCCTGTCCCGGGTGACGAGGCGGTTTGCAGGCGGCGACCTGAAAAGCCGGGCCAAAATTGACACGGAGGACGAGATCGGCCATCTGGCGGAGGATTTCAACGACATGGCCGACCGGATCGAGAAGGATATCGAGGAGCTGACCATGACGGCCAGGCGGCAGGAGGATTTCATCGGCAGCTTTGCCCATGAGCTGAAAACGCCGCTGACGTCCATCATCGGGTATGCGGACATGCTGCGCTCCAGCCAGCTGGACGAGGAGCATCATTTTCTGGCGGCCAGCTATATTTTCACGGAGGGCAAACGGCTGGAGTCTCTTTCCTTAAAATTACTGGATCTCCTGGTGCTGAAAAACGGAGAGATCACGAGAAGACCGGTGGAGGCGGGGCCGTTCCTCAAAGAACTGGAAGGGATGCTGCGGCCGGTGATGAAGGCGGAGGACATCCGCCTGAAGGTGAAATATGAGGACGGCGTGTTTGTGGGAGACCGGGATCTGGTGAAAACGGTGCTCATCAATCTGGCGGACAACGCCCGCAAGGCCATTGACGGCGGCGGTACCATTGTGATCATCGGCAAGCCGGAGAAGGAGGGCTATGCTTTTTATGTCCGGGATACGGGCAAGGGCATTCCCCGGGAGGAGATCCGGCGCATCACCGAAGCCTTTTATATGGTAGACAAATCCCGCTCCCGGGAAAAAGGAGGCGCGGGACTGGGGCTGTCCATCTGCCAGGAGATCGTGCTGCTGCATAAGGGAAGAATGGAATTTTCCAGCGTGCCCGGAGAAGGAACAATGGTGCGGGTGACGATTCCCGGGAAAAAGGAGGCAACGGTATGAAGATGCGCAAAATCCGGTATGTGCAGCTGGGACTGATCCTGGTGTTCACACTCATCGTGGGCACCTGCCTGCCGCCGTTTATCTCCCGGATCCAGGAACGGAGCCTGCTGGATCAGGAGGCTGTGGAGGAAGCGGAAGTGGTATCGGTGTCCCGCACGGAGCGGATGGAGAAAAAGGAGCCCATGGAGAAATTTCTTTTTCTGCTGCAGCCGGGGGTGGAATACATAGAATATGCTGCGGGAGCCGGGGCGAGCCGGAATGCGGACATGGCCCGGGATCAGCTGGAAATGGAACTGGAGCTTTTGTGGGAACAGGGGATGCTGGCGGGCTCCGGCGTGGATATGGGGGATTTTTACGGCTCGTTTAACGTGCTGTCGGAGGGCGTGTACACTGCGGCAAACACGGAAAATCCGGCCCAGTCGCTGGTGGTGTGGCAGTATATGATCATGGGAAGCTATGGGGAGCTGTATGAGGTGACCATGGACGATGCGTCCGGGAAGATCATTGGTCTCCAGATGCTGGCCGACCAGACGGATGCCCTGCCGAACCTTCTGCTGATGGGCTATGAAGAGTTTGCGTACCTTTGGGGCAATTATCTTGGTATGTCCCATATGGAGGTGCAGGATATTTCCTATGAGGAGGTGAACCGGAAGCTGGTCATGAAGCAGTGGAAGGAAAACTATCACAATTTTACTGAAATGATGGAGCTGTACGGGTTCACGGAAGATGAGTGGTACGGCTGGGGGCAGGAGATCGAGTCCCCCTATGAGGAAAACAGCTCCGGCAATGTCAGCATCGCCGACGGCAATTCGAAGCTGTACGTGGAGAGTGCAGTGTCTGACACCCCCGGAGACTGGTTCGATACCGATTACAGCATTTCCGGCCGGGCGCGTGGGGTGATGGATGCGGATCAGGGCATCGTCCTGGATGTGAAATACTACTATGGGCAGACCGGGGAGGGCGCGGTGCGGCTGACGTGGAACGCCTATACGTGCGGATTTGCGGCGGCAGAGTGAGAAGGCTGCCTCCCGTTTGAGGAAAGCGTGGAGAAACTTGACAGGTGCGGCAAGGCATAGTACCATTTTTATTGCAATCTGTTTGACAGAAAATATGTAAAATGGGGGAGCAGCACATGGAAAAGGTTTCGCTGATCATACCGATTTATAATGCTGAAATGTATCTGAAACGTTGTCTGGACAGTGTGATCGCCCAGACGTATCCGGCGCTGGAGATACTGCTGGTCAATGACGGCAGCAGGGATCACAGTCTGGCCATCTGCGAGGAATATGAGAAAAAAGATGACCGGATCCATATCATAGATAAAGAGAACACCGGCGTGTCCGATTCCCGGAATGTGGCCATGGCAGCCGCCACGGGAACGTACCTGCAGTTTATGGACAGTGACGACTGGCTGACGCCGGATGCCACCGAGCGGCTGGTGACGCTGGCGGAAATGACCCGGGCTGATCTGGTCATCGGGGATTTTTACCGGGTGGACGGCGATCACTATGCGTTGAAATCGCACATTCCGGAGACGGGCGTCATGGATCGCCGGGCATTTGCAGAACACATGATGGAGGATCCGGCGGATTTTTATTACGGCGTCATGTGGAATAAGCTGTATCGCAGGGATCTTGTGGAAAAGTACCATCTGGGCTGCACTACGGAGCTGAACTGGTGCGAGGATTTTCTTTTCAATCTGGCGTACATCCGCCGGGCGGAGCGGTTCTGCGCCCTGCAGGCCCCGGTCTATTATTATATGAAGCGAAAGGGCAGCCTGGCAGGCTCCCAGCTTTTGAAAACCAACGTCATGCAGGTGCGGCTGCTGTTGCTGGAATATTACAAAGAGCTGTACCAGAGTATCGGCCTGTATGAGGATAACAAGGCGAAAATCAATGCCTTTGTACTGATGGTGGCCAGGGACGGTTCCGTGAACCGGCTGCCGCTGGTGGGCGATGCGGAGAAGCTGGATGAGGATCTGGTGCTGGAAGAACCATCCAGGAAAAAACTGCCGAAGCTGTCTGAAAAACGGGAAAACAAAGCTCCGGAAACGGAAGGCAGAGGGAAAACAAAGGATGGCAGGCATGTGAGAAAAGCAGAAGACCTGCTGGAGAAACTGTCAGAGAAACCGAGAAAAGCCGGCGATTCTGTGAAAGCACTGAAAGAAAAAGCGTTTGTTCATGTGGAACATACTTTTCAGCCGGTGTTTGACGACCGGTGCCGGGTGCTGATTCTGGGCACCTTCCCGTCGGTGAAATCCCGGGAAAACCAGTTTTACTACGGACATCCCCAGAACCGGTTCTGGCGGGTCATCAGTGCCCTCACCGGAGAACTGCTGCCGGTGACCATCGACGATAAAAAACGGATGCTTCTGTCCCATCACATCGGTATCTGGGACGTGGTGCAGGAATGCGACATCCACGGCTCCAGCGACAGCAGCATCCGTAATGTGGTGCCCTCGGACATCGCTTCCCTGGTGAAGGACTGCCCGGACATCCGCATTTTCGGCAATGGCGATGCAGCCTGCCGCCTGTACCGGAAATACTGTCAGGAAAGCGTCGGCAGAGACATCACAAGACTGCCCTCCACCAGCCCGGCCAATGCCATTTTCACCGTGGATCGGCTCATTGAAGCATGGGAGGAGGCTGTCGGGCCGCTGTTGGAGAATGCGTAAGATCAGTGGATGAAATAAGTGCCCCGTTATCGGGGCATTTATGTTATAATGTTAAGTGCTAAAGAAAAATAAGCGACGTCGCAGACGGCATTTATTTTTCTTGCACTGACATCGAACGAACCGTCTGCGATAGCAGACACGGAAGCGCGGCTGCGCGTGGTTCGTGAGATTGGTTAATGAAAATTTAACGTTTCCCTGACAGGATCGTAACATCCGTCGATTAGACTGAACGATACGGGGAAACCACAGACAGGAGAGTGGAATTATGCCGGCTGCTTATGCACATTATGTATTTGGACAAAAGGTTTTACGGGAACTTCCGAGAGATTTACAGGAGCGGATCAAGGATTATCTGCCCCTTTACCATATCGGCCTGCACGGGCCCGATATTCTGTTTTATTATGAGCCGCTGCACGCCAACGAGGTGAACCAGCTGGGAACGAAGATGCACAATGAGAATGCGGACGCCTTTTTTGAGCGGGCGAAGCAGCTGATCATGTCTGCATCCGGGGAAGAGAAGATGGCCATGGAGGCATATATCGCCGGATTTATCTGCCATTTCATGCTGGACAGCGAGTGCCACGGCTACATTGCGGAGAAAATGGCGGAGAGTGAGATCAGCCATTCCGAGATCGAGACGGAATTTGACAGCATGCTCATGCGCAAGAAAGGACTGGATCCCCATACGAGAAATGCAGCGCTGCATCTGGTGGTGAACAAGAACTGCGCCCAGATCATCGCGCCGTTTTTTGATCTGAAACCGAAGCAGATTTTAAAGGCCGTGAGCTCCATGAAGCGGTATCATCAGCTGCTGCTTGTGCCGAAGAAACCCAAGCGCCTGCTCATCGACACCGCGCTGAAAATCAGCGGCAATTATGACACCATGCACGGCATGATGGTCAATGAGGAGCCCAACCCCCACTGTGTGGACAGCAACTGGGAGCTGTTCCGCCGCCTGAAAAATGCGGTGGAGCCCTGCGAGGAGCTGATCGAGGAGTATCTGGACGTGTGCAACGGCACCCAGACGCTGAACGAGCGCTTTTCGAGAAATTATGAATAGGAGACAGGGAGATGGAAAAAGACAGGCTGACGAAGCTGGAAAAATACTGGATCCTTTATGATGTGGGCAATTCGGCGTTCACCCTGCTGGTGGCAACGATCATTCCCATTTATTTCAATTATCTGGCGGGGATGGAGGGCATCTCCGAGGTAAATTATCTGGCCTTCTGGGGTTATGCGTCCTCCATTGCCACGCTGCTGGTGGCTTTCCTGGGGCCGGTGTTCGGCACCCTGGCGGACACGAAGGGGTTCAAGAAGCCGATTTTTCTGGGCAGCCTGCTGGTGGGCGTGGGGGGACTGTGCGTCCTTTCGGTGCCCATGGGATTCGTGGCGTTTCTCGTCATTTTCATCATTGCCAAGGTGGGCTATTCCTGCAGCCTGGTCTTTTATGATGCCATGCTTTCGGATGTGACCACGCCGGAGCGGATGGATCGGGTGTCCTCCCAGGGCTATGCCTGGGGCTATATCGGCAGCTGCGTGCCCTTTATCGCCAGCCTGGCGGTGGTGCTGTTTTCCGGGCTTCCCATGCAGACGGGCATGGGCATTGCCTTTTTCATCAATGGTGCCTGGTGGCTGCTGACGACGGTGCCGCTGCTGAAAAATTATGAGCAGATCCATTATGAGCCGAGAAAACCCCATGCGGTGGCAGAAAGCTTCCGGAGGCTGCTCCGGGTGTTCCAGGAGATCCGTGATGACCGGAAGATTTTCCTGTTCCTCATCGCGTTTTTCTTCTATATTGATGGCGTGTACACGATCATCGACATGGCGACGGCTTTCGGCAGCGCCCTGGGATTTACTTCCACGACACTGCTGCTGGCGCTGCTGCTGACCCAGATCGTGGCTTTTCCCTGCGCCCTGCTGTTTGGCTGGCTGGCGCCCAAGTATGAAAACGGCACGCTGATCCGTATCTGCATCGTGGCCTACGGTGCCATCGCGCTGTTTGCAGTCCAGCTGGACAAATCCTGGGAGTTCTGGTTCCTGGCGGTGTGCGTGGGCATGTTCCAGGGCGGTATCCAGGCACTGTCCCGGGCCTATTTTGCAAAAATCATTCCGGCGGAAAAATCGGGGGAATATTTTGGACTGTACGATATTTTCGGAAAAGGCGCCGCCTTTATGGGAACTACCCTGGTGGGTTTTGGCGCTCAGCTGACGGGCAGTCTGAATATCGGTGTCTCCGTGATCTTTGTCCTGTTTGTCATCGGTTTCCTGCTTTTTGAAAAAGCAGTGCGGGCATAAGAAAAACGAAAGACGGGGTTAAGGCTTTGTTCATGTGTCTTTAAGGATTTTCAGAAATTCATAAGTCTTTCCACACAGATTGGACACAAATTCCAGGTATACTGGAGGTACTTCAAGAAAAGGAGGAGTACCAATTATGAAAATGAAGAAAGTGAAAATATTGACTGCAGCCTGCGTGCTGACATTTGCCATGGCTGCCATGTATGGATGCGGAAGCAAGGATTCCGGTGCGGACACGACGCAGACGACGGAGAGCACTGATACGAAGGAAGACACTTCTGCAGACACCACTACGGACACCAAGAGTGACACGACAGCAGAGGACAAGACCACTGCTGACACCACCACCGAGGCAGGCAGCACGGAAAACAGTGCAGACACTACCGAGAGCACAGAGACTCCCGCTGACGGTGCCGCATCTGACACAGCAGCAGAGGCTGACAGTGCAGCTTCCACAGAGACCAATGCATCCGCAGATACTTCCGCGGACAGCGAGGCTGAGGTGACAGAGTCCGGCAGCAGCACTGCAAACTAACACAGGACCAAAACCCAAAACAACCACAAAATAACCACGAAGCAACAAGAAAACAATTCCCTACATTACATAAGTATTCTCTTTTTATCCCCCGGAGCTGCCCACTCCGGGGGTTCTCCGTGCATGGTGTTCTGTGAAAAGTTCAGAATCGCCATATGGACAATTCGCAAAATCGCGTGTGCCACGCTTTCCGCTGCTGCGCAGCTCATTTTTGCTCATTATATGGCGTTCCGTCCATCCGTTTTCACAGACAGATTTTTGTGCAAGCCCGAAATCTGTCCGCGAAACGTATGGCTGAACTTTTTGAAAAAACGCTTGACATTCAATGAAAGGCAGGATATAATAATTTATGTTGTTGAGGAAACAACGAAGTGTGCGTTTAGCTCAGCTGGATAGAGCGTTTGGCTACGGACCAAAAGGTCGGGGGTTCGAATCCTCTAACGCACGTAGGACAGAGAAGCCGGGAGATTGTTGGAGATCTTCCGGTTTTTTCGGTTATACAGGATATGAAGTTACAGCATACAAATATACAATATACAGGAGGCAGGATGGACAGACAGCAGTTTATCGATACACTGGAGCGGACACTGCGGGGCGGCGGTACCCCGGAGCATATCATCGCGGATAACGTCCGGTATTATAACGGATATTTTGCGGACGAGTCCGCCAAAGGCAGAAGCGAGGCGGAGATTGCGGAGGAGCTGGGAGATCCCAGACTTCTGGCAAAGACGATCCTGGAAGTGCAGGAGACCGGCGGCACCGGTGCCGGGGAATCTGACCGGGGCTGGTATGGAGAGCAGACGGAGGATGCGGCGGACAGCGCTGGTTCCGCATTTGGCAGTTCTGCGGCCAATGGAACCAAAGGCTTTCATGCGGAACTGAATGAGAACGGCTGGGATGTGCGTTACGGGAAATTCAAGATCAATTCCTGGTACGGGTATCTGCTCATCGCGCTGGTGGTGCTGCTGATCTTAGGCATCATCGGGACGGTCATCGGCGGACTGGTGACGCTGCTGGCACCGGTGGCACTGCCGGTGATCCTCATTGTGCTGGTGGTGCGTTTTTTCTCTCAGCGAAGGTAGCTATGACAAAAACTGGGAAAATAAGGAAATCAGGATTGCCCGGCGTGCGCGTATATTTTTCCGGTGAGATGCCATACTAAACCTGTATCAAAAATACAGGAGGTAGACGACATGTCAAAGAACAACTATTCCAATAACACCGGAAGCAACGCTTCCAACAAGAGCACCAGCAAAAATACCAACAGCATGAACAGCTATGGTAACTACAGCAATTCCGAGAAGAACAAGACAAACAACAAGTCCGCAGGCGAAGATACCTACGGCAACAAGAGCGAAGAAGACAGATATTAGGCAGCCAAAGCGGGCAGAGAGCATTGTTTCTCTGCCCCTTTTCCTGTGCGGCATCTTTATGATACATAAGCGCATGCGGACTTAGACCTTTTGCCCCTGGCATCATATAATGATAGTGAGAAAACAGCAGGAGATGTGAGGTGTCAGGATGAATTTTGAGACAATTCCGGCAAAAAGTCTGGACGGGTATATCGGAAGACCCGACTGCATGATCATAGATCTTCGGGACTGGGAGGAATACTGTCAGGGGCATATAAAGGGTGCGGTCTGTGTTCCCTTTGAACAGTTTCAAAAAAGCGTTCCCTTGCGGAAAAACGTGCGCTATGTGCTGTACTGCGAGCGCGGTTCTGCCAGTCTGATGGCTGCCAAACGGCTGGCCGGTCTGGGGTATCAGGCCAGCACGGTCATCGGCGGCATTCTGTCCTACCGGGGGCGGCATCTGGTGCTCTGCGGGGAAGGAGAACGAAATAGACATTGACAGCGGGCGCATGGCCGAATTAATATTAGGTATAAGTGAAAAGAAACCTGAATACAGAGAAAATATGGAGAGAATACAAAAAATATGGATCGGATGGAATTTACGGCGCCCTGTCATTTCGGACTGGAAGCCGTTCTGAAAAAAGAAATTACAGATTTGGGATACGAGATCAGTCAGGTAGAGGACGGCCGTGTTTCCTTCTATGGGGATGCGGCGGCCGTCTGCCGGGCCAACATGTTTCTGCGGACTGCCCAGCGGGTACTCTGGAAGGTGGCGGAGTTTGAGGCGGTGACCTTTGACGAGCTGTTTGAGCGGACGAAAGCCGTTCCCTGGGAGGACTATCTGCCGGAAAATGCCAAATTCTGGGTAGCCAAGGCCAACTCGGTGAAAAGTGCCCTGTTCAGCCCTTCGGACATTCAGTCCATTATCAAGAAGGCCATTGTGGAGCGGCTCAAGCAGACCTACCGCAAGGAGTGGTTTGCGGAAGATGGGAATGCCTATCCTCTGCGGGTATTTTTGATGAAGGATCGGGTGACCATTGCGCTGGACACCACGGGAGATTCTTTACATAAGCGGGGCTACCGGCAGCTCACCAGCAAGGCGCCCATCACGGAGACACTGGCGGCGGCGTTGATCCTGCTGACACCCTGGAAAAAAGACCGGATCCTGGTGGATCCCTTCTGCGGCAGCGGCACGTTTCCCATTGAGGCGGCCATGATCGCGGCCAATATGGCGCCGGGCATGAACCGTTCCTTCCTGGCGGAGGACTGGACAAACCTGATCCGCAGAAAATACTGGTACGAGGCGGCCGATGAGGCGGCTGACCTGGTGTGCACAGACGTGGAGACGGACATTCAGGGATATGACATTGACGGTGCCATTGTGAAAGCCGCCCGGGAAAATGCCAGGGAGGCCGGTGTGGATCACCTGATCCATTTCCAGCAGCGGGCAGTGAAGGATCTGAACCACCCGAAGAAATATGGCTTTATCATCACCAATCCGCCCTACGGGGAACGGCTGGAGGAAAAGAAGGATCTGCCGGAGCTGTACCGGGAGATCGGGGAGGCCTATGGCCGCCTGGATGCCTGGTCCATGTACATGATCACCGCCTACGAGGATGCGGAAAAATACATTGGCCGCAAGGCAGATAAGAACCGTAAGATTTACAATGGCATGATGAAAACCTATTTTTATCAGTTTATGGGGCCCAAGCCGCCCCGCCGCAGTGCAGACGAGAAGGAGAGAAAACAGTATGATCGATAAAATTATATTTGCCACGGGAAATGAAGGAAAGATGAAGGAGGTCCGCATGATCTTGAAGGATCTGGGGCTGCCGGTGCTGTCCATGAAGGAGGCCGGCGTGCAGGCGGATATCGTGGAGGACGGCACCACCTTTGAGGAAAATGCGAAGATCAAGGCTGTGGCGGTACAGAAGCTCACCGGAGCCCTGGTACTGGCGGATGACTCCGGTCTGGAGATTGATTATCTGAACAAAGAGCCGGGCATCTATTCTGCCCGTTATATGGGGGAGGATACGCCTTATTCGGTGAAAAATGCCAATCTCATCAGCCGCCTGGCAGGTGTGCCGGATGAGCAGCGGACAGCGCGGTTCGTGTGCGCCATCGCGGCGGCATTCCCGGACGGGGAGGTACTCACCACCCGGGGAACCATCGAGGGTATCATCGGATACGAGGAGCGGGGCGAGAACGGCTTCGGCTATGATCCGATTTTTTATCTGCCGGAATATAAGAAAAGTACGGCAGAGCTTTCCCCGGAGGAGAAGAATGCGCTGAGCCACAGAGGCCGCGCCCTTCGCCAGATGGAAGAGGAGTTAAGAAAGAGAATCCGATAAACGGAGGCTGGAAGCGAATGAAAATTCTGATTGTCAGTGACACACATAAGAGGCTGAGAAATTTTGACATCGCACTGGATCGGGTAGGGCCTGTGGACATGCTGCTGCATCTGGGGGATGTGGAAGGCAATGCCGACTACATAGAGGCTGCAGCGGGATGTCCCACCTATATCGTGTCCGGAAACAATGATTTTTTCTCGGATCTGCCCAAAGAGCGGGAGCTCATGATCGGAAAATATAAGGTGTTTATGACCCATGGACATTATTATTATGTTTCCGCAGGGACGGAGACACTCAAGCAGGAGGCCAGAGCCCGGGGCGCACAGATCGTGCTGTTCGGGCACACCCACCGGCCGGTCATCGACTATACCGACGATGTGATCGCCGTGAACCCGGGCAGCATTTCCTATCCCCGGCAGGAAGGGCACCGTCCCAGTTTTGTCATGATGGAGCTGGACCGGTTCGGGGACGCGCATTTTACCATCAATTATTTATAATAAGAAAAAGTTTAATTTTTTTGAAAAAATGTGTTGACAATATAGGACTTTCTATATATAATATATTTTGCGTCAGGTCATTGGCGCTGGTGAAGCGGGGTGTGGCTCAGCTTGGCTAGAGCGCCTGGTTTGGGACCAGGAGGTCGCAGGTTCGAATCCTGTCACCCCGATGACTGTTATGCGGGTGTAGTTCAATGGTAGAACACCAGCCTTCCAAGCTGGACACGTGGGTTCGATTCCCATCACCCGCTTTGCATATGAATCATATGCAGCTAAGATACGTGTTCGTAGCTCAGTTGGATAGAGCAACGGCCTTCTAAGCCGTGGGTCGGGGGTTCGAATCCCTTCGAGCACGTTTTTGCCTGGTTCGCCCGGCAGATATGGTGGGTATAGCGCAGCTGGTTAGCGCGCCAGATTGTGGCTCTGGAGGCCCAGGGTTCGAATCCCTGTATCCACCCGAAGCAGTCGGAATACTCCGGCTGCTTTTTTGTATGATAGGATAGGAAATGACAGGATTGGGCCATCGCCAAGCGGTAAGGCATAGGACTTTGACTCCTACATTCGTGGGTTCGAATCCCGCTGGCCCAGTTTTTCACAGCATCAGGCTGTGCGGATCATTGATGCAGGACATGCCTTTGGGCTGTTTTGGCAGAGATCAGCGGATATGGCGGAATTGGCAGACGCGCCAGATTTAGGTTCTGGTCCGAGAGGGTGCAGGTTCGATTCCTGTTATCCGCATGATAAGTCCGAGACGAAAGAAAACAGTCTTGGACTTTTTTACGAAATACAAGGAGGAAATCCGATGCCGATCAGAATTAACAATTATGCAGGCCGTTTTGGCTGGAATATGAGAAAGTACCTGCCCAAGCTTGCAAGTACAGGATATCTGACGCTTCAGTATATGACCCGGGGAAGGGGACAGCAGAAGTATATTGACTGGTTTATGAGTCAGGAGAAGACTCCGTATCCGAAGGTTGTGAACCTGGAGACCATCAATCGCTGCAACAATACCTGTGCATTCTGCACGGCGAACCGGAATGCGGAGAAGCGCCCGTTCAAAAAGATGGATGAGGAACTGTTCAAGAGCATCATCATCCAGCTCAAAGAGTGGGGCTACAAAGGCCGCCTGACCCTTTACGGAAATAACGAGCCCTTCCTGGATACGAGAATCGTGGAGTGGCACAAGTTTGCCAGAGAACAGCTGCCGGATGTGCATATTTTCCTGTCCACCAACGGCATCCTTTTAAATATCGAGAAACTGGAAGAGATCTGTCCCTATGTCAATGAGCTGATCATCAACAACTATTGCATGGATATGAAGCTGTATGACAACATCCAGGAAATCTATGATTATGTGAAAAACAACGAAGAGAAATTCAAGGATGTGGATATCAAGATCCAGATGCGCTATCTCCAGGAGGTGCTGACGAACCGTGCGGGCAGTGCCCCCAACAAGCAGGGCTCCCAGAAGGTCATCAAGCAGACCTGCCTCATGCCTTACACCGACATGTGGATCGTGCCCGACGGAAGAATGGGCATCTGCTGCTGCGACAACTATGAGGTGACGGAGCTGGCGAACCTGAACGAGACAACCCTGCAGGAAGCCTGGAACAATGAGAAATACCGGGATCTGCGGGAGAAGATCCGCCATGGACGGCACCACTATGATTTCTGCAAATACTGTGACTTCATTGATGCGGGACTGCGCTCAGAGATCACAGAGCAGTAAATGCGTGTGGAAAGAATTCATATCACGATCAGAATAACAGAAAACAGATAAAAGCAGATAGAAAGTGGAACCTTTGCTTCGTGTGGGGACAGAGGTTCCACTTTTTCTGCTTTCATACAGACAGCGAAATAAGGCTAAATGAATTTTAACAGCTGATGCAGGATATGCGGTTCTTTTCCGGAAAACGGAAGGGTGAGTCGTCGATCGAAAGGTTTGAAATGGTTTTCTTTGTAGAATTGCAGAAGAAAAGGATTGTCTTCGCATTCCAGAAATTCCATAACACCACCGATAGAATATTGCAGATTTGAAACTGTGTCCAGGGCAAGGTCAAGAAGCACAGATCCTGAGATTTGTTTTTCCTTTGGTAAGGAATAATTTTTGCCTAGCTGTGCGATCAGATAGGCGGAAGTGACATAACTTTGCGCATCTTTATCAAGAATACTTGTACGGGACAGTTTTTTGGCTGTCGTCTTACTGATATTTGCTAAAAGAACCGAAATAGGCTTGATCGCCAGAGAAAAATAGCCTGCCAGAGAATCATCGGAAATATCAAAGACCAGATACGTGACCGACTGGTCCTTTTTGGTAAATTCTATCGCGTGATGTCGCAGAAAATATTCTACCTGAGGATTCTGTGGACAGGAGAATTCGGAAAGCAGCATGCACAGATTATTTTCAGTATGCGCATGGCTCAAATATTCCCGAATGTTCACAACATAATGGTTAGCGGTTGTGATTTATTTTCCACCTTTTCATACGGGCTGCGATTTCCACCGGATCTTTCAGCTCCAAATAAGGAACATCGCTCTTGGGACGAGGATCAAGCGCAGACTGTTCAAGAGCATTCACAAAACGCTCAACGGCTTCTGGATCAGAAATGACAAAGTTATGTGTAATACTCGATTCGGCCATAAATAACACCTCCTGTGTTCTCTGTCTGTGAAATCAGTATAGGCGCTTATTTTAGAAAATGCAATGTCTAATTTTGTCGAATCAGTATTATTTCAGCCGAATGACCAGCACTGGTTTGGGTGGGTGATTGGGCCGGTTCAGGTAGGTGGAAGCGATGACCAGATACGTTTTGGGATCCAGGGTGGAAAGATAGCGGAGCACCGCATCGTGCTCCTCAAAGCCGGTATCACCGCCCTGATAAATGCAGATGGTCATGAGGCCTCCCTTTTTCAGCAGAGGAAGGCCTGCTGCGATGGCAGGCAGGGTCGTAGCAGCGTTGGTGGCGATGGCATGTCCGCCGCCGGGCAGATATCCCAGATTGAAGGTGATGCAGCTGACTGTGCCGGGTATGGCGTACTGGTCTATGTGTTCGTGACTATCCAGAACAAGACGCACCCGGTCGATGAGCCACTGCGCACGCAGAAGCTTCCCGGCAGCGTCCAGTGCACTTTGCTGGATGTCCAGACCGATGACCTGACCGTCAGCACCGACGAGAGAGGCGAGAAATGCCGTGTCGTGGCCGTTGCCTGTGGTTGCATCGATACACAGGTCACCGGGAGAAATTTGCAGGGAAAGAAAATGATGACACCAGTCGGTGACAGAAAGATTGTCCATAATACCTCCGTTCGTTCGATAACGATACAAGAAAAGGAAATGCCGTCTGTCGACGTCGCTTCCTTTTCTTTTGCGCTCATTATATCATGAACCCGCACAGCCACTCAGGTTCCACGCGCTATCGCGCTCTACTGCCTGCTATCGCAGGCGGAACCTTCGTTAATGGCTTGTGAAAAACAAATGTCTGCTCACGCAGCCGCTTGTTTTTCCCTACGCGCATTATATCATGATTCGCACTATTTACTTAACACTGCTTTTAGACGCAGGTTCCCCGCACTGCCGTGCTCTGTTGCCTGCTGCCGCAGGCGGAACCTTCGTTAATGGCTTGTGAAAAACAAATGTCTGCTCACGCAGCCGCTTGTTTTTCTCTGCGCACATTATATCATGATTCGCACGTTCCGTGCTTGACGCTGCTTTTAAACTCAGGTTCCCCGCACTGCCGTGCTCTGTTGCCTGCTATCGCAGGCGGAACCTTCGTTAATGGCTTGTGAAAAACAAATGTCTGCTCACGCAGCCGCTTGTTTTTCCCTGCGCACATTATATCATGATTCGCACTGTTGTGCTTAACACGATTTTACTGCGATGAAAAACGTCGAATAATGACACATAAAGCCGAACGGTTGTCGTTGACTACAGCGGGAAGTAGTTATACTATGGAATTAGAGAATGCCTTTTGCCTTGAATCGCAGGAATTCAAAATGGAGCCGGGCATCAGAGCGCAGCTGCTCAGGAAGATCGAAATAGATGTTCAGATAATCCAGATCCATCTGTGTGCAGGAACGCTTCTTGTCGCTCTCCTGTGCGCTCTTTTGAAGATAATCAGAAGTGGCGTCTCTTGCAATGTCAGAGTGATCATTCACGAGATCATCCAGTCTGATGCGGTACAGTTTCGCCAGGGCTCTAAGCGTTTTCAGATCCGGAGTTCGGGTTCCGCGTTCATAATTGGAATAGGTTTGCCGCTGAATATTCAGATATTTTGCGATGTCTTCCTGCGTGTAATGATACAGCTTACGGTATTTTACCAGCTGTGATCCCAGAACTTCATTATCCAAGAGCTCACCTCCCTGTCGATAGTTTATCTTAAAGCATATCCGCTTTTGTCAGAATGTATCCTCCCACATTATAGCAACCGGGGAGAAAAATATCTTGGGAGGCAACGAAAAGTAGCTGAAATACAGGTAAAAGCAACGAAATGATGCAAAGGAGGAAATGATATGACGGAAAAGGAAATGGTAGATTTTGTAGTGAAGCACGCGCATGATACAGATGAGGCGATAAGAGAACAGGTTCGGAAATGCTGGGAGCTGATCGTGGTCAGAGGCAGGCAGCTGGAGAAGAATGCTGTGCATGTTGTCGTGCCGGAAGGCGGGCTGACGCCGCAGCAGATGCTGGATGTGCTTCTTGCAAAGATTGAAAGAGACGGGATAGAATCCGTGGCAGAGACGATGTCTGCAGAGTAAACGGCCATACAGGGATGCTGCATGGCCGTCCCCCCGATCCTAAGTACGGCTTTTTCGCTGATTGTTATTTGTTCAGATACGCATGCATAAAGGCATCAATGATCAGACGCACAGATGGCGGCGTCTTCCGATAGGTGTCTATATGCGACTGCTCCGATAGATTCAGATCGCATGGATTCAGCTGCTCGTATTTTCTGGGATTGTCTGAATTTCCGATGAGATAATCCACAGAAGTTTCGAAAAAGCGGGACAATAAGATCAATGTCCGGATATCGGGCTCGGCCAGATCATTTTCATATTTATAAATCGCCTGCTGCGTGACACCGATCTGTTCACCAAGCTTTTGCTGACTGAGCTGGCGGTCTTCACGCAGTGTTTTCAAATTTTTGACCAAATGACACGGCCTCCTTCCTGCTACTGTTTATTGTAGCAAGAAAGGGGAATACTACGTAAAACTATAACGTTGTCGAATTCGACAACAAAAAAGATTTATCGACAAGAGATTCCCGGGGAAGCCTGCTTAAAGTACTGTTGTGATACGCCGTGGAAAATGTCACTTCCTGCCCGAACCAGTCGGGAGGCGTGAAGCGCCGGGCAGCCGTCTCGTCCGGGAACTCCACCTCGGCCAGGCAGAGTGGATCAAAGGGGGCATCGAAGACATCTAGTTCTGCGGTCAGACCATCGGAAAGGGGAATGAGATAGCGCTTTTTGCTGATCAGATTCCCGTCTGCTTTGGGGAGCAGGTGCTCGTAGGCTTCCGCGGTGAGAGGCAGGTTGTATTCTTCCCGTACCATAAGGCCTTTGGATTTATAAGTGAGATAATAGGAGTTGTCTTCCCGACGGATGCGGATCACCGGATCTGTATTCAGGTACGCCTGCTGGATCAGATGGAAGGGGTAGGATTCGGGGGAAAAGGGCAGCTGCCGAATCAGATATTTGCGTTCGATTTCCATAGAAAATCCTCCTGAAAATGGGGATATTCCTGCAGATAAATTTTTATGGGATCATAAGATCTGTCCGCAGGAACATACAAGTGAACGGGAACATATATGAAGTATAGCCTCAAAGACAGCATTTGACAAGCGCCTGGGCAGATGATATAATCATGTCATCTCATTTGCGGGTTCTCCGCAGATTACTTCCACAACAAACAAATAAATAGTGACAGGAGTAAGTATGCCCGAAAGAATCATAGCGGGCCGTTACGAGGTACTTGACATGTGCGGGAAAGGCGGCACTGCGCAGGTGTTTTTGGTGCGCCGCCGTAGGGATCAGAAGCTGTTTGCGGCGAAGGTCATACATGCCGGTATGCCTTTTACGGACGGCCAGCGGGAAGGGGCGCTTTTGCGCCGGATAAAGGATCGCGCTGTCCCAACGCTGGAGGAGTGCTTTGTCTGGGAGGGACAGTGCGTGCTCATCATGGAATGGCGCCCGGGAAAAACGCTGGAGCAGAGGATACAGGAGGACGGCGGCCTGGGGCTGTGGGAGACACTGTGCCTAGGCATTCGTCTGGCCGGGCTGCTTCAAAAGTTGCATGGGAAGAAGCCTTCGATTTTTTATCTGGATCTGAAGCCTTCCAACATTTTGCTGAGGCCTGTAAGAGGAAAGGCAGCGCCGGTCAGCCGGTTTGAGGCTCTCGTGGATTTCGGGTGCGCCAGGGAGGCGGACGAAGACGGTAACCTGCGGGCCACCGGCATGGGGACGGAAGGGTTTGCAGCACCGGAGCAGCGCCTGGCCGGGCAGACCGTGACAGCGGCGGCGGATGTGTACGGGCTGGCGGCAACGCTGTCCTATGCGGCGGCCAGTCTGCACAGAAGCAAACGGCTGCAGGCGGTAGTGGAACGGGCACTCGCACCGGATCCGAAGGATCGGTATCCTTCCATGGGGGCATTTCACCGGGCGCTGTGTCGATGTGTGCCGGACTGCTTTTTACCGTGCTTTTTCAGGAAAAAGAGACGGGGCCTGCTGCTGACCGTAACTGTCGTGTTCCTGCTTACGGGGGCCGGTGTCAGACAGTGGACGGTGAACCGATGGAAACAGGACATCATGGACTGCTTTGCCGGGGAGTTTGATGCAGACAGGGAAGATCAGCTGTACAGGCTGCTGGAACAGCCGCCGTGGTCGGGAAGCACAGCGGCAGATGTGCTGGAGAAGGACAAGACGTTTTGCCTGGAACTGGGGCAAAGACTCTGGCGGCAGGAGACGGGCGTTTCTGCCAGAAAAGAGAGCTGTCGGTGGCTGGAACTTGGTGCGGCGGAGGAAGCGGAAAAAGAGAGGTACCGGTGCCTGGAAAACTATTATCGCTGCCTGGAAATGGGACAGAAGCCGAAAGTACAGGAGACAATGGAGGCGCTGGAAGCGCTGTCCTGGATGGTTTCCGCCCGAGAGGATGCACTTCTGCCGGTGACAGCGAAGGAATTGCTGCGCTGCGTGTATGCGCTGCCGGGGGAACAGCTGCAGACGGATCAGGTGGCTGCAATACTGGAGAAGCTGTGCCGGAGGCTTGCCGACGGGCAGCTGAGGGGAAAACGAGCGCAGGGAGAACAGGAGCTGGAAGAAATCAGAGCCACGGCGGAGGAACTGCTGGAACTGTCACGAAGGGGGAGAAACACATTTGAATAAAAGAAGATGGAAAAGAGTGCTGATGGGCGGGATGCTGATGGTTTTTCTGTGGGGAAAGTGCGGCGCAGGCTCCCGGGCGGAAGCACCGGTTCCTTGGTTGGACGGGATGTGGCTGAACGGGAAAACCATGGAGGAGATCGAACCATATTTTGGGGCGGAACCCATTTGCCTGAATGTGCATATGCAGGAGGAGCAGGCAGTGAAGGCGGTAGTGCTTGCAGGAGAGGAGGAGACCACGGTTCCGCTTGTATATGAGGCGCAGGAGGATGGCTGGGCGGCAGAGGCGGTACTCTCTCCGGAAGAAGGCTGCTGGCGGTTTTGTCTTCTGTGGGAAAAAGAAGACGGAAGCGAGGAAACACTCTATGAAAGCGAGGATTTTATTCTGGATCGGACAGCGCCGGAGGCAGAGGTGTGGGTCACAAAACAGGGAGCGGGTCAGACGGAAGATGGAGAAAAACCGGCAGACGACGGATCATCGGAGGATGGCGGACAATCGTCGGGTGGCGGGCAGTCAGTTCCTGATGCGGAAGCAGGTGCCGGAGAAGCCGCTTCGCTGTCTGTGGGAATCCGGGTGCGGGAGCTGCACTGGGACCCGTCCCTGGCGGCTATCTGTCTGAACCGGCTGCGCTGTGGGGAAGAGCAGGGGCAGCCGGAAGATCCTGACGGTGAAGCATTTGCCGGGGCAGCGTCTCCTGACGGAAAAGAGGAACCGGAACCGTCCGCGGACGGCGTCTGGCAGGAGGTTGAGGAAGGCGTCTGGGAGTGGCAGAAAAACATACAGGAGGAGGGAAACTGGCAGATTGATTTTCAGACGGTGGATCTGGCCGGGAATCTCTCTTCGCCGGTCAGCACCGGGGAGACATTGGACTGGAGCGCACCGCAGCTTTTGGATACTGCTTTTACGGCGGACGGAACGCCGGTCAGTGCGGAAGCGCAGGAGACCATGGTGTGCCGGGAACGACTGGAAGGGCGACTTTTGCTGGAGGATCTGTGGAGTGGGGTGGCTGCCTGCCATGTCTGGATGCAGAAAGAGGGAGAAGAACGGCAGCTGGTGAAAGACTGGACGGCAGAGAACCCTGTGGCCCGGGCGGAGATTTCCTTTTCCCTGACAGAAGAAGGACAGTGGACGCTGTTGGCGCTGGCCCGGGACGGGGAGGGAAACGTCTGGAAGGAAGAAAGAGAGCTGGGCGTCGTACAGATGGATGCCCGGGCGCCTCTGGCGGGGCTGTCTGTCAGCGGCACGTCCGGGGAGAACGGCTTCTATACCGGGGAGGGCAGGCTGCATCTGGAGGCGTCGGACACCGGCAGCGGACTGGAGAAGATGCAGCTTCTGGCCGACGGCGATCCGGTGGCGACATTTTCCTGTGAGGGGAAAGTACGGCAGCAGGAGACGGTGGACATTCCGGAGGCTTATGAGGGGATCCACCAGTGGACGCTGCAGGTGTGGGATGTGGCCGGAAACCGCAGCACTGCGGCAGAGGAAGTGCGTCTGGATGGAACCGCGCCCCGGGTGGAGCTGGAGACGGAAGCGCTGCCCTGTAAAACCAGGGGATGCTATGCCAGTCCCCGGAAGATCCGGATCCGGGTGGGGGAAGCCTTTGCGGAAACACCCTGTCAGGTGGATCTGTACCGGCAGGGGACATACTGGCGGAGTGTGTCATGCGAAAGGACAGATGCGGACGAATACGAGGGGGCGGTTCTGGCGGAAGAGGAAGGCAGCTATGACGTGGAGGCTGTCTGCCGGGATCTGGCCGGGAATACGGGAAAAGCCGGGCTGGCGGAACCCTTTGTCATCGACCGGACGGCACCGGAGATTACGGTGACCTGGGAGGAGCCGCCGGAAGGCGGCCGGGAAAAGGACGGTGTTTTGTACTGCAGGGGTCCGCGGTATGCCCACATTTGTGTGACGGATGATTTTCCGGATGAGAAGGACATTTCCTGTGTGGTGGAAAAAGATGGGGTGCAGACCGTGCAGCGGCTGTCCTTTACAGGGAATGGGAGGAAGCGGCAGGCCAGACTCCGGTTGGAAGAAGAGGGCACCTGCCGGCTGTTCCTGTCGGCCCGGGATCTGGCGGGCAATCAGGCGGTGCCTTATGAAAGTGAGCAATTCGTGCTGGACAACACCCCGCCCACGCTTTCTTTTGACCGGGGACAGACAGATACGGCTTCGGGAGAGCGTACCGTAGCGCCCCGGGTGCAGGCGGCTGATCTGCATGCAATGGAACAGGGACTGACGGTGCACCTGTACCGCACGGGAAATGCGCCGGGGCAGATTTGGCAGGAGGACAGCCCGCTGTATTTACCGGGGACATATGCGTGGGAGAAAACGGAAAATTCCTTTGTCTATGGCGCCTGGCCGCTGCAGCAGCGTCTGGACGGCTGTTATCGGCTGGAAGCCAGGGCAGAGGATCTGGCCGGGAACGTGCAGCAGGAAAGCTGGGATTTCACCGTGAACCGATTTGGCTCGGTGTTTGTGTTCGGACAGGCGCTCTTGCAGGCAGGACAGCAATATTATGTGAACGAGAAGCCGGACGTTGTGATCCGGGAATTCAATCCGAATCGTATCGTTTCCAGAAAAATCTTGCTGGAATGTGATGCGGGGATCCGGGTACTGAAGGAGGGGCAGGACTATGTGACAGAGCAGATGCACGCTGCCGGGCAGTGGAGTAGTTATCTCTATCGGCTGCGTCCGGAGGTGCTGGCCTGGGACGGCGGGTACCGCCTCAGCGTCCACACGACCGATCAGGCGGGCAACTCCATGGACACGCGCAGGCAGAAGGAGCTGGCCTTCTTTCTGGATCGGGAAGCGCCGGAGATCACGGTTGAGCAGACAAAAGAAAAGCATCTGTCGGGCGCCAGCACCCTGCTGGTTTCGATGAAAGATCTTTCCGGCGTACAGCGGGCCGCTTTTCAGATTGACGGCAAAGACAAAGTGGTCTATGAAAGGGAGGAGATTCAGAAAGTCGGCGGCCGGTTTGCCCTGACGGTACCTGCCGCAGGGAAAAAGCAGACGGTCACCATAACAGCACTGGATCTGGCTGGAAATGAGGGAGTTACCCGGCCATTTTCTGTGGCGGAAAACACTTTTACAGAAGAAACGAAACCTCTCTCACAAAGAAAAGAAGTATCCAAAAGCGGGACAGAGACGGCACAGGGATCAGGGGATGCCGGTTGCCGGAAGATGAGGCCGCTGCTGTCAGGATGTCTGCTTCTTTTCCTTGCCATCCTGTTGATCATTGTGCAAATTTGTGCAAAAATTCAAAAAAAGAAAAATGGGAATTGTTGACAATGATGGAAACTATGTTATAATTAAAACATACTTGTTGACAAATGAGGCAAGTATATATGGGTTGTAGGGATGTATGTATTGGCTGTGAGAAACAGAGGGAGAGCATCAGGAATGCCTGCGGAGCTTTCGGAGACTGCGCGGACATTCCGGGTTGTTCTGCATGGAATGAAGAGATTGGAACAATTCTTTGTCATTGCATGGCATCCGTGAGAAGAGAGTTTCATGGGGGTGGAACTCTTTTTTTAATGAGCGCAAAAGAAAAGGAAGCGCCATTAGTGAACGAACAGTCTGCGAGAGCAGACAGTAGAGCGCGTCAAGCGCGGGTTCGTGAGCTTATAGAGGAGGAACATTTTTTTAGCGCAAAAGAAAAAAGAAAAGGAAGCGCCGTCGAAGGAGGGAAGCGATGGAACCGTTTGTAAGTCTGAAAAATGTGCAGAAGATTTACCGTATGGGAGAGGTGGAGATCCGTGCGGTGGACGGTATGGATTTTGATATTTGGAAAGGGGAGTTCGTGGTGATCGTGGGCCCCAGCGGTGCCGGGAAGACAACGGTGCTGAATATTCTGGGCGGTATGGATACATGTACTTCGGGCAGTGTCCGGGTAGACGGCCGGGAGATCAGCGGACTGAAGGAACGGCAGCTCACGGCATATCGGCGGGATGACATCGGTTTTGTATTTCAGTTTTACAATCTGATCCAGAATCTGACGGCGCTGGAAAACGTGGAGCTGGCGCTGCAGATCTGCCGGGAACCGCTGGATGCGGCCCGGGTGCTGGAGGATGTGGGGCTTGCCGGACGGAAGGATAATTTTCCGGCGCAGCTGTCCGGCGGGGAACAGCAGCGGGTGGCGATTGCCCGGGCGCTGGCAAAGAACCCAAAGCTTCTGCTCTGTGACGAGCCGACGGGAGCCCTGGATTATCAGACAGGAAAGGCTATTCTCCGGCTATTGCAGGAGACGTGCCGGGAAAAGGGAATGACGGTGATCGTCATCACACATAATCAGGCCATCACCCCCATGGCAGACCGGGTGATCCATATCAAGAATGGAAAGGCCGTGCAGATGGAGACCCATGCGCACCCTGTGTGTGCAGATGAGATAGAATGGTAGGAGGCTTATGAAAAAACAGGCACTTCATAAGGATTTTACGATGGAAATACGCCGGACGCCGCACCGGTTTGGTTCTATTTTTCTCATTGTGGCGCTGGGCGTGGCGTTCTTTTCCGGCATCCGGGCCACGGAGCCGGACATGCGGCTCAGTGCGGATGCTTATTATGATCATTCGGCACTGATGGATATCCGGGTGCTGGGAGACCTGGGGATGACAGCCGGGGATGTGGAAGCTATCCGTGAGGTGGAAGGCGTGCAGTCGGCGGTGCCGGAGTACAGCTGTGATGTACAGTGGAAGCAGGAGAGTGATGTACGCAATGTGCGGCTCATGTCGCTGGATGAGACGATCAACCGGATTTCGGTGACGGAGGGGCGGCTTCCGGAAACAACAGCAGAATGTCTGATGGATCAGCGACTGGCCCAGATGACCGGCACAAAGCCGGGGGATGTGATCCCTCTGTGCACCGGGGATGATACACCGTTGGAGGATCGGATTGCCACAGAGCAGGTGACGGTGGTGGGAATCGGGACGACGTCCCTGTACCTGTCGCTGGAGCGGGGGACGACTGCCATCGGTGACGGGGCGCTGGACGGTTTTCTGGTGCTGCGGCCGGAGGCATTTACCATGGAGGCTTACACCCAGATCGCGGTGACGGTGGAAGGCGCGGCAGCAGAGACATGCTACACAGATGCCTATGATGCGGTGGTGGATCGGGTGCAGGAGCGGCTGGAGGCCATCGCGGAGGAACGCTGTGCCCTCCGCTATGCCCAGGTGCAGACGGAGGCCCGGGATAAGATCGCCCAGGGCAATGCGGATATTGCGGAGGCGAAGGCAAAGCTTTCGGATGCCAGACAGGAGCTGACGGACGGGGAAGAGAAGCTTTCTGACGCCAGGGATACGCTGGCCTCCCATGAGAGGGATCTGGCAGATGGCAGACAGAAGGTAAATGATGCCCAGACGCAGCTGGCAGACGGGGAACAGCAGCTGGCGGATGGCTGGGAGGCATATGAGGACGGCGTTGCCCAGGCGGTGGACGGCATGGACGAGCTGAAAGAAAGCCAGCAGCAGCTGGCGGATGCGCGGACACAGCTGGAAAACGGCTACGCGCAGATCGACAGCGGCCTGCAGCAGATACAGGAGGGCCTTGCGGCGCTGGACATGCAGGAGCAGGTGCTTTTGGCCCAGGAATTGCCGGAAGAGCAGAGGCAGGCAGCCCTGGACCAGATCGCGGCAAGCAGGCAGGCGCTCCTGGAACAGCAGGGGGAACTGCAGCAGCAGCGGGCCCAGCTGGATACCCAGGAGACATTCCTGGCAGAGAAAGAAGCCCAGTGGAGACAGGGAAATGATGAAATCCACCAGGCACTGGAGAAACTGCGGCAGGCAAAGGCAACGCTGGAGGAGAAGGAACAGGAGCTGGCAGACGGCAGGCAGAAGCTTGCGGATGCCGGAACAGAGTTGTCTGACGGGGAGAAGAAGCTTGCGGATGCCAAAGAAGAACTGGCCGATGCAGAGCGGGAGCTGGCGGATGGACAGCGGGAATTTGCAGAGAAAAGTCAGGATGCGGAAAAGGATATTGCAGATGGAGAGCAGAAGCTTTCGGATGCCCAGGAGGCGCTGGATGATCTGGAAGTGCCCGAGTGGTACGTGCTGGATCGCAACACGCTGGAAACCTATGTGGAATATGGACAGAACGCAGACCGGATCGGTGCCATTGGCAAGGTATTTCCGGTGATTTTCTTCCTGGTGGCCGCGCTGGTGAGCCTGACGACCATGACGAGAATGGTGGAGGAACAGCGGACGCAGATCGGAACTATGAAGGCATTGGGATATGAGCGGACGGATATCGCCGAAAAATATGTCTGCTATGCGCTTCTGGCCAGTGTGCTGGGAAGTATGCTGGGCTGTGTGGTGGGTCAGAAGCTGCTTCCTGCGGTGATCATTCAGGCGTATAAAATCATGTATAACAATCTGCCGGACGTGCTGACACCTATGAATCCGGGGTATTCCCTGCTGGCTTCTTTTCTGGCAGTGGCCTGTACGGTGCTGGCCGCACTGTCTGCCTGCTGGCGGGAGCTTCGCAGTGTTCCGGCAGTGCTGATGCGGCCGGAACCGCCCAAAGCCGGAAAAAGGGTGTTGCTGGAGCGGGTCGGCTGGCTGTGGAGACGGCTGAATTTCAGCCAGAAGTCTACGGTGCGCAATCTTATGCGGTACAAAAAGCGGTTTTTCATGACAATCTTTGGCATTGGCGGCTGTATGGCATTGCTGCTGGTGGGCTTTGGCATTCGGGACTCGCTGGTGTGTATCGGGGACGTGGAATTCGGACAGATCCGAAAATATGATGCCGTGCTGACCATGGAGAAGGATTGTTCCCGGACAGCAGCGGAGAAGCTGGAAGAAGTGCTCAGACAGGATGCGCGGATCACCGGAATGATGCGGGCAGAAGAAAAGGCAGTCGATGTGAGCAGTGAGGCGGCACAGACGGAGCGGTCGGCCTACCTGATCGTGCCGGCAGACCGGCAGCTGGAAGATTTTATCACGCTGCGGCAGCGGACGGACGGGACACCCCTTTCTCTGTCCGAGGATGGGATCGTCATCACGGAAAAGCTGGCTAAATTGCTGCATGTACAGGTGGGACAGACCATTTTTCTGAAAGAAGATGATACGAGCCGGCATGCAGTGAAGATCACCGGTATCACGGAAAATTATTATATGCATTATATATATATGAGTCCGGAGCTGTATGCGTCCATATACGGAGCGCAACCGGATTTTCAGGAAATTTTCCTGGACACCACCTCTTCGGAGACTGATTTTGAGGATGCCCTGCGCACGGATTATATGGAGCAAGAAGCTGTGGCGGCGGTTTCCTTCTTAAGCGGAACGAGTGCACGGGTGCGGGATATGCTGCGCAGCATGGATACGCTGATCTATGTGCTGGTGATTTCCGCAGGGCTTCTGGCATTTGTTGTTCTGTTTAACCTGAACCATATCAACATCACTGAGCGGCGGCGGGAGCTGGCAACCTTACGGGTACTGGGCTTTTATGAGGAAGAGGTGTCCCTGTATGTATTCCGGGAAAATGTGGTGCTCACGGTCATCGGCGCCGGGGTGGGTGCCGGACTTGGCATGGTTTTGCACCGGTTTGTCATTATGACGGCAGAGATCGACACGATGATGTTCGGGCGGCACATTGCAGGTATGAGTTTTGTATACAGTATTTTGCTGACATTTTTGTTTTCCGGCATTGTCAATGTGGGAATGCATGTTACACTAAAGAAGATTAATATGGTGGAATCACTGAAAAGCGTGGAGTAAGGAGATTGAAATATATGGCATTACAGCTGATCATCGGCGGTTCCGGTTCGGGGAAATCTTACTGTCTGCAGCAGCAGATCATCCGGAATTCCATTGCCCATCCGCAGGAGCGGTATGTGCTGCTGGTGCCGGAACAGTTTACCATGCAGACCCAGAAGGATCTGGTGACGTACCATCCGGCGCACGGCATTATGAATATTGATGTGCAAAGCTTTCAGCGCCTGGCCTATCATGTGTTTGATGAGGTGGGCGGCAGCAGGAAGGTGCTGGAGGAGACGGGGAAAAGCCTGGTGATCCGGCGTCTGGCGCAGCAGAACCGGGAGAAACTGCCGCTTCTGGGAAGCAAGCTGGAGCGGATGGGCTATGTGGGAGAGATGAAGTCTGTCCTGTCAGAGCTGACCCAGTACCGGGTGGGACCGGAGCTTCTGGAAAAGCTGCAAAAAGAGACCGGAGATAACCGGGGACTGGCGGACAAGCTGCATGATATCCAGGTGCTGCAGGAGGCTTTCCAGGCTTATAAGGAAGAGACGTATATCACTTCCGAGGAAATCCTGGAGGCCTGCAGCCATGTCATCGGGAAATCCCGGATGGTGGCAGACAGTGTGGTGGCGCTGGACGGTTTTACCGGATTTACGCCGGTGCAGTATCTGCTGCTGGAGCGGCTGATGTGCTGTGCCCGGGAGGTGATCGTGACCGTGACCCTTCCGGCACAGGAGTATCCGTTTACCGCTCTGCACGCGGAGGAGCTGTTTGCCATGAGCAAGCAGACCATCTGGGAGCTGACTAGAATTGCCCGGGAGCAGGGGATTGCGATAAAGGAGCCACTGCTTTTAGGCAGGGAGGGAATGCCCCGGTTTGCAGGGGCGGACCATCCGCTGGCATTTCTGGAAGCGCATCTGCTGCGGTATGACGGGGCGGTTTACCCGGGAGAGCAGCAGGCAGTGCGTCTCATCCGGGCGGAGGAGCCCCGGCAGGAGGTACGGTTTGTGGCCGGGGAGATCTGGCGCCTCATCCGGGAGGAGGGGTACCGGTTCCGGGATATCGCCGTCATCACCGGAGATATGGAAGGGTATGCCGGGTATATCGAGCAGCAGTTTGCGGACAGCCGGATCGCCTGCTTCATCGACCATAAGCGGGACATTCTGGCCAATCCCTTTGTGGAATTTCTGCGGGCGGCGCTCGAGATGCTGGAGGAAAATTTTTCTTATCCCAGTGTTTTTCGGTATCTTCGTTCCGGCCTTACCGGCATTCCGGAGAACATCATCGACCGGATGGACAATTACTGCCGGGCGCTGGGCATCCGGGGGTATCGTCGGTATGAGGAGACCTGGGAAGCTCTTTATCAGGGGGAGGATCCCGCAGAGCTGGAGGACATCAATGCAGCCAGAGAACAGCTGCTTTCTCAGGTGCGGGAGCTGAAAGAGACGTACAGTGGCGCCGGAAAAACGGTGCGGCAGCGGACGGAAGGGCTGTGCCGCTGGTGTGCCCGTCTGCATATCCAGCAGCAGCTGAAAGACCGGGAACTGTCCTTTCAGGCCAGGGGCGAGCTGGCGTTGGCCCGGGAATATGCCCAGGTGTACCGGATCGTGATGGAACTGTTTGATAAACTGGTGGAGCTTTTGGGGGATGAGGTCATTGCCCTGAAAGATTATGCCAAAATCCTGGATGCCGGTCTGGAGGAGGCCCGGGTGGGGATCATCCCGCCGGGGGCAGATCAGGTAACCGTGGGAGATATCGAGCGCACCCGTCTGAAGGATATCAAAGCGCTGTTTTTCGTGGGTGTCAATGAGGGTATCATTCCGACCAATGGCGCCCGTTCCGGCATTTTGTCAGAGCTTGACCGGGAAAGCCTGGGCAGACATCATCTGCATCTGGCGCCAAGCCGGAAGGAAAATGCCTATATCCAGCAGTTCTATCTGTATCTGAACGTAAGCCGTCCCTCCGAGCGGCTGTATGTGAGCTTCAGCGGCAGGAACCGGAAAGGGGAGGTGCTCCGTCCCTCCTATCTGGTGGGTATGCTGCGAAGTCTTTATCCGGGCTGTGTGCCGGTATCAGCGCCGCTGACGCCTGCTTCCCGCAGGCAGGGGCTGGAGCTGCTGGCCAGACAGCTGGGGATGGCAGAAGAGACGGAAAACCGGCCGGTGCTGGAAGGACTTCTGGCTTATTTTCAGGAGGAACCGGTGTCTGCAGGGAAGCTTGCCCGGGTGCTGCAGGCGGCGAAAGGACAGCAGCGGCGGACGGCACTTGACCGGGCTGCCGTCCGGGCGGTGTACGGGGAAACACTGGTGGGAAGTGTGACGAGGCTGGAAAAATATGCATCCTGCGCGTATGCCCACTTCCTTTCCTATGGCCTGCGCTTAAAGGAGCGGCAGGAGTATACCTTTGCGGCCATGGATCTGGGAAATGTGCTGCACAAAGCGCTGGAGCTGTATACCGGGGAACTGGAAAAGAGCAGCTATACCTGGTTTGACATTCCGACGGAGGAACAGGCGGCGCTGATGGATCGCTGCATCGGCCAGGTGGCGGAGGAATACGGCAACACGATCCTGCGCTCAACCGCCAGAAATACGTATATGATCGACCGGATGAAGCAGATGGGCCGCCGGACGGTGTGGGCCATCACGGAGCAGATTCGGTGCGGCAGGTTTGCCCCCAGAGGATTTGAAATTTCATTTTCCGCGGCAGAGCATCTGGATGCGGTGACGTTTACACTGGGGACGGGAACGAAGATGAAGCTCACCGGCCGGATCGATCGTACAGATGTGTACGAGGACGACGGTCACGTGTATGTGAAAGTGATGGATTATAAGACCGGGCGGAAGACCTTTGACGTGGGGGAGGTTTATCACGGCCTTTCCCTGCAGCTGGCGGTCTATATGAATGCGGCGCTGGAAATGGAGCAGCGCACCCATGCGGGAAAAGAGATCGTCCCGGCGGCCATGCTCTATTATCAGATCAAGGATCCGATCATTGACGCGGAGGATGATATTTCGCCGGAGCAGCTGGAGGAGGAGCGGAGAAAAGCGCTCTGCACGAAAGGGCTGGTCAACCGGGATCCCGATATCATCCATCTGTTGGATGGCCGGATCGGCGCCAGCTCTTGGGCGATCCCGGCGGGGGTGACCAAAACGGGGGCACTGAGCGCCCGGTCATCGGCGGCGGATACCGCCCAGATGGAGCAGCTTTTTGCCCGGGTGAGAACCCAGATGACCCGGTTCGGCACGGAGATCATGGAGGGAAGCATGGAAGCCCGCCCTGTGAAAAAGGGAGAGCAAACCGCCTGTGATTTCTGCCCTTACGGCGGCATCTGCGGGTTTGATCCCAAGCTCCCGGATGAGCAGTTCCGGCGGATCCCGTCGCTGGGAGCTGCCGATGTCTGGGAAAAGCTGGCACAGACGTCAGAGACCGGAGAACAGAAAACAGATACCCTTAGTCGGAAAGGAGATGCGTGATGGCAGTAACATGGACAGAAGATCAGCGGCGGGTCATCGACACCCGCAAAAAGAATATTCTTGTATCCGCGGCAGCCGGTTCTGGCAAGACGGCGGTGCTGTCACAGCGCATTTTATCGCTGATCATGGATCCTGAGGATCCGGCAGATATCGACGAGCTGCTGGTGGTAACCTTCACCCGGGCGGCTGCCGATGAGATGCGGGAGCGTATCCGGCAGGCGCTGGAGGACGCACATCGCCAGCATCCGCGTGACCGCCATCTGCTGCGGCAGCTGACGCTCATTCACAGTTCCTCCATTATGACCATCGACAGTTTCTGCAGCCAGGTGGTGCGCAACTATTTTCAGGAGGTGGATCTGGATCCGTCGTTCCGTGTGGGAGAGGATGGAGAACTGCGGCTCCTGCAGCAGGATGTGCTGGGAAACGTGCTGGAGGGAGCTTACGAGGAAGGGGAGAAGGATTTCCTGGAATTTGCGGACTGCTACGCCTCCGGGCAGAACGATAAAATGCTGGAGCAACTGATCCTGCGGCTGTATGGCTTTTCCCAGAGCTATCCGTGGCCGGAGCAGTGGCTGGAGCAGTGCGGTGGAATACAGGACTGCCCAGAAGGAACGGGAAACCACTGGCTTGCAACCCTGATCGCGGGCATTCACAAAACCATCGAAAGCTATGAAGCTTACGCAGGGATGGCGCTTCGCATCTGCCAGGAGCCGGATGGCCCCTGGATGTATGACCCGATGGTGACATCGGATCTGGAAGCGCTGGAAGCCATGAAAGCGGCGGCAGATTACGGGGCTCTGTATGACGCGGTGACCGGCTATGTGCCCCAGCGGCTTTCTGCCAAAAAGGATCCGGCTATCTCCGAGGCCAAGAAAGAGATGGTGAAATCCTTACGGGAAACATGGAAATCGGGCATTGATGATCTGAAAAAGAAATATTTCCACCAGAATGAGAAAAAGATGCAGGAAATCATGCAAAAAAGCACCTGGGCGTCGGATGTTCTCGTGCGGATCACTCTTCGTTTCTTGCATGCCTATGAGGAAGCCAAGCGGGAGAAGAATCTGGTGGATTTTTCTGATCTGGAGCACGATGCTGTGCAGATTTTCTGCGGGGAGGACGGGCGGCCCACCGATGCGGCCCGGGCCTATGCCGCCCGTTACCGGGAGATCTTCATCGATGAATATCAGGACAGCAACCTGGTGCAGGAGATTTTGCTGAACAGCATTTCCGGGGAAAGCAGGGGGCTGCACAACCTGTTTATGGTGGGGGATGTGAAGCAGAGCATCTACAGCTTCCGGCTGGCAAGGCCGGAGCTGTTCATTGAGAAGTATAACCGGTATGGTGCGGGGGAGGAAGGCTGCCTTCGCATTGATCTGAAGCAGAATTTCCGAAGCCGGGAGGAGGTGCTGGAAAGTGTAAACTTCCTGTTCCGGCAGCTGATGCAGCCGGATCTGGGGGCCATTGCCTATGATGACGCAGCGGCGCTCTACCCAGGAGCGGCCTATGCGCCCGGGCAGCAGCAGGAGACGGAGGTGCTGCTGCTGGATGACCGGCCGGATGCAGGGGAGGATGGCCGGACGGCGAGAGAGCTGGAAGCGAAAATCTGTGCAGACCGGATCCGGGCACTGATGGGGCAGCTGCAGGTGACGGATAAGGAGACCGGACAGTTGCGGCCTGTCCGCTATTCTGATATGGTCATTCTCATGCGTGCCATGGATGGCTGGGCGGATGTGTATCAGGATGTGCTGGAGGAAGAGGGGATCCCCTGCCGCACTGTGCTGCGCAGTGGCTATTTCAACGCCTACGAGATCCAGACCATGCTCAACATGCTGCGCATCATCGACAATCCCAGACAGGACATTCCGCTGACCGCGGTGATGAAGTCCGTCATGGGCGGTTTTGACGAACAGGAGCTGGCACTGATCCGCGGCGCATTCCCGGACTGTAACTTCCATGAGGCCTGCCAGCGCTGCGCAGAAGCTGACACGACAGGAAGCAGCCAGAAAGTATCAGACGCGGACATAATGGGAAATGATCGGAAAGCGTCGAGAACAGATGGGACGGGAAAAAACTGGGAAGCGCTCTGCCGGAAAACGGCGGCCTTTTATGCCATGCTGGAGCACTACCGGCAGATGCTGCCCTATACGCCCATCCATCAGCTGATCGGTGTGATCCTGGATGAAACCGGATTTTCCGCCTGTGTCAGCGCCATGCCGGGCGGTGAGGTGCGGACAGCCAATCTGGCAATGCTGGCGGATCGAGCCATGGTATTCGAGAGCACCAGCTACAAGGGGCTGTTTCATTTTATCCGGTACATTGACCGGATGATCCGTTTCCAGGTGGACTACGGGGAGGCCGATGCGGGAACCGAGCGGCCGGATGCTGTGGAGATCCAGAGCATCCATAAGAGCAAGGGCCTGGAATATCCGGTGGTGTTTGTCACCGGCCTGGGAAAACGGTTCAACGAGATGGATGCCAGAAGTATGGCGGCGCTGCATATGGAGGACGGCATCGGCATGGACGCCATTGATCCGGTGCGGCGGCTGCGGATGCCAACCCTGAAAAAGAAAGCCATCCAGCGGCGGATGAAGGAAGAAATGCTGGGCGAGGAGCTGCGGGTGCTTTACGTGGCCATGACCCGGGCAAAGGAGAAGCTCATTCTCACCGGTGCCGTGAAGGATCGGGAAAAACGGATGCTGTCCTGGTATCGGGAGGCGGGCAATCCGGCAACGACGATCACCTATGCTACCCGTTTTTCTGCGGGCAGCTGTCTGGATCTGATCATGCCGGCGCTGCTGCGCAACCAGTGCTGTGAGAAATTGCTGAAAGAGGCTGATCTGTGGCCGCCCTTTGGCCATGCGCTCTACCGGGCGGATGCCAGAACCCGGGTATGCCTGGTGGAGCCCTTTTCTCTGGCCAGTCAGTCGGTGGAAAGGGAGCTGACCCGTCAGGATCGGACGAAACGGTGGGAAGCACTGCTGGGGCAGGAAGCAGCTGACAGCACATTATCCCCGGAGGCCCGGGCAGTGCGGGATCATCTGCGGGAGCTGCTGGATACGCCTTATCCCTGGGAAGCCCAGACACATCTGCCGGTGAAGCTGTCGGTATCGGAGCTGAAACGGCAGAAGCGGCTGCTGGAGGATGTGGAGCAGGAGGAGCTTTACCAGGAAGAGACGGTTATTCCGCTGATCCCCCGGTTTTTGCAGGAGCAGGAGGAAACGTCCGGAGCCCTGCGGGGAGACGCCTACCATCATCTCATGGAGCGGCTGGATTTTGGTACAATGAAGCCGGAGACCGGGGCCGTGCAGCAGGCGGCGGAGCAGTATATCGCGGTTGGTGTATACACGGCGGAGGAATATGCGCTGGTGGAACCGGCGGACATTGCCAAAATGCTGGGAAGTCCCCTGGGCAGGCGGATGGCGGCGGCAGCCGGGCAGGGTCTTCTGTACCGGGAGCAGCCCTTCGTGCTGGGAATCCCGATGGCATCGGCTGTCTCATCGGAAAGTCTGCACGGAGAAGAATTACGGATGACACAGGAAGCCGCCGGATCTATCGCCGGATCCACCGACGAGTGGACGCTGGTGCAGGGAATCATCGATGCCTTTTTCTACGAGGACGGGGAGATCGTCCTCATGGACTATAAGACCGACCGGCTGTACCGGGAGGAGGATTTTCGGGAGCGGTACGGCATTCAGCTGGAATATTATCGAAGGGCACTGGAGCAGATCACCGGAAAACAGGTAAAGGAGACATGGATCTATTCCTTCACGCTGGGCAGAGCCATTCGCCTGTAAACAGAGCAGCTGTGGGGAAAATTGAAACTGACCGCAGAAGAATATGCGCGAACGGATTCTTTCGGAAATCTTCAGAAAAATTTCAGGGTTCTTCCCTTGTGATGCGCCGGAAACCGACCTATAATAGGAAACAGGTAGAGGAGGAAGAGCATATGGATAAGAAATTATATCGTTCGAGAAAAAATAAAATGCTGTGCGGCGTGTGTGGTGGCCTGGGAGAATATCTGGGGATCGATCCCACGGTGGTGCGTCTGCTGGTGGTGCTTTTGAGCCTTTCCAGCGTGGGAATGGGTGTTATCATTTATTTTGTGGCGGCTTTCATCATTCCTGAAGAATAAGCGCCGGGCAGACCGGGCATACTCTCTGACAGGCAGATGACGGAAGGGAGTATGGCAGGGATGACACAGAAAAAAGAGAAGAAGATCGATCTGGAAGCGCTGGAACCGGAGGAGCTGATGAAATATGAGATCGCCGGGGAGCTGGGACTTCTGGACCGGGTCATGGAAAACGGCTGGAAATCGCTGACCGCCAAAGAGACCGGAAGGGTTGGCGGCATTCTGGCCAGACGGCGCAAAGCGATCCGCAGCGAGGGTGAAGCGGCGAAGACAGAAGCAAAAGAGACGGCGGAAGCAAAGTACAAAAACTGAGAAGCTTTTGAGAACAGACGGTTGCTTTCGGAAACCGGAATGGGACAACTGCATAAGAAGAAAAAAGACAAATACGATCATACAAGATACAATAGAAAATGCCGAAAGGGAAAACAAATTTCTCTCTCGGCATTTTTGTGGTATGACATATAAATTAATCTTTCAGGTATAGAAAATCCGGCAGGCCGTCTTTCATGGGCGGCACAGCATTGCCCTGAATGAGCGGGCGGATGTAGGCAGCCAGTGCCTCGGTGATATCACAGCCGTCAGCGCTGATCCATTCCCGGGGGATGCATTTCTCTTCGTTGCAGATGAGGTTCACATCCTCGGTGCCAAGGATCAGTGTATAAGGGGCCCCGGCAGTCCGGTGGAAGGTGACCATGACGCCGGTTTTGCCAAGCAGAGCCTGTTCGACACCGAAGGTGCCGGCCTGAATGGCTTCCAGCCGGTCTGTCTCGGACTGCAGGTTGCCGGAGCAGCGCTGGGTGACGTTGAGCTCCACAGCCCGGGTCTTCACCCCCAGACGGTGAGAGATCAGCTCCTCCAGAAATTTGCCGCAGCCGCTGAGTTTCTTGTGCCCAAAGCTGTCGGTGTGGGACTCGGTTTCATATTCGCACAGCAGGGTGCCGTTGGCGTCCTTGAGCCCTTCGGATACGCACACCACAACGGCGGGACGTCTGGCAAGGCAGCCCTGCACCTTTTCCACAAAGTCCTCCTGATCAAAGTCCAGTTCCGGGAAGCAGATGAGGGAAGGGTTGTCCCCCGGGAACTTCCGGGCCAGAGCGCTGGCAGCGGTGAGCCAGCCGGCGTTGCGTCCCATGACCTCCACGATGGTGACCGCCGGAATGTCGTAAACCGCAGCGTCCAGACAGATTTCCCGCACGGTGGAAGCCACGAAACGGGCAGCACTGCCGAACCCAGGGGTGTGGTCGGTGAGGATCAGGTCGTTGTCAATGGTCTTGGGAATGCCGATGAAACGGATGTCGCTGCCGATGGCGGCTGCGTGCCGGGACAGGCGGCTCACCGTATCCATGGAGTCATTGCCGCCGATATAAAATACATATCCGATATCCAGTTCCTGAAATTTTTCAAAAAGCTGGCTGTAAACCGGATCCTGCAGATCCGCCGGAAGACGGTAACGGCAGGAACCCAGGTACGCACCGGGCGTGTATTCCAGCCGGTTCACGTCCTTGCCGCTCATCCCGGTCAGATCGATGATGTTTCCTTTCAGAAAACCTTCAATGCCATTGCGCATGCCATATATCCGTCCGATCTCCTGGGAATGTAGGCTTGCTGCGGAAATCACACCGCCCAGGCTGGCATTGATGACAGCTGTGGGGCCGCCGGACTGGCCCACCAACAGATTCTTCATACATAACCTCCTAAATTGTTTGCGTTTGATATTGTGTCCTCAGCATAACACATATAATAAGGTATGTAAACATAC
>JAGTTR010000017.1 GCA_018223385.1 Oscillospiraceae bacterium Marseille-Q3528
ACGGGATAAACGCTGAAGGCATCTAAGCGTGAAGCCCCCCTCAAGATGAGATATCCCAGCGAAAGCTGTAAGACCCCTTGAAGACGACAAGGTAGATAGGGCAGAGGTGGAAGTGCGGTAACGCATGCAGCTGACTGTCACTAATAGGTCGAGGGCTTGACCAAAGAACTTGGAGAGCGGCATGGAGCAGCTGGAGGCGGAGAAGAATGTTTACATTCTGAGACGCTGACAGATGGGACATGGCATTCGCGAAGCGAAAGGCAGCGAGAAGAAGCGAAGCGGATTCGAGCTGACCGCCGCGAAACAAGTTGGTAGGTTCAGGAAAACGGATGTAATACAATATGTGGTTTTGAAGGTACATGCCTTTTTATATTCCTCGATAGCTCAATGGTAGAGCATTCGGCTGTTAACCGAAGGGTTGTTGGTTCGAGCCCAACTCGGGGAGCTGAAAATCCGGTATGAAATCAGTACTGGATTTTTTTATACAAATACTTGCAAATCCTTGTGAGATATGATAGTATTTATTGTGCCGCGAAGAGAGCAGGACAATTTTGTTCTTACTTCAAACAGGCGGACGAAATGTACGGCTCCATGGTCAAGCGGTTAAGACACCGCCCTTTCACGGCGGTAACAGGGGTTCAAATCCCCTTGGAGTCATTTCAGTAGAACAGCATATGTGCCGATGTGGCTCAATTGGCAGAGCAGCTGATTTGTAATCAGCAGGTTATCGGTTCGAGTCCGATCATCGGCTTCTTAAGAGATTTGGACCTTTAGCTCAGTTGGTTAGAGCAACCGGCTCATAACCGGTCGGTCCTGGGTTCGAGTCCCCGAAGGTCCATTAAGCTGTTTTATTGGAAGAATGTAAGAATATGGCCCAGTGGCTCAGTTGGTTAGAGCGTCGCCCTGTCACGGCGAAGGTCGTCGGTTCGAGTCCGATCTGGGTCGTTGATGAATGAAAGTTCATCGGCGTTAGTCGCCATGGGATCTTAGCTCAGCTGGGAGAGCATCTGCCTTACAAGCAGAGGGTCATAGGTTCGAGCCCTATAGGTCCCACTTTGAGGATTATCCTCGAATGCCGGCGTGGCGGAACTGGCAGACGCACAGGACTTAAAATCCTGCGGGACTTACCTCCCGTACCGGTTCGATTCCGGTCGCCGGCATGACAAGAGAGTCTATTTGGTAGGCTCTCTTTTTTTCTACTATATATAACATCTGTGATCGCCATATAACAATCTTTATCTTTACAACCCCATTTTATTCAGACGGCTCCATGTCTTTTCAATCAACAAAGAAAACGGAAGGATTTCCTGCTTTCTTTTATTCCCCGACAAATAGTACAGGAATAGTCGATATTAGCCATACTTATACCATGAAATAGGTAAAAATGCCAAAATATCACTTAATAGAGTATAAGAATAGAATATACGAAGTAGGCAAAAAATGTTGACAGGGCAAAATATAGCAAATATAATAGAAAGAAGGTTCTTGCACTGAAAACATACAAGCTGCCTGATTTTGGCTTATAAAATTTCTGGAAATGAACCGTAAGATAACCAAAGGAGAGGAACGAATGAAAAAGAGAATAGTAAGTCTTGCACTTGCGCTCGCTGTGACAGCCGGCTGTCTGACAGGCTGCGGCGGCTCCAAGGATGAGAGCAAGACGGATGCAACCGCAACCACCGACACTGCATCCTCCGAAGCAAGCGGAGAGAAGATTCTTCGTGTGGCATCTGAGGATCCCCAGGTTCCGCTGGATATGCAGCTGAACACCTACAGCATCATCATGAAGGTGACCGATAACGTGACCGAGTCTCTGATGCTGACCAACGATGCTGGTGAGCTGGAGCCCACACTGCTGGCAGAGATGCCCACACTGTCTGAGGACAAGCTGACATACTCCTTCACTCTGAAGGATGGTGTTACTTTCCACAACGGCGCACCGCTGACAAGTAATGACGTAAAGTATTCTCTTGAGAGAATGGTAAGCAAGTATAAGATGTCCAGCTTACTGGAGAAGGTAGCAGGATATCAGGAGTTCTTTGATGAGCAGGCTGATGAGATCACCGGTATTGAGATCGTTGACGATACACACTTCAACATCCATATGTCCGAGATCTACACCCCTCTGTTATCCGCTCTTTCCACACCTTACTGCGCAATCTATCCGGCAGAGGCATGTGAAGAGGCTGGTGATGACTGGGGTATGAGTGTTCTGTACGGCACAGGCCCCTTCAAGCTGGTGAGCTACCAGACAGGCGTTGGCGTTGAGCTGGCGAAGAACGAGAACTACCACGGCGGCGATGTGAAGCTGGACGGCATCAAGTACACCTTCATTGATGATCCGAACACCGGTGTTCTGGAATACCAGAAGGGCAACATTGATGTGGTTTACCTGGACGCTTCCCTGTACCCGACATACGCAAACGGAGATCTGAAGGATGAGCTTTACACCTTCAATCCGGTAGGCGGTTATTATCTGTCCATCAATGCAAAGGATATCCCGGAGGTAAAGGTTCGTGAGGCTATGACCTATGCCATCGACAGAGATGCGATCTGCAACAGCGTGCTGTTCGGAACCGCAACCCCGAACTCCAACTTCCTGCAGGATGGCCTGATCGGCGCAGACGACAGCGCAGAGCAGTTTGCATATGATCCGGAGAAGGCGAAATCCTTACTGGCAGAGGCCGGATATCCGGATGGTTATGATTTAAGAATCACTGTAAATACAAAATATCCGACTTCCCTGACCATTGCTACCGCAGTACAGGCACAGATGGCAGAGGCAGGTATCCGCGTGGAGATCGAACAGGTTGACAGTGCTGCATGGACAGATATGAAGAAAAGCGGCGGCGTGACCTGCGGTATCGGTAACTGGTATGTGGACTACAACGATCCTGACAGTATGCTGTATCCGGTAAGTGATGGTCGTGTGGATCTGAATTCCATCTTCTGGCACAATGACGAGTTCAAGCAGCTGATGATCGACGGTGTGCAGACAGAGGATACCGCTGAGAGACAGCAGATCTATGCAAAAGCTGACCACATTCTGACTCATGAGGAATTTGCAGTGGCAATGATCTATAACGAGACCATGTTCTATTTGAAGAAACCTTATGTAAAAGACTTCGCAGTTACCTTTACATATCGTACTATGTTTAACAACACAGATATTGAATACTAGTTTGCAAAACGAATAGACAGATAGGATATAGCTACGGCTGGGCTCATGACTTTGGCCGTAGCTATATTCTTTGATTAAGGAGGGACTTCCTTGTTTCAATACACATTAAAACGACTGGGACAAACGTTTCTGGTTCTGATCGGAATTACGCTGATCACCTTTTTGCTCTTAAATGTCGTGCCGGGCGATCCGGTAGCGATGATGCTGGATAAGCGTGCGGATGAAGCTACCATTGAGAAAGTCCGTCACGAGATGGGACTGGATGTTCCTCTTCATGAGCAGTATATTGATTTTGTCAAAGGCGCGGTAAAGCTGGACTTCGGTACTTCCTACTTTACCAAAGAGGTGGTGACAGATGCCATCGTGCGCTGTTTTAAAGTAACGGTAAAACTGGCTGCCATGTCGTTTCTGTTCGCCGTGGTGCTCGGCATCACCTGCGGCATGATCGCCGCGGTGTACCGGGGCAGGTGGATTGATTCGGCACTCATGACGTTGTCTGTGGTAGGTGTGTCTGCGCCGTCCTTCTGGATCGCCATCATCTTACAGATCGTCATTGGACTGAAGCTGGATCTTCTGCCGATCTCCGGTTTTGACGGACCGCTGAACTACATTCTGCCGAGTATCGCGCTGGGCACCCGTTATGCGGGCAGCATTGCGCGTATCACAAGAACGAGTATGCTGGATGTCATCAAGCAGGATTACATCCGCACGGCCCGTTCCAAAGGCGTGAAGGAATCTGTGGTCATCATGAAGCATGCGCTGAAAAATGCCATGATCCCCATTGTCACCCTGGTTGGTACAGAGCTTGGCAACATGCTCACCGGCTCCATGCTCATCGAGAAGGTATTCTCCATTCCGGGCATCGGCAAGCTGGCCGTGGATGCCATGAGCAACCGCGACCTTCCGCTTTTGCAGGGAACGGTGGTATACATTGCCCTTGTATTCGTTATCGTCAATCTGGTCGTTGACCTTTCTTATGCCCTGATTGACCCGAGAATCCGTTACGGGAAAGGAGAGGGCTGATGAAGACAAATATATTTAATAAACAGAAAAAATTTGAACAGGAAGTCCTGTCCGGCGAGTATGCCGTTGGCGATATGGAATATTCCAGTTACTATAAAGACAGCTTCAAGCGTCTGAAAAAGAACAAGATGTCCATGTTCTGCCTGATCGTCATTGTTCTGCTGATCCTGATCGCGATTTTTGCGCCGCTCATCGCGCCCTGCGATCCGAACCTGCAGGATTACACCGCGATTTTACAGGCGCCGTCCAAACTGCATCTGCTTGGCACCGACGAGTATGGACGCGACATTTTATCGAGAATCATTTACGGAACAAGAGTTTCCTTAAGCGTTGGTATTCTGGCACAGGTCATTGCCACAATCATCGGTGTGACCATGGGATCTCTGGCTGCTTACTACGGCGGCTGGGTGGATACGGTGATCTCCCGTATCATGGAGATCTTCGCGGCGTTCCCGGATCTGATCTTCGCCATGGCGATCATGTACGTGCTGGGGCCGGGCATGAAGAATATCTTCGTGGCACTGGGCCTTCTGACCTGGGTGCGCACGGCGCGTATGATCCGCGGCTCCATTTTGCAGTTAAAGGAAAAGGAGTACGTGGAGGCTGCCAAGGCAAGCGGTGCGACACCGTTCTACATTATTACGAGACATCTGATTCCCAACTGTATTTCCACGATCATCGTGCTTGTAACGTTAGGCATCCCGAATGCTATCATGTATGAGGCATCCTTAAGCTTCCTCGGCATGGGTATCCAGCCGCCGACACCGAGCTGGGGTTCCATGATCAGCTTTGCACAGTCCTATATCAGTTACAGGCCGACCTACAGCATCTTCCCGGGTATCGCCATCATGATCACCGTTATCGCCTTCAATATTTTCGGCGACGGTCTTCGTGACGCACTGGACCCCAAGATGAAGAATCAGTAAGGGGGAAGACAAATGTCAGAAAAACTGCTTGAAGTAAAAAACTTAAAGACCTATTTTTACACCGATGACGGTGTAGTGAAGTCGGTAGATGATGTTTCCTTTTCTGTAGAAAAAGGAAAGACGCTTGGTATCGTAGGAGAATCCGGTTGTGGAAAAAGTATCACCTCTCTTTCCATCATGCAGCTGGTAGAGACGCCGCCGGGAAAAATCGTGGGCGGCGAGATCCTGTACCAGGGGGAAAATCTGCTGGAGAAAAATAAAGATCAGATGCGAAAGATCCGCGGCGGAGAGATCGCCATGATCTTCCAGGAGCCCATGACTTCCCTGAACCCGGTATTTACCGTGGGAAAACAGATCATGGAAGCACTGATGCTACACACGGATCTGGACAAGGCCCAGGCGAAAGAGCGTGCCATTGAGATGCTGAAGCTGGTAAAGATCCCGCTGCCGGAGAAACGGTTCAACGAGTATCCCCATCAGCTGTCCGGCGGTATGCGCCAGCGTGTCATGATCGCCATGGCGCTGTCCTGTAATCCGAAGCTGCTCATCTGTGATGAGCCGACGACGGCGCTGGACGTGACGATCCAGGCGCAGATCCTGGATCTGATCAACGAGCTGAAAGAGAAGCTGGGCACCTCTGTCATGATGATCACCCATGATCTGGGCGTTATCGCAGAGGTGGCCGATGATGTGATGGTCATGTATGCCGGAAAAGTGGTGGAGTACGGCTCGGCGGATGATATTTTCGAATCCCCGAAGCACCCGTATACGGTGGGCCTGATGAACTGTATCCCGAAGCTGACGGATGAGGATCATACTCATCTGGCGGTGATCAAGGGCATGGTTCCAAGCTTTGACCAGATGCCCAAGGGCTGTGCGTTCTGCCCGCGCTGTGCGGAGGCCAGAGACATCTGCCGGGAGCGGATGCCGGAGCTGACCGAAGTGGATGGCCAGAAGGTACGCTGTTTTAAATATTCCAAGGAATGGGAGGACGCCAGATGAGTGAAGAAAGCAAAACACCATTGTTAGAGGTGAAAGATCTGAAAAAATGGTTTCCTGCGAAAAGCTCTGCGTTTTCCCGGGAAAAAGCATTTATCAAGGCGGTGGACGGCGTCAGCTTTACGTTAAACGCCGGGGAGACGCTGGGCGTGGTGGGAGAGTCCGGCTGCGGCAAATCCACCATGGGACGCTCGGTGCTGCGCCTGCTGGAACCCACCAGCGGTCAGGTGCTGTTTGAGGGTAAAGACTACACGGCGCTCAAAAGCGCGGATCTGAGAAAATCCCGTACCGATCTGCAGATCATTTTCCAGGATCCGTACGCATCCCTGGATCCGAGAATGACCATCGGCGACATCATCGGAGAGCCGCTGGACATCCAGTTAAAGCTGCCCGCCAAGGAGCGGATGCAGCGGGTGCTGAAAACCATGGAGCGCGTGGGACTGAACACCCGGTATATCAACCGGTATCCCCATGAGTTTTCCGGCGGACAGAGACAGAGGATCGGCATTGCCAGAGCCATTGTGCTGGAGCCGAAGCTGATGGTATGTGACGAGCCGGTATCCGCGCTGGACGTATCCATTCAGGCGCAGGTGCTGAACCTGCTTATGGATCTGCAGAAGGAAATGGGCATGGCGTACATTTTCATTTCCCATGATCTGAGCGTCATCAAACATATTTCCGACCGGATCATGGTCATGTATCTGGGCCATGTGGTGGAGCTGGCCAACAAAGAGGATCTGTATAAGCGGACGATGCATCCGTACACCACGGCGCTGCTGTCTGCGATCCCGGTACCGGACCGGAAGCACAAGAAAGAGAAAATCGTGCTGGAGGGCGATCTGCCAAGCCCGGCCAATCCGCCGGCAGGCTGCGTGTTCCACACCAGATGCTACAAAGCCCAGGAGATCTGCAAGACCCAGGTGCCCGAGCTTCGGGACTGCGGAAACGGCCACTGCTGTGCCTGCCATTTCCCGGAACAGCCCCAGGCTTAGTTTCAGACAATCCAAAGATATCAATAAAATTTTATTTTACGGGGGAATAGACCAATGAAAATTACAGGAATCAAAGTTCGTCAGGTGGAAGTACCGTTAAAGGAGCCTTTTCGCATTTCTCTGGGTGTGATCACACACTCCCGCAGTGCCATCGTATCTGTGGAGACCGACGAGGGTCTGGTGGGCTACGGCGAGGGCGCACCGGCCATCCTCATCACCGGTGAGAGCCTTTCCGGCACCAACGATGTGATCAAAGCCATGGAGCGTGACCTCATCGGCGTGGATCCCACCGATCTGGAAAAGGTATACTGGATCATGGACCGGGCAGCAGCCCATTCCGGCAGCGCCAAGAATGCCATTGATATGGCCTGCTACGACCTGCTGGGCAAGAAAGCCGGTATGCCGGTATACAAGCTGCTGGGCGGACAGAACAATTACATCGAGACCGATATGACCGTGGGCATCGACGAGCCAGAGATCATGGCTGCCAAGGCAAAGAAGCACGTGGAGGCCGGGTTTGACACCATCAAGACCAAGGTCGGCACTTCCTTTGACGAGGATATCGCCAGAGTAAAAGCCATTCGTGAGGCTGTGGGCGATGACATTAAGATCCGTGTGGATGCCAACCAGGCATGGACAGCGAAAGAAGCTGTTCGTCTCATCGAGCGTCTGAACGAGTACAATCTGGAGCTGGTGGAGCAGCCGGTGGCTTACCACGATATTGCCGGTCTGGAATATGTCACCAAGCATTCCATCGTGCCCATCATGTCCGACGAGAGCTGCTTCAATTCCAAGGATGCCCTTCGTCTGGTGGAGCGCCGTGCCATTGACTACCTGAACATCAAACTGATGAAGTGCGGCGGTATCCGTGAGGCGCTGAAGATCAACGCCATCTGTGAGGCAGCAGGCATCGAGGTGATGCTGGGTTGTATGGCAGAGGAGAGCAATCTGGGCATCACCGCAGCTGCCAGCCTGGGCGCTGCAACAAAGAACATCACCCGTGCCGATCTGGATGCAACCTTCTCTCTGTCCGAGCTGGCATTTGAGGGCGGCATGTATGTAGAAGACACGAAGAAGCTGGTACTTCCGGAAGTGCCCGGTTTCGGCTTCATCGGTTTTAAGGACGAGCAGTAACAATATACAGATGAGTGGAGGTGCAATTCATGTATCAGGATTTATCTTTTATGAAGGTTCCCCTTCCGGAGGACGTTCTGAAATTAAAAACATATGGTGATTATGCGGGAGCCCAGAAAATGATCCGTTATTTTCTGGAGCACAAGGATATTCCTCAGGCGCTGCGCAGACGTCTGGAGATCGAGCAGGAAGTTATCGGCGTTATGGGCGCAGATGAATATCCTTATAATTATGCAGAGGCACTGGATATTATGACCAGCCATCTGCGTGATTTTAAAGAAGAGGAGCTCCGGTATCTGAAAGAGATCAGTGCAGCTGACTGGATCTACATTGACGGAGAGGTGCATTTCCAGCGCCGTTTCTATGAGAACCTGATCAAGACCCGTCCGGATCTGGCCGCCCGGGTTATGGTAGAGGATGTGGACGATGCCAGAGGCAACGCCCTGAAACAGAAGCTGCTCAACGACAACGTGCGCTACATGAAGGAGCACGGCGGAAGAACGGTACATACCCGCATCCGTGCCGCCATCAAAGCGAAGAAGGAATTCGAGGAAGTGGGCCGCAAGGTGCGCGTCCATCTGCCCATCCCGAAAGTGTATGAGCAGGTTTCCAACGTACAGATTCATGCGTCCAGCCCGGAGATCACCTACACGGCGCCGGAGGATGCCCCGCAGCGTACCGTCTATTTTGAGACAGCGCTGCAGCCGGATCAGGAATTCATGGTGGAATATTCCTTTGACTATCATGTGAACTATGTGGAGCTGGATCCGGCCAAAGTGTCCAAAGAGCAGCCGGATTTCTGCCTGGAAGAGCAGGCACCCCACATCATGTTTACCCCGTATCTGCGGGAGCTGCGGGATGAGCTGGCAGGGGAGGAGACCAACCCGGTGATCCTGGCCCGCCGGTTCTATGATTTCGTGACAACGAAGGTGATGTATTCCTATATGAGAGAATATTTCACCATCGAGTGTATCCCAGAGTACTGTGCGGTCAATCTGAAGGGAGACTGCGGCGTACAGGCGCTGCTGTTCATCACTCTCTGCCGCATGTCCGGTATCCCGGCACGCTGGCAGTCCGGCCTCTATGCCACCGAGTACTACACCGGCTGTCATGACTGGGCACAGTTCTATGTGGCACCCTATGGCTGGGTATTTGCAGATCCGTCCTTCGGCGGCAGTGCATGGCGGGCAGGAGAGAAGGAGCGCTGGAATTATTACTTCGGCAATCTGGACATCTTCCGTATGCCGGCCAACTCCGAGATCCAGAAGGAGTTCATGCCGGAGAAGAAATGGCTCCGCATCGACCCCATCGACAACCAGAGAGGCGAGTTTGAGTACGAGGATCACGGGCTTCGGTTCTCCCAGATCGAGGTATCCCAGGAGCTGCTTTCCATGGAAGATATCGAAAAATAAACAGGCAGTAGCCATCATGGCGGCTGTTGAAAAGAAAGGCTTCGAATTGCAGAAATGTGGTTCGGAGCCTTTCCTGAAATAAATATGCACCTATTGTTTTTTGCACACTGTTATAGTATATGGCGCACAGGAGTTGACAGCACAGAAGTTCCATGATACGCTGAACAAGGTGTAAAAACGAAAGGGGATGTGGCAATATGAAGAAAGCAGTTGTATTTCTTGCAGACGGCCTGGAGGAGATCGAGGGCCTTACCGTGGTGGATCTGCTGCGCAGAGCGGGCGTGCAGGTGACGATGGTTTCGATTAAGGAAAAAGAGCGGATGGTCACCGGTGCACACGATATTGTGATCCAGGCGGACTGCTGTTTTGAGGATGTGGATTTTGCAGACAAGGATCTGCTGGTGCTGCCGGGCGGCATGCCGGGAACGACCAACCTGGGCAATCACGCCGGTGTGACCGGACAGATCCGGAAATTTTACGAAGAGGGCAAAATGATCGCAGCCATCTGTGCGGCGCCCACCGTATTCGGACAGATGGGCCTTCTGGAAGGACGGGAAGCGACCTGCTATCCGGGCCTGGAAGAAAAGCTGACCGGCGCAAAGGTGGTATATACAGAGGTGGCAGTTTCTGACAACGTGACCACCGGCAGAGGCCCGGGAAAATCCATTCCCTTTGCATTGTCTCTCGTTTCCCAGCTGCTGGGACAGGAGACAGCGGACGATCTGGCGAAGACACTGGTGTACGCATAAAAAAAGCTGGTAATTTCGGGACGTTTATGCTATACTGTTAAAATGACTGTAAGTATGAATAAATATTGTTTGCGGGCGGTGTCAAACTGGCTGCAGACGTTGTATTTCAGGGATGATCCCTTGAGTCAAAAAGTAATTTTAAGGAGGAAGACACTAAAATGAGTGTACAGGTGGAAAATTTAGAGAAGAATATGGCGAAGCTTACCATTGAGGTATCCGCAGATGATCTGGAGAAAGCACTCCAGGCTGCTTATCTGAAAGAGAAGAATAAGATCAGCGTTCCGGGATTCCGTAAGGGAAAAGTTCCGCGTGCCATGATCGAGAAGATGTACGGACCGGAGATCTTCTATGATGATGCGGCTAACCGCCTGATCCCTGATGCATATGCCGAGGCAGCAGACGAGAGCAAGCTGGAGATCGCTTCCCAGCCGAAGATCGACGTTGTTCAGTTAGAGAAGGGCAAACCGTTCATCTTTACCGCTGAGGTAGCTGTAAAGCCTGAGGTAACACTTGGCGAGTACAAAGGACTGGAAGTAGAGAAGACAGATACCGCTGTGACAGACGAGGAAGTAGACGCACAGGTTGAGAAAGAGAGAGACAGCAACGCACGTACCATCACCGTTGAGGACCGTCCGGTACAGAAGGGTGACCAGACCATCATCGACTTCGAGGGATTTGTTGACGGCGTTGCCTTCGAGGGCGGCAAAGGCGAGGACTATCCGCTGACCATCGGTTCCGATGCATTCATCCCCGGTTTTGAGGATCAGCTCATCGGCGCAGAGAAAGGTGCAGAGGTTGAGGTAAAGGTGCAGTTCCCTGCTGAGTATCATGCAGAGGATCTGGCTGGCAAGCCGGCAGTGTTCAAGGTAACCGTGAAGGAGATCAAGGCAAAGGAGCTTCCGGCTCTGGACGATGATTTCGCACAGGACGTTTCCGAGTTCAACACACTGGAAGAGTACAAGGCTGATGTCCGCAAGAAACTCGAGGAGAAGAAAGAGGCAGCAGCAAAAGAGGCCAAGGAAGAGGCAGCTATCGCCAAAGCCATCGAGAACGCACAGATGGACATTCCGGAAGCCATGATCGATACACAGACAAGACAGATGATGGATGAGTTCGCAAGCCGTCTGCAGCAGCAGGGTCTGGCACTGCAGCAGTACTATCAGTTCACCGGCATGGACAACGACAAGCTGGCTGAGCAGATGAAGCCCAACGCCCTGAAGAGAATCCAGACAAGACTGGTACTGGAGGCTGTTGTGAAGGCTGAGGATATCAAGGCTACCGAGGAAGAGTACAAGGCTGAGGTAGAGAAGATGGCAAAGATGTACCAGATGGAGACAGAGAAATTAGAGCAGCTCATCGGCGAGGCTGAGGCTGAGACAATGAAAGAGGACATTGCTGTCCAGAAAGCAGCAGATCTGATCAGAGATACTGCAAAGGAAGTATAGACAGCCGTGTCGTAAGACAGGAGGAAGTCATATGAGTTTAGTACCTTACGTCATTGAGCAGACAAGCAGAGGAGAGAGATCCTACGATATTTATTCCCGCCTGCTGAAGGACCGGATCATTTTTCTCGGTGAGGAAGTGACCGACGTGTCTGCAAGCCTGATCGTGGCACAGATGCTTTTCCTGGAATCTGAGGATCCGGGAAAGGATATCCAGCTGTACATCAACAGCCCGGGCGGATCTGTGACAGCAGGTATGGCGATCTACGATACGATGAAATACATCAAGTGCGATGTGGCAACGACCTGCATCGGTATGGCAGCCAGCATGGGTGCGTTCCTGCTTGCAGGCGGAACCAAGGGCAAGCGTTTTGCCCTGCCCAACGCAGAAGTGATGATTCATCAGCCGCTGGGCGGCGCACAGGGACAGGCAACGGAGATTCAGATTGCTGCCGAGCACATCCTCAAGACCAAGAAGAAGCTGAATTCTATCCTGGCTGAGAACTGCGGCAAGCCTCTGGATGTTGTCATGGCAGATACCGAGAGAGATAACTGGATGTCTGCTGAGGAAGCAAAAGCATATGGCCTGATCGATCATGTGATCGAGAAGCATGCATAAGAGAATGAGCCGAGGGGACAGGGTGGTTTAATCGCCGTGTCCCTTCTAAGGTCAAGGCAGAATTCTTTTGCGGGATTCTTTTTAGGAAAAGGAAAAACAGGAGTATAGAAGATGGCAGGAAAAAATAGTGAAGACAAGGTGCGCTGCTCCTTCTGCAACAAGACGCAGGATCAGGTCCGCAAGCTCATTGCTGGCCCCAACGGAGCATACATCTGTGACGAGTGTGTGGACATTTGCTCGGAGATCATTGAGGAGGAATTTCAGGATCACCCGGAGCCGGATGAATTTGAGATCAACCTTCTGAAGCCGCAGGAGATCAAGGAGTTCCTGGATGATTATGTCATCGGACAGGACGAGGCGAAGAAAGCACTGTCTGTTGCGGTTTACAATCATTACAAGCGTGTCACCTCCGGCAGAGATCTGGACGTGGAACTGCAGAAGAGCAACATTCTCATGCTGGGCCCCACCGGTTCCGGTAAGACCCTTCTGGCACAGACGCTGGCCCGCCTTCTGAACGTGCCGTTTGCGATCGCCGATGCAACTGCGCTGACAGAGGCCGGTTACGTGGGAGAAGATGTTGAAAATATTCTTTTGAAATTAATTCAGGCCGCAGACTACGATATCGAGCGTGCGGAGTATGGAATTATATATATTGACGAGATCGACAAGATCACCCGGAAGGGCGAGAATGTGTCCATCACAAGAGACGTTTCCGGTGAGGGCGTGCAGCAGGCACTGCTGAAGATCATCGAGGGAACCGAAGCCTCCGTTCCGCCCCAGGGCGGCCGGAAGCACCCGCATCAGGAGCTGATCCAGATCAACACCACCAATATCCTTTTTATCTGTGGCGGTGCATTTGAGGGGATCGAGAAGCTCATTGAGGCGCGGATGGATCAGAAGTCCATCGGATTTAACGCAGAGATTACCCATAAGAGTGAAGAAAATATCGGAGAGGTTCTGAAGAAGATCCTGCCCCAGGATCTGGTAAAATTCGGCCTGATTCCGGAGTTTGTCGGCCGTGTGCCCATGGTGGTATCTCTGGATCAGCTGGATGAGACCGCGCTGGAGCGGATTCTGACAGAGCCGAAGAACGCCATTGTCAAGCAGTATGAGAAGCTGTTTGAACTGGATGATGTGCAGCTGACCTTTGAGCCGGAGGCACTGAAGGAAGTGGCAAAGAAGTCCCTGGAGCGCAAAACCGGTGCCAGAGGTCTTCGGGCCATTATGGAGCAGTCCATGCTGGATCTGATGTATCAGATCCCCTCGGATGAGAGCATCGAGTCCTGTGTGGTGACGAAGGACGTCATCGACGGAACCGGCGAGCCCATCATCACGAGACGGGAGTCCCGGGCCGGACGGCGCAGAGCAATATAAAATAAGTAACTGAACAACAGCATAGCCGCGGGGGCCGGGGGTTCCCGCGGCTTTTGAAAAACAAAGAAGAGATGAGAAACATGAGTGAAATAACGAAGGTATTACCGGCGGTTGCCCTGCGGGGCATGACGATCCTTCCGGGCATGGTCGTTCATTTTGATGTGAGCAGGGAACGCTCCATCAAAGCCATTGAGCGGGCCATGCTGCAGGATGAGAAGGTATTTCTCGTCACCCAGAAGGATCCGGACGCGGAGGAACCCACCGGGGAAGATTTGTATAATATCGGTCTGGTGGCAGTGATCAAACAGGTCATCAAGCTGCCCAACAATATTCTGCGTATTCTTGTGGAAGGACAGGATCGGGCCGAACTGCTTCTGCTGGAGGAGAACACCGATTATCTGGAAGCAGAGATTGCTGTTTTTGATCCGGCGGAGCTGGAGCATCCGTCTCCGCTGACGGAAGAGGCCATGGTACGCACGCTGAAGGAGCTGCTGTATGATTACTGCAGTGAGAACAGCAAGCTGGCAAAGGCGTTCCAGAATGTACTGCAGTCCACAGAGGAACTGGCACCGCTGATGGATGAGATCGCCAACAGCCTGCCTTTATATTATGAAGAAAAACAGAAGATTCTGGAGACGGTGGATCTGGAGGGACGATTCCGGGAACTGAGCCAGATGCTGGCCAACGAGACGAATATCATGCGGATCAAGCGGGATATCCAGGCCAAGGTCAAAGAGAGGGTGGACAAGAACCAGCGGGAATACCTGCTGCGGGAGCAGTTAAAATACATCCGGGAGGAGTTGGGGGAGGACAACACTTTTTCTGATGCGGAGCATTTTGAAGAGCAGCTGGCCGGCCTGGAAGCGGATGAGGATATCAAGGAGAAGATCGCCAAGGAGATTTCCCGTTTTAAAAACGTGGGACAGAACAATTCCGAGGGTGCGGTGGTCCGCGGCTATATTGAGACGCTGCTGTCTCTGCCCTGGAACCATATGTCCCAGGACAACACCGATATCGGCAATGCCAGAAAGGTGCTGGACGAGGATCACTATGGCCTGGAGAAGGTGAAGGAGCGGGTGCTGGAATTCCTGGCTGTGCGGACGCTGACCAGCAAGGGCGACAGCCCCATCATCTGTCTGGTGGGCCCGCCGGGAACCGGTAAGACGTCCATTGCCCAGTCTGTGGCCCGGGCATTGAATAAGAAATATGTCCGCATCTGTCTGGGTGGTGTCCGGGACGAGGCGGAGATCCGGGGACACAGAAGAACATACGTGGGCGCCATGCCGGGCCGGATCATCACAGGCCTGAAAAGCGCCGGTGTGAAAAATCCGCTGATGCTGCTGGATGAGATCGACAAAGTGAGCAGCGATTACAAGGGAGATACGGCATCCGCCCTGCTGGAGGTGCTGGATTCGGAGCAGAATGACAAGTTCTGTGATCACTACGTGGAGCTGCCGGTGGATCTGTCCGAGGTGCTGTTTATTGCCACCGCCAACGATGTGCAGACCATTCCCCGGCCCCTGCTGGACCGGATGGAGCTCATCGAGGTGGGCAGCTATACGGCCAATGAGAAGATGCACATTGCGAAGGAGCATCTGATCCCGAAGCAGATCGCGAAAAACGGCCTGGAGCAGGCACAGATCACCATCAGTGACAAAGCGCTGGAGAAAATGATCCGTTCCTATACAAGAGAGGCCGGTGTCCGTGGGCTGGAGCGGAAGATCGGTGCCATCTGCCGGAAAGCGGCCCGGGAAATCCTGGAGGATGGCAAAAAGCACATCCGGGTAACGGAGAACAGCCTGGAAAAATATCTGGGCAGAGCCCGCTATTCCTATAGTATGGCAAACAAAGAAAATGACATCGGTATTGTCCGCGGCCTGGCCTGGACCAGCGCCGGCGGCGATACGCTGGAGATCGAGGTCAACGTCATGCCGGGCAAGGGCGAGTTTGCCCTCACCGGAAAACTGGGCGATGTGATGAAGGAGTCGGCTAAGGCCGGCATCAGCTACATCCGTTCCATCGGGCCGGCGTATCACATTGAGGATGATTTTTTCAAAAAGAATGATATCCATATCCACATTCCCGAGGGTGCGGTGCCAAAGGACGGCCCCTCTGCCGGAATCACCATGGCGACGGCCATGCTGTCGGCCATCATCAAACGGCCGGTGCGGGCGGATCTTGCCATGACCGGAGAGATCACCCTGCGGGGACGGGTGCTGCCCATCGGCGGTCTGAAGGAAAAGCTGCTGGCAGCCAAGAGTGCGGGCATCCGCACGGTACTCGTACCGAAGAAAAACGAGGATGATGTGGCGGAGATCTCCGCGGAGATCAAGAAAGGTCTGGAGATCATTCCGGTGGAAAACATGAGCCAGGTGCTGGAGCAGGCGCTGGTGGCAGAGTAAACGAAATGGAATGTCTGGCGATTGAGAGAGAAGGGAAGAACATGGTAATTAAAAGTGTAAATCTGGAAACGGTATGCGGCATCACCAGTGTGCTGCCGAAAAATGACAAGCCGGAGGCGGCTTTTGCGGGAAAATCCAACGTGGGAAAATCCTCCCTCATCAATGCGCTGATGAACCGCAAGTCTCTGGCTCGGACATCGGCACAGCCGGGTAAGACCCAGACCATTAATTTTTACAATATCAATGATGAACGGTATCTGGTGGATCTGCCGGGATACGGCTATGCCAAAGTATCCCAGGAGGCCAAGGAGCAGTGGGGCAAGATGATCGAGCGGTATCTGCACACATCGAAGCAGCTCCAGTATGTGTTCCTGCTCATCGATATCCGGCATGAGCCCTCGGTCAACGATAAGATGATGTATGAGTGGATCGTCAGCAACGGGTTTGCGCCCATCATCATTGCCACCAAGCTGGACAAGATCAAACGGAGCCAGCGGGACAAACAGTTGAAGCTGGTGCGCACCGGCCTGGGCGTCCTGCCCGGCACGAAGATCATTCCGTTTTCTGCGGAGACCAAGGAAGGCCGGGAGGAGATCTGGGATCTGATTTGTGCAGAGCCGGAGCATGATGGGGAGTAAACTGTCCGGAAATACAGCTGTCAGGCAGTCGTCAGATGTATGCAAGGACAGATATGAAATGTATGAATAGAAGGGGATGGTCAGAGGGCTGTCCCTTTTTCAGAAGAATGATGAAAACTGGTAATTTCTGGGAAAGAAATTTTGCAAGACAGAAAAGAGGAACCGGAAATGAAACGAAAATATATATTTACAGCTGTCCTGCTGGCGGCGCTGACCGCGGCGGGCTTTGGAATCACGGTGTTATGCGGTTCCGGAGGGAGCGGCAGCCATGGCAAAAGCAGCGGCAGCACCCAGACAGAGGGTAAGACAGACGACAGCGATGCCCGGACAGAGGACGCAGCGGTGGGAAACAGAGAGGATGAAACTTTCCAGGTGGTGACCTCCTTTTATCCCATCTACATTGCAGCAAAAAATGTCATCGGCGATGTGGAAGGCGTGGAGCTTCATAATCTGACCGAACCTCAGACCGGGTGTCTCCATGACTATCAGCTGACACCCCAGGATATGATCTCCCTGTCCCATGCGGATCTGTTTCTGGTCAATGGCGGTGGCATCGAAAGCTTCTTGAGCGATGTGTTCACCAGCTATCCCAATCTGCCGGTGGCCGAGGCCAGCGAGGGGATCGACTTTCTGGAGACCGTAGACGGACAGGTGTATGATGCGCATGATGCAGACGACGGGACAACAGCAGGATTGTCGCACGAATATGATGTGCATGATGAAGGAGACACAGATGTACACGATCATGCGGAGGATACAGACGTTCACGAAAGTGAGGATGGCCATGTACACGATCATACCCACGATCACGGGGATGTGAACGCTCACGTGTGGATGGATGTGGGACGGTATGAGGTTTACGTGGAAAACATTGCCCAGGCGCTCTCGGACAACGACCCTGCTCACAGGGAGACTTACGAGGCCAACGCCGCTGCCTATGAGGCGCGACTGGAAACGCTGCATCAGGAGCTGGAGACGCTGCGGGGACGGGCAGACGGGGAGAAGATCATTTTATTCCACGATGCCTTTGCCTATTTTGCGGACATGACGGGCATGGATATTTCCTATGTCATTGACATGGACGAGAATACGAGCCTGAGCGCCAGAGAAGTGTCGGAAATCGTGGATCTGGTGAAACAGGAAAACATCGATCTTCTGTTTACGGAAGAGCAGTATGGAACGAAGCTGGCAGATGCGGTTTCCCGGGAGACGGATGCCCGGGTGTACGTGCTGGATTCCCTTGTCAGTGGCAACTATGACGCGGACAGCTACATCACCGGGATGGAAAAAAATCTGGAGACATTGCAGCAAGCCTTTCAGGAAATAGAAACGGGAAAGGAGGAATCGAAATGACACACAGCGGACCATGCGGCCTTCACTGCATCAAGGTCAATCATCTGGGCGTGGAGATCGAGGGACAGGTGATCCTGGAGGACATCAATCTCCATATCCACTGCGGCAAACTGAACGTGATCATCGGCAAGAACGGCGCCGGGAAATCCACGCTGGTGCGGGCCATCCTGAACGAGATTCCCCACACGGGTACCATTGAACTGAAAACCCATGAAAACGGCAATCTGCAGAAAATGAAGATCGGCTATGTGCCCCAGAAGGTGAACATCGACCGGGATACGCCCATGAGCGTGTACGATATGATCGCCAGCTATCACTCCAATTTTCCGGTATTTCTCCATAAGAAAAAATCAGAATATGCGGCGATCCGGGAGCACCTGGAGGTATTTGAGGCGACGGATCTCATCGACAAGCAGGTGGGCAAGCTGTCCGGCGGCGAGCTGCAGCGGGTGCTGCTGACCATGGCGGTGATGGATGCCCCGAATCTGCTCATCATGGACGAGCCGGTGGCCGGTATCGACAAAAACGGCATGGATCTGTTTTACCGGATCATGGTACGGCTGAAAAAAGAGTACGACATGGCCATCATCCTCATTTCTCATGACCTGGATTATGTGGAAAAATATGCGGATGAGGTGATCCTGCTGGATACAAAGATCGTGGCCCGGGGCACCCCGGCGGAGGTATACGCCAGCGAAAGCTTTCACCGGATTTTCGGCAAAGTGGAATTTGAGACGAGAGAGGAGGCGGCAGAGGGATGCAAGTAATTTACAGCTGGATGGAAACGCTGCTGCCCTTTTCCTGGGTTTCCTTTGATTTTATGAAAAATGCGCTGCTGGCCATCCTGATCATCACGCCGCTGTTTGGCATTCTGGGCACCATGATCGTCAGCAACAAGATGGCGTTTTTCTCCGATGCGCTGGGCCATTCGGCGCTGACCGGCATTGCCATCGGCGTGGTGCTGGGCGTGGCGGATACGAATCTGACCATGATCGCCTTTGCCATTGTTTTTGCGCTGGTGTTAAACCGGCTGAAGGCGAAGCAGACCCAGAACACGGACACCATCATTTCCGTGTGCTCCTCTTTAAGCGTGGCGCTGGGCCTGGCGATCCTGTCCCAGGGCGGCAATTTCAGCAAATATTCCGGCCTGCTGGTGGGCGATATTTTGAGCATTTCCGGCAAAGAGCTGGGCTATCTGCTGCTCATTTTTGTGGTGACGCTGGTGTTCTGGCTGGCGGCGTTCAATCGGTTAAATGCGGTGAGCATCAACCGTTCCGTGGCGTCCAGCCGGGGCATTCCGGTGGCGCTGATGGACAATCTGTTCGCCATCCTGACGGCGTGCATCGTCATGCTTTCTATCAAATGGGTGGGGCTTATGATCATCAACGCCCTGCTGATCCTGCCGGTGGCATCGGCCCGCAATCTTTCCGTCAACATCCGGGAATATCACTTCTTTTCGGTGCTGTTTTCCATGTTTTCCGGCATTCTGGGGCTGATCGTTTCTTTTTACGTGAACGTGGCCACCGGCCCCACCATCGTCATCATCTCGGCCATCATTTATTTTGCAACCTATCTTTATCGAAAAGTGTGCCCGTAGGCCTTTACGGGCGGCGGCGGGCAGGGTAGAATAAGGGCAGAGGGGATGATCCGATGAAAGAAAAATATGCGAAGCTGCTGGTGAATCTGCTTTTGTGGGCAGCGGGCATTGTCCTGCTGTTTACGGTGGTGCCGCGGTTACTGTTGTTCTTCCTGCCGCTGGTCATTGGCTGGATCCTGGCGATCCTGGCCAATCCGCTGGTGCGGCTGATGGAAAAACGGTTCCGGATCGTGCGCAGGCACGGTTCCATGCTCATTATCATTACGGCCATTGCGCTGGTGGTGCTGGTGCTCTATCTCATCATCGCCAGACTGGGCGGGGAGATCGTGGGCTTCATTTATGCGTTTCCGGAGACCTATGCCCGGATGGGGGAGGAGTTTACCCAGATCGGCAAAAATCTGAGCGGTGTGTATGCGCAGCTGCCGGACGGCCTGCAGGCAGGGCTGGCATCCCTGGGCACCCAGTTTGATTCGTACATGGGCACCATTGTGGAAGAAATCGGGCGGCCCACCGTGACGGCGGCGGGCAATTTTGCCAAAAATCTGCCCTCCTATCTGCTGGGTGTGGTGTTCGTCATTCTGTCTGCCTATTTTTTCATTGCAGACCGGGAGCGGATCATGAAATTTTTCCGGGAAAATGTGCCGGAAAACGTACAGAAAACGTTTCTCATCGCCACGGACAGCATCAAAAATGCCGTGGGCGGGTATTTCAAAGCCCAGTTTAAGATCATGGGCGTGGTGTTTCTCATTTTGCTGGTGGGATTTGCCGTGCTGGGCATCCGCTTTGCGGTGCTTATCGCCTTTCTCACGGCATTTCTGGATTTCCTGCCGTTTCTGGGTACAGGCACGGTGCTGCTGCCCTGGGCGTTATTCCAGTTTCTGGCCCATGATTACCGGATGGCGGTGGGACTGCTGGTCATCTACGCGGTGAGCCAGACCGTGCGGCAGCTTATCCAGCCGAAGATCGTGGGTGACACGGTGGGCTTAAGTCCCCTGGCCACGCTGATCTGGATTTACATCGGGTACAAGCTGTACGGCGTGGTGGGCATGATCGTCGCCGTACCCGTGGGCGTGCTGGTGCAGACCTTTTACCGGATCGGCATGTTTCAGCCGCTGTTTGCGGCCATCGGCGATGTGGCAAGGGATATCAACCGATTCCGCAAAATGGAGAAACAGAATGAGGAACAGAGGAAGATAAGATGAAGAAAAGAATGCGTACAGAGCAGAAATCCAATGTGAAAAACAGCATCCGACGGCTGGCGTTTGTGGCGATCAGTGTGCTCATTCAGCTGGTGTGGATCCTGGAGCAGTTTATCCGGCTGAACCGGTATTCCACGGCCATCTCCCTGATCAGCAGTCTGCTGGCCCTGTTGCTGGTGCTGCGCATTTACGGCAAACAGCAGAATTCGGCATTTAAAATGTCCTGGACGGTGCTGATCCTTGTGTTTCCGGTGATGGGGCTGTGCTTCTATGCGCTGGCGGCCAATAAGGATGCCACAAAACCCATGCGCCGCCGTTACGAAGCCATTGATGGGAAGCTGTTTGGCAGGCTGCGCCAGGATCCGGCGGTGATGCACCACCTGGAGCAGACGGATTTTGCCGCGGCAAACCAGTGCCGTTATATATACAACTACGGAAAATTTCCTGTGTATGAAAATACGGAGGTGGAATTTTACAGCGAGGCCGCGGAGGGTTTCGAGGAACAGCTGCGTCAGATGCGGGAAGCGAAAGAATTTATTTTTCTGGAATATCATGCCATCGAGGAAGCGGAGGCCTTCGGGCGGATGCGGGATGTGCTGGCAGAACGGGCGGCGACCGGTGTGGAAGTGCGGATCCTGTATGACGATGTGGGAAGTATCGGGTTTATCGGCCTGGATTTCATTCACCGGATGGAAGCGCTGGGCATTGCCTGCCGGGTGTTCAACCCGGTATTGCCGGTGATCAAGGTGTTCATGAACAACCGGGATCATCGGAAGATCACCGTCATCGACGGGAAGGTGGGCTTCACCGGTGGCTACAATCTGGCGGACGAGTATTTTAACATCACTCACCCCTATGGGCGTTGGAAGGATACCGGCGTCAAGCTCACCGGCGGGGCGGTGCAGACGCTGACCGCACTGTTCCTGGAAATGTGGAACGCCTCTGTCAGAGGACAGCAGGAGGAGAGCGGCTGGGAGAAATATCTGGAGGCTGCCGGAGCAGGGCGGCTCCCGGCAGCGGCGCAGTTTTCAGACGAGAAGGTGTCTGCAGCCCGAGAAAGGGCAGATGAAGCAGCTGTCGCGCAGGATGAGCAGAAGTTGGATGCCTTGGGGAACGGCTTCGTCCAGCCCTATGCGGACAGCCCGCTGGATGACGAGTACATGGGAGAAAATGTGTACCTGAACCTGATCAAGAGCGCGAAGCACCGGTTCTATGCGGCAACGCCTTATCTGATCATCAGCGATGAGATGACCCGGGAGCTGGGGCTGGCGGCCAAGCGGGGCGTGGATGTGCGGATCATCACCCCGGGTATCCCGGACAAAAAGCTGATCTACAAGGTGACCCGCTCCTACTATGCGGGACTTGCCATGCAGGGGGTGCGGATCTACGAATACACGCCGGGCTTCATCCATGCCAAGCAGACGTTCTGTGACGGCGTGGCGGCCACGGTGGGAACCATCAACATGGATTACCGCAGCCTGTATCATCATTTTGAAAACGGGGTATTTCTGTACGGCTGCCCGGCGGTGGAACAGATCGGGGAAGATTTTGCACAGCTGTTCCCGGTGTGCCGGGAGGTGACCGAGCAATACCGGAGCGGACGCTCCACCGTGCTGCGGATCGCCCAGTGTGTGCTGCGGCTGTTTGCACCGCTCTTATAGCATCGGCAATCAGGAGAAAACCGGTTTCTCATCGGGAACAGATCAGACAGAAGAAGTAGAAAAAATACGAAGGGCCGGGAGGCCTGGACAGGGGAAGAGACAATGAATACTTTTACAGGTTATGAACTTTTGTGGCTGTTTTTCCTGTATTCCTTCGGCGGATGGGTACTGGAAACCGTGACAGCTGCGCTGAAACAGAAACGGTTCGTGAACCGTGGCCTGGTCAACGGGCCGTTCTGCGTGATCTATGGTATCACGGCGGTTGTCATGACCGTGGGCCTGCAGGAGCTGACCGGCGGCTGGCTCTATCTTTTTGCAGTCGTCTATGCAACGGCGGCGGAGTGGATCAGCGGCCATCTCATTGAAAAAATATTCCGGGAGCGCTGGTGGGACTACTCTGATGTCCGCTGGAACCTGGACGGCTATATCTGCCTGCCGGCATCCCTGATCTTTGGCGCGCTGGGTTTCTGTACTGTTCGTTTCGGCAACCGCCTGCTGCTGCAGCTTTTGAAATTCCTGCCGGGCGTGGTGATGCGGATGGTTTTGCTGGCGCTGGTGGCTGTACTGCTGGTGGACATTCTGGCGTCCTGCATCCTGCTGTTCGGACACAGCAAGCATGCAGCCCGCTGGGCAGAAACGGATGAACGCATCGACGAAGTCAGCGAAGAGCTGGGCTCCTGGATCTCCCGGCGTGTGGAGCGGCGTATCCGAAAAGCCTATCCGAAGATTCAGGCCGTGGAGGCAAGGCTGGCCAATGAGAAGGTATTTGCGGCGGGCTGCGGTTTCTATAAGGTTGTCATGCTGTTTTTCATCGGCGCTTTTCTCGGCGACATCACGGAAACCATCTTCTGCCGGGTCACCGCCGGTGTGTGGATGAGCCGCAGCAGCGTGGTGTGGGGCCCCTTCAGCATCGTCTGGGGACTGGCCATCGCGCTGGCCACCGCCCTTCTGTACAAGTATAAGAACCGGAGTGACCGGTTCCTTTTCCTCATCGGTACCCTGCTGGGCGGCGCCTACGAGTACCTGTGCAGTGTCTTCACCGAGCTGGTGTTCGGCAAGGTGTTCTGGGACTACAGCAAGATCCCCTTCAACCTGGGCGGCAGGATCAACCTGCTGTACTGCTTCTTCTGGGGCATCGCGGCGGTGGTGTGGCTCAAACTCCTCTGCCCGCTTATGGAAAAATGGATCGAAAAGCTTCCTGTCGTGGGCGGCAAGCTTCTGACCTGGGCGCTGATCGTTTTCATGTGCTGCAATGTGGCCGTGTCCTGCGTGGCACTGGTGCGGCACGACCAGAGAAGCAAAGGCGTGGAAGCCACCAGTGGCTGGCAGAAATGGGCCGATGTGCATTACGACGATGCAAAGATGGCGAAGATTTATCCAAATGCTATCGAGACGGAATAGACAGGGAAAAATTTCACAGGAATTTTCAGAAGAGTGGCCGGATGCGTTCTGGCCATTCTTTTTTAGTGAAAATCCCGAATAATTTGTGCTTTCCTTTAAAATGTAGGAATGTTATGATATAATAAAGCAAGAAAAGGAATTAGACGATCAATCACCGGAGGGGAAAAGAATGGAGAAGAAATATCTTTTGGGAATTGATATCGGAACGAGCGCCTGTAAGGTGGCACTTTTTACTCTGGATGGACAGGTAAAGGCCGCGGCCTCGGGAGACTATGCCGTATATTATCCGAAACCGGGATGGGCAGAGCAGAACCCGGATGAGTGGTGGGATGCGGTGTGCCAGGCAACGAAGAAATGTCTGGAGAAAGGTGCGGTGGCGCCGGAGGAGATCGCAGGGATTGGCATTGACGGACAGGGCTGGTCCGCCATTGCCATTGACAGGGAAGGTCATGTGCTGACGAACACGCCCATCTGGATGGATACCCGGGCGCAGGACATCTGTGACCGTCTGAATGCGCAGATCGGTGCAGATCGGATATTTGAGGTGTCCGGCAATATGCTCCGGCCATCTTACACGACGGCCAAGATCATCTGGTATAAGGAAAATTTGCCGGAGGTTTATGCGAAGATCGACAAGATCCTGCAGGCCAACAGCTTTATCGCTTACCGGCTGACCGGTGCCGTGACACAGGATATCTGCCAGAGCTATGGCTTCCACTGCTTCAACATGCGCACCGGGCAGTGGGATATGGATATGTGTGACGAGCTGGGCATCCCTCGGCATTTTTTACCCAAGATCGTGCCCTGTCATCAGGTGGTGGGAACCGTTACCGAAGAAGCAGCGGTACAGATTGGTCTGGTCAGCGGCATTCCCGTGGTGGCAGGCGGTCTGGATGCAGCCTGCGGGGCACTGGGAGCCGGTGTCATTCATGCGGGCGAGACCCAGGAGCAGGGCGGACAGGCAGGCGGCATGAGCATCTGTATGGATAGCTATACCGCGGATCCCCGTCTCATCCTCGGCTATCATGTGGTGCCGGGCAAATGGCTGCTGCAGGGCGGAAGCACCGGCGGCGGGGGTGTGATGAAATGGATGGAACGGGAATTTGGCGCCTATGAGCGCAGCATTGCGAAAGAGACCGGCAAATCTTCCCTGGATCAGTATAATGAACAGGCGGCAGCGATACCGCCGGGAAGCGAGGGCGTGGTCTTTCTGCCCTATATGTCCGGAGAGCGTTCTCCCATCTGGGATCCCAACGCGAAAGGGGTATTTTACGGGTTGGATTTCGGCAAGACGAAGGCCCACATGATCCGGGCGGCTATGGAGGGCGTGGCATTTTCCCTGAAACACAATCTGGATATCGCAGAAAGTGTGGGGGCGCATGTAGAGGTTCTCCGCGCCATGGGCGGTTCTGCCAACTCTCTTTTGTGGACGCAGATCAAGACAGATATCACCGGGAAAAAGGTGATCGTTCCGTTTTCGGACGCGGCAACCACGCTGGGGGCAGTGCTCCTGGCCGGTGTGGGGGTAGGCATTTATCGGGATTTCGACGATGCGGTGAACCGGACGGTACATATCACGAGAGAGCATACACCGGATGACAGCACCCATGATGCTTATATGAGAAACTATGAGATCTATTTGGATCTTTACAAAGATCTGAAAAATATAATGAATCAATAAAACAGGAGGAGAAGAAGCATGAAAGCAGGAGTTGTACACGCAAGAGAGGATATTCGGTACGAGGAGATTGAGAAGCCCAAAGCAACAGCGGGCCATGTGCTGATCAAGGTAAAGTATACAGGAATCTGTGGTTCTGATATTCCGCGGGTAAACGGAAATGCCTGCCATTTCTTCCCGAATGTACTCGGACATGAGTTTTCGGGAGTGGTAGAGGAGATCGGAGAAGGTGTGACAAGCCTCAAGCCCGGAGACAGAGTGGCCGGTGTTCCGCTGGTGCCCTGCATGAAATGTGAGGACTGCCAGAAGGGCAACTATTCTCTGTGCAAGCACTACAGCTTTATTGGTTCCAGAGAGTTCGGCAGCTTCGCAGAATATGTGGCAGTGCCGGAGAAAAATGCGGTAAAATTTGACGACAGCGTTTCCTTTGAGCAGGGTGCATTTTTCGAGCCTGCAACAGTGGCGTTGCACGGTCTGCTGCGGGTGCCTTATGAAGGCGGAAAGACGGTGGCCATCCTGGGCGGCGGCACCATCGGTATGTTTACCGCACAGTGGGCAAAGATTTTCGGCGCAAAAGAGGTTGTGATCTTTGATATCGCCAAAGAGCGTCTGGACATGGGCATGCGCCTGGGTGCAACGGCAGGCATCAATACGAAGGATGCGGATTTCATGGAGCAGGCAATGGCACTGACCGGCGGCAGAGGCTTTGACTATGTATACGAGACCGCAGGCAATACCATCACCATGAAGATGGCCTTTGAACTGGCTGCCAACAAAGCCAATGTATGCTTCATCGGCACGCCCACGAAAGAACTGACCTTTACCGTAGCCGAGTGGGAGAACATCAACCGTAAAGAATTCAACCTGACCGGTTCCTGGATGTCCTACAGCGCACCGTTCCCGGGAAAAGAGTGGGATCTGGCAGCACATTACTTCAAGACCGGAGATCTGAAGTTTGACGATTCCTTTATTTTCAGAAAAATGCCGCTGAGCCAGATTGCAGATGCCTTCGAGATGTACAAGACACCGGGCACCGTAAAGGGCAAGATCCTGATCGACAGTGAAAAGTAGGAGAAGCATATGATAACGACAGTTACAATGAATGCGGCGCTGGATAAGGCGTATTTTATGACAGATGAGATCAAGAACGGCACGGTGATGCGGGTATCCAAAAGCCGCACCACCGCAGGCGGCAAGGGACTGAATGTGGCCCGGGTCATTGCCCTGTGCGGGGCAAAGGTGCAGGCCACCGGCCTGGTGGGCGGTTACAACGGGCAGCAGCTGGAGCATCTGCTGGAGCAGGACGGGATTCCCCACAGCTTTGGCTATGTAAATGGAGAGACCCGCTGCTGTATCAACATTCTGGATCCGGGCTACGGTTCCACAGAATATCTGGAGCCGGGCTTTACCGTCAGCCCGGAAGAGGAGAAACAGTTTATGGATCGGCTGCCGCAGATCATACAGGACAGTGATGTGGTGACGATTTCCGGCAGCATTCCCCGGGGTGTGAGCAGCGATGTGTACGGAAAGATCATTTCTCTTGCAAAAGGCATGGGAAAGAAAGTGATCCTGGATTCCAGCGGAGATACGCTGAAAGCCGGTCTTCGGGCCTGCCCGGACATGGTGAAGCCCAACCGGGATGAGATGGAGCAGCTGTTCGGAGAAAAACTGGACAGTATGGAGGCCGTGATCGCCTGCGCGGAGAAGATTCAGGCCATGGGCATTCCTCATGTGGTCGTTTCCCTGGGCGGGGACGGCGCCCTGCTTGTGTGCAGGGAAGGTTGCTACCGTGCCGTGATCCCCAGGCTGGAAGTGGTGAACACCGTGGGCTGCGGTGACTCCATGGTGGGCGCCTTTGCCGTTGCTCTGGAGAAAAACTATCCGCCGGAAAAAGCGCTGAAATATGCGGCGTCTGTTGCCACGGCCAATGCATTGTCTCCCAATACCGGGGATTTTGAGCCGAAGATGGCAGGCATCCTGATGGAACAGATCACAGTAGAGAAACTGAAATAAAAAATAACAGGAAAGAAGGAGATAACGATGGCACTGGTTACAACGAGAGAACTTTTTGCAGATGCGCAGAAAAACGGCTATGCGATCGGCGCATTTAATGTGGAAAATATGGAAATGGTACAGGCAGTGGCAGCAGCAGCGGAGGAGCTGAAAGCTCCTGTGATCATGCAGACAACCCCCTCTACCGTAAAATATGCAGATCTGAAATATTTTTACGCCAATGCAAAGGCAGCGGCAGAGATGGCGTCGGTACCGATCGTCATGCATCTGGATCACGGCAACAGTTTTGATCTGGCCATGCGTGCCCTGCGGGTAGGCTATACGTCCATCATGATCGACGGTTCCCATGAGAGCTTTGAGGATAATATCGCAGTCAGCAAGGCCGTGGCAGATGCGTGCCATCCGTCCGGTGTGCCGGTGGAGGCAGAGCTTGGAAAAGTAGGCGGCAAAGAGGATGATCTGGAAGCCGGGGATGAGAATCCTTACACCGATCCGCAGCAGGCAAGGGAATTTGTTGAGAGAACCGGCGTAGATTCTCTGGCGGTTGCCATCGGCACCGCCCATGGCGTATACAAGGGAATCCCGAAGGTAGACGTAGACCGCTTAAGCGCCATCCGTGAGGTAGTAACCATTCCTCTCGTTCTGCATGGAACTTCCGGTGTGCCGGATGATATTGTCAGAGAGTGTGTCCGCAGAGGTATCTGCAAGGTAAACTATGCGACAGACTTAAGAATCGCATTTTCCAAGGGCGTGAAAGCGTATATGCAGGAAGATCCCGATGTGTTTGACCCGAAGAAATACAATGCCCGGGGAAGAGAAGAAGTGAAACAGTACGTCATGAGCAAGATCCTTGTGTGCGGCAGTGACGGACGGGCCTGATCAGACAGGAATTCAGAAATATTGATACAAATTTATGAAAAAAATCGATTTTGAAAACGGAACTGTAACCAATCACATTTTAAGTGCTGCGCTGCCGATGCTGGTGGCGCAGCTTTTGAACCTTCTGTACAACATTGTGGACCGGATCTATATTGCCCGGATCCCGGATGTGGGGACGGTGGCGCTGGGGGCGGTGGGTTTATGCTTTCCGATCATTGTGATCATCACGGCGTTCAGCAACCTGTTCGGCACCGGCGGGGCGCCGCTGTTTGCCATCAGCCAGGGACAGGGGGATGCGAAAAAGGCGGATCAGATCATGAACACGGCGTTTACCATGGTGTGCGGGGCGGCGCTGCTTCTGATGGTGATCGGAATGCTGTTTGCCAGACCGCTGCTGTTTCTGTTTGGCGCGTCCGCGGACGGCATCCAGTATGCGTACCCGTATCTGATGATCTATCTGCTGGGCACGCTGCCGGCCATGATCGCCACGGGCATGAATCCTTTCATCAACGCCCAGGGCTATGCCACCATTGGCATGCTGTCGGTGGCAGTGGGGGCGGGCACCAATCTGGTGCTGGACCCGGTGCTGATGTTCGGTCTGCATCTGGGCATCCAGGGGGCGGCCATTGCCACGGTGCTGTCTCAGATTCTGTCGGCGGTCTTTGTGTTTACCTTTCTGCACGGGAAAGCGGAGCTGAAGGTGCGGCTGCTGCGAAAGGACGAACTGGCGGAAAGTCTGCCGCTGGCGGCCAATATCATCAGTCTGGGAACGGCGGGCTTTATCATGCAGCTGACCAACAGTCTGGTGAGTATTTCCTGCAACCATGTGCTGTCGGTGACCGGCGGGGATCTGTACATCTCTATCATGACGATCATTTCCAGCGTCCGGCAGCTGGTGGAGACACCCATCCATGCCATGAGCGAGGGCGCTTCCCCGGTGCTGAGCTATAATTACGGGGCCAGACGGCCTGCCCGGGTACGGAAGTCCATCCGGGTGGTGGCGACGCTGGTGCTGCTGTACACGGCACTGACGTGGAGTGTGATCCTGCTGGCGCCGGAGGCGCTGATCCGTATTTTCAGCTCAGATGCCACGCTGGTCAGCCATGCGGTCCGGCCGCTGAATTTGTATTTCGCGGCGTTTGTGTTCATGGATCTGCAGTACATCGGACAGATGGTGTTCAAATCATTAAATAAGAAAAAGCAGGCCATCTTTTTCTCTATTTTGAGAAAAGTGGTGATCGTGGTGCCGCTGACGTATTTTCTGCCCTTTGGGCTTTCCATGGGGACGGATGGCGTGTTCCTGGCGGAGCCGGTGTCCAACGTCATCGGCGGGGGCCTGTGCTTTGTGACGATGCTGGCGACCGTGCTGCCGGAGCTTCGGAAGATAGAGGAAGCACAGCAGTAAGCCAAGCAGATGATTCATGAAGCCGGGACGTTGCGAGGAGCGGACGCAGCTGCTACCTCTGCCCGTCTCCTTACTTCCTCCAGAAACAGCCCAGCGGCCTTTCCAAAGACACTGTCCCGTTTCCACACGAGATGATAGTGGATCTCCAGCGGCATCTGCAGCAGCTCTTCCCGGCGGATGACAGGAAGCCGGGCAAAGGCATCCTTCCGGGGCATGAGCACGCCCCAGGCGGAGGTGTCGGGCAGCGCGAGACTTTCATAGCGGGACGTGTGGGGCGGCTGCAGCAGAACGGAGAAATCCAGGCTGCCGTGATCCAGCCGCTCGGTGATGTCCGTGGCATCGGCGCTGTAGAAATGAAACCGGATGTCCGGATACTGCTTTTGCAGGGCGGAAGCCGCTGCCAGAAGGGTGTGCGTGGGATTGCCGCCCAGCACGATTTCCCCGGAAATCTCCCGGGAATCAGAAGAAATGTCCCGCTCGGTCTTTTCCACCAGGGATACGATATCCTCGGCCCGTTTGCGCAGCAGGATCCCCTCCTCGGTCAGCGTGATCTTGCGTTTTCCCCGGATGAGCAGCTGCTTCCCCAGCTCCTGTTCCAGCTCCATGAGCTGCTTGGACAGGGAAGGCTGGGCGATGTGCAGGCTTTCCGCCGCTCTTGTAATATTCTCTTCTCTTGCAACTGCCAGAAAATAGCGCAGGATGCGAATGTCCATACAGATTCCCCCACTATCATTTTTCTCTTATTTTAATCCAAAATATCATTCCTGTAAACTATGGTAAATGATAGCTAATATATATTTGCTATGAAAAGAACAACTGCGTATAATGAACAGAATAAAGGAAGATATCCTATCAAGTATGACAGCAATATCAAGTGTGACAGCGATATCACGGAAAATCTGTCAGACATTTGTATAAATGAAGTCAAAATGCAAACGGACATCAACGGAAACAAAAACAATAGAAGAGACAAAGAATAGAAATCGAGGGGAAACTATGAGCGGACAAACGAAAAAGCGGAGTATGGATATGCTGCATGGCTCCATCTGGAACAAACTCATCCTGTACGCATTGCCGGTGGCGGCCACGGGCATTCTGGAGCAGCTGTTTAACGCCTCTGACGTGGCCATTGTGGGCAATTTTACCGGCGAGATGCGGACGGTGGCGGTGGCGGCCGTGGGCGCCAACAGCCCCATCGTGGGCCTGCTGCTGAACCTATTCATCGGCATTGCCTTGGGCGCCAATGTGGTCATCGCCCATGCAGTGGGCCAAGGGGATGAGAAAACCATTCACCACGCGGTACATACGGCGGTGATCATGGCTGTGGCGGGCGGCGCCCTGGTGGCGGTCATCGGCGAGCTGGGTGTGGGCAGCCTGCTGCGGATGCTGAACGTGCCGGAGGACGTATTTCCTCAGGCGTTGCTGTATATCCGCATTTACCTGCTGGGGTTGCCGGTCATTCTCTTATACAATTTTGAGGCGGCGATCTTCCGGAGTGTCGGCGAGACAAGGATGCCGCTGGAGGCGCTGGCCATCTCCGGTGTCTTGAACGTCTGTCTCAATCTGTTTTTCGTGGTGGTGCTGCATATGACGGTCAACGGCGTTGCCATTGCCACGGTACTTTCCAACGCGGTGAGTTCCCTGATCCTGCTGGTGAAGCTGCTGCGGACGGATCAGGCCATCCGCATCCGGCTGGACGAGCTTCGTTTCCACAAGGATGTGTTTGTGAAGATTCTGCGCATCGGCCTGCCTGCGGGCATCCAGAGCGCCGTGTTTGCTGTTGCCAACATCGTGATCCAGTCGGCCATCAACAGCCTGGGTACGGTGGTCATCGCCGCTTCCAGCGCGGCCTTCAATCTGGAAATATTTGCCTACGATGTGCTGAACGCTTTCAGCCAGGCGTGCACCACCTTCACCGGCCAGAATTTCGGCGCCGGGCAGATCAAGCGCTGCCGGAAGGTGCTGCTTTTGTGCCTGCTGGAGGACACCATCGCCACGGCAGCCACCATTTTTATCGTATTGTTTTTTGGAAAAAATCTGCTGGCGATCTTCAACAGCGATCCGGCGGTCATCGAGATTGGCTATACCAGACTGCTGCTGATCTTCTCGGCATATACGTTTACCATGCTGTATGAGAATTTCTCCGGCTACCTGCGGGGCTTCGGTATATCCGTGGTACCGGCGGTACTCACCATCATCGGCGTGTGCGGCGTCCGCCTGCTGTGGATCTTCACCGCATTCCCCAGAAGCCAGACCTTCCGCACCATCATGATGGCGTACCCCATCAGCCTGTCCACCACGGCGCTACTCATGTTCCTGGCGCTCATGTGGTACCGCCCGGCGCGGAAGCACCTGCAGCAATCGTAAAACCCGAGGGAAGATTTCTGTGATGTGAATGATCTGCCCCGCAGCGTCATGACAGAGCATATGGAAAATAAAAGATGTCTGCTTTTTGCCGAATGATCGGCAGAAGGTTCAGGCATCTTTTTTCATGATAACAGGTGCTCCTTTCGTTGATTTGAAAACATAAACGTAGTAAAATACAGATAACAATACCTGTCGAAAAGAGGAGGCCTGGCGTGCTATGGCTTACAACGATAAAGAGGCGTCGCGGTTCGTGACGGAGATGTCGGAGCGGCAGATTTCCGCCCGGGAATTTTTCAGTGTAGGGTTGCTGGACGCGCTGCAGCGGGATTTCGGCCTGGAGCGGGCAGCGATCTTCATTTATAACACCGAAGGGCAGTTCCTTTCCTGGATCCGGAAAAACGGAATGGAAGTGGCCGGGGCAGATCACGCCTATTCGCGGATCCTGCGCTACGATAAGATGCGAAAAACCATGTATGAGGAGGCAGTTGCCGACGGATTGACCTATTTTAATCAAAATCCGCGGATGTACCGGGCCTCTGATTTTTATGCAAAAAATACCTACGACAAATCCAGCTTTGTGCGGCTCATCGAGAAGGAGTTCGGTGCCCACTACTGTCTTTCTCTGGCGTTTGGCATCAACGCCTACATCCAGATCGCTTTTTTCAAAACAAAAGAGGAGGGGGATTTCTCCGACGCGGAGGTGGAGAGCTTCCAGGAGATTTACCGCTATATCGCTACCTCCTACGTGGGCTTCAAGAAGCATGAGCAGGCGAAGATCATTTCCAATATCCAGGACGAGATCATTTCCTCCGGGGAGCATGCCTACCTGATCACCGACGATTTCATGCACATCATCGGTTACAACCGGGAGGCGGTCCGGCTGCTGGTGAGCGTTCTGGGCCAGTCGGCGGCGGAGGAGATCGAGCACCATGCCCGGTGCCTGTGGCTGCCGTTTCTGCTGGAAGGAAAGGCTGGCCAGGTGGAGGGCGACCGGGTAGTGATCAAGGAGATCAAAAACTGTGTGTTCAAGATCTATACGTACGACCAGAGCTACAGCCATGGCATTGTTGACCGGTATCACTGGATCACCATTTCCCGGAAAGATCCGGTGGAGGAGAAGAACCACAAGGAGGAGATTGCCCTGACGCCTGCCGAGCAGAAGGTGGCAGAGCTTCTGTGCAAAGGCTTTACCTATCAGAAGGTGGCGGATGAGCTGTGCATCAGCTATCATACGGTAAAAAATCACGTGCAGAATATTTTTTCCAAATACCATGTAAACAACCGGTACGAGCTGTATGAGGTGCTAAAATAGGGAGACCTTCCTATTGTTTTTGGGGCAGGTGCAACCTATAATATGATTGACTGATAAAAATATAACAATAACAAACGAAACAGGATAAGAGGGGTCATTTTGGAAAAGGGAATTATTTTTAATATCCAGCAGTTTACCATCAATGATGGACCCGGCATCCGGACAGAGATTTTCATGAAGGGATGTCCCATGCGGTGCAAATGGTGCAGCAATCCGGAGAGTCAGAAGCTGGCGTCCGAGCCGGGCGTGTACCCGTCCAAATGCATTTCCGAGCAGAAATGCGGGCTTTGCACGAAGGTCTGTAAGCAGCAGGCGCTGCTTTTCGGTGAAGAGAAGATCTGGGGCATTGACAGGAGCAAATGCATCGGCTGTACTCAGTGCGTGGAGGCCTGTCCCTCGGAGGCCATCAAGCGCTGGGGCGAGCACATGACTGTGGAAGAGGTTATGAAGGTCATTGAGAAGGATCGAAAATACTACGAGCGTTCCGGTGGCGGGATGACCGTATCCGGCGGCGATCCGCTGGTGCAGCACGAATTTACGAGAGAGCTTCTGAAGGCCAGCCGGGAGGCCGGCATCCATACATGTCTGGAATCCACCTTTTATGCAGACTGGGATATCGTTGCGGATACGGTACAGTACGCGGATCTGCTCATTTCCGATGTGAAGCACATGGACAGCGAGATCCATAAGAAATACACCGGCATGGGCTGTGAACAGATTCTGGACAATCTGGCACACCTGGCGCGGGAAGGACATGAGATGATCCTCCGTATTCCCGTCATTCCAGGCATCAACGATGACATGGAAAATATCACCAGAACGGCGGATTTCCTGGAGAGCCAGATCGGCAGCAGCCTGCGTACCCTGCAGCTCTTAAGCTTCATGCGGATGGGCGAGGAGAAATGTGCTTCCCTGGGAAGACCATACGAGATGAAGGATCTGGAGTTTGACCGGGAAGAGTTCCAGAAAAAGGTAGAAGGCATCGCAGACTATTTCAACAGCCGCGGCATCCACTGTGTCGTGGGCACCAAGGAAAAAGAATAAAAACAAATAACCATTCATCATATTTTTTTAGAAGGAGAGAGAACGATGAGCGAAGTACACACCACAGCACGCGGCGTAGATCCGTATGACAAAAACTACTGTATCGGATATCAGGTTGGCCACAAGGACTGGTCCCCGTATCCCCGTGTCAACCATCTGAGAAAAGCATTCCTGGATCGGGAGTACCTGATTGACGTGGAGCGTTTCCGCAACGTGACAGAGGCTTATCAGGAAAATGAGAGAGCAACGACCAAGATCAAATGTGCGAAAGCCTTTGAGAAGATCCTGCTGAACGCAACTCTTCGAATCTACGATGAGGAGCTGATCCTGGGCGAGATCTGTGCACCGGCAAAGGCATCCCCCCAGTACCCGGAGTTTTCCATCGACTGGATGCTTTATGAGGCACTGTATGAGCCTTTTGAGAAGCGGGAACATGACCAGCATTACTTTGCAAACGAAGAGGACAGACAGGAGTTTATCAAGCTGTGTGCTTACTGGAAGGGTAAGACCGTAGAGGATCTGGCCAATGAGTACATGGATGAGGACATGAAGAAAGGCTCTGAGGTAGGCAAGAAGATTTTCCAGACGAACCTGTACCACTATGGTGGTGTCGGTCATCTGGTGATGGACTATGAGCGCCTGATGAAGGAAGGCTTTGACGGCATGATCAGAAGAGCTGAGGAGGGGCTTGCCAAGCTGACCAAGAAGGATCCTGATTTTGCCGTGAAGAGAGAATTCTATGAAGCAGTGCTCATCTGCCATAAGGCAGCAAAGAAATACATTGCAAGATATGAGGCACTGGCCCGGGAGAAGGCGGCTGAGGAAGCAGATCCGAAGCGGAAAGCAGAACTTCTTGCCATGGCTGACAACTGCCATCAGATCGCAGGCGGCCCGGCGCAGAGCTTCTGGCAGGCACTGCAGCTGTTCAATTTTGCAACGACCATGACCCAGATCGAGAGCAATGGACATTCCATTTCCTATGGCAGAATGGATCAGTGGCTGTATCCTTACTATGAGAAGGATATGAAGGAAGGCAATATCACCAAGGAATTCGCCCAGGAACTTCTGGAGGTTACCTTTGTGAAGATGAACAATCCCACCAAGGTCAGAGACGGCGGCACTGCAAAGGTGCGTCAGGGCCGTGGCTTTGGCGGCGAATGTCTGACCATCGGCGGCATGGACAAGGATGGAAACGACCTGACCAATGACCTGACCATGATGATGCTGGATGCATCTGTACATACAAGGATGATGTGTCCGTGGCTGCTTGTGAGAATGCATAAAGGAACCCCTTATGAGGTAAAGGTAAAGGCCATCGAGTGTATCCGTGCCGGATATGGACATCCGAAGATCTTCAACGATGCGCCTACGATCAAGGCATTTGCAAGAAAGGGCGTGCCGGCAGAGGAGGCAGCAGATTATGCAATCGTTGGCTGTGTTGAGCCTTCTATCCCCGGTAAAGAGTATGGCTGGCATGACGCTGCTTACATCAATACCGCAAAATTCATGGAAATGGTATTAAACGGCGGCAGATGTCTGGATTGCGGAGAGCAGTGTCCGAGATGGGAGAAATGCGGCAAGCTGGGCAAGCATCTTGGCCCGGATACCGGCAACCTGGCAGATTATAAGAACATGGATGAACTGCTGGAGAGCGTGAAGAAGCAGTTTGAGTACTGGCTGGATCAGATGTGTGCATGTCTGAATGTCATTGACCGGGCACACAGAGAGAGAAAGCCGCTGCCGTATGTATCCGCATTTTTCGAAGACTGTCTGGAGAAGGGCGTAGACCTTTCCGCAGGCGGTGCAAAATACAACGGCATTGGACCCCAGGCACTGGGTGTGGCTACCTGCGCAGACTCCCTTGTCTCGATCAAGCAGCTGGTATTTGATGAGAAGAAATACACCGGTGCAGAGCTTCTCCAGGCGATCAAAGATAACTGGGAAGGCCATGAGGTACTTCATCAGCTCATCAACAGCTCCAAGGTACATCACTACGGCAACGATGATGATTACGCAGATGATCTGTTCAAATTCATCTTCGAGTGCTACTGTAAGACACTGATCGGCAGACCGACCATCCGCGGCGGCCAGTTCAACCCGGGCGTTTACTCCGTAAGCGGCAACGTTTCCATGGGCCTTGGCACCAATGCTTCCCTGGATGGAAGAAAGAAGGGAGAGGCCATCTCTGATAACATGGGACCGGTACATACCGAGGCTGGCTCTCATGACACCAAGGGCCCCACCGCTCTGGCAAACTCCGTAGGCAAGGTTGACCACAGCCTGGCACCCAACGGTACGCTGCTGAACGTTCGTTTCCCGGAGAACGCAGTGACCGGTGTGGAAGGAAGAGACAACCTGTTAAGCTTTGTGGATGGATATCTGGCCAATGACCCGATGCATGTGCAGTTCAACATCATGAGCGCAGATACGATGCGGGCTGCCCAGAAAGATCCCGACAGCTACCGTGATATGCTTGTTCGAGTGGCCGGATACAGCGCATACTTCGTAGAGCTGGGAGATGCACTGCAGAAAGACCTGATCCAGAGAACAGAACTGCATTTCTGATCCCGGTATTTGAAACACCAGGATAACAAATGTAACATATAAATGAAAACCTTCAGACAGAGAAGTAACAGAGGCTTACCCTGCCTGGAGGTTTTTCTGCTTATCCGGCAGATTCGGAAAATATTCAAAAGGAGAAAAAGAATGTTAGGAAATTTTTCATATTGTAATCCAACAAAATTATATTTTGGAGAAAAGGCGCTGGGCAAGCTGGGTACAGAGCTGAAGAAATACGGCCCCAATGTGGTACTCGTCTATGGCGGCGGTTCCATTAAGAAAAATGGCATCTATGATGAAGTCATGGACATACTGAAAGCAGAGGGTAAGCAGGTGGCGGAAATTTCCGGTGTCATGCCCAATCCCACATCCGACAAGCTGCGGGAGGGTGTTGCCATTGCCAGAGCGCACAGGGCAGATTTTCTGCTGGCTGTGGGCGGAGGCTCCGTGTGTGATTACACAAAGGCTGTGTCTGTCGCTGTCAACTGCGATGAGGATCCGTGGGAAAAATATTATGTGAAGTTTGAAGAACCCAGCTGTGAGACGTTGCCGGTGGGATGTGTACTGACGATGGTAGGAACAGGTTCTGAGATGAATGCCGGTGCGGTCATCACCGACCATGCCAGCAAGATGAAGATCTGCCATGTATTCCGGGATGAGAAGATCATGCCCCGGTTTGCCATCTTAAATCCCCGGTACACCATGACCCTTCCTCACCGTCAGATGGTGGCAGGTTGTTACGACATTTTCAGCCATATCTGTGAACAGTATTTTTCAGGGGAGGATGACAACACCAGTGATTACATCAGTGAGGGACTGATGCGTTCTCTCATTCATTCCAGCCGGATCGCCAATGAAAATCCGGAGGATTATGAGGCAAGAAGCAATATCATGTGGACGGCAACCTGGGCGTTGAACACGTTGGTGGCAAAGGGCAAAAAGACAGATTGGATGGTACATATGATCGGTCAGGCAGCCGGGGCTGTCACAGATGCTACCCATGGCATGACCCTTTCAGCTGTGTCCCTTCCCTACTATCGGTTCATCCTGGAGGCAGGCCTGCCCAAATTTACCCGCTTTGCCAAGAATGTCTGGGAAGTAAGCGCTGACGGTAAATCTGACCGGGAAGTAGCAGAGGAAGGTCTCAGAGCCATGGAAGCCTGGATGCGGGAGCTGGGACTTGCCATGTCTCTTTCTGAGATTGGCGTTACAGAAGATATGATCGAGGATATCGTGAAGGGTACGATCATCCTGAAGGGTGGTTATCGGTTGCTGACGAAGGAGGAAATCCGGGAAATTGTAAAAATGTCCATGTAATTCTTTGGACTTTCCATAAAACATTTTGAATCATATGCAAATATTCATGCTTCCTGGCGTTCACAAAAGCTTCACAAAAATAGAAAAGTAAGTTATGCAGAAAGGCGTGAGTCATAGAAATGTGGCTTGCGTCTTTTTCTGTCTGGAAAGGAAGTATCATTTCAAGAACAGAGATTTGTCATTAAAGGCAAAGGGACTTTTATCTCTGATGTTAAGTCTGTCAGAGGACTGGAATGACGATATAAAATAACCAGTTAATAAAATATCTATCTTATCAATACAGTGCACAGGAAAATCAAAAGGCATCTTCCGGCAACGCGGCATATGGATATATCAATGTGGCATGTGGAAATCGTGGCAAGCAGAGTACGGCAACGGACGAGAATGGAGAGGAATATTATACCGGTGATGCGCCTCTCTGCCTGGTAGACCAGAAAAATGCAATCCGTTTCGTGAAATATAATATCATCCTTGGAAACCTTCCGGGAAATACAGAATATTTCGTATCTACGGGAGGTTCCGGCGGTGGAGCACATGCTGCGATGGTAGCGGCAACTTCTGACAATTCGGATTATTTCCCGTATGAAGCAGAGGCAGGTGCAGTTGGCGTTTATCAGAATGAAGACGGAACTTATTCTGAGACAATAGGAACAGAAGATACCGAAATTTCAGATGGTGTATGGGGATGCGTTGCATACAGTGCAATCACTTCTTTGCAGGAAGCTGACATGGCGATGGCATTTGAATATTATCTTGATACAGATTATGGGTAAGAGCAGCCAATCAGCACAGAGCGATTGCGGAAGAGATTATTCTCAAGGAATTGATTTGTGTTTAAATGAAGGTGATGAGGTCGTGGAATGCGAGCTCATTATTGTGTGAGAACATGAAATAGCAGTAGGCATAATGAGTAAAATAGGGTAATATAACAGTAAGCAGTTGGTATGGTTTTGAAATGCCAATTTGGCATTTCAAGTTATTGAGGAGGATTCATAATGAGTGAAAAAACAGAGATTACTTTCATGCAGACAAGATTAATTCGGCTTGCTTCAGAAGAGTGGCATTTACCTGTTGAGCAGATCATCTGTTTATTTAAAAAAGCCGATGTTCTTGGATATATAGAAAAATGCTATGGGATTTTTCATTGCGAAGGCGATGAAGCTGTACTTGAAGATATTATGGAGTTTCTGGAAGAAAAGGGGATAGAGATTAGTGCTTGAGTTAAAAAATGGATTTATTCTCTATCATGGAAGTTATTGTGAAGTAAAAGATCCAAATCTTGCCAAATGTGCAAAGAGAAAAGATTTTGGTCAGGGATTTTATTTAACCACCTCAAAGGAGCAGGCAGAAAGTTTTCTGAGAACTTCAATAGCCAAAGCAATTGCAACCGGAACAATTGAAGAGGGACAGAACTTTGGATATATTTCAACTTTTGAATTCAAACTCTCTGGGAAACTTGAAATGCATATTTTTGAAAATGCAGACGTGAACTGGTTACATTGCATTGCTGCTCATCGAAAGAAAAAAATGTTCATCGAAGTTGAATGTGAAATGGCAAAATATGATATCATTGCAGGAAAGATTGCGGATGATGCAACAAACGCGACTCTTACCGCTTATCTTGCCGGAGCTTTTGGGACTGCAGGTGATAAGGTAGCAGACGATTTCTGTATCAGACAGTTGTTGCCCAATAAATTAAAAGATCAATATTGCTTCAAAACAGAAGCCGCTATTAATTGTCTGAAATTTGTGAAAGGTGAGAAGATATGGCTGAAGTAACAATTTCAAAAGAAAAAATGAATTATACAATCGATCTTCTTATTACCATGGTGACAGAAGAAATTGCAGAAGAGACGGGAAAGGACAGAAAAGAGGTATTGACCGATTTTCTGTGTTCCAGGACAGGCAAAGCACTCTATGATGAAAAAACAAAGCTGTGGTGCAATGGCCCAGCATATATAGCTGAACTTTATATGGAGGAATTAAAGAAATCCTGATATAGATGTGAGTTTAGATTTATATCATAGTGATGAAGAAAACTTTCAATTCGTATGACGATAATTGAATATTTTAAATAAACTGAGGTCAGATTTGTCGTAAATGTCGTAGATTTGTGGTCAAAAAATGATGAGAAATGGAGAGTGCACAAAGTATTGCGTATGCAGCTGTCGATACAATTCTGGTTGCCTTCCATCAGAAGAACAGCTTCGAGAAAGCATGGACGTCCGATCATGCCGGCGGGAGTGAACAGCTTTCTGAAAAATATTGTCAATGCCTATAATTAAGAAAGAAAGCAAATTGGCAGAAGAAGAGAAGCGAGAGCCGGAGCTGATGCCTCCCATTTCATCGCATACCCTTCGTCATACGGGATGTACCAGACTGGGTGAGAACAATGTCAATCCCAAAGTTATGCAGTATGTGATGGGGTGCTGGATGTCCAGTGGACATCCGTTTAGCACCGACCGTAGCGGAGCGAAGAACATTCAGATGCACAGATCACAATGAATGTCTATAATCATATTGCAGAGAAGTCTCACGTGGAGAATGAGATGTCTAAAATGAACCTGCCAGAAACCGTACCTGCTGTGGTATAAACCATAAGTCGTTGTCGTAAAATGTGGTAAGAAAATCAGACGAATATATTTTTCCAAGAATTTGTCGTAAAAATGTGGTCAAATCAAGAAAATCGAGTGCGAAAGCAAGTGAAAAATCCCTGTGAAGCTGTGAGATACGCCATGCACAGCTCGGGAATAAATTCCCTCGCTGTCGGGCTGTCGCCCTATAAATTTCCATGAAAGAAACCTCCTTTTCAAGCAAGCTTGAAGGAGGTTTTTCCCTGTAAATTTGCATGGCTCGTAGTGTTCACAAAATCTTCACAAAATTATTAGCACTCACCTCTTGACAGTGCTAATAATGCGTGATATAGTACACATAGAACAAAGAAAGGGATACAAAAGAACTACATGTATCCCGGAACCAGTTCCGCGAAATAACATCTGCAGGTGATAGAAAACCCACAGATGCAGACAATAAACAAGCATGTATATTTGAGAGGAGAAATGACTTATGATGATGCCTAGCATTTTTGGAGAAAATTTATTTGACAGCTTTTTTGATGATTCGTTCCCGTTTTTCTACAATGACAGAGATCTGAAGAAAGCGGAGAAGAAGCTTTATGGCCGCAAGGGTGACCGGATGATGAAGACCGATATCCGTGAGAAAGCAGATGGCTATGAACTGCTGGTCGATCTTCCGGGATTTAAGAAGGAAGAGATCCAGGCGGTTCTGGATAACGGTTATCTGACCATCAGCGCCAGCAAGGGACTGGATCAGGAAGATGAGGCGAAGGAGAGCCGTTACATCAGACGGGAGCGTTACGCCGGTGCCTGCAGCAGAAGCTTCTACGTGGGAGCCAATGTGGAGCAGGAGGATATCAAGGCAGAGTTCCATCACGGTGTGCTGAAGCTGTTTGTTCCGAAGAAGGAAGCAAAGGCAGTGGAACAGAAGAGCACCATTGCAATTGAAGGCTGATTTTCCTAGGGGAGCCGGCAGAAGTTACCGGCTCCTCCGGTTTTTTGACAGATATTTTTAACAGATGTGAAATAAAGGAGTGACTGTTATGGTAAAGAAGCTGATCCTGGTAACTTCCCCGCCGGCATGCGGAAAGACATTTATTTCAAAAGCGCTGGCAGAACGTCTGCAGCACGTGGTGTATCTGGACAAGGATACGCTGATTGCTCTTTCTAGGCAGATTTTTAAAGTGGCAGGACAGCCTTACGACCGCAGCAGCCAGTTCTTTGAAGAAAACATCAGAGATTATGAGTACGAATGTGTGGTTGACCTTGCACTGGAAGCATTGAATTATGATGATATCGTGCTGATCAACGCACCGTTTACAAGAGAGATCCGGGATATGGATTATATCAACCGGCTGAAAGCAAAGCTGGCTGAGAAGAACGCCACCCTGGTGGTGGTATGGGTGGAGACATCCCCGGAGGTTGTCCACCAGCGGATGATCGCAAGGAATTCCGACCGGGATACGTGGAAACTGGCGCACTGGGATGAGTATATTGCCGGGTGCAATTTTTCCGTTCCCGAGAATCTGGATGATCCGGCCGTGAAGGATGATCTGATCACTTTTCAGAATAATAATGATGAGGAATTTGAGGCTTCCATGAAAAAATGCCTTGCCATTTTGGAAGAAACCATGGAAGAATAAAATAAATATAAAATTAGCACTCAATACTTGACAGTGCTAACAATATGCGTTATAGTGCGAATAGAACAAGAAAACAGATATCATGAAAATGATTGTGCAATAGAAGACTCAGGGAGGAGATTTTATGAACATCAGTAAATTTACGCAGAAATCGCTTCAGGCAGTCAATGAATGTGAGAAAATCGCCTATGAATATGGCAATCAGGAAATCGAGCAGGAGCACCTGCTGTACAGTCTGCTGACCCAGGAGGACAGCCTGATCTGGAAACTGATTGAGAAAATGGAGATTAACCAGCAGCATTTCAAAGGGCGTGTGGAGAATGCGCTGAGCAGACGGCCCAAGGTGTCCGGCGGCCAGGCGTATATCGGCCAGTACCTGAACAAGACATTGCTGGGGGCTGAGGATGAGGCCAAGCAGATGGGAGACGAGTATGTTTCCGTGGAGCATCTGTTCCTGGCACTGTTGAAGGAGCCCAGTCCGGCCATGAAGGACATTTTCCGGGAATATGGCATCACGAGAGAGCGTTTCCTGCAGGCCCTGTCCACAGTGAGAGGCAACCAGCGGGTGACCAGTGACAATCCGGAAGCAACCTATGATACACTGAACAAATACGGCTACGACCTGGTGGAGCGGGCCAGAGACCAGAAGCTGGATCCGGTCATCGGCCGTGACAGCGAGATCCGTAACGTGGTGCGGATCCTGTCCCGTAAGACAAAAAATAACCCGGTGCTCATCGGTGAGCCTGGCGTTGGTAAGACCGCCGTTGTGGAAGGGCTGGCACAGCGTATTGTGCGTGGAGATGTGCCGGAGGGATTGAAGAATAAAAAATTATTTGCACTGGATATGGGGGCTCTGGTGGCAGGTGCCAAATACCGGGGTGAATTTGAGGAACGTCTGAAAGCGGTGCTGGAGGAAGTGAAAAACAGCGATGGGCAGATCATTCTGTTTATTGATGAGCTTCACACCATTGTGGGCGCAGGTAAGACGGATGGTGCCATGGATGCGGGCAATATGTTAAAGCCCATGCTGGCAAGAGGCGAGCTGCACTGTATCGGTGCTACGACGCTGAATGAGTATCGGCAGTATATTGAAAAGGATGCGGCTCTGGAACGTCGTTTCCAGCCGGTGATGGTGGATGAGCCCACGGTGGAGGATACCATTTCCATCCTTCGTGGCCTGAAAGAGCGCTATGAGGTGTTCCATGGAGTAAAAATCACCGATTCTGCCCTGGTGGCAGCGGCAACTCTTTCTCACCGGTATATTTCTGACCGGTTCCTGCCGGATAAGGCCATTGACCTGGTGGATGAGGCGTGCGCCCTGATCAAGACAGAACTGGATTCCATGCCGGCAGAGCTGGACGAGATGCGCAGAAAAATCATGCAGCTGGAGATCGAAGAGGCTGCACTGAAGAAAGAAACAGATAAGTTAAGCCAGGAGCGTCTGGAAGACCTGCAGAAAGAACTGGCAGAGCTTCGTGATACGTTCAATGCCAGAAAGGCAAGCTGGGACAACGAGAAACACTCGGTGGAGAAGCTGCAGAAGATCCGTGAGGAGATTGACAGCCTGAATAAGCAGATCCAGACTGCTCAGCAGAATTATGATCTGGAGAAGGCGGCAGAGCTGCAGTATGGCCGTCTGCCGCAGCTGAAGAAACAGCTGGAGCAGGAGGAAGAAGCGGTGAAAAACCGGGATCTTTCTCTGGTTCATGAAGCGGTAACCGACGAGGAAATCGCAAGAATCATTTCCCGTTGGACTGGTATTCCGGTGGCAAAGCTGACGGAGAGTGAAAGAAATAAGACACTGCACCTGGATGAGGAACTGCATAAACGGGTCATCGGCCAGGATGAGGGCGTGCAGAAGGTAACGGATGCCATCATCCGCTCCAAAGCGGGTATCAAGGATCCGTCCAAGCCCATTGGTTCGTTCCTGTTCCTGGGACCTACCGGTGTCGGCAAAACAGAGCTTGCCAAGGCGCTGGCAGCCTGCCTGTTCGACGATGAACAGAATATGGTGCGTATCGATATGAGTGAGTACATGGAGAAATACTCCGTGTCCAGACTGATCGGAGCGCCTCCGGGATATGTGGGATACGAGGAAGGCGGCCAGCTGACAGAGGCTGTCAGGAGAAAACCTTACTCCGTTGTCCTCTTTGATGAGATCGAGAAAGCGCACCCTGACGTGTTCAACGTGCTGCTGCAGGTGCTGGATGATGGCCGGATCACGGATTCCCAGGGCAGAACGGTGGACTTCAAGAATACCATTCTGATCATGACGTCCAACATCGGTTCCTCCTATCTGCTGGAGGGCATCGACGAGAACGGCAACATCCGGGAAGAAAGTAAGGATATGGTCATGAACGACCTGCGTGCCCACTTCCGTCCGGAGTTCCTGAACCGTCTGGATGAGACGATCATGTTCAAGCCGCTGACCAGAGACAACATCAGCTCTATTGTACGGCTGATGATGGAGGATCTGAACAAACGGCTGGAAGACCGGCAGATCTGTGTAGAGCTTACGGATGAGGCCATGAAGGCAGTCATTGATGGCGGTTATGACCCGGTATACGGTGCCCGTCCGCTGAAACGGTATCTGCAGAAATATGTGGAGACGCTGTCTGCGAGACTGATCCTTTCGGGAACGGTCGGCGAGGGCGACACCATCGAGATCTATGTGGATGGTGCAGGACAGCTCAAAGCACAGGTGAAGAAATAACAGATATAAACGAATCCCCGACATGGCGGAGGGGATCATCAGAAAATACTGGTGATCCCGGATCGCTGTGCCGGGGATTTTTTGTTGACAGCCAAGATAACATGAGTCAGAAGGGCAACAGCCCGGATGACGAATGCTGTCAGCAGCTGTGGGAGTGCCATTGGGCACGGAGCGGCTGGCTTTTTGTCAATATAACATATATGCATGAACAGTTGAGCGTATTGTACATGTGACTGGCCAGACATTTGACAATCAAGGCAGTGTCAGTCAAAAATGTGATTGTGCAGACGATGAATTATACGAATTGATTCGTGCCCTCGTCGTAAGTATAATCGATCTTCGCCAGCGTTTCCTCCACTGCCTGGCGGTCAGCACCCAGACTTTTGCACAGATCTTCCAACGATGTGTAATGATCTCGCAGCTGGGTATTGATATAACTCAAAAGAATGACCGGATCCTGTGGCAGCATGAAAAAGTCTCCTTTCATCAGACTTCCGCTTCTTCGTACAGCGGTTGGATTTTCTTTCTGTAAATCCGCAGGAACAGCACCACGCTGAGAACGATGGATGCCAGCTCTGATGCGGGGAATGCCCACCAGACAAAGTGGACGCCCATGGTCACGGCCAGCAGATAGGCGACGGGCAGCAATACAACAAGCTGACGGCAGGCAGAAACGATCAGACTGTACATGCCGTTTCCCATGGCCTGGAAGACGGAACCAAAGCTGATGCCAAGACCTGCGAACAGGAAGTTGATGCTGATGATCCGAAGGGCCGGGATGCCCAGCGCCAGCATGTCGTCTGAGGCATCAAAGAGTGCCAGAAGAAATGCCGGGCACGTCTGGAAAATGACTGTGCCGATGAACATAATGATCTCAGCAAGCAGGGCCCCGAACCGGACGGTCTGCAAAATGCGGGAAGGTCTTCGGGCGCCATAGTTGTAGGCAATAATGGGTACCATGCCGTTGTTCAGGCCGAACACCGGCATGAAGATAAAGCTCTGCAGCTTAAAATAAATGCCGAACACCGACACTGCGGTGGCGGAGAACATGAGCATGATCTTGTTGATGCCATAGGTCATGACGGAGCCGATGGACATCATGATGATAGATGGCAGGCCGACCCGGTAAATGTTGGTAATGGTCTCGCCGTGCGGGCGGAAGCCGCGGAGCCGGATATGGATGTCCTTGTTTTTGGTAAAGTTGAAAAACAGGGAAAGCAGCATGCCGATGATCTGCCCAGCGACCGTGGCTACAGCGGCACCGGCTACCTCCATCCGGGGAAATCCGAACAGGCCGAAGATCAGGATCGGATCCATAATGATGTTGATGATGGCTCCCAGTCCCTGGGTGATCATGTTGTAAATCGTGCGGCCGGTGGACTGCAGCAGACGCTCGCTTGTGATTGAGAAAAACAGGCCGACGGAAAAGGTACAGCAGACGAACAGATAGTCTCTGCCATACTGGATGATCTGCGGATCGGCGATCTGCGCGGAAAAATAAAATTCAGAGAAAAAGATACCGAAAACAGCAAAGGCAAGACTGCTCAGCAGTGCCAGAAACAGGCCATTGACGGCAGCCTTGTCCGCATTGTCAAAATTCTTCTCCCCCAGGCTGCGGGACAGCAGGGCGTTGATACCCACGCCGGTACCGGAGGCCACGGCAATCATCAGGTTCTGTACCGGAAACGCCAGAGAAACGGCAGCCAGGGCATTTTCTCCCAGGCGGGATACAAAGATACTGTCTACCACGTTGTACATGGCCTGGACGAGCATCGAAATAATCATAGGCAGGGACATGGTGATCAGCAATTTTCTGACCGGCATGGTTCCCATCTTGTTTTCCTGTTCAGCAGGCATATAAAAATCCCCCTATCAATAAAATGAAAATAGCATTAGTCTTCTCATTATAGTGAGAAGAAAAATAATTGTCAATCATCAGAAATATGATTGCTGCAAAATCAGGCTTTGGCAGGCGCGAAAAGTACGCTGTGCAGATACGGCGGACAGGGATAGATGTGGATATGCGAATGCCGCGTACACGGGACGGTCAGGCGAGGGAGGAATGTGGAACGGACATGGAAGAAAAAGTGAAAATGAGGAAAAAGAAATGGGCCGTAGTGCTCCTTGCGGCAGCAGCAGCTCTGCTTTTGCGGGTGGGCAGCCAGGAGGAGCAGGAAGTAGTGGTAGCATGTGTCACAGGTGTTGCAGAAAACGAAGTATCTGATCCGGCCAGCGAGCAGGAACAGGGCATACGGCAGGACAACGCAGACAATCCGATTGATCACGAAGAACAGATGCGCGTTGCCCTGACCTTTGACGACGGCCCGCATCCGGTATATACGCCCAGGCTCCTGGACGGTCTGAAAGCGCGGGGCGTCCACGCCAGTTTTTTCATGGTGGGGGAAAACGCGGCGGCCAATCCGGAGCTGGTGGAGCGGATTTATGAGGAAGGACATCTCATCGGTAATCACACCTATTCCCATCAGCAGCTGACCACCCTTTCGGAGGAAGCGGCCACGCAGGAGCTGACGAAAACCCAGGAGGTGCTGGAACAGATCACCGGGGAGTGGCCCCTTTACGTCCGTCCGCCCTTTGGCAGCTGGAACAGGGAGCTGGAAGGGGAGGTATCCATGCTGCCGGTGCTCTGGTCGGTGGATTCCCTGGACTGGACGACCACAAATACGGCGGAAATTGTCCGAAGGGTAGTGACGCAGGTGAAAGAAGATGATATTATTTTAATGCACGATTATTACGCTTCCAGCGTGGAAGCGGCGCTGCAGGTGGTGGATCAGCTGCAGACAGCAGGGTTCACCTTTGTGACGGCGGATGAGCTCATCGCGGAGTGAAGGTGATCGTGTGAAAGGAAGAGAATGTCATGGATTTATTTGATTATATGCGGGAAAATACGATGAAAAAGGAGAGCCCGCTGGCGTCCCGGCTGCGCCCCCGGACGTTGGACGAGGTGGTGGGCCAGCAGCACATCATTGGAAAAGACCGGCTGCTGTACCGGGCCATCAAGGCGGACAAGATCAGCTCCGTGATTTTTTACGGCCCGCCGGGCACCGGCAAAACCACGCTGGCCAAGGTCATCGCCAACACCACCAGTGCGGATTTCCGGCAGATCAACGCCACGGTAGCCGGGAAAAAGGACATGGAAGCGGTGGTGGAGCAGGCCAAGGAGAACCGGGGGATGTACGGGAAAAAGACGATCCTGTTCATCGACGAGATCCACCGGTTCAACAAGGGACAGCAGGACTATTTGCTGCCTTTTGTGGAGGATGGGACGATCATCCTCATCGGCGCCACCACGGAAAATCCCTATTTTGAGGTAAACGGGGCACTGTTATCCCGATCGGCCATTTTTGAGCTGCGGCCCCTTTCTATAGAAGATATGCGCACCATCATCCATCGGGCGGTGTACGACACCGAGCGGGGCATGGGGGCTTATCATGCAGAAATCGATGAGGATGCCCTGGATTTCCTGGCGGATCTGGCGGGCGGGGATGCCCGTACCGCGCTGAATGCGGTGGAATTGGGTGTGCTGACCACCGACCCGGCGGCGGACGGCAAGATCCATCTGACGCTGGATGTGGTGTCCGAATGCATCCAGAAGCGCACCGTGGGCTATGACAAAAAAGGGGACAACCATTACGACACAATTTCGGCATTTATCAAAAGTATGCGGGGGTCTGATCCCGATGCGGCTGTTTTTTATCTGGCGAAAATGCTTTATGCCGGGGAAGATGTGAAATTCATTGCGCGAAGGATCATGATCTGTGCCTCCGAAGATGTGGGAAATGCAGACCCCATGGCGCTGACCGTGGCGGTGTCGGCGGCCCAGGCGGTGGAGCGCATCGGCATGCCGGAGAGCCAGATCATCCTGGCTCAGGCGGTGGCCTATGTGGCAACGGCGCCCAAGAGCAACGCGGCGGTGAACGCCATTTTCGAAGCCACGGATGCGGTGAAGCATACCCGGACAACGGTGCCGTCTCACTTGCAGGATGCCCATTATCCGGGCTCGGCGAACCTGGGCCGGGGCACCGGTTACAAGTATGCCCACGACTATCCCAACCACTATGTGAAGCAGCAGTATATGCCGTCGGAGCTGGAGGGGCGGGTATTCTACCGACCTTCGGATAACGGCTACGAGAAGACCATTGCGGCCCATATGAAAAAATTAAAAGAAGAGGCGGAATAACCTGCGCTACAGAATGTCTGATGGAATAGGAAAAACAGATGGATAGAAATCGAGGATGTCTGGTAAAAGATGGGAAAATAGAAAGGGGAGCAGATGGGTATGGAGACGATCAGAATTCATGAGGTGAAACAACCGGACAGAGCACCGCGTCTGCCTGCTCTTTTGCAGGTCTGGGAGGCTTCCGTCCGGGCCACCCATCATTTCCTTTCGGATGCAGAGGTAAAACAGATCAGGAAATATGTGCCCCAGGCGCTGACGGATGTGACGCACCTGTTTGTGAAAGCAAGACCGGCGTGCCGGTGGCCTTCATGGGAACCGAAAATGGCCGCCTGGAAATGCTGTTCCTCTCCCCGGATGAACGGGGGAAAGGGCTTGGCAGGCAGCTGCTGGAATACGGCATCCGGGAGCAGGGCGTCCGGGAAGTGACCGTCAACGAACAGAATCCCCAGGCAGTGGGCTTTTACGAACATATGGGTTTTGAAACGTATCAGAGAACCGATCACGATGAAGAGGGAAATCCCTATCCGCTGCTGTACATGAAGTTAAAATAAGGTTATAAGAGCTCCTCCATGAGATATCCATACAGGGCGGAGCTTTTTTTATGCCAGTTGTTGCAGATGGCAGCAGCGGTCTGCTCGTCCGGCACGGTGAGCGTCAGGTCGATGAGGTTCACTTCGCCTTCTTTTACCTGACAGCGCACGGCAAAATCCTGGGAGGTGGCCCGGTAGTAATCGGCCAGAATGGACACCTCGTTTTTCAGGGTGTAGCGGTTCTGATCCAGATAGCTCATGATGTCGTCCACGATGGCCTGGGGGATCCGGTCGCCAAAATAGGTGACGGTATTTTTGCCCTCATCGGTGTTCTGATAGTAGGTGGTGCCGCGCATGGTATCGGCGCGGACCAGATGGCTGTCGGTCAGCTCATTGAGCGCCTGCTGGATCGTAAAATAATTCGTATATTCTTTCTCCAGGATGAATTCGGAAATCTGGCTGGTGGTCAGCGGAAAATCCACCTTGTCCAGCATGAAAAGAATGATCAGTTTATAGAGGGTCAGAGAATCACTCACGATGTCACACTCCTTACTTTCAGAATTTTTTGTATGCCGCAGGGCGAAGCCGTTATCCGGGGAAAAACTGTTTCCCCTGCCAGGAATCCCGGACTTTCATTTCGTGATGGATGGTGTTCAGTACCTTTCGCTTGTCGGCACTCCACAGCGGTGCCACCAGAAGGTCTTTGGGGCCGTCGCCGGTGATCCGGTGGATGACGATGGCGGGATCCAGATGCTCAATGCAGCGGATGAGGATGTCCACGTATTCTTCCATGGAAAACAGCGGGAAGGAAAATTGTTCCAGATCTGTGCCCCGCAGCACATGCATGAGCTGCAGCTTGATGCCGTCGATGCCGGCGTGGGCCAGATAATCTGCGGTGGCCAGCATATCATCGGCGGTTTCCCCGGGCAGGCCCAGAATGACATGGACGATGACGGTGAGACCGGCTGCTTTCAGCCGGGCCAGGGCGTCCTCAAACACGGACAGCGGATAGCCCCGGCGGATGAGGCTGGCGGTGCGGTCATGGATGGTCTGCAGGCCCAACTCCACCCAGACGGGCTTGCGTTCGTTCAGCTCTGCCAGCAGGTCGATCACATCCGGCGGCAGACAGTCCGGACGGGTGCCGATGGACAGGGCTGCAATGTCCGGATGATCTATGGCTGCTGTGAACAGCTGCCGCAGGCGAGCTGTGGGCGCATAGGTATTCGTAAACGACTGAAAATAGGCGATAAACTGCTGCTCACGGGTGTCGGCATCTGCCGCATCCTTCAGGTTCTTCTCGCAGAACACCTGCTTACCGGCCTCGATCTGTTCCGTGACGGAAAGCCCCGGCGCCGGAGCAAATTCCCCGGAGCCTCCGGCGCTGCAGAAAATACAGCCGCCGGTGCCCAGGGTGCCGTCCCGGTTGGGGCAGGTCATGCCGCCGTCCAGAGAAATCTTGTAAAGCTTCTGTCCGAACTGCTGCTTTAAGGCAAAATCCAGCGAGTGGTAGCGCTTTTGACCGAAATCAGGGCGGACAGTGGACGTTTGCTGCTGGTGAGCCTGCGGATGTTCTTCGCAACTGGACTGGCAAGTTTGCCTTGGCTGCCCACAGGTCCCCGTAGCTGGCAGTGTGCCCGTCTGCGTTTGATGGTTCACGTGTGGCTTTATTGGGTGTATCATGTCTGTATTCATGCAGGAATATGATCTTCCACGGCCTGGCTGACGGCCTCAGCCACGGCAGGATTGAACGCTTCCGGCATGATGTTGTCTTCGTTCAGCTCTTCCTCGGGAACCAGTCCGGCGATGGCCAGCGCTGCGGCCAGCTTCATTTCCTCGGTGATCTGGCGGGCACGGCCTTCCAGCGCCCCTTTAAAAATGCCGGGGAAAGCCACCACGTTGTTGATCTGGTTCGGAAAATCCGAACGGCCTGTCCCCACCACCCGGGCTCCGGCTGCCTTGGCCAGATCCGGCATGATCTCCGGTTCGGGGTTGGCCATGGCAAAAATAATGGCATCCCTGTTCATGGAAGCAACCATTTCCGGGGTAACAATGTGAGGCGCAGAGACGCCCACAAAAATATCCGCACCTTTCAGGGCATCCGCCAGGGTGCCGGTGCGGCCCTCCGGGTTGGTGATCTCCATCATCCGCTGCTGCATCCAGTTCAGGTTTTCGGAACCCTTGTGCAGGATGCCGGATTTATCACACATGATCACGTAGGGGAAACCGTAGGACAGCAGCAGTTTGGTAATGGCAATGCCTGCGCTTCCGGCGCCGTTGACCACGATCTTGCAGTCCTCTTTCTTCCGGCCGGTAACTTTCAGGGCGTTGATGGCAGCGGCTAGCACCACGATGGCGGTGCCATGCTGGTCATCGTGGAACACCGGGATGTCCAGCTCTGCTTTCAGCCGCTCCTCGATCTCAAAACAGCGGGGCGCGGAGATATCCTCCAGATTGATGCCGCCAAAGCCCGGGGCAATGGCTTTCACCACGCGGATGATCTCCTCGGTGTCCTGGGTGTCCAGACAGATCGGCACGGAATTCACGCCGCCGAACTCCTTGAACAGGCAGGACTTTCCTTCCATGACAGGCATGGCCGCATAGGGGCCGATATTGCCCAGACCCAGAACGGCGCTGCCGTCCGAGATAACGGCAACGGTGTTGCCCTTCATCGTATATTTATACACAGCTTCGGGATGCTGGGCGATGACCCGGCAGGGCTCCGCAACACCGGGGGTGTAGGCCATGGCCAGATCCTCCCGGTTTTTTAAAGGGGAAGCGGAGACGGTCTCCACCTTGCCCTGCCATTGTTCGTGCAGCATCAGTGCTTTCTCGTTCAGCGTCATTACGATTCCTCCAGTAAAATAATTAATCGAGTATGATACCTGTGAATTGTTCCGTGCTGTGCACTCTCACAATTCAACCGCTATTCGCATATCGTGGGATTTACATCCCACTTTTATGCTCATTTTATTACAGTTCACACGCGCCATTCGCAAAATCACGCTGACGCGCTCTCCGTTGCTTCGCAGCTCATTTTTGCTCATATCCAGGCGCGCCCTTCGTAGATTCATGCAGACAGCTTTTTATGCAAGCATGAAATCTGTCCGCATGAATCTACAAGTGAACTATAACGATACTATTATAAAAGGATATTTCCCGGATTACAACAGAGATTTTTAAAGAGCGATTTTGCAAAAGAAATTTCTTGCATTTTGGAAAATGGCATGCTACAATATATAAGCTATTGAGTATATGTGGCTCAGTGGGGAACTGCAGGGACTTGCAGGGATCGCCCGGGATATCTTACTGTGGCAAGATCAGAGCAGTATTGGCCGGGAACCAGGCCGCCGGATGCCGAAGATGCATGCGGGGTGAAGTTCACATAAAATATTTTATATGAGGTGAAAATCATGAGAGAAGGAATCCATCCGGAGTACTACCAGGCAACTGTTACTTGCAACTGCGGCAACACATTCGTTACAGGCTCTACAAAGAAGGACATCCACGTAGAAATCTGTTCCAAGTGCCATTCATTCTACACCGGTCAGCAGAAGGCTGCTGCTGCACGCGGACGTATCGATAAGTTCAACAAGAAGTATGGCATGAACGCGAAATAAGATAGCTGTAATAAACGATAAGGTTGAGGTTGCATAATCTCGACCTTATTTCTTATAAACAGTTCAATTATGCTTTCGGCGTGCTGCTGCCATGCTTGCATGGAAAGCAGTGCACCGAAAAGCATAAGTTGAGCGCCGGATGATGAGCAAAAATAGCCTGCGGTCGCAGGCGGAGAGCGCGTCAGCGCGATTTTGCGAATGGCGCGGTGAACTGTTTAGCAAAGAGCTGGGAGTGGACAGCGCTCTGAACCGTTTGAAAAGGGCAGAGCGTGAAGAGCACTTCATTTATACTGTTTTTTGACAATGGAGAATAATAAATGAGAAATTCCGGTATTGGCGGGCAGGCTGTGATCGAAGGCATCATGATGCGCAACCAGGACAGGGATTCCATCGGCGTGCGCAAGCCCGACAAGAGCATCGAGGGGAAGGTGGAGGGTTACAAAAGCTTCATCCCGTGCAAGACATTGACGAAGATCCCCTTTATCCGGGGGGTGTTTAATTTTATAGATTCCATGGTCATCGGCATGAAGACGCTGACCTATTCGGCCAGCTTTTACGAGGACGAAGAAGACGCGGGCAAGCCGAAGAATGAGAAGTCCGAGGCGCTGATGATGGGCGGCACGGTGGCATTGTCCATTGTACTTGCCATCGGCATTTTCATGCTGCTGCCTTATTTTGCGGCGAGCCTGTTCCGGCGGCTGACGGATTCCGCGCTGGTGATCTCGGTGCTGGAGGGTGTGCTGCGGCTGGTGATCTTCTTAGGCTATATCGCGCTGATCTCCCGGATGGAGGATATCCAGCGGGTATTCCAGTACCACGGCGCGGAACACAAATGCATCAACTGCATCGAACACGGCATGGAGCTGAACGTGGAAAATGTACAGAAGAGTTCCCGGCTGCACCGCCGGTGCGGGACGAGCTTCCTGCTCATCGTCATGGTGGTGAGCATCATTTTCTTTCTGTTTATCCGGGTAAATTCCCCGCTGCTGCGGGTGGTGGTGCGGATCTTGCTGGTGCCGGTGATCGCTGGGGTATCCTATGAGTTCATCCGGCTGGCAGGCAAAAGCGAGAATCCGGTGGTGCTGACTTTGAGCAAACCGGGCCTGTGGCTGCAGAAGCTGACCACGAGAGAGCCGGAGGACGACATGGTGGAGGTGGCCATCGCTGCCGTGGAGGCCGTATTTGACTGGCGAAAGTTTCTGGCCGGTGCGGATGGCGCAGACTGTAAGGTGGCAGGAACGCCTGCTGCGGAGAACGCATATGAATGATGGTAACACATTTTCCTACGGGAAACTGGTGGAGGAAGGACAGCGGCGGCTTGCGGCTGCCGGGGTGGAAGAAGCCGCAGTGGATGCGTGGCTTCTTTTTTCCTATGATAAAAAGGTGGATCGCACCTGGTATCTTCTGAACCGGACGAAGGCTGCTTCCGGGGAGGAACAGGAGGCGTATCTGAAACTCATTGCCAGACGGTGTGAACGTGTGCCATTGCAGCATATCACCGGGGAGCAGGAATTCATGGGACTGCCTTTCCGGGTGACGCCGGATGTGCTCATCCCTAGGCAGGATACAGAGGTGCTGGTGGAGGAATGCCTCAGACACCTGGCACCGGGAAATGTTTTTCTGGATCTGTGTACCGGATCCGGCTGCATTCTGGTGAGCCTTCTGCATTATGCGAAGGGCACTGCCGGAACGGGCGCCGACCTTTCCGGGAAGGCCCTTTCGGTGGCGAAGGGCAATGTGGAGGCGAACGGTGTGGAAGCCCGGCTGGTGCAGGGCGATCTGTTTGAACCGGTGACCGGCACCTTTGATCTCATCGTATCCAATCCGCCCTATATCGCATCGGCGGAGATTGAGACGCTGGCCCCGGAGGTGCGGGAGCATGAGCCCCGGATGGCGCTGGACGGCACCGCGGACGGATTGTTTTTTTACAGGAGAATCGTACAGGAAAGCCCTTCGTATCTGAAAGAGGGCGGCTGGCTGTGCATGGAGATCGGCTACGATCAGGGTGCGGCGGTGCGGCAGCTCATGGAAGCGCAGGGATTTGTAACTGTTTCAGTGATAAAGGATCTGGCAGGCCTTGACCGGGTCGTGTCGGGATGTTACAGGAGGAATAGAAATGTTTGATAAACTGGAGGATCTGCTGATCCGTTTTGAAGAAATTATGAGTGAGCTCAATGAGCCCAATGTGACCGACGATCAGAACCGTTTCCGCAAGCTCATGAAGGAGCAGAGCGATCTGCAGCCGCTGGTGAATGCTTACAAGGAGTACAAGGAGTGCAAGCAGACCGAGGCGGACAGCCTGGAAATGCTGGAGGCAGAGTCCGATGAGGAAATGCGGGAACTGTTAAAAGAGGAGCTGTCGGATGCCAAGAAGCGCATCGAGGAGCTGGAGGCGAAGCTGAAGATCCTGCTGCTGCCCAAGGACCCCAACGATGACAAGAACGTTATCGTGGAGATCCGTGCGGGTGCAGGCGGAGACGAGGCTGCCCTGTTTGCGGCAGAGCTTTACCGGATGTATGTGCACTATGCGGAAAGTCGCCGCTGGAAGGTGGAAACCATGGAAGTGGATGAGACCGGCATTGGCGGCATGAAGTCTGTGAACTTCATGGTCAACGGCCAGGGCGCGTACTCTGTGCTGAAATATGAGAGCGGCGTGCATCGGGTACAGCGTGTGCCGGAAACCGAGTCCGGCGGCCGGATCCATACGTCCACCGCTTCTGTGGCTGTGATGCCGGAGGCAGAGGAAGTGGATGTGCAGATCGATGAAAAGGATATCCGTATTGACGTCATGCGTGCGTCTGGTAACGGCGGCCAGTGTGTCAATACCACAGACTCTGCGGTGCGTCTGACCCATTACCCCAGCGGTATCGTGGTGTACAGCCAGACCGAGAAATCCCAGCTGCAGAACAAGGCCAAGGCTTTCGCCCTGCTGCGTGCCAAATTATACGATATTGAGTGCCAGAAGGCCCATGATGCGGAGGCGGAGGCACGCCGGAGCCAGATCGGTACCGGTGATCGTTCCGAGAAGATCCGGACGTACAACTTTCCCCAGGGCCGTGTGACCGATCACCGGATCAACCTGACGCTGTACAAGCTGGACAAAATCATGGACGGCGATATCCAGGAGATCATTGATGCCTGCATCGCCGCTGACCAGGCAGCCAAGCTGGCAAAGATGAACGAGGAGTAAAATGATTCGTGTATTTTTAAGATCCATGCTCAAGCCCCTGTCCTTTGTGCCGGCGCTTTGCATGATGGTAATGATATACAGCTTCTCGGCGGAGGACGGGAAGACGTCGGCGGCTTTTACGTATAAAGTCAGTGTAAAAGTTGTGGAAACGGTGGATCAGGTGGCCAATCTCGACCTGTCCCAGACGGAGATCGAGAATTACGCCAACCGTTTTCACCATCTCATCCGCAAATGCGGCCATGTGACGGAATATTTTCTGCTGGCGGTGTCTCTGGCACTGCCGCTGTATGTGTACGGCCTGCGGGGCATCTGGCTGACGCTGGTGGCCGGGGCCATCTGCGTGGGCTTTGCGGCTCTGGACGAATATCATCAGCTGTTCGTATCCGGCCGGGGCGCCAGCAAGCGGGATGTGGCCATCGACAGCATCGGCATCTTTGCCGGGATCATCGTCACCCGGATCATTGGCTGGATGGGAAGGAAGACCATCTTCCGGCCGCTGTGCACGAAGAAAAAGCGGCGGCGCAGAACGGTATAAGTGCCATCAACAGTCATGTGTGGTACTGATTTGGACACAAAGCGTGAGATGTGAATCTATCAAGATTGTTGTCAGCGATCAGAGAGAAACGGAATATGATCAGCGAAAATGTGTCTGTTGGAATGATGGCATGAAATTGTTTATAGGAAGAAAATAAAAAATGAGGGTCAGACTGCCGACAGGCGGGCACTGGCCTTTCTGAGATTTTAAAGGCAGGTATTGTATGGAACTGGAATGGAAAAAGATAGACGTACAGGATCGGGCGCTGTTTCTGCCTTACCTGTACAGCCTTGCCTCCCGCAGCGCGGAGACCACATTTGCCAATCTGTATCTGTGGTCGAGGCAGTATCCCACAGGATATGCAGTGGTGGGGGATTTTCTTGTGATGAAAAGTCTGGAGGAGGAAGTGTTTGCTTTCCCGGCAGGTACCGGCGATCTGCGGAAAATCGTGGAGGCGCTGGATGCTTATCAGCGGGAGCGCGGGCAGGCGCTGGCCTTCCAGTGTGTGACGAGAGAGCAGTTTGCACAGCTGGAAGCGCTGTTTCCCGGCAGATTTCAGATAGAATATGACAGAGATTATGCAGACTATGTTTATGACGCAGAGAAACTTGCAAATCTTTCCGGCAAGAAGTATCATGGGAAGAAAAATCATGTGAACAAGTTTCAGAAGCAGTATCCGGACTGGAGCTATGAGCCCATGACGGCGGACAATCTGGAGGATTGTTTCCAGATGGCGCTGATCTGGCGGCGGGAAAACGGCTGCGAGGAGGACGTGGAGAAGAACGCGGAGATGTGCGTGGCGCTCAATGCCCTACGGCTGTTTACGGAGCTTTCCATGGAGGGCGGCGTGCTGCGGGTGGGCGGTGAAGTGGTGGCTTTCACTCTGGGCGAGCAGGCCTGCGAGGATACGTTCGTGGTGCACATCGAGAAAGCCCGGGCGGACATTGATGGTGCCTACACCATGATCAACCAGCAGTTTGTGCAGCATGCGCTGCTGGGAAAATATAAATATGTGAACCGGGAGGATGATGTGGGCGCGGAAGGGCTGCGCAAGGCAAAGCTGTCCTATCATCCGGCGTTCATGGTGGATAAAGGATATGTGACGGAAAAATAAATTTTAAGATGCAGGGAATGTCACACTGTGCTATGATAAAGAACAGAAGAGCGTTCTTTCTATATAGAAGAAAGCAGGTGTGTGTGAATTCTGCTGCTGTGAAGGACAGCGGATGATCTGACACACGTAAGATAAGGAGGAGTATGCGATGATTTCTGAGAAAATGAAGGGCTATGTGGCAAACAGCTCCGTGATCCGGGCCATGTTTGAGGAAGGCAAGAAGATGGCGGCCATTTACGGCGCCGATCATGTATATGATTTCAGCCTGGGCAACCCCAATGTGGCGGCGCCGGACTGCGTAAAAGAGGCCATCAAGGATCTGGCGGATCATGAGGATCCGGTGGTGCTCCACGGCTATATGAGCAATTCCGGTTACGAGGATGTGCGGGAGACCATCGCCCAGTCCCTGAACCGGCGGTTTGGCACGAAGTTTGGCCAGCGCAACATTCTCATGACCGTGGGTGCGGCCGGCGGCCTGAACGTGATCTTCAAGACGCTGCTGAACCCGGGCGACGAGGTCATCACCTTTGCCCCTTTCTTTGGAGAATACAGAAGCTATGTGGGCAACTATGACGGCGTGCTGGTGGTGGTATCCCCGGATACCGAGACCTTCCAGCCGAACCTAGAGGAGTTTGCCCGGAAAATCACGGCGAAAACGAAGGCAGTCATCGTCAACAACCCCAACAATCCCACCGGTGTGGTTTATACGGAGGAGACGATCCAGAAGCTGGCACAGATCTTAAAGGAAAAGCAGAAGGCATTCGGCACGGACATTTATCTGATCTCCGATGAGCCTTACCGGGAGCTGGCCTATGACGGCGTGGAAGTGCCTTACCTGACAAAATATTATGACAACACCATTGTGGGCTATTCCTACAGCAAATCCCTGTCCCTGCCCGGCGAGCGGATCGGCTATCTGGTCATGCCCGACGAGCTGAGCGATGCGGACGATGTGATCGCTGCCGCTTCTGTGGCAAACCGGATCCTGGGCTTTGTCAACGCCCCGTCCCTCATGCAGAGGGTGGTGGCCCGCTGTGTGGATGCGAAAACAGATGTTGCCTTTTACAACCGGAACCGGGAAGCGCTGTACGGCGGCCTGAAGGCGCTGGGCTATTCCTGCATCAAGCCGGAGGGCGCGTTTTACCTGTTTGTGAAGACACCCACTGCCGATGAGAACGAATTCTGTGCGGCGGCCAAGAAGCACAACATTCTGGTGGTGCCCGGCAGTACCTTTGCCTGCCCGGGCTTTGTGCGGATCGCTTATTGTGTGAGCTACGAGACGATCCAGAACGCCATGCCGGGATTTGCGGCGCTGGCAGAAGAGTTCGGACTGAAAGGATGAGAAACAGATGAGAGCATTTGAGGAAAATATACGGAAAGTCGTGCCCTATGTGCCGGGCGAGCAGCCCAAGCGTGCCCGGATGATCAAGCTGAACACCAATGAAAATCCTTACCCCCCGGCTCCCGGCGTGGAGGCTGCCCTGCGGGGGCTTCCGGCAGACAGCCTGCGCCGTTACCCTGACCCGGCCTGCGACGTGCTGACAGAGGCCATTGCGGATGTGTATGGGGTGAAAAAGGAGCAGGTGTTCGTGGGCGTTGGCTCTGACGATGTGCTGGCCATGGCATTTATGACCTTTTTCAATTCGAAGAAACCCATCCTGTTCCCGGATGTGACCTACTCCTTTTATCCGGTTTGGGCCGATCTTCTGGGCATTCCCTATGAGCGCCCGGTGCTGGATGAGAATTTCAGGCTTCGCAAGGAAGACTATTACCGGGAAAACGGCGGCATTGTTTTTCCTAATCCCAACGCGCCCACAGCCATTGCGGAACCCCTTTCCTTTATCGAGGATATCCTGTCCCACAATCGGGACGTGATCGTCATCGTGGATGAGGCGTATATTGATTTCGGCGGGGCATCGTCGCTGCCGCTGCTGGAGAAATACGACAATCTGCTGGTGGGACAGACCTTTTCCAAATCCCGCTCCATGGCGGGCATGCGCATCGGCTATGCCTTCGGCAGTCCGCTGCTCATCAAATACATGAATGATGTGAAATATTCCTACAATTCCTACACGCTGAACGCGGCGGCCCTGGCCTGCGGCGCGGCTTCTGTGCGGGATACAGATTATTTTGCACAGACTACAGCGAAAATCGTGGCAACGAGGGAGCGGGCGGCAGAGGAACTGGTAAGCTTAGGATTTTCCATGACGCCGTCCAAAGCAAACTTCCTGTTCGCCACCCATGCGCGGATCCCGGCAAAAGAGCTGTTTGAGGCGTTAAAGCAGCAGGATATCTTTGTCCGGTATTTTGCATCGCCCCGGATCGACAATTATCTGCGGATCACCGTGGGCACCGATGCAGAGATGGACGAGCTGCTGGCATTTTTGAAGAAATACGTGGAGACACACTGATGGATGCTTATACGAGTTTTGCCCGGGTGTACGATGCGTTCATGGATAATATTCCGTATGAAGAATGGGGACGCTATATCCGATCCCTGCTGGAGGAATATGGTGTCCGGGAAGGGCTGGTGCTGGATCTGGGCTGCGGCACCGGCAGCATGACCGAGGTGCTGGCCGGGTACGGCTATGACATGATCGGCGTGGATCTGTCGGCGGATATGCTGGAGATCGCCATGGAGAAGCGGCAGCAGTCCGGTCACGATATTCTGTACCTGCAGCAGGATATGCGGAGTTTTGAACTGTACGGCACGGTGGCTGCGGTGGTGTGCGTGTGCGATTCCATGAACTATATATTGGAAGAGGAAGATCTGACGGAGGTGTTCCGGCTGGTGAACAACTATCTGGATCCCGGCGGCATTTTCGTGTTTGACCTGAATACCGTTTATAAATATGAAGAGCTCCTGGGGGATGCCACCATTGCGGAGGACCGGGAGGATAAAAGCTTTATCTGGGATAATTTTTATGATCCGGAGGAACAGATCAACGAATACGACCTGTCCATTTTTATCCGGGAGGAAGAAAACCTGTACCGGAAATTTACGGAGACCCATTATCAGCGGGCCTACACGCTGGCGCAGGTGAAAGCCTGCCTGGAGGCGGGCGGCATGGAATTTGTCACCGCCTATGACGCGTTCACGAAGGATGCGCCCCGGCCGGACAGCGACCGGATCTATGTGATCGCCAGAGAGAAAGGAAAACAACATGTCTGATTATATCATTAGAGCCACAGCGGCGGACAGCCAGATCCGCGCGTTTGCGGCAACGACGCGGGAGATCGCGGAGACGGCCAGAAAGGCCCACAATACCAGCCCGGTGGTGACGGCAGCCCTGGGACGGCTGCTGACGGCGGGCGCCATGATGGGCGTGATGCAAAAAGGGGACGACGATATGCTGACGCTGCAGATCCGCTGCGAGGGCCCCATCGGCGGCCTGACGGTGACGGCGGATGCCAGAGGAAACGTCAAGGGCTATGCCAACCAGCCGGATGTGATGCTGCCGCCTAATGCCAAAGGAAAGCTGGATGTGGGCGGTGCTCTGGGCAACGGCCTGCTGAGCGTGATCCGGGATATGGGCTTAAAAGAGCCCTATGTGGGGCAGACGGCCCTGCAGACCGGAGAGATCGCCGAGGATCTGACCTACTATTTTGCAACGTCTGAGCAGGTGCCTTCATCCGTGGGACTGGGCGTGCTCATGAATAAGGATAACACGGTAAAATGCGCCGGCGGCTTTATCATTCAGCTCATGCCCTTTACGCCGGACGACATCATTGACAAACTGGAGCAGAAACTGTCCACGGTCACTTCTGTGACGGCCCTGCTGGATGCAGGAAAAACGCCGGAGGAGATCCTGGAGGAGCTGCTGGGGGACTTCGGCCTGGAGATCACAGAAAAGCTGCCCACCCAGTTTGCCTGCAACTGCTCCAAGGAGCGGGTGGAAAAGGTGATCTGCAGCATTGGCCGCAAGGATCTGGAAGAAATGATCGCTGATAACAAGGATATCGAGGTCAACTGTCATTTCTGCAACACCAATTATACGTTTACGGTAGACGAGCTGAAAGCGATTTTGAAGAGAAAATAGGAGGATACCAATGAGACATGGATTCGTAAGGGCTGCTGCGGTGACCCCGGCCATCCGGGTGGGGGACGCGGCATACAATGCACAGCAGATCCGAAAAGGAATGGATGAGGCAGAACGTGCCGGGGCGTCCATCGTGGTATTCCCGGAGCTTTGCATCACCGGCTATACGTGCAGCGACCTGTTTTTGCAGGAGGTGCTTCTGCGCCGGGCCAAGGAGGAACTGCTGGCGCTGGCAGAGGAGACAAAGGGAAAAGAACTGCTGGTGTTCGTGGGACTGCCGCTGGAGGTGGACGGACGGCTGTATAACGTGGCTGCCGTGCTCCATCAGGGTGAGGTGAAGGCCTTCATTCCCAAGACGTTCATCCCCAACTATTCAGAGTTTTATGAGGTGCGGCATTTTACGAAAGGGCCTTCCTGCCCCCGGAAGATCACCTGGATGCCGGGACAGGCATGCTGGTTTGGCACCGATGTTCTGCTGGCCTGTCAGGAACTGCCGGATCTGGTGCTGGCAGCGGAAATCTGTGAGGATGTGTGGGCTCCCAATCCGCCCAGCGTCCGCCATGCCCTGTCCGGGGCCACGGTGCTGGTGAACCTGTCTGCCAGCGATGAGACCACAGGCAAGGATGAGTACCGCCGGATGCTGATCAAAAGCCAGTCAGCAAGATTGCTGGCGGGCTATATCTACTGCAGCGCCGGGGAGGGAGAGTCCTCCACCGATCTGGTATTTTCCGGCCATGATCTCATCGCGGAAAACGGCAGCATTTTGAAAGAATCCGCCCGGTTCGGCCATGGCATGATCTGTGCCGATCTGGATGTAAGCCGCCTGAAGGCGGAGCGGCGGCGGATGACCACCTTTGAGATGGAGGATGGCGCAGACTACGTGCGGATTCCTTTTTCCCTGCCTCTGCGGGATCTGGAGCTGGAGCGGTTCATCGATCCGGCACCCTTCGTGCCGTCCCGGCAGGAAGACCGGCGGAAACGCTGCGAGGAGATTTTCACTATTCAGGCCATGGGCCTGAAAAAGCGGCTGGAACACACCGGCTGCAAGAGTGCGGTCATTGGCATTTCCGGCGGCCTGGATTCTACCCTGGCGCTGCTTGTCACCTCCCGCGCCTTTTCCCTGCTGGGCCTGTCCCCGTCGCTGATCACGGCAGTGACCATGCCCTGCTTCGGCACCACCGACCGGACGTACACCAACGCCTGCACGCTGACGAAAAAGCTGGGCGCTTCCTTAAAAGAGGTGGATATCAAAGAGGCAGTGACGCTGCATTTTCGGGATATCGAGCAGGATCCGGCCTGCCATGATGTGACCTACGAAAACGGTCAGGCCAGAGAGCGTACCCAGGTGCTCATGGACATTGCCAACAAGAGCGGCGGCATGGTCATCGGCACCGGCGACATGTCCGAACTGGCTCTGGGCTGGGCCACCTATAACGGCGATCACATGTCCATGTACGGCGTCAACGCCTCCGTGCCCAAGACTCTTGTCCGTCATCTGGTGCACTATTATGCGGACACCTGCGGTGACGAGGAGCTGAAAGCGGTGCTCTACGACATTCTGGATACCCCGGTGAGCCCGGAGCTGCTGCCGCCGGAGGACGGCAAGATCGCCCAAAAGACCGAGGATATCGTGGGCCCTTACGAGCTTCATGACTTTTATCTCTATTATATTCTGCGTCTCGGATTCGAACCGGCCAAGATCTACCGGCTGGCCAGGAAAGCCTTCGCAGGCCAGTATACGGAGGAGACGATCCTGAAATGGCTGAAGGTATTTTACAGAAGGTTCTTCTCCCAGCAGTTCAAGCGCTCCTGCCTGCCGGATGGCCCCAAGGTGGGAACCGTGGCAGTCTCCCCCCGGGGAGACCTGCGGATGCCCAGCGATGCCAGCGCCAGGCTGTGGCTGGATGAGCTGGAAAAACTATAAGGTTGCTTTGTTCAACGCATTCTGTATCGCCTCCAGCAGCACCATGGACGTATACTGCCGGTCCTGGCTGTAGCTGATGTCATCCAGCGACTGTTTTTTCACGATCTGTTCCCCCAGATCGTTTAAGGCAGGCTGCATGAGCGGGTACATGGCAGAGACGGTTTCATTTAAGTTGGTAAAACGGATGGCATTGATGTGGTCGGCGTCCACGGACACCTCCACGTCAAGGATCTGATCCCCTAGCTGGACAGAAGAGGAGTAGACCCCGGCGGTGTACGTGTCGGGCTGCTGCTCTTCTTTCTTTTGACCGGAGGAAAACATCAGAAACAGAAGACACAGCAGGGCGACGCCGAAAACGGCAAAAATAACCGTATAGATGACTTCTTTTTTATGTAACACAATGATTCTTGTTCTGGAACTCATAGACCCCTCCGCGATTCTTTTTCTACATCCTATGTGCTTAGTGAGAAAGATATGTCTGGACAAAGAAACAGATCATTGTTATACTGAAACAGAATTGCAGGTGATGAACATGACGGAGAAAATCAGCATTCTGGGCGTGGAACTGAAGGATTATTCCATGGAAGATGCGGCCCGTGTGATAGAAGAATATCTGAACAATGACGTTCTCAATACGATGTGCCTTGTGACGAAGGAGATGCTTGTGTATGCAGGGGAGAATCCGGAGTACCGGGAATGTCTGGAAGCCATGGACATTCATGTGGTGGTGGACAGCGACATTTTCTCTGCGGCAGGCATCACCGGAGAAGAGCGGTTGAAGAAGGCGGATGACAGGCAGCTGTGGAAGCTGTTCATCGATACGGTGGTGAAGGAGCACAAGAGCTGTTTCCTTCTGGCACAGACAGCAGACGATCTGGAGAAGTTCCGGGAGACGCTGCAGGAGAAGTTCCCGGATCTGGTGATCGCCGGGGCTTACGCGGCGGAAGATGCCGGGGACGAACCGGAGGTTATTGTCAACGAGATCAACGGCATTTTGCCGGATGTGATATTTTCCACGCTGGATCAGCCCTTCCAGGAGCTGTTCCTCCATGAGCAGCGGGCGAAGATGGGTGCCCGGGTGTGGTTTGGTTTTGGCCCTATGGGCAGCGGCGGACGGTTCGGCGAGGAAAACTGGCTGGCAAGGCTCATCGGCAAGACGGTATTTCACCGGAAGGTACAGCAGTACAATCATATGGTGAAAGACGAAGAGGAATACGAGGAGGCGCTGGCGGAAGAAGTGGCAGAAGAACTGCCTGCAAAAGAAGACGGAGAGGCAGGCACTGAGAAATAAAGCACTTACCGTTCACACGCGCCATTCGCAAAATATAAAAAATATGTGAAAGATATGAGGAAATGCATAAAAATAGTTGCATTTCCTCTTGATTTTTATGTATAATTGCATTAACTTGAATAGGGAGTATTCGTTTTGCTTAAAAAAGAGTCACAGAAATTGTGAATGTTGTATAGAACGGAAAAGGAGAGGCGAGGAATATGATATCGAATCAGATACTGCAGACGACCATCGATGGCCTGAAAAATATTGCAAGAATTGATCTCAGCATCCTGGATACAGAGGGTAAGGTGCTGGCAACGACGGTGCCGGGCGCGGAGAATTATGAGAGTACGGTGCTGGCATTTGTGGAGTCCCCGGCGGACAGCCAGGTGATCCAGGGCCACCTGTTTTTCAAGGTGTATGATGAGCAGCAGCTGGAATATGTGCTGCTGGCCAACGGGGACAATGACGATGTCTACATGGTAGGCAAGATCGCCGCTTTCCAGATCCAGAATCTGCTGGTGGCCTACAAGGAGCGGTTCGATAAGGACAACTTCATCAAGAACCTGCTGCTGGACAACCTGCTGCTGGTGGATATTTACAACCGGGCAAAGAAGCTGCATATCGAGACCGATGTCCGTCGTGTGGTCTATATCATCGAGATCAACCGGGAGAAGGACAACACCGTGCTGGAGAGCGTGCGCGGCCTGTTCGGCGGCAAGTCCAAGGACTTTATCACCGCTGTGGATGAGAAGAACATCATCGTGGTGAAGGAGATCGCACCGGGTGAGGGCTATCCGGAGATCAACAAGACCGCACGGATGATGCTGAACCTGCTGAAAGGCGAGACCGGCGAGGAGATCCATATCGCTTATGGCACCATCGTACCGGAGCTGAAAGAGGTTTCCCGGTCTTATAAGGAAGCAAAGATGGCGCTGGATGTGGGCAAGATTTTTTTCGAGGAGCGGGATATCATTGCATATAGCTCTCTGGGCATTGGCCGTCTCATTTACCAGCTGCCCATCCCGCTGTGCAAGATGTTCATCCGCGAGATCTTTGACGGCAAGTCCCCGGACGAGTTCGACGAGGAGACGCTGACGACTATCAACAAGTTTTTCGAGAACAGCCTGAACGTATCCGAGACATCGAGACAGCTGTATATCCACCGGAATACGCTGGTTTACCGTCTGGACAAGCTGCAGAAGAGCACCGGACTGGATCTGCGGGTATTCGAGGATGCCATCACGTTCAAGATCGCGCTGATGGTCGTAAAATATATGAAATACATGGAAACACTGGATTATTAGAAAAAACCATGATATAACTAAATAAGTAACGCCGGGGTCCGGTCTGTTCCCCGGCGTATTGCTGTTATATTTTATGTTTAGGAGGCTTAAGCTAAATGATCACAATGGAAAATGTGAGCAAAGCGTACGTGGAGGGCATACCGGCCATCAAGAATATCAGCTTGCATATTGATCGAGGGGAATTTGTATTTATTGTAGGAGATAGCGGGTCTGGTAAATCTACACTTATCAAGCTTCTTTTGAAAGAACTGGAGCCCACCAGCGGCAAGATCACGGTGAACGGCCAGAATCTGGGGCGTCTGAAGCGCAAGCAGATCCCCCGTTACCGCAGGAAGATCGGTGTGGTGTTCCAGGATTTCCGTCTGTTAAAGGATCGGAATGTGTATGAGAATATTGCTTTCGCCCAGCGTGTCATCATGACGCCGACGCGAAAGATCCGAAGAGAGGTGCCCAAGATGCTCTCTCTGATCGGACTGGCAGAGAAATATAAGTCTTTCCCGAAGCAGCTTTCCGGCGGAGAGCAGCAGAGGGTTGCCCTGGCCCGGGCGCTGGTGAACCATCCCGACCTTCTGCTGGCCGATGAGCCCACCGGCAACCTGGATCCGAAGAATTCTTGGGAGATCATGAAGCTTCTGGAATCCATCAATGAGAAGGGCACCACCGTACTGGTCGTTACCCACAACCGGGAGATCGTGGATGAGATGAAGAAGCGTGTTATCACCATGAACCGCGGTGTCATCATCAGCGACGAGAAAGAGGGAGGCTATATCTATGAGGGCTAGTACGATTGTATACACGCTGAAACAGGGTCTGAAAAATATTTACCGCAACAAGATGTTTTCCCTGGCCTCCATGGCAACGATGGCTGCCTGCATTTTCATGTTCAGTCTGTTTTTTGCCATCGTGTCCAACCTGGACAACATGGTGCGTGAGGCAGAATCCGGTGTGGGCGTTACGGTGTTTTTCAACAGCGATATGACGACAGAGCAGATCCAGGCGCTGGGCGCACAGATCAGTGAGCGGCCCGAGGTGGATCATCTGGTGTATGTATCCGCAGAGGAAGCCTGGGAGCAGTATAAGAAAGAATATTTAAAGGGCGCAGAAGAGCTGGCAGAGGGCTTCGAGCAGGATAACCCGCTGGCAAACTCTTCCCATTATGAGATTTACCTGAAAAGCGTAGAGGATCAGCAGTCGCTGGTGGACTATCTGAATACGCTGATGGATCAGGGAGTGCGACAGATCAACCAGTCGGAGGCGGTGGCCAATACGCTGGGCGGATTTAACAGCCTGCTGTATTATGTATCCGTGGCGATCATTGGCGTTCTGCTGCTGGTATCCATCTTCCTCATCAACAACACCGTTACCATCGGTATTGCGGTGCGTAAGGAAGAAATCGCCATCATGAAGCTTATCGGCGCCACCGACTTTTTCGTTCGGGCACCGTTTATCGTGGAAGGACTGATCATCGGTCTCATCGGTGCAGCCATCCCGCTGTTTGTCTTCTACTTCCTGTACAAGCAGACTATCCTTGTGGTGGAAGAGAAGTTCGGCATTTTAAGCAGCCTGCTGCAGTTCCTTCCGGTGAAAGAGCTTTACCATACGCTGCTGCCGGTGGCACTGCTGCTCGGTATCGGCATCGGATTTATCGGAAGCTTTATTACGATCAGAAAGCACTTGAAAGTGTAATCACAGTACCGCAGATGCAGGCGCGCCATTTACGGAACAACCGTTTGGTCGTGCCATTCGCAGAGCAGCACATCCTTACGCGTGGACAGATTTTTATGCAGGCAGGATGGAACAGCTGTTGGAGGATCTATCTATGTATAGAAAAAAACAAAAGTTGTCGGCGGCCCTGGCCGCGGCGCTGTGTCTTTCCCTTGCTGTGCCGGGAGGCAGCGCACAGGCGAAAAGCCTGGAACAGCAGAGACAGAATGCACAGCAGCAGATCAAGGACATCAAGGCAGATATCAATTCTGTGAAAAATAAGCTGACGGAGCTGAAAAACTCCAAGAGCAATCTCCAGAGCTACATCAGCAGTCTGGATGCCCAGTCCAGCCAGCTGGATGCCCAGCTAAAGGAGCTGGATGCGTCTATCGAGGAGAAGAACGCCGAGATCGACCAGACCCAACAGGAGCTGGAGGAGGCACAAGACACGGTCGATACCCAGTATGAAGCCATGAAGAAGCGCATACAGTATATGTATGAGAATGGTGATTACTCTTATGTGACCATGCTTTTGGAGGCGTCCAGCATGACGGAGCTTCTGAACCGGGCGGAGTTTGCCACGCAGATGGTGGACTATGACCGGAAGATGCTGATCAGCTTTCAGGAGGCCAGACAGAAGGTAGAGGATACCAAGGCACAGTTGGAAGAGGAAGAGAAGGAACTGGAAGACATGCAGAATGAAGTGAATGAACAGAAGGACGCTCTGGATCTTCTCATCGACGCCAAAACCAGTGAGATCTCCCAGTACCAGCAGAAGATCGCCAATGCGGAGGCAGAGGCGGATGACTATGCGGATCAGCTTGCCGAGCAGGAAGCGCTTCTGGAGAAGATCGAGAACCAGATCGCAGCGGAAGCGGCGAAGAAGGCAGCGGAGCTGGAAAAAGCAGGAACGGTCGTTTCTTCATCGGGATTTATCTGGCCTTGCCCGTCCAGCCATCGGATCACCAGTACCTTTGGCCCCAGATCCCAGCCCACGGCAGGGGCATCTACATACCATAAGGGCATTGATATCGGGGCATCTTCGGGAAGTGCCATCGTGGCGGCGGCTGACGGTGTGGTGACGACGGCAACCTACAGTTCGTCTGCGGGCAATTATGTGGTAATCTCCCACGGAAACGGACTTTCCACCGTATATATGCACTGCTCCAGCCTGAGCGTATCGGCGGGACAGAAGGTGTCTCAGGGACAGACGATCGCGGCTGTGGGCTCCACCGGGTATTCCACCGGACCGCATCTGCATTTTGGTGTGATCAGCAATGGCAGCTATGTAAATCCTTCGGGATATGTAAACTAGAATAAAAGAGAAGGGGGCTGCTGCAGACAGGAAATCTGTGGCAGCCCTGTTTGGTATGACAGGATAGGAAGCAGAAATGCAGAGGAGGAATGATATGCAGGATTATAACCGGGATGAATATTCCATGGATGATGCGTATGAGGAGAAAAGACACTGGAGAAGAGGATTTTTCAGCGGGATCCTGACGGTGGCTTTTATTGCGGCAGCCGGTCTTCTGGTGTACACGGTGCTCAATCTGGGCAGCGCAGGGTTTCGTACAGCGGAAAACAGCGGCAGCGCTTCGGTGGGCAGCAGCCAGGTGGAGCAGAAAACCGAACGGCTGAAAGCACTCATCGACCAGTATTATCTGGACGATGTGGATGAGAGTGCCATGGTGGAGGGCATGTATGCAGGCATGCTAAACGGTCTGGGCGATCCTTACACCGTCTACTATACAGAAGAGGAATTCAACGCCCTGATGGAATCCACGTCAGGGGAATATAAGGGCATCGGCGCCCTCATGTCCCAGAATATCGAGACAGGGATCATTACGATCACCCGCCCCTTTGAGGGCTGTCCGGCCCAGCAGGCGGGCATCATCGCCGGAGATATCATCACAAAGGTCAATGGCCAGGACGTGGGAAGCATGGAGCTGTCCGAGGTGGTGGCCATGATCAAGGGCGAAGCCGGGACAACGGTGGACATCACCGTATACCGTGACCGGGAGGAGCTGGATTTCACCGTGGAGCGGGCGGATATCCAGGTGCCTACCGTGAACAGCAAAATGCTGGATGACAAGATCGGCTATATCTATGTGATGGAATTCGACGAGGTGACGGCAGATCAGTTCCACGATGCGCTGGAGGATCTGAAGAGCCAGGGCATGGAACAGCTGGTCATCGACCTGCGGGATAATCCGGGCGGCAGCCTGGACACGGTGATCCAGATGCTGGATGAGATCCTGCCGGAGGGACTGCTGGTATACACGGAGGATAAATACGGCAACCGGGAAGAAGCAACCTCCGATGCGGAAAACTATCTTTCCCTGCCCATGACCGTGCTGGTCAACGGCAACAGTGCCAGCGCTTCGGAAATCTTTGCCGGTGCGGTGAAGGATTATCACTGGGCAACGCTGGTGGGCACCACCACCTACGGCAAGGGTATCGTGCAGCGGATCTTTGATCTGGGCGATGGTACCGCGGCAAAGATCACCATTTCCAAGTATTACACCCCTGCGGGCAACAATATCCACGGCATCGGCATCGAGCCGGATGTGGAGGTGGAGATCCCGACGGAGGCCTATGACGACGGCGTGGTCACCGAGGACGAGGACGCCCAGCTGCAGAAAGCGCTGGAGCTTTTAAGGAGCGGCCAGGTGACGGCGGGTGAAGTACAGCAGTAAGTAAGAAAAGTTACATGGGGAGACGAGAAAATGAAAGTTGCAGTATACAGTTATCGGGCTTTTGACGAGGGCCTGTATTTTGAAAAAATTGCAAAGGAGCTGGGGATGGAGCTGGTGCTCTGTCCCGATGCGCCGGACATGGAAAATGCGGCGTTGGCGGAAGGGTGCGACTACTTAAGCGTCATCACAACGAAGATCGACGCGGCCCTGGTGGAGCGGTTCCATGACCTGGGCGTGAAAATGATCTCCACCCGGACCATCGGTTATGATCACATTGATCTGAAAAAAGCAAAAGAGCTGGGCGTGAAGATCAGCAATGCCACCTATTCTCCCAACAGCGTGGCGGACTATGCGCTGATGCTGATGCTCATGACCACCCGCCGGATGAAGATGATCATGAACAAGGCGGCCATCCAGGATTTCTCCCTGCCGGGCAACATCGGCAAGGAGCTGCCGGACATGACCGTGGGTATCGTGGGCACCGGCCGGATCGGGGAAACGCTCATCCGCCATCTGTCCGGGTTTGGATGTAAGATCCTGGCCTATGACCTGTATGAGAAAGATTCTGTGAAACAGTTTGCCACCTACGTGCCTCTGGACACTCTGTACCGGGAGAGCGATATCATTTCCCTGCACATCCCGGCCAGTGAGAAGGATTACCACATGATCTCGGGGGAGGTCATGGACACCATGAAGGACGGCGTCATCCTCATCAACACGGCCCGGGGCTCCCTCATCGACAGTCAGGCTCTCATCGATCACATCGAAAGTGGAAAAATCGGCGCCGCGGGACTGGATGTTGTGGAAAACGAGTTCGGCATGTATTATTATGATAAGAAAACCGATGTGATGGACAACCGGGAGCTGGCCATTCTGAAAAGCTTCCACAACGTGGTGGTAACGCCTCACATGGCGTTCTACACCAACGAGGCCATCCGGGATATGGTATATTCTTCGCTGAAAAGCTGCCGCCTGGAGGCAGACGGGGAGAAGAATCCCTGGCTGATTCAGTAAGCGGTGCAGACAGAAAAAGAAAAAAACTTTTGAGGGGAAGTTTTGTTAAAGAGAGGTTGGATGCAGATGAAAAAGAGAATTTTCTTTGTGTTTAATATGCATGCGGGAAAAGCCCGTATCAAGACAAAGCTTTCAGATATTCTGAATACCTTTACGGAAAAAGGATATGAGGTGACGGCTTACCCGACCCAGTACGCCGGGGAGGCGGTGCTGCGGATCGAAGCGCTGGAGGACGGTTATGAGCTGGTGGTGTGCAGCGGCGGGGACGGCACCCTGGATGAGGTGGTGACCGGCATGATGCGCCGCCCGGAGGAAAAACGGATCCCCATCGGTTATATCCCGGCGGGCTCCACCAACGATTTCGCCAAAAGCCTGGGACTGCCCCAGAAGATGGAGGATGCGGCGGCCCGGATCATGGCGGGAAAGCGGTTCCCCTGCGATATCGGCGCTTTTAACGGGGACTATTTTGTATACATCGCGGCCTTCGGTATTTTTACCGATGTGTCCTACCAGACTGACCAGCAGATGAAAAACGTGCTGGGACATATGGCCTACATCCTGGAGGGGATGAAGCGGCTCACCAATATTACCTCCTACAAGATGAAGCTTCGCTGGGAAGACCGGGAGGTGGAGGATGATTTCCTCTTCGGCATGGTCACCAACTCCCGCTCCGTGGGCGGCTTCAAGTCCATCATCGGCACCGAGGTGGTGCTGGATGACGGTGTATTCGAGGTGACATTTATCAAACGCCCGAAAAACCTTCTGGAGCTGAACGAGACGCTGACAGCGCTTGTGCTGGCGGAGATCGACGAGCGGTACATGTATTCCTTCCGTACCAGCCGGCTGACGGTGGAGGCTGAGGCCGAGGTGCCCTGGACACTGGACGGCGAGTATGGCGGCGACCACAGGGCAGCGGTCATCGAAAACCGGAAGCAGGCGCTGGAATTCATCGTATAGCTCCCAAGGTCATAAGCTACAGACCACGATACGCTGGCGTATCTGTGGGCGGATAGCTTCATGACCTGCCCCACTATGAGCATAAAAGAGAAGCGTTAGCTTCGCGATATGCGAATGGGGGAGAAGCGTGGGAGTGCGCAGCACGGAGCGCTTCGTTGGGAACGTTAAATTAAATATGTATATAGGAATATGTCTGGAAAGAATCGATCTGTAACATGCGGAGCGATTCTTTTTTTGTGCAACATACACAAAAAATCCGGTCGTTTTTTGGCTCTGTAAAAAAAGAGTGAAGATTTTCAAAGACTTTGAGAAGAATTTCGTATGTATTTTCACAAAACCCGTTGTTATAATCAGATCATGAAGTGCGAAAGTGCTTCAAGAGAAAAAAGGAGGAATAGGAATATGAAAAAGAAACTGTTAAGCGTATTACTGTGCGCAACAATGGTATCCGGCCTTCTGGCAGGCTGCGGAAGCAAGCAGGAAGAGACTGCTGCACCGGCTGCTGAAGAGGAGACCACAGAAGAAGAGACAACTGACGCAGCTGAGGAGACCACAGAGGCTGCTGATACTGCAGATGCATCCACAGAGGCTTGCCCGGGTGTTGATGGATTAAACATCGGTATCTGCATTTACAAATTCGATGATAACTTTATGACCCTTTACAGAACCGAGCTTCAGAAATATCTGGAAGCAGGCGGCGCTACTGTAACTGTTATGGACGGAAAGAACGACCAGGCAGAGCAGACCAACCAGATCCAGAACTTCATCACACAGGGTGTTGACGTCCTGATCATCAACCTGGTACAGTCTTCTGCAGCTGAGCAGGTAACTGACCAGTGTGCAGCAGCAAACATCCCGGTAGTATTCATCAACCGTGAGCCTGATGCAACAGAGGAAGACAGATGGGCAGCTGACGGTATCGCAGCTACATACGTAGGCGCAGATGCTAGACAGTCCGGTAAATACCAGGGCGAGATCGTTCTGGCTACAGACAACAAGGGTGACTTCAACGGCGACGGCAAGGTTAGCTACGTTATGGTAATGGGCGATCCTGAGAATGTTGACGCAAAATACAGAACACAGTACTCCATCGAAGCTCTGACAGAGGGCGGTATGGAAGTTGAGAAGCTTGACGAGCAGCGTGGTGACTGGGATCAGGCAAAAGGCCAGGAGATCGTTGCTAACGCTCTGACCGCTCACGGCGATGCAGTAGAGGTTGTATTCTGCAACAACGATGCAATGGCTCTTGGTGCTCTTCAGGCAATCGAGACCGCCGGCAGAAAAGTTGGCGAAGATATCCTCTTACTCGGTGTTGACGCTCTGACAGAGGCTCTGCAGAACGTACAGGACGGCAAGATGACCGGTACTGTATTCAATGACCACATCGGCCAGTCTCATGCAGCAGCTGAGATCGCTGGTAAGATGGCAGCAGGCGAGTCCGTTGAGACTGTAAACATGGTTGACTACATCAAGGTTACCAAGGACAACGCAGCTGATATCCTGGCTCTTCTCCAGTAATCATTACCGGAAAGGCCTGTCCTTCGGGACACAAATAAGCAAGCTTACCGGGTGTGCAGTGCGCACACCCGGTTTTGATGAGAGAGAATAAGGGAGGTTACAGGGATGGCACAAGAGTACATGTTGGAACTGCGCGGGATATGTAAAAGCTTCCCGGGCGTAAAAGCACTGGACAATGTTTCTCTGAAAGTAAGACCAGGCACCGTTCATGCACTCATGGGAGAAAATGGTGCGGGAAAATCCACACTGATGAAGTGCCTGTTTGGTATTTACAAGATGGATGCGGGCGAGGTCATTTATCAGGGTGAGAAAGTGAACATCATCAATGCGGATGATGCGCTGCACAAGGGAATCGCCATGGTGCATCAGGAGCTTCAGCCGATTCCGGAGAGAAGTATCGCGGAGAATATTTTCTGCGGCCGGTATCCGATGAAGAAGGTCGGACCTGTGAAGGTCATCGATCACAAGAAAATGTATGAGGAAGCGGATCGTCTTCTGAAGGAAGTCAAGATGCCTTATGATCCCAAGGCGAAGCTGGGAACCCTTTCTATTTCCCAGATGCAGTCGGTAGAAATCGCAAAGGCAGTTTCCATGAATGCGAAGGTCGTGATCATGGATGAGCCCACATCCTCACTGACGGATAATGAAGTAGAGGCATTATTCCGGATTATCAATGATTTAAGAGATAAGGGAGTATCCATCATTTATATTTCCCACAAGATGGATGAGATTTTAAGAATTTCCGACGAGGTAACGATCATGCGTGACGGACAGTACGTCGGAACATGGGAATCCAAAGACCTGACTACGGACATGATCATCGCCAAGATGGTAGGACGGGAACTGACGAACGTATATCCGCCGAAGGATAATGTACCGGGAGACGTGATCCTGGAAGTCAAAGGACTGACCAGCATTCTGCCGAAATCCTTCAAGGACGTCAACCTGACGCTGCGAAAGGGAGAGATCCTCGGACTGGGCGGTCTGGTAGGCGCACAGCGTACCGAGCTGATGGAAGCAATCTTCGGTATCCGTCATGTTGCCAGCGGCGAGATAATATATAAAGGAAAACCGCTGAAAATCAAGAGACCCCAGGATGCGATCCGCAACGGCATCGGCCTCATCACAGAGGATCGCCGCGGCACCGGTATTTTCGGCGTGCTGTCCATCGCGGACAACGTATCCATCGCATCTCTGGACAAATACGTGGAGTACGGCGTAAAGCTGAATCTGAAAAAGATTGAAAATCTGGTACAGGAGAATGTGGCGAAGCTGAGCATCAAGACACCCAGCTCCAAGACGCTGATCCAGTCCTTATCCGGTGGTAACCAGCAGAAGGTTATTATTTCCAGATGGCTGGCCAACGATCCGGATATCCTGATCATGGATGAGCCTACCCGTGGTATCGACGTAGGTGCGAAATATGAGATTTACCAGATTATGATTGAGCTGGCAAAGCAGGGCAAGGCAATCGTCATGATTTCCTCCGAGATGGCCGAGCTGATCGGAATGTCTGACCGGATCGTCGTCATGTGCGACGGCCGTGTGACCGGCGAAGTATCCGGCGAAGAAGCCACGCAGGAAAATATCATGCATTACGCTACACAGTTTAATTAAGGAGGAAATCATCATGAATAAGACCAAAAATTTTGATCTCAAGAAATTTTTGTTAGACAATGCCATCATCGTTATTCTTCTTCTGATGGCATTATATGTGGGAATCACGAAAGATAATTTCTTTACATGGAACAACTTTTCCAACGTTTCCATCAACACCGCCCTTCGTTTCATCATCGCCCTGGGCGTATCCGGCTGTCTGATCACCAAAGGTACTGACCTGTCCGCAGGACGTATCGTAGGACTGGGCGCTTGTATTTCCGGAACCCTGCTGCAGAAGGCAGACTATTCCGATAAGTTTTTCCCGAACCTGGGCAATGTGCCGGTAGTGGCAGCCCTGCTCATCGCTGTTGTGATCTGTGCCATCTTCGGATGCCTGAACGGCCTGGTAATCTCTTATTTCCAGGTACCGCCGTTCATCACCACCCTGGGTATGCAGACTATCGTATATGGTATCTGCCTGGTGTACACCGGTGCATCCCCGCTGGGCGGCTTCAAGAAGAGCTTCACCAACGTAGCCAGCGGTAAACTTCTTGGCATTCCGTATTTCTTCGTTATCGCATTTGTCATCGGTTTTGGCATGTGGTTCCTGTACAACTACACAAGACACGGCAAATACATGTATGCCATCGGCGGTAATGAGAACGCAGCTGAGGTATCCGGTGTCAACGTAAAGAAAGCAAAGATCATCATCTACACACTGGCAGCAGCACTGTACGCACTGGGCGGCTTCATGTACGCAGCAAAGGCCGGCGGCGCAACCGTAAATGCAGGACAGGGCTACGAGCTGGAGGCAATCGCAGCTTGTACCATCGGCGGTGTATCCACCAACGGTGGTGTTGGTAAGATCTCCGGTATCCTCATCGGTGTGCTGGTGTTCGAGCTTCTGAAAGTATCCATGCAGTTCCTCGGTATCGATACTTCCTTCCAGTACATTGTACAGGGTCTCGTCATCATCGTTGCAGTAGCACTTGACCTTCGGAAATACCTGGCTAAGAAATAAGATTTGCTTCATACGAAATTCCATCATAGAAATAAAACAGTCCGGACATGCAGAAATTGTATGTCTGGGCTGTTTTTTTTGCAATGATCAGAGGAATCATGGTATACTATGATGAGAGCAAAAGAAAAGGAAGCGACGCCGAAGGCGGCATTTACTTTTCTTGCTCCATCATCGAACGAACAGCCTGCGATAGCAGGCAGTAGAGCACGACAGTGCGGGTTCGTGAGATTGAAAAGCAGCAAACGAACAAATTAATTTTTCATATAACGGAGTACACAATGGAAAAAGAACAGGAAGAGATGACACAGAAACAGGATGCGGCAGCACCGAACGACAGGGCCGAGGCGCTGGCAGATCAGGAGATGGAAGCACCCACAGATCCAAAGGAAGAGATGGAAAGCGGCGACGATGCGGCTGACACAGAGGACATCGACGACCGCGACCCGATCACGGTGGCGAAGGAGAATTTCTACGACCGGCTGCCTTTCACATACCGGCAGGTGGATATTTTCTGCAAGGTACTGATCGGCGTGCTGATCGCTATTTTTGTCTATTACGCAGTGTTGAAATAACAGGAGAGAAGAGAGAATGGGCTTATACAGGGTAATGCTGGTGGACGACGAGGAAGACGTGCGCCAGGCGATCGCACGTAAGATCAACTGGGAGGAGATCGGCTTTCAGGTGGTGGCTTCTGCGGAGAACGGGCAGGAGGCGCTGGAGCTGGCGGAGCGTCTGCACCCGGATGTGGTCATGACAGACATCAAGATGCCGTTTATGGACGGGCTGACGCTGGGCCGTGCACTGAAAAAAAGGCTGAAAAACATTAAAGTCATCATTTTCTCCGGTTTCGATGAATTTGAGTACGCAAAAGAGGCCATCAAGCTGGAGGCGGAGGAATATCTCTTAAAACCGCTGAATGCGGAGGAGCTGGAAGCGGTATTCAAACGGATCCGGGAAAATCTGGACCGGGAGATCGACCAGAAGCGCAATGAGAGCCGTCTCAATGCGTATTATCAGGAGAGTCTGCCTATCATGCGAGAGCAGTTTCTCATCGGTTTGCTGGAGGGCCGGATCCCGGATGAGGAGATCGACAAGACAATGGCCTCCTACGAGATGGAATTCAAGGCGGGCCATTATGCGGTAGCTGTGGGAACGGTGGAGCGCACGGAGGATGCCGCAGGAAGGACGGGAGAGAGTGCCGGAGCGGGCGCAGAAGAGGCCGGGAAGAAGTCTCCGGGGCCGGTATCGGATGCACGGCTTCTGAACATTTCACTGAAACAGATCCTGGACGAGAACATGGCAGGCTCCATCGGTCACCGTACCTTCATTTATCTGGATCGGGTGGTGACCATCGCCCTGTTTGATGATGAGGAAAAGTTTCCTTATTTTGTTTACCTGATGGATCAGGTGTGCAAGATCGCCAGGAGGGTGCTGGATGCCAACACGTCCATCGGCATCGGCAGTCCCTGCGATAAGCGCTCCAAGCTGGGGATTTCTTACCGGGAGGCCAAAGGTGCGCTGGATTACCGGGTGTTGGTGGATGCCAATCAGGCCATTTATATCAAGGATGTGGAACCAAAGGCGGAGGCGATGCCGGACATTGAACAGACAAGTGTACAGGATATTTTGCGGGAAATGAAGCTGGGCACCCGGGAAGACCTGGAGGGCGTCATTCATGTGTTTGTAAAAAATCTGAAAAACTCCAAGATGGCCCTGTCTCAGTACCAGATTTTCCTCATGGAGCTGGTGGCGGAAATCTACAAGCTGGGACGCAATTATGAGATCGACATGGGACAGATTTTTCCGCCGAAGACGAATCTGTACGAGAACCTGTATCAGCTGGATTCCCCGGAGGCTGTGGGCGGCTGGATGCTGGACATCTGCATGAAGGTGCGCCATGCCATCCGCCGGGAGCGGGCAGATTCTACCAAGGCCATCATTGAGCAGGCCATCCAGTACGTGCAGGACAACTATCAGGAAAGCGACCTGTCGGTGGAGGGTATCTGCTCGGCGCTGAATGTCAGCCCGACTTATTTTTCCACCCTGTTTAAAAAAGAACTGGGAACCACTTTCGTGGCCTATGTGACCAATGTGCGGATGGAGCGGGCGGTGGAGCTTCTGAAGACTACGGAGGACAAGACCTATGTCATTGCGGCCAAAGTGGGGTATACAGAACCCAATTATTTCAGTTATGTGTTCAAGAAACAATATGGCATTTCTCCTTCCAGATACCGGACGGGAAAAACAAAAGAAGAAAAATAGACAGGACGGGTAATGAGAGAACGATACCGGAAATTTTATGACAGAATAATCAGCATATACCAAGAGCGGAGCATTCAGCTGCTGCTGACCATTTCTTTTTCTGTGGTCACGATCCTGGGCATGGCGCTGCTGGGCGGAAGCCTGTATGCCCGGTTCGCGGCCAACACAAGAGAACTGGCCACTGAGGACAACAAGAAGCTGATGGATCAGGTTTGCCTGAGTGCGGAGACCTATATCCGAAATATGATGCGGGTGTCGGACACGATGTATTATGCGGGCATTAAGAAAACTGACCTGAAGGAAAATACCCTGGATGCCCAGATGAGTTTTTTGTATGAGGCCAACAAGGACAGCCTCATCAGCATCGCCTGCTTTACGGCGGATGGCGAACTCATCAGCGCTTCCCCGGTGTCCAACCTGAAACGGCAGGTGGATGTGACGTCCCAGGACTGGTTCCGGGCGGCGGATGCCAAGATTGAGAACCTGCATTTTTCCATTCCTCATGTGCAGAATCTGTTTGAGGAAAACAGCTACCGCTATTACTGGGTCATTTCCCTGAGCCGGGTGGTAGAGCTGAACACCGGTGGCCGCACCAGCCGGGGCATTTTGCTGGTAGATATGAATTTCAGCGGTATTGAGCAGCTGTTTGCCAAGGTGAATACCAGCGCCAACCGGGGCTACGTGTACCTGGTGGACAGTGACGGTGAGATCATTTATCATCCCAGGCAGAACCTGCTGAACACGAATATGCTGGAGGAGAGCAACCAGGTGGCTGCTTCCCATCAGGATGGAAGCTATACGGAGAAATATGACGGCGAGGAGCGGGTGATCATTGTGAAGACTGTGGGTTACACGGGATGGAAGGTGGTCAGTGTAACGCCTGTGAGTGAATACACCAGCAGTACCATACAGGTACGTTTTTTCGCGGTGATGCTCATCGTCTTTTTTATGCTGGTGCTGCTCATGGTCAACAGCATCGTATCGTCCAAGATCGCCACTCCGATCCAGCGCCTGGAACAGTCGGTAAAGCAGCTGGAGGAGCAGGGGGATCTGACCCGCGCTATTTACGTGGGTGGTTCTTATGAGATCGAGAGCCTGGGTCACAGCATCCAGTCCATGGTCAACCAGATGCGCAAGCTGATGGACGACATCGTGGTGGAACAGGAAGCCAAGCGGCGCAGCGAGATGGATGCGCTGCAGTCCCAGATCAACCCCCATTTCCTGTACAATACGCTGGATTCCATCGTGTGGATGGTGGAGTGTGAGCGGTATGAGGAAGCGATCAAAATGGTGACCTCTCTGGCCAGCCTGTTCCGCATCAGCCTGAGCAAGGGAAGAAATATTATCCCGATCCGCAGTGAACTGGAGCATGCCCAGAATTATCTGCGTATTCAGAAGCTTCGGTACAAGAACCGGTTTGAAGTGCGCATGGATGTAGATGAGAGCATTCTGGACTGCTGTACCGTGAAACTGGTGGTACAGCCTCTGCTGGAAAATTCCATCTATTACGGGATGGAATCCATGGATGATGACGGTGAGATCCTGATCCGTGGCTACCGTAAAGACGGAGATATTTATGTGGAAGTCACCGATAACGGGTTGGGTATGCCGGAGGAGACGGTGTGCCAGCTGCTCACTGAGGGCAACCGGGTACGCAAACGAGGATCCGGCATCGGCCTGCTGAACGTGCATCAGCGCATCCGCCTGCATTTTGGGGAGGTGTATGGTCTGGAAATTGAGAGCGAGCCGGATGAGGGTACCACGGTACGGATCCATCTGCCGGACATTCCCTATACGGATGAGATCGGAAGGGGGGGACTGGGATGAGCAGACGGACAAGGATCCTCATGGCAGCGCTGGCGCTGTTTGTATTTCTCGGCGCAGTCATGTCCGGGTATCTGAACAGCGATGCCACACCCAGGCAGAAATATCAGATTTCCGTCATCGTCTACGGCAACAACCGGGACCGGTGGGCTTTTCTGCGGGAGGGCTTAAACCAGGGTGCTTCGGAGTTGCCGGTGGAATTAAGCTTCTCGGCCATGGCCCAGGAGGCAGATCCCCAGGAGCAGATCCGGGTGGTCAATCAGGAGATCCGCAACGGCGCCGACGGCATTTTGCTGGCGGCCTGTGACAGCACGGCGTTGAACCAGACGGTGGCGGAGGCGGCAGGGCAGGTGCCGGTGCTCATGCTGGAAACGGACGTGGAGGACAATGCCAAAACGCTGGGCTGTCTGGCAGCGGACGATTACGAGATGGGAAAAGCACTGGGAGAATTTGTGAAAGAAACCTATCCCGGCAGGACGGTCAGCCTCATCGATGAGTTTACGGAACGCTCCAGTGTCAGCCGGCGGCAGGATGGATTTCTGGATGCCATAGGAGACAGTGCCGATGTTAGACGCTGGCAGCGGGGCGAGGGAGACTATGGCCTGTCCCTGTACATTGCCAAAATGTACCGCCGGGAGGGCCGTGGAACGGTGGTGACCGCCCTGGATGCCACTTCTCTGGAAGCGGTGCTGGATGCCTTTGAAAAACTGGAGGCGGAGGGCGGAACGAACATGGCAGGGCATGAGACCTTTGGCTCCTGGCAGCCCCTGTACGGCATCGGCGCCACGGACAAGATCGTGTATTATCTGGATCAGGGCTGGATCAGCGGCATCGTTTTTCCCAACGAATTCCGCATCGGCTATGCGGGGCTGAACCGAATGGTGGATACGCTGGAACGCCAGCCCGGAGCAGGCACAGACGCGGATCCGGCCATGACGACAGAATTTTACAGAGCGGACAGGAAAACCATGTACGAGCCGGATTTACAGCGGCTGTTGTTCCCGATCGTGCAGTAAGGAGGATGCGATGAGAAAACAGAGAAGACAGATGGCAGGGGCGGCAGCGGCACTGCTGGCAGCAGGACTGCTCACCGGGTGCGGCGGCAGCCAGAATGCGGACACGGTCACTTCCCTGAAAATCGGAGTGAGTGTGTATGACCAGTACGACACCTTCCTTGCGGAAATGATGACGGATATGGCGGCGGAGCTGAAAAATCTGGAGCAGGAGACCAACATCCAGATCACGATGGAGGTGGTCAACGCCGGTCACAGCCAGCTTACCCAGAACGACCAGGTGCAGGATTTCCTCGACAGCGATTACGATATCCTCTGTGTCAACCTGGTGGACCGGACAGATGCTTCCACTATCATTGACAAGGCGAAAAATGCCGACACGCCGGTGATCTTCTTCAACCGGGAGCTGGTGGGAGAGGATCTGCAGCGCTGGGATAAGCTTTATTACGTGGGGGCAGATGCCCTGGAATCCGGTCTTATGGAAGGACAGCTGGTGGCGGACGCCTGCGCGGAGGACATGGAAGCGGTGGATCGGAACGGCGACGGGAAGCTGCAGTATGTGATCCTGGAGGGCGAGGCCGGGCACCAGGATGCGCTGGTGCGGACAGAGTATGCCCTGAAGGCCGTGACGGAAAGCGGTATTGCGGTGGACCGGCTGGCGGATGAGATCGCCAACTGGAACCGGGGCCAGGCGCAGACGAAGATGTCCCAGTGGCTGGAGAGCTACAGGGATGAGATAGAAGTGGTATTTGCCAACAACGACGATATGGCGCTGGGGGCCATTGATGCCCTGAAAGAGAGCGACGTGGAGCACTGGCCGCTGGTGGTGGGCATCGACGGCACCGATGTGGCACTGGATGCGGTGGAAAGGCACGAGCTCTACGGCACCGTTTTAAACGATGCGAAGGGACAGGCGCGGGCCATGCTGGCGCTGGCCTTTTCCATCGGCACGGACACGTCGCTGTCCGATGAATTTACGCTGCAGGACGGCAAATACATCCGCCTGCCCTACGAGCAGGTCACCTATGCAAATCTGGAAGAAATCCGTCTGAAAAAGGAATGAAAACACAGTAAAAACAAGTATCTTTTTTCCTCGAAATGGGTTATAATGACGTTTGTAACAAGCAATACTTATAGCAGGAAAAAAACTTCATGGAGGTATCATATGTTAGTATCAGCAAAAGACATGCTTCAGAAAGCAAAAGCCGGCAAGTATGCGGTAGGACAGTTCAACATCAACAATCTGGAGTGGACAAAGGCTGTGCTCCAGGCAGCACAGGAATGCAATTCCCCGGTCATCCTCGGTGTTTCTGAGGGCGCGGGAAAATATATGACAGGATTCAAGACAGTGGCAGCCATGGTAGAGGCTATGGTGGACGAGATGGGCATCACCGTTCCGGTAGCGCTGCATCTGGATCACGGCACATACGAAGGATGCTACAAGTGCATCGAGGCAGGTTTCTCCTCCATCATGTTCGATGGCTCTCATTATCCCATCGAGGAGAACATTGAGAAGACCAAGGAACTGGTGAAGATCTGCAACGAGAAGGGCATGTCCCTGGAGGCAGAGGTTGGCTCCATCGGCGGCGAGGAAGACGGCGTCATCGGTATGGGCGAGGTAGCTGATCCCAACGAGTGCAAGGCTATCGCAGATCTGGGCGTAACCATGCTGGCAGCAGGCATCGGCAACATCCACGGTGTATACCCAGCCAACTGGAAGGGCTTAAGCTTCGAGACACTGGATCAGATCCAACAGAAGACCGGCGATATGCCGCTGGTACTGCACGGCGGTACCGGTATCCCGGATGACATGATCAAAAAGGCCATCTCTCTGGGCGTTGCCAAGATCAACGTAAACACCGAGTGCCAGCTTGTATTCGCAGAGGCGACCAGAAAGTACATCGAGGCAGGCAAGGATCAGCAGGGCAAGGGCTTTGACCCGAGAAAGCTCCTGGCTCCCGGCGCTGCAGCCATCGTGGACAAGGTAAAAGAGAAGATCGAGCTGTTCGGTTCTGCCAATAAGGCGTGAAGCGGAGGAAAATCGGATAACGAATAAAGAGAAAGACAGACGTATCGTCAGGGTGCGCCTGTCTTTTTGGTTGCTATTAAAAAAATAGGATTCTATTTTCTCGTTTTCCAGATGTCGCGGCCATTTTGAAACAGATCCAGAAGTTCCATTTTTCTTTGAAATAATTCTTTTATCACTGGGATGCGAACCCGTTGTTCATAAATATCCTGCTCATAGATGGAAAAATCCATTTCTATTTTTTCAAGATCAACGAGGGAACGATCCATAACATACTGTAACAATTTGATCTCACGTTCAATAAAGGAATGCGTTTTTAGCTCAGTGATTTGCACTTTTTTCAGCCCTTCATAAGGCACGTTGTAGAACATGGAATTTCCGGAATCAAAAATGGGAGCAAAACCCAGAAGTTCCAGGGTATCTGGATTTCGCATGATCCCGTTTGCAACTTCAGCTTCCTCAGGCATGGGCCAGAGCGGTACACTGCTGGCAGAGTTGGCAGGAACCGGCGACTGGCAGGAAGGAAAGAGATTTTCTTCTAATGCATCAGAAGAAGAGGTTCAGGACTGGGTAAAAAGCTTGAATCTGAACTAAATATAAAGAATGCTATGAGCAGCAGGAACAACGATTAAAAGTCAAGTTTCTGCTGCTTTTCTAATATTTGGAAACAGTAATCAGGTTGCACAGTATCTGTCCGGTCATTTCAGTAGATCTGCTGAATAGCTTTCTCCCGGAAGTGTGGTATAGTGTTGATTATCTGCATCTGAGAAAATGATTGAAAAGCGGGCGGCTATTTTTTTTGATTGCCAAAGACCGAAAAATATGACATATTAAAAGAAAAACGTCTGGGGGAAAACGTTATGGCAAAATATATCGGATATGTAGTCTCCATGTGCCTGATCAGTCTTCTTCTCGAATACTTGAATAGGCGCAAGCATATAAATAGCAATCTCATCGGCAATGGTAACTATTATATTTTAAAAATTCCATCAGCCTTAAAATATGTATATCTTACCATGTTTGGACTTGGAATATTTTTATTTTGCGTATTTTTATTCTTTTATCGGACCGGAAATCCAACCGTTACCATTGGTCATCTTAACTTTTCAATCATTTTTGCAACTATCGGGTTGGCAATAGCAATATGGGCTGAGAGATGGAGGATAGTCGTAGACGGAAAGCAGATGGAAATACACCGGCTGTTTCATCGGCCAAAAAAGATTATGATTCCTGAAATTGGAAAGGTTATGATTGGGAAGAAGCAACAGCTGACCTTGTATCATAAAAATGGAAAGAAATTGATAACAGTGGATGCACTTTCCGATAATTATGACAAACTGTTGCAAACATTAAAAAGCAACAATGTTCAAATAAAAAACAATGATTGAGACAAGATGTATCCTGGCTGGATGATGAATAAGGATGTTCCTGATAAATTGGCAAAAGAGAAACTGCAAAAATTAAAATCCTCAATATTTTAATATCCCTGTCATAAAAATGGATAACGGTCAGGTGATTTTGGATTTACCCTTATGGGGCTTATTTTTCTTTGTATAGGAATTGGACTATATTTTGCCAACAAAAGAAAATACTTTGTCTGCACACAGGCAGTTATCGCAACCATTATTGATATACAAAAAGAAACCATCAATAATTCCAGTTCTACCGAATATGAGGCGAAAATTGCATCATGGTTTCCCATTTACGAATATGTCATTAACGGCATAACAATCAGAAAAAAGCCTTTGTTGGAACTGCAAAGCCGGAAGTAACAGTGGGAGAGAAGGTATCCATTTTTATTAATCCAAATAACCCAGAAGAGCTTTATTGTCCCAGTGAAAAACGAATACTTCTGCAGAAAATCTTTATGGGAGTTGGGATTGGACTTATAGTCCTGGCTCTGATTCTTGGAAGCATTGCTTTTTATGTCATAAGATAAGCATATTTCTGTTCGAAATTCTCCATTTTTCCGGATTGCCACTCCATTCGTAAAAAAGCAGTAAAGAAGGATGTTGCAGCGAAAGATCTGGCAGAAACCATTGAAATTTATTGGGTTCTGCTGAATACAGGATTGATCTGAAATCCCTGTAATTGAGATTATGAAAACGGGAGATATTGCTTATCTGGTGGAATAAAACCGTTCTGTGCGGACAGTAAAAATGATTACTTGATTTTTGCATATATGGAGTGTATTCTTATATCAGGTTATAAAAAACACGGAAAAGAAGTAAAAAGATACCATAGGAGAGGAATACAGGCATGCAGAGTAGTATTACGGAAATTTTCGGGGAAAATGTGTTTGACGATGCGGTGATGCAGGAGCGGCTGCCCAAGAAGGTGTATGCGCAGTTAAAGCAGATCATCAGAGAGGGCGGCGAGCTGGATGCGGCCATGGCGGATGTGATCGCCCATGAGATGAAGGAATGGGCCATCGAGAAGGGGGCGACCCACTATTCTCATTGGTTCCAGCCGCTGACCGGGGCGACGGCGGAAAAGCATGACGCCTTTTTGTCTGCACCCAAGGAGAACGGCAAGGTGCTCATGGAGTTTTCCGGCAAGGAGCTGATCAAGGGCGAGCCGGATGCCTCCTCCTTCCCGTCCGGCGGCCTTCGTGCCACCTTTGAGGCCAGAGGCTATACGGCATGGGACTGTACCTCTCCGGCGTTTGTGAAAACAGATGAGAAGGGCGGCACCCTGTACATTCCCACGGCGTTCTGCTCTTACAAGGGCGAGGCGCTGGATCAGAAGACGCCGCTTTTACGTTCCATGGAAGCCATCAACAAACAGTCCCTGCGGCTGATCCGTCTGTTCGGCAACACCACCTCCCGTCGCGTGACGCCGTCTGTGGGCGCAGAGCAGGAGTATTTCATTATTGACCGGGAGAAATATCTGAAGAGAAAAGACCTGGTATTTGCGGGCCGGACGCTGTTTGGCGCCATGCCGCCCAAGGGCCAGGAGCTGGATGACCATTATTTCGGCGTCATCCGGGACCGGATCATGGATTTCATGCGGGATGTGAACGAGGAGCTGTGGAAGCTGGGGGTATCGGCCAAGACCCAGCACAACGAGGTAGCGCCGGGACAGCATGAGCTGGCACCCATTTATGCCCAGTGCAACGTGGCTGTTGACCACAACCAGCTGGTGATGGAAACGCTGAAAAATGTGGCCTACCGGCACGGTCTGCACTGCCTGCTCCATGAGAAACCCTTTGCCGGGGTCAACGGTTCCGGCAAGCATAACAACTGGTCACTGACCACGGATGACGGCATCAACCTGCTGGAGCCGGGCAAGACGCCCCATGAGAACATCCAGTTCCTGCTGGTGCTGACCTGTATCCTGAAAGCGGTGGATGAGTATGCAGCCCTGCTGCGGGAGTCCGCAGCGGATGTGGGCAACGATCACCGTCTGGGTGCCAACGAGGCACCCCCGGCCATCATTTCCGTTTATCTGGGCGAGCAGCTGGAGGATGTGCTCTGCCAGCTTATGAGCACCGGTGAGGCGACCCACAGCATGCACGGCGAGAAGCTGCGCACCGGCGTCAAGACGCTGCCGGGCTTTACGAAGGATGCCACCGACCGGAACCGGACATCACCCTTTGCTTTTACCGGCAATAAATTCGAGTTCCGTATGGTGGGCTCCCGGGATTCCATCGCTTCACCCAACGTGGTGCTGAACACCATCGTGGCAGGCGCGTTCTGTGATGCCTGCGATGTGATTGAGGCTGCCGGGGAGGAGAATTTCCACGAGGCTGTTCATGATCTCATCAAAAAATATGCATCCGAGCACTATCGGATCGTATTCAACGGCAACGGTTACTCTGACGAGTGGGTGGAAGAGGCTGCCCGCAGAGGCCTGCCCAATATCACCTGCATGGTGGATGCGATTCCCTACCTGACCGAGCAGAAGACCATTGACCTGTTCGAGAAGTTCCATGTGCTCACCGAGGCTGAGCTGTATTCCCGCCAGGAGATCAAATACGAGGCTTACGCCAAGGCGCTGAACATCGAAGCCAGAGCCATGATCGACATTGCCAGCAAGCAGATCCTGCCGGTGGCTGTCCAGTATGCGGCCAACTTGGCACATTCCGTCAACGAGGTGCGTTCCGCCTGCGCGGCAGCAGACACCAGTGTGCAGGAGGAGATGCTCTGTGCGGTATCTGACCTGCTCCGGGAGACAAGGGATGCGCTGAAAAAGCTCACCCAGGTGACAGAGGAAGCCTCCGGCATCGCCGAGGGCAAGGATCGGGCGCTCTATTTCCGCAAGGAGGTCAACCCTGCCATGGAGGCGCTGCGAAGCCCTGTGGACAAGCTGGAAATGATCGTGGACAAGGCACTGTGGCCCATGCCGTCCTACGGAGATATGCTGTTTGAAGTATAAAATCGGCAATTTTACTTATATGAGAGTATCCAGATGCGCATTTTATAACAGAATTGCATAAAAAATACGAAAATCCTAATTTTTGCTTGCAATTTCTGAAAAATGAGAGTATGTTTAGAAGCAAGTTAATACATGACTGAACGAGGACGTTCCATTTCGAAGAGATGGAGCGTCCTTTTCTGATTCATAGGAAAAGAATAAGGTCAGAGAAAGGATGGAAGCATATGAGTGAAGTTTTGAACGTAGAAGAGATCTTTGGAGAACAGGTCTTTACCCTGGGCAAGATGAAGGAGCGTCTGCCGAAGAAAGTATTCCAGGAAGTAAAACAGATCATGGACTGCGGCGGAGAGATGTCTCTGGCAACCGCAGACGTGGTGGCAAAGGCAATGAAGGACTGGGCAGTGGAGAACGGAGCAACCCATTACACCCACTGGTTCCAGCCGCTGACCGGCATCACCGCAGAAAAGCATGACGCATTTATCACAAACCCGGATGCCATGGGCAAGATGCTCATGGAGTTCTCCGGCAAAGAGCTGATCAAGGGCGAGCCGGATGCTTCCTCCTTCCCCTCCGGCGGTTTACGTGCCACCTTCGAGGCAAGAGGCTATACAGCCTGGGACTGCACTTCCCCGGCATTCCTGAAAAAAGATGCGGCAGGCGTGATCCTGTGCATTCCCACTGCATTCTGTTCCTACAAGGGAGAAGCGCTGGATAAGAAAACCCCGCTGCTTCGTTCCATGGAGGCACTGAGCGAGCAGGCACTGCGTATCGTCCGCCTGTTTGGCAACACAGAGGCAACCAAGGTCACCGCTTCCGTCGGACCGGAGCAGGAGTACTTCCTGGTTGACCGTGAGAAATATTTAAAGAGAAAAGACCTGGTATACACCGGTCGCACCCTGTTCGGCGCGCCGGCAGCCAAGGGCCAGGAGATGGAAGACCATTACTTTGGTACCATCAAGGAGCGTGTGGGCGCTTACATGAAAGACCTGAACATTGAGCTGTGGAAGCTGGGCATCTCTGCCAAGACACAGCACAATGAGGTGGCACCGGCACAGCATGAGCTGGCGCCGATCTACAACGACGCCAACATCGCCGTTGACCACAACCAGCTGGTTATGGAGACCATGAAAAAAGTGGCAACTCGCCACGGTCTGACCTGTCTGCTGCATGAGAAGCCCTTCGCAGGTGTGAACGGTTCCGGTAAGCACAACAACTGGTCCATCGGCACCGACAACGGTGTAAACCTGCTGGATCCGGGTGATACCCCCAATGCAAACATCCAGTTCCTGCTTGTTCTGGCTTGCATCATCAAGGCTGTTGACATTCACGCAGACCTGCTGCGTCAGTCGGCTTCCGACGTAGGAAACGATCACAGACTGGGCGCCAACGAGGCACCGCCGGCCATCATTTCCATTTTCCTGGGCGAGCAGCTGGAGGATGTGGTAAAACAGCTGGTAGAGACAGGCGAAGCAAAGAACTGCCTGGAGGGCGGCAAGCTGCAGACCGGTGTCAGAACTCTGCCGGATCTGAACAAGGACGCTACCGACCGTAACCGGACATCGCCGTTTGCATTCACTGGCAACAAGTTTGAGTTCCGTATGGTTGGCTCCGCAGATTCCATCGCAAGCCCCAACACCACCCTGAATGCCATCGTTGCAGAAGCTTTCTGCGAGGCTGCAGATGAGCTGGAAAAGGCAGAGGACTTCGATGTGGCTGTCCATGATCTGATCAAGAAATACCTGACAGAGCATCAGCGGATCATCTTCAACGGCAATGGTTACTCCGATGAGTGGGTGGCAGAGGCAGAGCGCCGTGGACTGCCCAACATCAAGTCCATGGTAGAGGCAACCGAGACACTGACCACCGACAAGGCTGTGAAACTGTTCGAGAAATTTGGCATCTTCACAAGAGCTGAGCTGGAATCCAGAGAGGAAGTGCTGTACGAGACCTACTCCAAGTCCATCAACATCGAGGCACTGTCCATGATCAACATTTCCGGCAAACAGCTGATCCCGGCTGTGGCAGGATACACAGGCACCCTGGCAGACGCTGTGGTAGCATGCAAGAACGCCGGTGTAGAGGCAACTGCCCAGAAAGAACTGCTGGCTGAGATTTCCGGTTTGCTGGCTGAGATGAAGACAGCAAGAGAGAAACTGATGGAACTGGATGAGAAAGCAGTAGCCATCGCAGATCCGAAGGAACAGGCATTCTTCTACAAAGATGAGGTGAAAGCCGGCATGGAAGCCTTAAGAGCACCTGCTGACAAGCTGGAAACCATCGTAGACAAGAAGGTATGGCCGCTTCCGTCCTACGGCGATCTGATTTTCGAAGTATAATTTTTGCAAACCCTCCGAAAGAAAAAGTATAGAAAAGTGAGAAACAGCAGTGCAGTTCCGACACAGATCGGGGTTGCACTGCTGTTTTGCTATTCTTAATGCTGATGATACCCGTCCAGGAATTCTCCCAGCTTCTGCATGGAGCGCTCCAGCACGGATACCTCCGGCAGATACACGATCCGGAAATGATCGGGGTTGGGCCAGTGGAAGCCGCCGCCGTGGACGAGAAGCACATGTTTTTCCCGGAGAAAATCCAGCACAAACTGCTCATCGTCGGTGATGCCGAACCGTTTCACGTCCAGCTTCGGGAACACGTAAAAAGCTGCATCCGGGTGCGTAACGCTGACACCGGGGATATCGTTTAACATGGAGGTGATGACTTTTCGCTGCTCGTAAATGCGGCCGCCGGGCAGTAGTACCGGGTCTTCCTCGGGCCAGGATTCCAGGGCCGGAGCAACGATCTGCTGGGCAGGTACGTTGGAACAGAGCCGCATGGAGGACAGCAGGTTCAGGCCTTCGATGTAGTCCTTCACATGGTCTTTCGGGCCGCTTAGGCACATCCAGCCGATACGGAAACCGGCCACCCGGTGGGATTTGGACAGACCGTTCATGGTGATGGTGAACACATCCGGTGCCAGGGAAGCGATGGACGTGTGCTTTTTGCCGTCCATCACCAGCCGGTCGTAAATCTCATCGGAAAACAGGATCAGGCCGTGCTCTCTTGCCAGCTGGGCAATCTTTTCCAGCACCTCCGGCGGATACATAGCGCCGGTGGGATTGTTCGGGTTGATGATGACGATGGCCTTGGTGTTTGGCGTGATTTTCCGGCGCATATCCTCGATGTCCGGATACCAGTTGGAGGATTCATCGCAGATATAATGGACAGCTGTGCCGCCAGCCAGTACCACGGAAGCTGTCCACAGCGGGTAATCCGGGGCGGGCAGCAGCACCTCGTCGCCGCTGTCCAGGAGCCCCTGCATCACCATGGTGATCAGCTCGCTGACGCCGTTGCCGGTATACACGTCGTCCGAGGTAACGCCCACAATGCCTTTCTTGGCGCAGTAAGCGGCAATGGCCTCTCTGGCGGGCAGAATGCCCTTGGAATCCGAGTAGCCCTCTGAGGCGTAAAGAGAAGACGTCATCTGCTCCGGGATAAATTCCGGCGCCATCAGCGAAAACGGGGCCGGGTTGCCGATATTCAGCTTCAGGATTTCGCAGCCCTGGGCGATGAGACGGTTTGCCTCGTCCATCACCGGCCCGCGGATATCATAACAAACATGGTCGAGTTTTGAGGATTTTTTAAAATTTTTCATAATAAAGAACTCCTTTACTTTTTAGAATACCTGCGAAAATGGCGTGTAAAAAAAGAAAACCCCGAGCGGTCTGTTGACTGCTCAGGGCGAATATTGATCCGTGTTACCACCTGAATTCAGAGAAAAATCTCTGCGCTTAGCCGGTACGTCCATGGTGCACACATGGGTGATACCGTTTCCTGATAACGGAGGAATACCCGTTGAAGTCTACCCGGATCGGCTGCCTGCAAATGTAAGGCGGCAAGCGCGTTCCGCTCGGTCCAAAGCTCCAAGACTGCTTCCCCATATGTTTTGCAAAGGCTCGCAGCGTCCGCCTTCTCTCTGAAGCGTCTGCATATGGGTACTTCTTCTCTTCACTGCCTTTTTCGTTTGCCTTATATTAGCACAGGAGAAAAAGAAAATCAACAGGAAAAACTTTGCTTCTATATATGAAAAAGAAAAAATCATGAAATTCACATGCGACGACAGAAAAAAATAAAGAGTATTTCGGAAGATGCGAAACAAAGAACGGAAGTTTTGACAGAAAAACGCGGGTATGCTATTCTAGGATATGAGAGGGGGTAAACGGAATGTTTACGAAAGAAGATCTGCAGGAATTTCTGGAAAATCTGCTGGGCATGATCCGATGGCTCATCGTGGCCGGGATCACCGGTGTGCTGGTAGGACTGGTGGGCGTCCTGTTCGGCAAGGGCATGACCTTTGTCAATGGCTGCCGGGCGGCACACCCATGGATCATCTGGCTGCTGCCGGTGGGCGGCGTGGCCATCATCGGATTGTACCACCTGTTTCATGTATATAATCCCCGGGGAACGAACCTGGTGCTGGAAGCCATCCATGCCAAGGAAGAGGTACCCCTCTATATGGCGCCGCTGATCATCGTGTCCACACTCATCACCCATCTGGTGGGCGGTTCTGCCGGCCGGGAAGGGGCGGCACTGCAGCTGGGCGGCAGTATCGGCGAGCAGCTGGGCCGTTGGTTCCGGTTTGATGACAAAGACCGGGGGCTCATGGTCATGTGCGGCATGAGCGCTGCTTTCTCTGCGCTGTTTGGCACGCCGCTGGCGGCGGCTGTTTTCCCCATGGAGGTGGCCAGCGTGGGTATCATGCACTATGCAGCGCTGGTGCCCTGTGTTTGCGCATCCATCGTGGCATCCCGTCTGGCACTGTATTTTGGTATGCAGGCGGAGGCTTTTCCTGTGCTGGAGGTGCCGGAATTTACCGGAACAACGGCAGGGGCAGCTGTACTGCTGGGCATCCTTTGTGCCATCATCAGCATTGTATTTTGTGTCATGCTCCATCAGGTGGGCGCACAGTTTAAGAAATTTTCCAATCCGTACGTGAAAGCGGCGGTGGGCGGCGCACTGATTCTGGCCATCACCCTGCTTCTTAGCACCCAGGACTACTCCAGTGCAGGCATTCCGCTGATCGAGCGGGCGCTGGAGGGAGAAGTGCGGCCGGAGGCATTTCTGCTGAAAATGATCCTGACGGCCATTACCCTGGGATGCGGTTTCAAAGGTGGAGAGATCGTGCCGTCCTTCTGCGTGGGCGCCACTTTTGGCGCCCTGTTCGGCCAGATGCTGGGGCTGTCTCCGGCGCTGTACGGTGCGGCAGGCATGGCGGCGGTGTTCTGCGGCGTCACCAACTGCCCGATCTCCACGCTGCTCATCAGTTTTGAAATGTTTGGCTTCGAGGGCATGCTCTATTATGCCATCGCCGTGTCCATCAGCTATATGCTGTCCGGCTATTACAGCCTGTATCACGATCAGAAGATCATGTATTCTAAGGTGAAAACGGAGTTTATCAATCGGAAGAGTAAATAAAGCATATAAGTGGACAGGTATCATATCATGGAAAATATCTGTGAACAGAAAATGGAAATTGTCAGAAGAGACAGGCAGAGGTGATAGAACATAGGGAAAAGTATCCCGAAAAAGGGAGGATGCCAGGTAAGCTGCTTACCTGGCATTTATTATGAAAAAGTTTATTTAAAAAGTATTACTTGAAGAGGTCTTTCTTTGTTTCTATGCTATTATTATATGGGAGAGAAATGAAGAAATCGTGTTGCGTTCATGAATGTTTTTTGAAATAAAAATGAATAAATTGTGAACATCAAGGGCTTTATTGACAGAGAAAACAATATATGATATAGTACATATAGAACAAAAAACGGCGAAGGAGGTAGTTTTTATGTTAGTGCCGAGCAAAACATATGGATTAGGATTATTTGATGACTTTTTTGATACACCATTTTCAGGGAGAAGAGATTTCAGCAACACGCTGATGAAGACTGATGTGCAGGAGAAGGATGGCAATTACATCCTGGACATGGATCTGCCGGGATTTGCCAAGGAGGATATCAAGGCCGAGCTGGCGGACGGTTATCTGACCATTCGGGCGGAGAAGAAGAGCCAGGAGAACAGAGGCGAGGGCAGCAACTATATTTTCCAGGAGCGCTATCACGGAACGTGTCAGAGAAGCTTCTATGTGGGAGAAGGGGTAGAGCAGGAAGATATCCATGCTGCTTACCAGGATGGCATTTTGCGGCTGGTATTCCCGAAGCTGCCGTCCAAAAAGATTGAGGAGAAGAAGAAATACATCGCCATTGAGTAAGACAGTCGATTACCGCAAATGATAAAAGACATGGTGAATACCTGAAAAGAAATACAGCAAAGAGCATTGGAAGGAGATTCCGGTGCTCTTTTTTTGTAATAGAAAATTACATCCTACGGTGAGATAAAAATGTGAGATAATTGCATAAAAACATGCAAAATAAAACAGCAAAACGACAAAGAAATGATTTTATTTACAACGACTGATATAGTAAAAACAGAGATGAAAGAAAATGAAAAGAGAGATAGAGATATAAAAATATTTCTTTATATGTAATTTTATTTATTTACTGAAATGCAGGAAAAAGTCAGAAAAAGGGATCTGATTCCAAACTGGATCAGATCCCTTTGGTACGCCTTATCAGCTGCATGATATCTTGAAGCAGTTGCATAGAGCGTTGCGATATGCTCTTTTATCTGTTAGGTTTGTTCTTTATTTATAGTTCCGTCTGCGGATTCTGTAAGCCACCATACCTGTAAGCACTGCGGCTGCCAGCAGGAGCAGTGTCAGCAGAAGAACAGGGCTTTCGTCGCCGGTCTTGACTGCTGTGCTGCTGGTGGTTGTCGTCTGTTCCGCAGCTGTGTTGTCAGAGCTGCCAGAGTGGTGATGTCCGCCGTTATCCGTTGTCTCGGAAGGCGTTGTCGGATTGGACGGATTACTCGGATTGCTCGGGTTGCTGGGATTCGACGGGTTACTCGGGTTCGTCGGATTGCTCGGGCTCGCCGGATTGCTCGGATTTTCAGGATTGGTGTTTTTCTCCCACTGTGCGGTGTAAGTAGCATTTGCGGATACCGTAGCGGCTACCTGCGGATCCCAGCCCTTGAAGGTGTAGCCTTCCCGTGCAGGGGTTCCGTTATAAGCAGGGGTATCTGCACCGGTCACCAGATTGCTGTATACCTGATCAGCGAAGATTTCCTCGCCATCTACGCCGTCCGTGTAAGTAACCGTGAAGGTCGGCACAGGGCTGGTGGTGTATTTTGCCAGCGGCGGAAGCGGGTCAATGCCTGTCTTCCAGTACAGATCTGCGATAGGATCATTGGCACCGCCGCGCTCGATCAGTGCACCGTCTTCGATGGACTGGTTCGGGCTTAAAATCTTCACATTGCCGTCCGTAGCTGTTCCTGGTGTGCTGTTGCCGGAAGCTGTTGCACCACGCAGGAAAGTTTCTTTGGTAGAAATTGTACCGTTGCCGGTCACGGCTGTTCCACCGTCTCCGAAGAGCACGTCACCGCCGATACCGACCAGTTTTCCGTTTCCGGTGATGGTTCCGTTGTCCAGTTCAATGGCAGTACCACCGGTGGAATAGATCAGAACTTTACCATCGCCGCCGAATGTGGAAAGGGTAGCACCGTCCTCGACGTTGATTGTGCCGTTTTTCACGAGAAGGGCGGTCTGACCAATCTCTGTTCCCGCAGAATCACCTTGGATGGAAACATTTCCTTTTACCGTGATATTTCCGGTAGCAGAGACAACTGCATCGGAGATAGAACGGTCTGTCAGATCTCCATTTGCCAGATAGTTGCTGTGAGAGTAGATGGATGCATTTTCCAGAATTGCGCCATCTTCCAGGCGAAGCTGTCCGCAAAGGGAAGCACCGGTCAGGAACTCGTTATTGTAAGGGTCATAGTTCATAGAGAAGGTACCGCCGTCTTTGACTTCAATAATGCCCTGAACGGTGGTGTCGCGCAGGTTCAGTTTACCTCCGTTTTCCACGACGATCTTCACACTGCTGAGAATCTCCATATTGACAAAGGTCAGGTCACAGCCTGCGGGAATATATAATGTCTGGGGAATGTTGCCTTTCTGGACTTCTTTCCAGGCGATATCGTATCCCAGATAGCCGTAAACACCGCTGGTGTTGGAACCATACCATGCTTTCACATCAGCCGGTACGCGAACGCTTTCTTCCTCGCCGTCCACGTTGCTGCCGAAATCACGGATGGCCCAGGGCTCCATGATGTTCCACATATATTTGCCGTCCTGAGTCTGGGTGAGGTTTTCCAGTACCAGACGGTCTGCCAGCTTCTCATCTCCGGTGTAAATGCGGAAAGGAAGGGTGTTACTGGTGGCAGTACGATCCTGATCATCCGTAATATCAATGGAAATCAGGTATGTACCGGGATCCTTCGGGGTACCGCTCAGAGTCAGAGAACTGCTGATGGGGAGGTATACACCGGCCATACCGCTGCTGCTGTTGGCGTCGGTGCCATTTTCTGTATCGGGAACAATGTTTACCCGGCACTTGCTGCCGACAACATTGATCTTGGAAAAATTATTGAGTTCTTCCCAGTCATCATCGGTGGGTTCTGCGTCACCTTCCACAAGAGCAGCGTAAACGGTGACGTTGCTGTTGTTATTGGAGCTGGCTACAGTGGAAGCGCCGGAAATACCGTCATAATCTTTCTGGCCTACCAGGGCTGCTTCAAAGTCACCCTCGATTTTTACATGAAGTTTGTAAGGATCGCCCTGTCCATCATCTTCGACAAGAGATACCTTCCCGTTGGGATCGATGACCATTTTAAAGGTCAGCTGCTTGTACCCGTCGGCTGTAATGGTAATCACATCGCCGCTCTTTAACACGCCGATCACCGGGCTGGGAGAAAAATCCTTTACGGAAAACTCCAGACGGTTTTCGGAAGTGTTGGCGCGGTAAGCGCCGCCGCTGGAAACGCTGTAGTCTTTCTTTTCCCAGGATGTTCCGTTGACGGATACATCTGTGATCTTGGAAACGTAATCATCAGCGTTTGCGAAAGTGAAATACCAGTCATTGCCGAAGAAGTCCTGAGAAACGGATACCTGGGCAAGGGTGATTTCTTTGTCTTCAGAAGGCTCGGTAGGAGTAGAAGGATCTGTTGATCCAGCCTCGGAAACGGTAAGCTTTCCATTGTCATCAATGGATATTTTGAAAGTCAGTGTCTGATAACCGTCAGCTGTGATGGTAAGCACATCGCCATCTTTTATCGCAGGGATGGTTCCGTAGCTGTCTACGCAAAATATCAGCTGCTGGTCATTGGTATTGGGATAATAAGCACCGCCGGAGGAAGGCTTGTATGTCTGTGCTTTCCAGGCTGTGCCGTTCACGGAAACACCAGTGATCTTGGAAACGTAGTCTGCTGCATCTCCGAAGGTAAAAAGCCAGTTGTAGCCGCCCCAATCGGAGGTGACGGAAATCTGATCAAGAGAAATCTTGGCATCCTCAGAAGGGGTTACCGGAGCAGTGCTTTTGAACGCTGCACTTACCGTAACATTGGATGCCGGCATGGTGAAGGCATTTTCACTTACGGAAACCGCGGCACCTGTGCTATCTGCAACGCTGATGGCATCCAGTGTATAATTCTTAGCGGGTTCTGCCGTTACGGTGACGGTCTCTCCCTCTTTTGCGGATGTTTTATCCACAGATACCGTTCCGTTTTCAGCAGTGGCAACCGTCACTGTGTAAGACGGCTTTTCGTCGGGCTCTGTGGGTGTTTCTCCGCCTACAATAGAAGCTGTGTAAACGTAAGGATATACAGATGCATTTTTGGTGACATTAACGGTCAGATCCTCGTAATTGTCTGCGGAGATTACGATATTGGCCGGATAAGAAATGCTGTTATTAATCATTTTCAGGGCAGTATAACTGCCATAAGCGCCGGTTACGCTTCCGATTGCCCAGGTATTGTCACTGCTGGTCCAGTCAAGTGTTCCCTTAGAAAATGCAGTGTCGTTTACGGTAACGGAAGTGATGGCGTTTAACCAGGTTGTGTCATCGAAACCAAGATTCAGTGTTTCTGGCATGAACCCGGCAACTCCGCAGTTGGTGATCATTGTAGGCGGAGCGTCTGCCGCCAAAACGGTGCTTGCTGAGCCAAATGCCGTGGACAGTATCATTACTGCCGAAAGCAGAAACGCAGCAAAGCGGTGGTAGTGTTTTCTCATAATGGTCCTCTCCTTTGTTATTTTGTCTTGGGAAAGCAGTCCTGAACATGGCTGGTTTTGCAGACGGAAACACAGAAATGTTAGGCTGTGCTAACCTTAACTGGGAGATTTTACCATTGTGATATTTTTGTGTCAATGTAGGAAAGTGTGACATTTTCTCAATAAGAAGATACTGAGAAAAGTTCTCATTTTGAAATGCCATACCGATCAGAGACATGCTTGCTGCCTGTAGAAAGTAAATAGGATCTGTGCCGGTTATTCCATACGAAAGCGGAGAGGGGGCATGCCTCCTCTCCTTGCATAAAATGATATCAATGTGTGATAAAAATCAACGAACCTTTTTAGTCTTCATCCGCAGGATGGTCTTCTATATCTTCCAGTTTTTGTAATCTGGTTTTATATTGTTTGGAAGTAATGGTCAGTGCCAGGAAACATAAAACTTCTATACATAAGAACATAATGATTCCGGTGGCAATGGCCCCGACAAGCTTGTGGTAATTTTTATAAGAAATAAGGAACCAGATCACACCGGTAATAACCGCGGCAATGGTGCTGGCGATGAGATTCGTCTGGAACGTGGGCCGCAGTTTTCTGTCCCAGATGCCATTTTTGATACAGGCGATGGTGAGATACAGGGCGAGACACATAAAGACAGCCCATTCGCCTGCCAGATTTCGGGCGCCGTCATTGCCTGTGAGCAGCTGGATCAGCATGACGATCAGCAGTCCCCAGAAAGCGAGCCAGCAGCCGTTATGTTCGATCCGAAGCAGTTCTAACTCCTGCCGTTCATCCAGATTATTCTTCATTTTCTTCATCTTCATCATCCTCCCAAAATAAATCATCCAGGCGCTTATCCAATATGCGGCAGATCTTGCGGCATAACCGGATCGTCGGATTATATTCTCCTTTTTCAATGGCGTTCATGGTCTGCCGTGAAACGCCGACAGCTTCGGCCAGTGCCTTCTGCGTCATATCCTTTTCGGCCCGCGCTACTTTGATCGCAATATTCTTTGCCAATCGCCGTCCACCTCCTCTGTGTTTATAAAGTAACATTTACCGAACTAAAAGTCAAGTATATTTTACTTTTAATTTATTATATATGAATTAATATATCA
>JAGTTR010000018.1 GCA_018223385.1 Oscillospiraceae bacterium Marseille-Q3528
TGCCGATTGATGATTTAACTGCTTTAGGGCAAAAAATGCGAGAAGCCCGAAAGAATAAAGAACTGACACAACAGGAACTTTCTGATCTGAGCCATGTTTCTGTAAAGCAAATCGCCAATATCGAAAAAGGGAAAATGAATCCTTCCTATTTGATTTTAAGAGCATTGGCAAAGGTCCTGCACATCTCTTTAGATACGCTTATAAATCCAGATGTTTCTCTGGAGGATGAGGGTGTCAATCAGATGAAAATGCTTTATTCCAGCTGTCCGCCAGAAATGCGTGACACCCTGCTGCATCACACCCAGGAAACGGTGAAAGAACTGACAGAGTTGTCCGAAAAATTTCATTCTGTGGCTGCGCGTTCTGCGAACGCTTTTGACCAGGACCAGCTTACCGCTGGCCGTGGTCTTTTTCTTTTTCAACATCCTGTTCTACCTCCATTTTCAGCACTCGATCTACATTTGCCTTTGCCGTTAAAAGCTCCCGCATTTCCTCACGGGAACGCCGGTACTCGGCATAAGTCTTTTTCTTTTCTTCCAGCAATTTCGCGTACTCCGTCTGCAACTCTTTGACCTTGAGAAGCTTCTTGACTCCCATCTCATCAAAGGCATTCTTAGCAGCCTGGTGGAGCAGAATTTCTTCCTCATGTTCCTCCCGGAATTTCTTAGAGTATCCCGCCTTGCGGTATGCCACATAGATCTCACGGGTCTTGGCATAATTTACGATGTGAGTACGCAGAACAGCGATCTCTGCCATGCGCTTTTCAGCCGCTTTGATCTGCGCCGAAAGATCATTGTGATGTGCCGTGGTAGCCGCAGCCTTTTCTTCCAAAACCGCATACTCCAGCAGATTGATCTTCGGCGGCTCTGCCTGTGTGACTGTTTTCTTTCGCGGGGTATGTGCTTTCTTCCCTAAGAGAACTGCCCGCAAATCTTCCAATCCATATCCTTCGCCCAGACTGTCCATGCGGGCGGCTTTCTCCCAACCAGAAAGTTTCAGTCGATACGATTTTCCGCGCTTTGAGACTTCACAACCATATTCTCGCAACAGCTTCAGCAGTTCTTCAAAGTCAGCAGGACTTTGTGATAATGCGTTGTCAATCGCCACACGAAGCAGCTCTCGGTGAGATGGCTTTGCCTGATCGCCCAGCCATTTGTTATAGCTCTTTCCGTGAAGTTTCGGATTCTCTACAATCGACAGGCCATTCTCAATACAAATGGTATCATTCAACCGGCGAACTGCTCTGGTACTGCCCCAAAAGTTTCGGAACTTCCGGTCATATTCTAAGCTGACCGATGACCAGATAATGTGATTATGAATGTGCGACTTGTCTATGTGAGTGCAGACCACAAAGGCATGATTGCCTTTAGTAAAACGCTTTGCAAATTCTACGCCCAGCCGGTTTGCTTCTTCCGGGGTAATCTCACCAGGGCGGAAGGACTGGCGCACATGATAGGCAATCACATCATCTGTACCACGCACTCGTCCGGTAGCGGCAATGTACTGCCGCTTTGCCAGAAGGAACTCCGCATCTGCAGTCCGGCTGTCACACGCATAGCCGGTAATGAGCCTGCCGTTATCTGTTTTCTTTGGATTGGCCACATAGTCGATGATGTCACTGATCGCCCGACTCTCTGTGCGGCCTTTGCCGACATGAAGCGGCATGATTCTTGTAGTTGCCATAATAGAAGGTCCTCCTCTCATAAGTATTTTTGTTTTCGCTGAACTCTTTGCTTCTATCGTTGCAATAACTTTCTCCGCTGGGTATAATAAAAAAGAATATTCTACAACCTCAAAGGAGGGATTTCTATGATAGAACAGCTCATTGCTGAAGCAACCGAATGTGATTTCAAAGTTGCTCTCGAAACAAAAAAGCCAAAAAGCTGGTTAAAAAGTGTCAGTGCCTTTTCCAATGGAATCGGCGGCACTCTGTTTTTCGGAGTCTCCGATGACCGGGAGCCTATCGGCTTGTCCGATGTTCAAAAGGATGCTGAAGCGATCAGCCGCTTAATCAAAGAACGTATCACACCATTACCTCAGTTTATCTTAAAACCATTACAGGAAGATGGTAAAAATCTATTAGCTCTGGAGGTTTCTCCCGGCCGTAGCACCCCATATTATTACAAGGCAGACGGCGTGATGGAGGCATATATCCGTGTTGGAAATGAAAGCGTAATTGCCCCTGATTACATTGTGAATGAATTGATCTTAAAGGGAACCAATCAGTCCTTTGATACCCTAACAACAGACGCGGTGAAAAAGGATTACAGCTTTACACTTCTGGAGGCAACCTATCTGGAACGGACCGGTCTCCGCTTTGAGCCATCCGATTATGTTTCCTTTGGTTTAGCTGACAAAAATGGATTCCTGACCAATGCCGGAAAGCTCATGACTGATCAGCACACGGTTTATAACTCCCGTATGTTCTGTACCAGGTGGAACGGCTTAGAAAAGGGTTCTATCTTTGATGATGCTCTGGATGATAAGGAATACGAGGGGAACCTGATTTATCTGCTGAAAAGCGGCAGTGAATTTATTCGCAATAATTCCAAAGTCCGTTTTGTCAAAGAAGCACAGTATCGGGTAGACAAGCCGGATTATGCCAAGCGAGCTGTGACAGAGGCTCTTGTCAATGCGCTCATCCATCGTGATTACATTGTGCTTGGCAGCGAAGTTCACATTGATATGTTTGATGATCGAGTGGAAATCACATCTCCTGGCGGTATGTTTGGCGGCGGATCAATTCAGGAATACGATATTTACAGTATCCGTTCCATGCGGCGAAATCCTGTAATTGCTGACCTGTTCCACCGCATGAAATACATGGAACGCCGTGGAAGTGGCCTACGCAAAATCGTCAGTGAAACCGAAAAACTGCCTGGATATACAGAGGCATATAAGCCTGAATTTTTCTCAACAGCGACAGATTTTAGAGTTATTTTGAAGAATGTAAATTATAACTTAGAGGGTGACACCCACCAAGTTATCCACCAAGTTACCCCCCAAGATTCTACGCTGTCAGCAGTATCTACACAAATTTTGGATTTCTGTATAGAACCAAAATCAAAGAAAGAACTTGCATCATATTGCGGCTTCAAAGATTTAAGAAACTTCACTTTGAAGCATATCAATCCACTTTTAGAATCTGGACAATTAGAAATGACTATTCCAGATAAACCCAAAAGCCGTAATCAAAAGTACATTACCGTCCGTACCGAATAAACAATAAGGGGCTGTCTATTTCCCGACAGCCCCCTGCATTAGAATCGTATTTAATTGTTCAGATTTGGTCAGATTATGCCAAACCCTCCAGCGAAAAATCCGGTGTCTGAGAGTGCCAAATCCCCCTCAAAAATACCCCCGAAATTGCTCTCTGGTTGTCCTATTTTTTAACCACTAAGGCCGTTTTTTGACCCCATTTTTGCCAGTTGTCCTATATTTAACCACTAAAAATTGGGTGAAAACGGCTCTCGTTTGGTCAAATGAGGTTAAACTATATCAGCCCGTTTAGGTATAAGAAAACCCCGGAAAACCTTGATTTTCCGGGGTTTTGTAAACCTTTTGATATAGTCTGAGCAGTCGATTATCTCTTGCTGAACTGAGGTGCGCGACGAGCTGCTTTGAGACCGTACTCACCTATCCTTGGTCCAAAAAGTCCAGTACTCATGCGGGTTTTCGGGCTTCCCTCTCTCAGTTAACCCATAGGTAAACCCACGAAATCGAGGAATTTTTGGTGCAATTTAACGCAGCCCGAATGCAGCATTCACAACGCTACTTAATTCCTCAGGTTTATTATACTTGACTTTCGCATAGATGTCCATAGTCGTTTTGCTGTTCTCATGGCCTGCCAGATACTGCACCGTCTTAGGATCAACGCCTTTGTAAATCAGATTAGTGATGTAGGTGTGCCGCAGCATGTGCGGGGTCACCTTGAAGTCCATCGTATACACCAGCTTGGGATTATTCGGCTGATGCTCACCAAGCCTTGGCTTTATTCTATGCTTGATGGACTGTCCATTTACATAGGTGTAATAACAGCGTTCTGCGGTAGAACGGACTGTTATGTACTTCCAGACCCTCACAAACTGTGTTTCCGTCAAAACAGTTCCCTTTGAATTGGAGATCACATATTCCGATTCTGATTTTTCCCTTTCTTCCTTGAGACAGGTTACCAGGCATTTGGGAATCGGAATATCTCGCTTCGCTGCCGGTGTCTTCAAAAGCGTGTTGACTACCGGCTCACCGCCTTCCACATGCCATGCACGCCTTACGGAAATGTACGGTGTTTTTTCATCCAGGAATACGCAGTCCCATTTCAATCCAAGAATCTCTTCTCTACGCAATCCCGCGTACAAGCCAATCATCACGAAGACATACGGCGGAAGCTCACGAATGCTATCCAGCAAAATGGCAGTCTGTTCATCCGTCAAAGCCTCGCGCCGTTTCGCAGGCTTTCCGCCTCTTGCGCAAATCGTTTTGGATGGATTTTCTTTGATTACCTTGCTCTCTTCTGCCGAATTAAAAATGTTCTTAATCAGCATATTGAGCTGACCATACATTCCGGAAGAACCTTTTGATAACGGAACCATCAGCAACCGCAGGTCATCTGTGGTCACCTCGTCCATATACATCTGTCCAATCGGACCCACGATGTACCGATTCACCATCCGCGCATATCCTTCCAACGTATTGGTTCTTACCGTTCCTGACCGCATCAGCAGCCATTTTTCGCAGTATTCCTCCACGGTCGGATTCTCTCTATGGAAAACCACTTCCGCGATTTTCTTCTGTGCATCTTCCACCCGGTCATATAATTCTTCGCGTGTCAGCCCATAAATCGCCACTCTCTTTCCGTCTGCATCTGTAATCCGAGTGCGGTAATACTGTACCCCTTTCATCATCACTGTTCCGTATTCCGGAAGTTCAGCAGGACGTTTTTTTCCTTTAGCCATGTGTTCTCCTCCTATCGTCTATCTTCATACATTGTGTGTTGTCACTTTTATTATCATGGCGTACAACACTTCCTTCAAGGATGTCGAATGTATGTAAAAAGGGCAGGGATTTTTGACCATCCCTGCCCCAAGTCTTTTCTGATTTACTCTTAATCCCACGATGCAAAAGCATCTTCCAGCACTCCTGCGAGCTGCTCTGGGCGATTATATTTCACCTTGGCGTAAATATCCATGGTGATCTTGCTGCTTTCATGACCGGCAAGATACTGAACTGTCTTCGGATCAACCGAAGCATGAATCAGATTCGTAATATAGGTGTGCCGCAGTTGATGCGGAGTCACCTCAAAGTCCAGACTATAAACCACATTTCCATTGTGTGCCGCCTTTTGCCCCAGAACCGGCTTCACCGTATGCTTTACCCTCTTGCCATCTTCATAGCGGTAATAGCAGCGTTCCTTGGTGGTACGGGTTACGATATATTGCCATAATCTCTTGAACTGCGTATAGGACAAAGGGTCTCCATCCCGGTTTGCAACCACATAATCTGATGTCGATGTTTTCTTTGCCTCTTTCAGACATTCCAGAAGATTGTCCGGCAGAGGGACATTCCGATGCGCTGCCTTTGTTTTCAGCTCTGACAAAATCACCGGACGATTATGCTCCGTATGCCAGGCTCTCCGAACGGTAAGGTACGGAGCCTCTTCATCAAGATACACCGAATCCCATTGAAGTCCGAGGATTTCTTCTCTCCGCAATCCTGCGTACAGCCCCAGCATCACAAACACATACGGCGGCAAGCCGTAAATGGCATCCAGCAGCTTATCCACCTGCTCATCCGTAAGCGGGAGGCGGTCCTTCTGGGGAATCCCGCCCACATTCTTCTTCAGATAGATGGTCGGATTCTCATCAATGATCTTACTCTCCATTGCTGCCGAAAAAATACACTTATATATAACATTTACGGATTTGTACACAGATGCCGACTTTTTCGATGCCGCCAACAGTGCCAGGCGAATGTCATCCGCTGTTACATCTCCCATATGCATATCACCCAAGGGCTTGATGATGTAGTTCTTCACTTTCGATGTATAGTCAATCAGCGTTGTCATCCTGATCTGTGCCGACTGCATCAGCAGCCATTTCTCGCAATACTCTTCCACCGTGGGTGTACTCCGGCGATACGTCTTGTTCTCAATCTGCTGAATCGCTTCCTGTTCCTTCTGGTACAGTTCCTCTCTCGTTCTTGCATATAAGGAAACCCGCCGTCCCTGCTGATCTGTTACACGGGTTCGATAATACTGCGTTCCCTTCATACTCACCGTACCATAATCGGGAAGCATCATTCTTCTTGCCGCCATATCATTACCTCCAATTCTGTTGATGCTTTCATTATTGCGGATTCATCGTCCATACTCAACGATGTCGATTTTCACCGCCGAAAGCTTCGAGGTTTGCGATATGTCGCAGCACGTTCCATCGGTTTTGCACGGTGCGTACATTTTGCAATGTACTCCTGAATCCCCACTTCCGTGAAATAAACGCAGCCGTTTTCCACATACTGAACATAGGAGATCAAACCGTCCGTTCTTGCAGCATCCAGTGTTTTTACGCTGATTCCCAGTATACTGGCTGCTTCCCTTCTTGTAATCAGTTTATCCATCGCCTTCTTCGCCATCCTTTCGGCATTTGCCCTGTCTTTTTTTCTCTGCCTGTTCCGGAATGTAATATCCAAGCTGAATCCTTACAGCTTCATCAATCCCACGCATCTGCCCCTTACTTACCCGCCCAAGATAGCGAATCACGCATACCTTGTCGCAGGTGTCGAGCTGTTCTGCCAATACCATAGAAGGTTTTGCCAGTCCCTTTGCTTTACGGAGAAAGAAATGCGTTGGCTGCTTTCGCTTCTTCTCAATTTTCGATGTCAGCGGAGCAATCGTGATCGTCGGCGCATAATAATTGCCGACATCGTTCTGAAGAACCACAACAGGACGAACACCGCCCTGCTTTGATCCGACCGGAACACCGAGATTGGCGAGATATAAATCACCTCGCCGATAAACCCAGTTTTCTTTCATTTGCTGTTGTCTCCAATCTCCATACACTGATATGGATAAAGCCTGCCAGGTATCATGCTGATACAGCACCCAGCAGTGCTTTCTGAAAATATGGTTTCTCTGTACTTTTTCTTATCACCCCAGAGATGTAGGATTTCTCACAGGCGGCAGTGTGCTTCACTGCTCCATTGGAATTTAACCATCCCGCCTTCCTTATGGCCGGACCGCGAATTACGGAAGTATCATTGTCCCTGTCTGGCTTTAGCACCGCCGCCGGTTGCAATCCGGCATTTGCTTCTGCGAAACCGCTATCGCCCCGATGGGCTTCATGGCGTGCAGTCGAAGGCTCGACCAAACAGGAATGTACCTGAAGAATGAGTATTCAGTTTTCAAGGGACATCCGGACTTTCGTCCTTACAAAGTAAGTTTAACAAGAATCCTCCGGTTTCGCGTTGGCCGCGTAGGCGCACTTTGGTTGTCCTTGCAGGACTACATACGGTTTGTTTTGATTTTTTCAGTGTTCTATGCAGTCGGATTGGGGCAAAAAAAATACCTCGTTGGTTTCCCAACGAGGCATCGAAGACGATTCTATCCTGTTTTCTGTAAACTGGTACACGTTTATCTCCTGGTGACCATTTGAGTCACGGCTAATGTATCAAAAAAGCAACGCTCATCTCAGCAAATCAGACAATCTGTATTCTCCTTTGGGGATATTTGCTGTTCTGCGATACTCTTTTATGGCTTTCACCAAGAGCTGAGGATTACTGAAATACTGCTTCACAAAATCATACGACTTCACATCATGCATCCGAAGATTTGTTTTACAAAATTCGTTTGGTTTTTTTCCAGAACGCTTAAACTGATCATATGCTCCTTCCGCATGAATAATCAGCATTTCAATTTCTGGAGCAGTAATGACATTTACCACGTCAATTTTCTGCTCATATGCTTTACTCAATCGAAATTCCTCTCTGCGAGAATCCAAAATCCGTATCACAGAAATCTGCTCATCGAATCCTTTCCGTAAGTACTATGCATAAAAGCACAGCCGCAGAGTACATCTGTGGCTGTGTTTTGTGTTCAGTTGCTCACTGTTGCGTGGACTGGATATGGAGAGACAACATATCTCCCGATCTTACATGGGTGATCTTATCTGCCATCACTCTGACAGTTTTCCTTGCAGATATGTCGGCATCCCCACTGCTGTCGTATCCGGCCTGACCTTAAACATGGCTTTTTCAATCTATCTCCCTTATCGGTTTTCCGCGATATATTTCTCCGCCATGTGGACTGCCACCGCGCCGTCCGCCACGGCGGTGATCACCTGACGGAGGGGCTTCGTCCGCACGTCGCCCACGGCGTAAACGCCGGGAATACTGGTTTCCGTGGTCTCTCCGGCCACGATATAGCCGCCGCCGTCCAGCGCCAGTTGACCCACCGCCAGCGCCGTGGCGGGCTGTCGGCCCACGCTGACAAATACGCCGTCGCAGTCCACCACGCTTTCCTCACCGGTGACGGTGTCCCGCAGGCGTACGCCGGTCAGCCTGTCCCCGGAAAGCAGCGCGGAAACGGTGCTGTTCCAGCGGAATTCCACATTTTCGGCCTGTTCCAGTGGCTCGTGATAGATCTTGGTGGCCCGCAGGGTGTCTCTGCGGTGGACGAGGATCACCTTTTTCGCCACGCGGCTGAGAAGGAGGGCATCTGCCGCGGCGGAATTGCCGCCGCCCACCACGACCACCGTTTTGTCCTTGTAAAACATCCCATCGCAGGCGGCGCAGTAGGCCACGCCCCGGCCCAACAGCTCCGTCTCTCCGGCAACGCCCAGCGTTCTGGGGTCTGCGCCGGTGGCCAGCACCACGGTTTTCCCCCGGAAGATCCCCTCGCTGGTCTCCACGAGCTTGGGAACCGCCGTCAGATCCATGCGGAGAACTTCCGCGTATTCGCTGCGTACCCCAAAACGCTCCGCCTGCTTTTGCATCTTCTCCGCCAGAGAGAAGCCGTCGATCCCGTTCTCAAAGCCGGGGTAGTTGTCGATCTGCTCGGTCAGGGCCATCTGCCCGCCAGCAGACAGCTTTTCCAGCACGACGGTGTCCAGCCCCGCCCGGGCCGCGTACAGGGCGGCGGTGTAGCCGCCCGGGCCGCCGCCCACCACGAGCATATCATAAACATGATTGTTGTTCATATCTGAACCCTCCGTTATTTCGCCAAGGCTTCCTGAATGAAGCGGTCGATCTCTGCCTTTGAGCCGGGCGCGGTGATGGAATCCACGGCCTTTCCGTTCCGGTACAGCACCAGAGTTGGGATGACCTCGATCCCCTCGGCCCCCGCCAGCCGCGGCTCCTCGTCAATATTGATCTTGCTGACCACGAGTCTGTCCGCGTATTCCTCTCCAATCTTCTCATACGCAGGGCCGATCCTCCGGCAATAGCCGCACCAGGGCGCCCAGAAATCCACCAAAACGGGCTTTTCGCCCCGGGTCGCCTGCTCAAACTGCTCCTGATTCATATTCATAGCTGCCATATCTGTCAGCTCCTTTCTTTTGTTTGGGTATTCTCAAGACTCCTGTCTCGCCCCACACCACATCGTGACCTCAACCTGAGATGACGGTACTCTGCCCTTGGGACATAAAGCAGATGAGTAAGACCATCATCTGTACGAAAATAGCTGCGGTTTGTTGCAGCTTATTCCGAGCAGAGCTCCGCCACAAGAGCGTCCATCTGCGCTTCGCTGGTTTGGTTCAGTGCGCCGCGCAGCGATACCTCCGTTTCACACAGTCGGAGTTCCTTCATCTTTTCCAACTCGGCGCGCATCAGCCGCGCGGCAGCAGGGGCCCATGAGCCGTTTTCCATGAGGCCGATCCGGCGGTTTCGGAATCCCTTTGTCTGTAAATGATCCAAAAAGGCCTTCATGGGCGGGAACAGTCCTCCGTCATAAGTGGAGCAGGCCAACACCAGTTTACCGCAGTAGAACGCACTGGCAACAGCGTAGGAAAGATCTGTCACAGTGAGATCACATATGCTGACCTGCACGCCTTTTTTCTCTAATTTACCCTTGAGGGTCTTCGCCGCATGGGCAGTATTTCCATGGATGGATGCGTGGGCAATCAGTATGCTCTCCGATTCTTCTGGTTCCCATTGTGACCAGAGATCATAGAGTCGCAGACACTCCTCCAGCCCTTCTGTAAGCACGGGACCATGGAGCGGGCAGATCGTTTGGATCTCCAGCGCGGAGGTCTTTTTCAGCAGAGCCTGCACCTGTGCGCCATATTTCCCGATAATATTGTAATAATACCGTCGGGCCTGCGGCACCCAGGGGGCACGGGCAGTCCGTTCCAGTGAGCCAAAGCGTCCGAAGGCATCCGCCGAGAACAGGATTTTTTCTGTTTCCTCATACGCCGTCATCACCTCCGGCCAGTGTACCATCGGTGCCAGCAGGAAGCGCAGCCGGTGTGAGCCCAGAGAGATCGTGCTGCCCTCGCAAACCTCCAGCATGCGGTCTTCCGACAATGCACCCGTGCCAAAGAACTGCTTGATCAGGGTAAATGTTTTCGCGTTTCCCACGATCTTCATCTCCGGGTACTCTTGCGCTATCCGCATGAGGCTGCCGGAATGATCCGGCTCCATGTGTGTGACCACAAGATAGTCGGGGTTGCGCCCCTCCAACACCTGCGCTACATTGGAAAGCCATTCCTCCGCCGCCCGTGCGTCCACGCTGTCCATCACGGCGATTTTCTCGTCCAGAATGACATAGGAGTTGTAGCTCACTCCCATAGGCTGGACGGGGTACTGGTTTTCAAAGAGTGCCAATGTGTTATCATCCACCCCTACATAGCGGATGGCATCTGTTACCGTTCGGATATCCATATAAAAAATACCTCCTATTCTGATGTCTTTGGTTTTCTTATAAATCGTCTATCAGTGCGGTGCTCTTGGCGTAGGCGGTACTGCGTGCCTCAAAGAAATCGGTCTTGACCATATTGGCGTCGGCGTACTGGCTGACCCATTCCATGCTCTCCGGTTCGCTCTCAAAGCCCGGATACAATGCCGGATAGCCAAGGCTCGTCCAGCGAAGATTGCCGAGATAGCGGATGTAATCGCTGATCATCTGCCGGTTCAACCCCGGAATGTCGTCGCCGATCACATAATGCCCCCATGCGATCTCCTGCTCCACGCCCTCACGCATCATCTCGCGCAGCGCTTGTACGCTCTCGGCGGTGAACAACTCCGGCTGCTCCTTTTGCAGCTCCGTGATGATATTGCGGAACAGCCACAAGTGCGTGTTCTCGTCGCGGTTTATATAGCGGATCTCCTGCGCCGAGCCGGGCATCTTCCCGTTTCGGGAGAGATTATAGAAGAACATAAAGCCGCTGTAAAAATAGATGCCCTCCAAAATATAGTTCGCCATCATCACGCGCAGCAGCGTGGGAGCGTCCTTCCGCTCCTGAAACTCGTTGTAGCAGTCCCCAATGAAGGTGTTGCGGCGCAGCAGATGCTCGTCCGTTTTCCATTGGTAGAGGATATCATTGCGCTCCACGGGGGAACAGATGGTGTCGAGCATATAGCTGTAGCTCTGTGAGTGGACACACTCCTGAAACGCCTGAATGGACAGGCAGAGATTGACCTCGTTGGCTGTAATGTAGGCGCCGATATTAGGCAGGTTCGCTGTCTGAATGGAATCCAAAAAGACAAGAAAACTCAGAATTTTATCGTAGGCGCTGCGCTCGGCTGACAGCAGGCGGGGATAGTCCTTCACATCCTGCGAGAGATTGATCTCCTCAGGGATCCAAAAGTTGTTCATGGCCTGCCGGTACCAGTCGCTGACCCAAGCGTACTTCATATTGTTGAAGTCGTTGAGGTTGGTGGTATTGCCGCCGATCATGCGCCGCAGGCGCACATCAGGGTCGCCCTCCGGGTTAAAGAGGGGCTTTTTCTTCAGTTCCATCATGCTATCCTCCTTATGACGAGCAGCTTTCACAGGCCTCGACCTCAAGGGCCTTGCTGCGGACATAATAAATGGTCTTGACGCCGGCCCTCCACGCCTCCAAATACAGTCTGAGCACCTGACGCATGGAATAGTCGTTGGTGATATAGAGATTCATGCTCTGCGCCTGGTCAATATGTCTCTGGCGAAAGCCCGCGGCGCGTACCGACCAGCTTTGGTCGATCAGATGCGCCGCCTTATAGTACCACCATGTATCCATAGAAAGCTCCGGAGCAACGCGGGGCAGCATGCTGCCCTTTTTTTCCTCTAAAAAGAATTTCTTCATAATTGGATCGATGCCCGCCGACGTGCCGGAGAGGATGGATGTGCTGGAAGTGGGTGCGACAGCCAGCAGATAGGCGTTGCGCATTCCCTGCACCGCCACCGTTTCCGCAAGCGCCCGCCACTTTTCTGAGGTATAACCTCGCTTTTCAAAATACGCGCCCGTCTGCCAGTCGCTGCCCTCAAAGAGCGCATAGCGGCCCTTTTCCCGTGCCAGTGCTGTGTCCGCCTTGACGGCGGCGTAGTTTATATGCTCGAATACCGCATCGGTGAAGGCAAGGTGCTCATCGCTCTCCCATCGGATGCCACGCTTTGCCAGCATGTGGTGGTAGCCGCTGACGCCCAGGCCGATGCTGCGGTACTTCTGATTGGTAAGCCGCGCGTATTCCAACGGGTAGAAGTTGAGGTCGATCACATTATCCAGTGCGCGGATGGCCGTTTCCACCGTGCGTTCCATATAGGCCTCGTCCTCCACCGCCAGATTACCGAGAGACAGACTCGCCAGGTTGCAGACCACAAACTCACCGGGGCGTGTGGCCGTCACCACCACTGTGTCGCCGTTCTCCGTGTGCACCTCAGTGCTGATATGCTCGATGGGTGCCATGTTCTGTGCGATCTCCGTGCAGAGATTGGAGCAATAGATCATTCCCGTGTGGCCGTTTGGGTTCATACGATTTACGCTGTCGCGGTTGAAGGCGAAGGGCGTGCCGGTCTCCACTGCCGAGCGAAGCACCAGCCGCACGATGTCCTTGACGGTGACGCTGCGCTTTTCGATGCGCGGGTCATTGACGCAGTCCAGATACCGCTTCTCCCATTCCGTAGCCCAGTAATCCTCCAGTGCGTAGCCCTTGACCGTGAGGATCTCATGCGGACACATGAGATGCCACGGCGCGTCTATGTTCTCCTCCGCCAGTCGCCAGAAGAGATCCGGATAGCACACGGCGGGAAACACATCATGCGCCTTCATGCGGTCGTCGCCGTTGTTGGTGCGCAGTTGAAGGAATTCAGGCAGATCCCGGTGCCATGCGTCTAAGTAAACCGCCGCAGCGCCCTGCCGCATCCCCAACTGATCCACCGCCACGGCGGTGTCGTTGACCAACCGGATCCAGCGGATAACACCGCCCGCCGCCCCTTGAAAGCCGCGGATAGTGCTGCCTGCAGCGCGCACCTTACCGAAGTACATCCCCATTCCACCGCCAAATTTAGAGACCTTTGCGAAGTTGTCCAGCGAGCGGTAGATGCCGTCCAGACTGTCCGGCACAGTGTCCACAAAGCAGCTTGAAAGCTGATGGTAGGGCTTTCGTGCGTTGGACATGGTAGGTGTCGCCATCGTGACCTCCATACGGCTGAGCATATCGTAAAAGCGTTTTACCCACCCCATGCGGTCAGAGCCTTCGTTCATAGCAAGATGCAGCGCGATACCCAAAAACATCTCCTGCGGTGTTTCCAGCGGCACGCGGCTGCGTGACTGGATCACATAGCGTTTGAGCAGCAGGTCAAGGCCGGAGTAGGTGAACAACTCGTCCCGTTCCGGGCAGAGAAAGTCCTCCGCCATAGCGATCTCCTCGTGGGTATAGTGGGCAAGAATATAGTCACCGTAGAGTCCCTTATCCGTCAGATAGCGAAGCCTGCCATAGAGGTCGCCGACGCCGCGCCCCTCCCATTCCTGTGCGTTGCGACAGCGAAAGGAGTGGTTCAGAAGCCGCGCCGCGATGAACTCCCACTTGGGTGCCTCTGCCGTAGTCAGCTCTACCGCTGCCTTGGTCAGTGCCTCAGCCCTCTCATCCTCCGTCATGCCCGGGCGACAGAAGCTCTCAAACTTCATTTGAAGCGCCGCGAGGGAGTAGATTTCCTCGGTAAAATCCATCTGGATACGGCGCAGCACCTCGTCAAGCGAGTTATCCCCCACCGTCTGCGCGATTTTATGCCGGACGCGGCGCAGCGCAGACCGCTTTTCGCGATAGAGGATGTACGCCTTGGCCACTTCATAGTGTCCGCGCTCCATGAGCGTCCGCTCCACCTCGTCCTGCACACGTTCCACGGTGAGCGGTACTGTGACGGAGAGATTGTCGAGAACGGTGGCGAGGATCTCCTCCAGTTCTCCGCCCCCAATTTCCCTTCCCTGTCCATCAAACGCTTTTTTCATGGCGTTGAAAATTTTCTCCTGTTGAAAAGGAACAGACTTCCCGTTTCGTTTTCTGATCTCCATTTCGATCCTCTCATCTTCTCCGGTCACTTCTCATGTCCTTTTGGGCAAAGAGCGGGCAAGCGCAGTATCACGCTTGCCCGCTCTGTTTTTGAAAGCCGGTTTTTCTGCAGCCGACGCTGCGGGGCTTTTTGTTGTCTGTTGTCTTGGTTTTGGCTTCCCTGCCAGTCACTTCATAGATTCCAGAATGGCGTCCGCCAGTGCTTCCAGCTCAGTGCGCTTGTCCGTGCCCATGGACGATGCGAGGCTGAGCCGCTCGTTGAGCACCGTCATGTTCTTAAGCTCATCGTTGACGAATTTCTGCATGAGGTCACCGGACTTCACCGCCCATGAGCCGTTTTCAATGATGGCAAAGGTGCGGTTTTGCAGATTCAGTGCCTTCATATCCATGAGGAAGTCATGCATGGCGGGGTAGATGCCGAGGTTGTAGGTCACAGAGGCCAGGACAACGTGACTGTACTTAAACGCCTCGGAGATCAGCTGGGAGACATGAGTGGAGGACACATCGTACATCGCCACCTTGCTCATGCCCTTATCGCAGAGCGACGCCGCCAGCGCCTGCGCCGCGTTCTCCGTGTTGCCGTACATAGAGGCGTAGACGATGAGCACGCCCTGGGTCTCAGGGGCATAGCGGCTCCATGTGTCGTACTTTTCGATGAACCAGCCCAGATCCTTGCGCCACACGGGGCCGTGGAGCGGGCAGATGTACTTGATCTGATCCAAAACGCCGCCGGCCTTTTTCAGCAGGAGCTGGATGTGCGGGCCGTACTTGCCCACGATATTGGTGAGGTAGCGGCGGGCGTCGTCCAGCCAGTCCCGCTCGAAGTCCACCTCGTCGGCGAACAGCTTGCCGTCCAGCGCGCCGAAGGTGCCGAAGGCGTCGGCGGAAAAGAGGACGCCGTCGGTGACGTCGAGGGTCACCATGGCCTCCGGCCAGTGAACCATAGGCGCGCCCACAAAGGTGACGGTGTGCTTGCCGAAGGAGAAGGTGTCTCCCTCCTTCACCTCGATGCACTCATGTCCGTCCACATGGAAGCCGAACTGCCGCATGAGCATGAATGCCTTCTCGTTGGAGATCAGCTTCACCTTGGGATGGCGCAGCAGGATCTCCTCGATGCAGGCGGCGTGATCCGGCTCCAGATGGTTGACCAGCAGGTAGTCCAGCTCGCGGCCATCCAGCACATACGCCAGATTTTCCAAAAGCTGGCGGCAGGCAGACCAGTCCACCGTATCAAAGAGCACCGTCTTTTCATCCAGCAGGCAGTAGGCGTTGTAGCTTACGCCCCGGGGAATAGGAAAGCAGTTTTCAAACAGGGCCAGGCGATGGTCGTTGGCACCCACCCAGTAGAGGTCGTTTGTTACTTTACGTACGCAATACATCTTATCTTACCTCCTTCACGGCTCAAGCCTTTACAAATTGATCCTTCGTCTCCGCACACTCCGGGCACACCCACTCGGCGGGAAGCTGCTCAAAGAGCGTACCCGGCGCGATCTCGCCGTCCTCGTCGCCCAACTCCGGCACATACTCGTAGCCGCAGCCGCTGCAGACGTAGCGGTCGCCGATTGGGGCGGGCTTCGGCGGTGTGGGCCTCTTCATCTTTACCATAGGCGGCGCGGGCAGCTTTTCTCCGCTATCCAGCGCAGCAGGGAGCAGGGGCAGGATCTCCTCCACATCGCCCACGATGCCGTAGTCGCAGTTCTTGAAGATAGGCGCGTTACCGTTCTTATTGATGGCCACGATGGTGGAGGCGTCCTTGATGCCCTTAAGGTGCTGGGATGCGCCGGAGATGCCACAGGCGATGTACAGATTGCCGGTGAACTTCTGACCGGACATACCCACATATCGGTTCAGCGGCAGATATTTGAGAGTCTCCGCCACAGGGCGGGAAGAACCGATGGCCGCGCCGGCGGCCTTGGCCAGCGACTCTATCAGTTTCATGTTCTTTTTCTCCCCGATGCCCTTGCCCGCGGAGACCACCCGCTCCGCCTGCGGGATGGGCGTATCCATAGGGATGCCCACGGAGAAGTCGTGACCATCCTTCTTCAGCGCCGCTACAAGGTCGGCCACCTGCTGGGCAGCATCCCCCTCCCGGAAGATGGTCTTTTTGCGAATGCCGGTGATGGGCGCGGGTTTCTTGGCCGCCGAACGGCTCTCGCCGCCGGAGCTCTTGCCCAGCCTGCCCACCAGATGAGAGGCGATGACCACCCGCTGGATCTCGTTAGTGCCCTCGTAGATGGTGGTGATCTTGGCGTCGCGGTAGGCCCGTTCCACCTCCATGCCCTTGAGGAAGCCGCTGCCGCCGTGGATCTGCAAGGCATCGTTGGTGACCTCCAGCGCGATGTCCGAAGCGTACATCTTCGCCATGGCGGACTCCATGCCGTAAGGCGCGTGCTGCTCCTTCAGCTCCGCCGCGGAGTAGATGAGGAACCGGGCGCAGCGCAGCTTGGTGGCCATATCCGCCAGCTTGAAGGCGATGCTCTGCTGGGCCGCGATGGGCTTGCCGAACTGGACGCGCTCCTTGGAATAGCTCAACGCGTGCTCAAACGCGCCTTGGGCGATGCCCAGCGCCTGCGCGGCGATGCCGATGCGTCCGCCGTCCAGCGTGGACATGGCAATCTTGAAGCCCTCGCCCTCCTTGCCCAATAGGTTTTCCTTGGGAACCTTCACGTCGTTGAAGATCAGCTCCGCCGTGGAGGAGGAGCGAATGCCCATCTTGTCATAGTGGTCGCCGAACTCAAAGCCCTTCCAGCCCTTCTCCACGATGAAAGCGGAGATGCCCCGGGTGCCGATGTCCGGCGTGGTGACAGCGAAAACCACATAGGTGTCCGCCTTAGGGGCGTTGGTAATGAAGATCTTGCCGCCGTTGAGGAGGTAGTAGTCCCCCTTATCCAGCGCCGTGGTCTCCGTGCCGCCGGCGTCGGATCCGGCGTTGGGCTCCGTAAGGCCGAAGGCGCCGATCTTCTCGCCCTTGGCCAGCGGAACCAGATATTTCTTCTTCTGCTCCTCGGTTCCATAAGCGAAAATGGGCCATGAGCCGAGGGAGACGTGGGCGGAGAGGATTACGCCCGCGCCGCCGTCCACACGGGCCAGCTCCTCCACCGCGATGGCGTAGCTCAGGGCATCAAGACCGGCACCTCCGTACTCCTTGGGGTAGGGAATGCCCATCCAGCCCAGCTTACCCAGCTTCTTGACAGCCTCCTCGGGAAACTCATTGTTCTGATCCATTAAAAATGCGAGGGGCTTGATCTCCTCCTCCGCAAAACTCCGGATTTTCGCGCGCAGCTCTTCGTGCGCCGCCGTGGTTTGAAACAGCATATGGGTACCTCCTCTTAAAATTTTACAGCTTGCTTGTATCTTGGGGATCGGATCCGCCGGTCAGCAGCCTGCGCAGGCTCACGGCACGGAACGCCTCGTCCTGCTTTTGCTGCAAGGCCGCCAGCTGACAGTGGATGGCGCACCGCCCATGCTTGTCCTGCCAGCGGCATTCATATCCCGGCTCCATGCAGGCGCACAGGATGCCCCGCTCCCCCACGACCCCCATGAGATCGTAGAGGGAGGTCGCGTCCAGATCGCAGGACAGCGCGCAGCCGCCGAGGGCGCCGCGGCTCACCCGCACCAAATTGCCGGCGGAGAGCTTGCGCAGAATCTGGTAGGCAAACTGATTGGGGATCAATTCCGTTTCCGACATCTCGGCCACCGAATGCTTCTCCCCGTCCAGCAGCACCCGCAAAATGCGCAGTGCGTAGTCCGTCTCTTTGGTGATGATCATGCTCCACATCCTCTTTTCGCTTGCTTGTTAATACCATCATATCAATCTTGATAAATTTTGTCAAGATAATTTCCAAAAAAATATCGCTTTAACACAGACCGCCACAGCCCGGGTCAGCTTCGCTTTCCATTCAGCGAAAAGCCATATTGATATGTTTGATGATCGGGTGGAAATCACATCTCCTGGTGGTATGTTTGGCGGCGGCTCAATTCAGGAATACGATATTTACAGTATTCGTTCGATGCGACGAAACCCTGTGATTGCTGACCTGTTCCACCGCATGAAGTACATGGAACGCCGTGGAAGTGGTCTGCGCAAAATCGTCAGTGAAACTGAAAAGCTGCCTGGATACACAGCGGCATATAAGCCTGAATTTTCCTCAACAGCGACAGATTTCAGAGTCATCTTGAAAAATGTAAACTACAACATGTGCGGTGCTTCCGTACATGATGCCGCACATGATACATCTGTGATCAGCAAGCAAAACTTGCTATTGGAATTTTGTGCAGATCCTAAAAGTCGAGATGAAATGCAAGCATATATTGATGTTTCCAGACAAACCCAAAAGCAAAAACCAGAAATACACTACCGTTCATTCCAAATAACCAAGAAGCAGGGCATTGGGTCTCATTTCCCATTGTCCTGCTTCTTTTCATTCCAGATTATATTCGCATCATTTACCCATACATCCAATAAATGTCCATGGTAATCTTGCTGCTTTCATGGCCTGCCAGGTATTGAACCGTTTTGGGATCTAGAGAACACTGGCCGTCCTCATAGCGTTATTCTATTTTCATCATGCGGTAGCCCACACCAATATGTGTTTGAATATATTGTGGAGACTCCTCTGTTGGCTCCAGTTTTTTTCGCAATGTTGCCATAAATACCCGCAGCGAAGCCACATCGTTATCCCAACTGCGGCCCCAGATATTTTGTGTGATAAAGGTATGGGTCAGTACCTTGCCGACATTCTTGGACAGCAGACACAACAGCTTATACTCAATGGGTGTCAGGTGAAGTTCGTTTTCATCCAGATAAGCGCATCCCCCGGCATAATCCACTTTCAACTTACCATTCACAAATACAGAACTGGCAGTAAACATCTCTGCCGTCATCAGAGAAAGTCTTCGCTGCGTCACCCGAAGTCGTGCCAGCAGTTCTTCTACCGAAAAGGGCTTTGTCAAATAATCGTCCGCTCCGGCATCCAGCGCCTTGATTTTATCGTTATCCTCGCTTCGGGCGCTGATTACAATAATCGGAACATTGGACCAGGAGCGAACCGTTTGAATGACTTGAACGCCATCCATATCCGGCAAGCCCAAATCCAGTAAGATGATTTCAGGATTGTGCGATGTGGCCTCCATAATGGCTGCCGAGCCATTAGGTGCTACCACATAACGATAATCATTTGTTTTTAAAGTGGTCGTAATGAGATTTCGTACAGACGGGTCATCCTCAACCACTAATATCAAAGGTTTATTCATGAAGTTCTACCTCCCCTGCAGGTAATGTAAATTTAAAAGCAGTGCCATTTGGCTGATTGTCTGATACGGAAATCGTGCCGCCGTGGGCGGTCACAATGGACTTACAGAGGGACAGCCCCAATCCAAGGCTTCTGCGGCTGTCGACCACTTTATTGGCCCCACTATAAAACATATCGAAAATACGGGGTTTCTGCTCATCGGGAATCCCAGGGCCGTTGTCGGAAACGGAAACCGTGACCCATTGCTCTTTTTGATCGGTATGTATTTCAATTACTGAACCGACAGGGGTATATTTGATGGCGTTGTCAACCAAATTGATAATCACCTGAACGATCAGCTTCGCATCAATGTGGGCAAGGATAAAGTCTTTACCGCTGGTCACACGAATGGTGTGTTCTTTACTCTTTCTGTTGATGTGCTTCAGTGCTTCAGAAACGACCTCATCCATGAGTTCGATACTCCGAGTCAGATTGACCTGTCCGCCCTCAATTCGTGTGACTGCCAACAGGTTTTCAACGAGATTAATCAGCCACATGGAATCGTCATAAATATCGGTAAAGGTCTGCTCCCGCAATGCATCATCCATCTTTTTATAATTTGCAAGCAAATTGCCTGCGCTGCCAGAAATCGCTGTCAAAGGGGTTCGAAGATCATGAGAGATTGCCCGCAGCAGGTTAGCACGAAGCTGTTCATTTTGCGCCAGAACAGCCGCTTCCTCTTTTTCTTTGGCGTTTTTGATGTTTTCAAGTGCCAAAGCGCACTCGCCCAGAATAGAGAGGAGTACGCTGTTTTCGAAAGAGTCCAGCGGAATACCGTTCACCGCAATACCAGCCACTCCATATACATGCTGGTTGACCCGAATCGCAAGGTATAAACACTTTGCACTGGATAATGTATCTGTTGTGGCACCGGCGTGTTTATTGTTTCGGAAGACCCAATCGGCGACTGCTTTCTCGTTCTCAGAAATTAAATCTTCCTGAATGCTATTAACAGCACGAAAAACGTTAGGGGTGGCAAGTTCTTTACCATCAGACAGGTAGACGACAATATCTTTTTTCAGCAGCTTCATGAGCTGCCCTGCCGTAGCGGTGATTACCGCATTCTCATCCTGCTCTTTTTGCAGAAGCTGGTTGGTTTCAAAAAGAATCTTTGTACGGTAAGCTGTATGGGCAGATTGTTTCGCATTTTCTTTCAGCCGGGTAGCGAGAGATCCGGAAAGCAGTGTTACTATAAACATAATGGTAAAGGTAACAATATAGTTCGGATTGTCAAAATGGAATGTCAGTCTCGGAGTGGTAAAAAAGAAATTGAAAACCAGCACACTGACAACCGAGGTCAGAATTCCGCACAGTCGGTTGGTTGTGATTACAGCGGTCACAAGTACGCCTAATATGTAAACTGCGATAATATTACTCTCCGTGAACCCAAGAGCGTCAAAGCCACAGCCAATTAGTGTAGCTGCCAGCAATACGACGATACTCTTCAGAACATCACGCAGGGGCATCGCATCTACCTGCGCCTTACTCTTTTTTTCCTGATAGCTGGTTCCTGTGCTGGCATCCGGTATCACATGAATATCCAGATTAGGTACGCTGGAAATCAGGCGTTCCGTCAAGGTGGGCTTGCTGAAAATATTCTTTCGTGCAATGGTACTTCGTCCAATTACGATTTTTGAGATGCCGGAAAGACGGGCAAATTCCGCAATCTGATAAGGCACGTCATCGCCATAACTTGTCTCAATCGCAGCGCCAAGTTGCTGGGCCAGACGCTTATTATCCTGCAAACGCTTTTTATCATCGTCACTCATCGCCGCTGTATTTGGCGTTTCCACATAAAGAGCGGTAAATGTTCCCCGAAAGGCTCTTGCCATCCTTGCAGCAGTCCGAATGATTTTTGCGTTGGATGGCGACGAGGAAAGACATGCCAGAATGCGCTCGTCTGTATGGTAATCGCCTCGGCTCTGTACTCTGGCGCTTTCCGTCAGCAAGTTCACCCGGTCAGCGCACCGACGGAGGGCGATTTCCCGCAATGCGGTGAGATTTTCCAGCGTGAAAAAATTAACTGTTGCCAGCTGCGCCTGATCTTCCCGGTACACATTTCCACTTGCCAGTCGTTCCAGCAACTCCGCAGGCTCAATATCCACCAGTTCTACCTGATCTGCTTGATCAAAGGTGGAATCCGGAATGCGCTCCCGCACAAGAATTCCGGTGATAGAGGCTACTGTATCGTTGAGACTCTCGATATGTTGGACATTTACAGTCGTATAGACGTCAATTCCAGTATTTAGCAGTTCCTGAACATCCTGATACCGCTTCGTGTGCCGACAGCTTTCGGCGTTGGTATGGGCAAACTCATCCACCAGTATGAGCTGGGGATTTCGCTTGAGCGCAGCATCAATATCAAATTCACGAAGGGTCATTCCTTCGTAAGCAACTTGTTTCACAGGAAGCTGCTCCAAGCCGTCCAGAAGTGCCATCGTCTGGGGTCGGGCATGGGGTTCTATGTATCCAGCAACCACATCGATGCCACGCTCCTTAGCCTGATGAGCCGCCTGAAGCATGGCATAGGTCTTTCCGACACCTGCGGCATAACCGAAAAAGATTTTGAGTTTTCCGCTTTTCTTAGTGGATGCATCGTTACGGATCGCACGAAGAAGCTGATCCGGATCTTGTCTTGGCAGTTCCATTTTAACCTCCTATCTGTCACTCAAGCAAAAGCGATCCCCTTTTTCAATATTATAACACACAACGTCAAAACCTACATCTGCGACTGATCCACGGCAAATTTGTTCAGGCGAGACCGCCTGCCATTAATGGGTTGGAAAAACCAATTCGCAAGCTGTTTTCGCCGTAAGTCAGAGCAGTTTCTTGTCTATTCCAATTGTTTTCCAGAAAAACATCCAGTTTATTCATCAGAAAATACCCAAAAATAAATATAGCTGATGTACTTACAAGTAAAATAACATCCTGCATGGATTCACCCCCCAATTCCTTTGATTTTTCTTGAAATCAAGTATGAAAGCACTTTTGCAAATTTCTGTTACTTCCCAACGCCAACATGGTATCTCCTGCTTTCAGCACTGTGTCTGAAGAAATAGATAACTCCAGCTTGCCGCTTTTCTTGATTCCCATAATGTTAATATTGAATTTTTTACGAATATCAAGCTCTCCAATCGAATGGTCCGCCCAATCTTTGGGAATGGGAATCTCAAACATGGCATGATTTTCATCCAGTTCTATGTAATCGAGAATGTGATCCGCACTGTAACGGATTGCTGTCCACTTTGCGAGCTGTTTTTCCGGGTAGACTACTTCATTTGCACCGTTACGCAGCAAAAATTTTTCCTGAACATCAGTTGCAGCTCTGGAAACTACAAACCTCGCTCCTAATTCACTGAGCAGAGAAGTTGTTTCCAGTGAACTTTGAAAGTTGTTGCCGATGGCCACAATGCATACATCATAGTTGCGAACACCGAGAGATTCCAAGAAATCGGCATTCGTACTGTCTCCAATCTGTGCATTGGTAACAAGGGGCAAAACAGCCTCTACACGTTCCTCCGAAGTATCTACCGCCATCACCTGATGACCCAAATGATTTAAGTGCAGGGCAATATGCTTTCCAAATCGCCCCAGACCAATTAGAAGAATTGATTTCATAATGTCTCCTTTATCCTACTGTTATTTTTTCCTTTGGTAGTTTTGAAACTTTCTTTTGTGCACTGGACAAGGCCGCAAAAATTAATGTAAGGCCACCGACTCGTCCAAAAAACATCAGCAGAATCAAAACACTCCGTGAGAGCAGATTCAGTTCCGGCGTAATTCCCAGGGACAGGCCGACTGTGCCAACAGCTGAGGCAGTTTCAAAAAGGCAGGTAAGCATGGGAAGTCCTTCGGAAACGCTGATGATAAGGCCACCGGTACAACATAGCGTGATATACATAAGCGAAATTGTCGCTGCATTTTTTACGACATCATCATCAATGCGACGTCCAAAGAGGTTGGCATTTTCTCTGCGCCGAAAGGTGGAAATTGCAGTAGTAAGCAAAACAGCAATGGTTGTTGTTTTCAAACCGCCTGCGGTAGACCCGGGACTACCGCCGATCAGCATCAGCGCAATGGTGATAAATTGTCCGGCCTCACTTAAATCCGTTAATTCCACCGTATTAAAACCCGCCGTTCGTGGTGTCACGGCTTGAAAAAGAGAAGATAAAAGCCGTTCCTTTCGGGTAAGATCAGCAAACTCAAAAAAATAAAAGTACATTGCCGGAACGATCAATAAAACCGCTGTGGTACAAAGAATCACCTTACTCTGCATCCGATATTTGTGCAAATGCAATCGATTTGTCCGAATATCATCCCAAGTCAGAAAGCCAATGCCGCCAAACACAATCAAGAACATAATCGTAAAGTTTATGACTGGATTCGCTGCATAGCTGGTCAGGGAGGAAAAGGGAGTGCGCACACCCAACAGATCAAAGCCTGCGTTGCAAAAAGCGGACACGGAATGAAACAGTGCCATCCAAAGGCCAATTTTTCCGAAGTCACGGCAAAACACCGGCGCCATCACGGCTGCACACAGCAGTTCCATCACCAATGTCACCCTGACGATAAAGCCAGTCAGGCGAACGATTCCTCCTACCTTTGGCGCTGAAATCGCCTCCTGCATGGTACTGCGCTGCATCAAAGAAATCTTCCGCCCGGAAAGCATTGCAAAGGATGCGGCTACGGTAATAACCCCCATGCCTCCAATCTGAATCAGCAGTAAAATGACAAGCTGACCGAAGGCCGACCAGTATGTTGCCGTATCATGTACAATGAGTCCGGTTACACAGACTGCTGAAGTAGAAGTAAACAATGCCTCCGAGAAAGGCGTTGCCAGTCCGCTGCGGCTGGAAAACGGTAGCATTAAAAGGAAAGTGCCGAAAAGGATCACACCGAAAAACCCGAGGATGATAATTTGAAACGAAGTCAACTTCCTTTTTAACAACACTACCCTCATAACTGCAATCCTCCTTTATGCCCCTTTACGTGTTCTTAATCATAAATCAAATGGAGTAAAGAAGGTAAAAGAGAATGCGTATCTGTATTAAGGCCGTCTAAAGATGCAGAACTTATTCTTTTTATCACGAGCTTGCGCCAGAAATTCAATCAGCCGTTTCCTTGTCAGAATCCTGCATAAGACATCACAATTTTTGCTATGTTCATTTATTCATCCAGGATGAGTGCATTATAAATAATCGCAGAGAGGACAGCACTTTGCGGGGAATGCAGCCCCATAATATTCAGAGCAGACAGTCCCGGATAAAGTCCCATAAACAGCGCCGGAATCAGTAGAATGGAAATCATTTCGATCAGATCGGTAAAGGCATTGGGATTTTCCAAAGGATGTGTGGAGTTGACGCCCATATAACCGCCGCCGTTGGTGCCGGTCTGTTTGATTGCGACCTGGCTGGCCACAGGACCCATCGGTACGAACTGCTCGGTGACGATCTGTGCATTCGAAACGATTTCGCCATCTACAGTGACGGTTTCGGTGTCTAAGTCAATTACCGCATCCTCAAGGATTTCACCTTCTGCACTGACGGCAATCGGTTCTACAAGGGATACTGTTTCTGCACTTTTCAGGTTCTGAATCACGCCGCCTACCAGCAACAAAGAAATGACCAGATTCAGCGGGAGCAGTATCTACATGTACGCCGTATTTTTGTGGCTTTAATTACAGAGGATTTTGCAGGTAACAGAACAAGGAAAAAGCTTACCAGTCAGCGAATGCTATTAACATTATTCCATACGTCCATAGATAGAGGGGCATATTGAATATTGGGGCATCAGGAAATTCAAGAATTTAGGACATAAGATATTATGAAACAAAATGCAGGGATTTAAATTACAAAGATATAGATCCCTGCATCTGTTTTGAGAGATAATCACCAAACCGAAATCTATTTATCCATACATCTTATAATATGATTGCGTGTAACACTTTCTGTTTTCACACATTTATTGTAATCTAATTCTGTTAAATTACTTATTATATTAATAACGCAGTTTTTAAATTTTTAAGGAGAGACACAAGGCCAGAAAAGTGGTTTTGCAATGCCCGTCAGGCGAGTTGGTTCTCCGTAAGATACGCCAAAGGTTTCAATCTGAATCTGTTCGATGAAGACAGGATAAACAGGGGTGTTGATCTTAACATTCGGTTCACCTGGATATGGAACAGGATAAGTTTCCAATTGTTCAAGACGTCGAATCTCTTCCATGCCATTTACAATTTTTCCGAAAATAGGATAAACGCCAGTGATTGCCGGGCAATCCGCAAGTGGAAAGAAAAATTCTCCGCCTGCAATCTCTGGTGCGCCATAACCGCCAAGCCCAATTGTACCTGGAACAGCTTCCAGATATTTTCCGGATTTTACATCATTGGGAATGAAATAGCAGGCTTGGGGATTATGAAAAGCATGGTAACTCATATCAAGAACCCAGCCTGGGACGATTCTCTCAATTGGGTAATGATCATAGACACCTTGTTTTGCAAGATATATAAAACTGGTAACTGCATTGGGGGCAATATCAGGGTAAAGCTCAATCTGAATAACACTGCCGTTTGAAAAAGTTATTGTGGCAACTGGATTTTTTTTCATAAAGCTCTTCTTTCTTAGTCAATCACTGTCAGTTCTTTTGAAAAATGATTCAATATCTCATAGTGGGTCTGTAATCAGAATCTGTGACAGATTCAGGGATTCCATATTTTTCAATACAGCTTCAACGCGATTTTGTTTCATTTTTTTGCCTTTCTGTAAATAGAAGATATCATTTATTGTCTGTTTTGCTTCATAGTAACACATTTCTTTTTCCAAATCTATATAGACTCAATAGATATTCTGCACTTTATTACCATAACAGATTGCTTTGGTAAAGTATATATGATACACTGATACGCAAGAATGGAAAAAATTGCAGTAGTGGATTTTGTACATTTGACAATAACATACGAGGAGGAACCTAATATGAAAGTTGCAACTGACATTGGCGGCACCTTTACTGATCTGGTAGCGATTGATGAAAATGGATCGCTGATTCTGGAAAAGGCACATACCACACCTCCGAATTTTGATCAGGGTGTTATGGACGTTCTGAAAAAAAGTGGTGTAGATATGAAAAGCATTGAGGCTTTTTTCCATGGAACCACAACGATCATTAATGCACTGACAGAAAGAAAAGGTGCAAAAACAGCCTTGATCACAACAAAGGGTTTCCGGGATATTCTGGAACTGGCGAGAGGTAATCGTCCGGATTTGTTTAACATGGTATTTGAAAAACCAACACCGTTTGTTCCGCGTTATTTACGCCGTGAAGTAACAGAACGTATCAGCTATAAAGGTGAAATTCTGACACCATTAAGTGAAGAAGATATTCGCACGGCAGTGGAATATCTGAAAAAGGAACAGGTGGAGGCTATTGCTGTCTGCTACATCAATTCTTATGCAAATGAAGAACATGAACGTAAAACAGTTGAAAAAATCAAAGAATTATGGCCGGAAGTATATGTATGCCCGTCTGTTGATATCACGAGAGAATGGCGTGAATATGAAAGAACCTCAACAGCTGTTCTGAATGCATACGTTATGCCGGTGGCATCCTCTTATCTGAATCGTCTGGGACAGAGACTTACAGATGCCGGAATGCCGGAAAACCGTTACATCATGCAGAGTAATGGCGGAACTACAACATTTGAACAGGCAAAACTGACTCCTGTTAATATTGTAGAATCAGGTCCTGTAGCCGGTGTGTTTGGTGCTTCTATTCTTGGAAAAATCATTGGCGAACCGAATATTATCGCATTTGATGTGGGTGGAACAACAGCGAAATGTTCTCTGATCGATCAGGGAGCAGTAAAAGTAACTACTTCTTACTATATCGAAAAAGACGAAAGACATGCAGGCTATCCGATCATGGCACCTGTTATCGATATTGTAGAGATCGGAAATGGTGGAGGATCCATCGCATGGATCGATGAAGGAGGATCTCTGAAAGTTGGACCAAAGAGTGCAGGTGCGCTTCCGGGACCTGTTGCTTATGGAAAGAACGGAACAGAACCCACCACCACAGATGCCAATCTGATTGCAGGACGTCTTTCTGCGAAGAATTTCGACATGGAAGTCTCTCTTGACAATGTGAAGAATGCTTTGGTGGAAAAAGTCGGAAAACATTTTAATATTTCTGCGGAAGAATCAGCAGAGAGCATTATTCGTGTGGCAGATTCTAATATGAATAATGCGTTAAAGCTGATTTCTGTACGGCGTGGATATGACCCTCGTGATTTTGCGATGGTTGCATTTGGAGGAGGGGGCCCGATGCATGGACCGACACTCGCCAAAGAACTGAATATTCGTAAGATCATTATTCCGGTAGCAGCTTCTGTATTTTCAGCATGGGGTATGCTGATGAGTGATATTCGTCATGACTTTATTCAGACAAAGATTCTTTCATTCCAGAATGCTTCTATGGATGAACTGAATGCGATGTGGAAATCACAGATTGATGAGGCACATAAGATACTGGCATCTGAGGGACTTAAGGAAGATCAGGCTGTATTTACTTTTATTGCAGATATGCGTTATGCGGGACAGGAACATACGGTACAGGTACAGGCTCCGGCTTATCCATGGAAAGAGGAAGATCGTGCTGAAATCATGAATCGTTTCCACAAAACACATGAGCATTTCTATACCTTCTCATTGCCAGATACACCGGCAGAGATTGTAAATCTTCATCTTGTGGCATATGGTCAGTTGAACAAACCTGCATTACAGAAGATTGCACCTCAAAAAGATGATATTTCCAGCGCATTGAAGGAAACACGTCCTGTATTCTTTAACGGTGATGGCTGGCTGGATACACCAATCTATGATCGGAGCAAGCTTGGATTCGGTGCAAAAGCACAGGGTCCATTGGTTGTAGAAGAGCCTACTACCGCAACTGTAGTTTGCCCGGGACAAAGCTTAAGTGTAGATGAATACGGTAACCTGATCGTAGAAATGGAGGTGGAATAATGGCTGAGAAAGAAAAGATTAATCCGGTCACACTGGATATTGTAAAAGACTCTTTGATTGCAGTAAGTAACGAAATTTTCTATGCATTTGCACAGACTTCCATGAGCCCGATTATTTATGAAACACTGGATTATGCCAGCGGTATTGCAGATGCTGAAGGTCGACTGCTTACCCAGGGAAATGGTGTTACGGGATTTATCGGTATGATTTCACCCATGATTTGTGCAGTTGTGGAGAAACATGGAAAGGAAAATCTTCATCCGGGTGATGTATATATTATCAACGATCCGTTTATGGGCGGAGGAACCCATATGTCCGATGTTGGAATGGTAATGCCTATATTCTATCATGACGAGCTGATTGCTTTTGCTGGTAACAAAGCTCATTGGAGTGATATCGGAGGCATGGCACCAGGATCCTTTACGACTGATGCAACAAACCTTTATCAGGAAGGTATGTGTTTCTCTGGTACAAAACTGGTGGATCGCGGAGAACTGGTGGAACCTGTATGGGATCTGATGCGCAGCAATATGCGTTATCCGCAGATCTCACAGGGAGATATGTGGGGTCAGATATCCTCTCTTCGTACAGGTGAAAAACGTATTTGTGAATTATGCGATAAATATGGGGCAGACGTTGTAAAAGGATCTATGGAACGTCTGGTATCCCAGGGCGAAAAAGTAGCCCGCCGCCGTCTGGCTGAGATGCCAAAAGGCACATGGGAAATGGATGAATACATGGACAACGATGGACATGGCAATCCAGTTCATTTACAGGTAAAAGTTACCATTACCGATGATGAATTTATTGCTGATTTCACGGGTAGCGATCCGCAGGTAGTAGGATGCGTGAATTCCGGAGCAACGGCAGCATATGCAGGTGTAAAAGTAGTCTTTATGTCTGTGGTAGGACCAGAGTTGGCCGTAAATGATGGTGTATTTGCACCGCTGCGGACAATCTGTGAACCTGGCAGTGTATTGAAAGCGAATCGTCCGGCAGCAACCTCCTGTTATTATGAAAGCATGATTTACGTTATTGACTTGGTATGGAAAGCACTTGCACCGGTTTTCCCGGAATCTCTTGGTGCAGGACATTTACTTTCTGTATGTACCGTATTGATGGCCGGAAAACATCAGGACTTTGGAAATGATTATCTGATTATTGAGCCAACTGTTGGCGGATGGGGAGCTTGCAAAGGCCATGATGGTCAGGTAGGACTTTTCTGTGTTGGCGATGGAGAAACTTATAATGTGCCGGTAGAGATGGCTGAGACTCGTTATGGAATTCGTGTAGATGAGCACAGTCTGCATACTGATGGGGCAGGTGCAGGAGAATACCGTGGCGGAAGTGGTGCGGTTCGTGTATACCGTTCTATGAATGAGAATCAGACCTTTACAGCATCTTTTGGTCGAAATAAATGGCCGGTATGGGGTGCAGCTGGTGGAAAAGACGGTTCTGTAAATTATTTCCAGTTTATTGATGCAGATGGAACCGTAAGCGAACCAATGGGAATTGCAGCACGCCGTGTTATGAATACCAATGATGTTGTGCGTATGGTTACAGCAACTGGTGGTGGATATGGTAATCCGTTTAAGCGTCCTGCTGAAAAAGTAGCTATGGATGTTAAGAATGAATATATCACTGTGGAACAGGCCAAGGCTGACTATGGTGTTTTGGTTGATCCTGAAACATTCAAAGTGCTTGGATTGACAGAAGAACGTCAGAAAGCTGAAAAATAATATCATATTCAATGTATAAAGTAGATGCCGCAAAATCACTGAGATAAGGAATTTTGCGGCACTTCTTGTTTAGGAGATTTTTTGCGTCTTATTTCAATTTCGGATTAGAGCAAAGCATGTCCCACATAATTTACGAATGGTGAGGAGCCCTATTAAGTCGAAAGGAAAATCCACAATACAAAATGATATTCTTTTTTTCTGGATGTTTCTGTGATATACTTATACGCAGTCGTATCAGACCGGAAAGGAAATATTATGTTACAAAAATTATATGTTTTTTTCAGGAAAGAAACCGTTTTGTCAATTGCAGTGATCCTGGCGCTTCTTTCTATGTTCTGGGTCAGACCGGATAAGGCTTATTTTACTTATATCGATTTCAGGACTCTCGGGCTCCTCTTCTGTTTGATGGCAATTGTAGCTGGTTTGAAGGCTGTTGGTGTTTTTGATATACTTGCCAAAAAATTGCTGATGGGAACATCGGGAACTGTGGGTGTGATCAGGCTGTTGGTACTCTTATGTTTCTTCCTGTCAATGGTGATCACCAATGATGTGTCATTGATTACTTTTGTTCCTCTTGCACTGATCATTGTGCATAAACTGCCAAAGGAACTGGGCAATTACTGGCTTCTTAAAATAGTAGCCATGCAGACAATCGCTGCTAATCTCGGAAGCATGCTCACACCAATCGGAAATCCACAGAACCTTTATCTATATGCCAGAGCAGGGATGTCCGCGGCAGAATTAATAACCCTAATGCTTCCCTATTCCGCCACAGCACTTATCCTTCTTCTGATATGGATACAGGTAGCCGCTGCCAAAGCACCTCGCGTATGCGGTTCCGAAAAAGATAAAACTCTTTTGGGATTCTCTGACAGAAAAGAACTTAACATGGAATACCTGGCCGCTTACCTGATCTTATTTACAATCTGCCTGCTCACTGTTGCACGTATCATTCCATACCAGATTCCTCTTGTATTGGTTCTTATATATATGCTGCTAAGAAACAGGGAAAATATAAGCAGGGTGGATTACTCCCTGCTTGCCACCTTTATCGCATTATTTATTTTTATCGGCAACCTTGGAAGGATTCCGCAATTCAGCAGTTTTCTGGAAAGAATCATGGCAGGAAGGGAAACACTTACTGCTGTTCTTGCTAGTCAGATTATGAGCAATGTTCCCGCTGCGCTTCTTTTATCCGGCTTTACAGATAATTACCGGGCTTTAATTGTCGGAACCAATATTGGAGGTCTCGGCACTCTGATTGCATCCATGGCAAGCCTGATAAGTTTCAAATATATTGCAAAAGAAAACAGGAATCTGAAAGGGAAGTATTTGGGAATATTCACAACCTCCAATATTATATTCATGATATTCATGTTAATATTGTATTTTTTTTCTTAGATAAAGGTTTTCCCGGAATTACAAAAGCTATAACAATTCTTTCTTTGCAAAAAATTCTCCGCGGCACTCTCCTCCTCTTGGCTATCGTATGTGGCAGAAAAAAGAATCTAAACTGGAACTGGCAGCCTCCATGATCCGGCAGGTTATGCCTGAATTTCACAGCAAAGATCATATCATCATCCTTTGTGACATCTGGTATACAAAACAGAATCTGGTATCCATCGTTGATGAATATCCGAATCTGGATCTGATTGGCAATGCAAGGATTGATTCTGTCATGTATGATCCTGTTCCTGCACATACCGGCCGCAGAGGACGTCCCGCCAAACATGGGAAGAGACTTTCTGTTGAAACAGATTTTACTTTTTCCAATGAAAAGATCGGAGATTACTATATCGGAGCACACCGTGTGATCACCAACCTTTTTGGATGTCGGGAAATTCAGGCTTATGGTGGGGAATATAACTTATCGCTTATGGTGGGGAAACCCGCTATTTGCTGCTTTGTGGCAATAGAAAAGCGCCACATCGCTGCGGCGCTTTTGCTTTGCCCGGAAGATGGAGCGAGGGGGCTGTTCAGTTATCTGTTGTGCTTTTTCTTGCTGGCAACAACGACTGTTCCAATGGCTACACTACCGCTGACAAGCATAAGGACAACCAGCAAAGCAGGGTTGCTGGTGTCGCCGGTCTGCGGAATGGTGTACTGAGGTGTGGCTGTTGCAGCAGGTGCCGGAGTGGCCGTGGCAGCAGGTGCCGGGGTGGTCTTGTCGGCGTCCTTGTATTGCAGGGCAGCAATCGCATCTTCAATAGCCTTTGCCATAGCATCAACCTCTGCCTGCTGGGTAATGTTCTTGCCACGGGCAACGGCATTGACGGCGGCTTCCACAGCGGAGAAGTCCTTGTAGTTGTCCTTGTTTAGTGCATTTGCTTTGGCAATGGCTGCATCAACCTTGGTGTAGTCGGCGTCCTTGTATTGCAGGGCAGCAATCGCATCTTCGATAGCCTTTGCCATGGCATCTACTTCGTCCTGTTCGGTAATGCTCTTGTCACGGACAACGGCATTGACAGCAGTTTCCACGGCGGTGAGGTCCTTGTAGTTGTCCTTGTTCAGTGCATTTGCCTTGGCAATGGCTGCGTCTACTTTGGTGTAGTCGGCAGGTAAATAAGTCATTGCAACCGTCTGCGTATGCGTTGCCGCATCGGCGGTGATCGTTATATTGCCGGTGTATGCTTTGCAGTTATCGGCTGTTACTTCAACAGGGTAAGTTCCTGCTTCCAAACTGACAGAGCCGGTAACCTCCTGACCATTCACTTTAACAACAACATTGGTCAGACCGTCCGGCGTTACAACGAAAGAAACCGGATAGACAGCCTTTGTGATAAAATGAACATTTTTATAAAGTGCAAAGTACTGATTACCGCTGGAAAGCAGGTCAATTTCTGTTCCTTCCGAGTCTACAGCTTTTGCATAGTTCAGATGATAGCCATCGGCAATCACAGGCACACATTCATCGAAAATTGCAGGGATATTATTCGCATTCGTATTCTTTGCATCAATCTCTGCTTCTTCTACGGTAAAAGTACCGTTACCGCCCATCGGGTATTTACCGTCAGTGGTTACTTTGGCGCCGCCCTTGATCAGAATATCGCTATTAGTCCATATTGCGCTGTCCGCAGTAGAGGTGCATTTTACCTCGCCGCCGTTAACCGTCAGATTGCCCTCGGTAAACAAAGCGGGATAATGGCTTGTTGCTTCCACCTTGGAGTTGATAATTTCAATTTTGCCCGCGCCGTTTTCATCGCCCATATACACTGCGTTAAATTGATCCTCGCTTGCAATCAAAGCAACCTCACTGTTGTTTTTGATTTCCAGTTCCTTGGCGCTTGCAGCAGTGTAATAGGAAGAAACCGCAACCTTTGCGCCGTCAATGGAAAGTATTCCTTTGTTATAAGAAGTAATTCCGCAGCCCTCAGCAGAAGTTATATCAAGCTTTGCACCTTCGGATATGCTGATGTTGCCATTAAGCGTATAGAGTGCATCCCATTTTACATTGATTGTAAGCTTACCGTCACCGATAATATTGTAATTATCACTGCTACCGTCTGCAAAAATTCCGCCGCCGTTATCTAAAGTAATGCTGTTTGTGCCGGAAAGTTTGATCGTTAAATCGGTGTCTCCGACTACTCTGATACCGTACTTAGGACTTTCATCGCTTTTGCCGCCGTTTGTAATTGCGGCATTGTTAAGCGTAAGGGTCTTTGTATTCGGGTCATAGCTTGCGGTTCCTTCTCCACAAGCGATAGAGAGCTTTTCGCTTGTGAACTGTTCGCCGTTTACATACAGATTGTAGTTTTCCGTAGCAAAGGCTACGGTCGGTAGCAATCCAGCTACCATTACAATGCTGAGTAGGACTGCAAATAGTTTTTTCTTCATAAGAGTTCCTCCATTTTTTAATTGTCCGCTATTTACTTCCTCCGACAGCGGACACGCCGGAGAAGACAGAAGGTTTAACCGGAAAAGATTGATTTGCCGGTCGTGGTTAGGACTTCAATATCAAACCACCATTCTTCCGGCAAACGTTAAAAACCAAAGCCAAGGCATAATGCGCCCTGTCTCCGGCAACTGGTTCGTTATAAATTGTATGAAATAAGACTTGACACGCTGAAAAACGGCGCTATGCTCCTGCCGAGCCGAGCCATTTTCGCGCCTTTGAGTATCATTGTCAAGCCCTCCTTCCGTAATTTTAGTAAGAAAAGAATATCAATCCCATTCCTCACAAATATACATAGATATTATAGCAGATTGTCCATAAAACCACAAGTAGCGTTCAAAATATTGTCGGTCACTATTCTAAACGCATTACCTCTTCCATTATTATCCCGACTTTATGACTTCTTGAATACTATCTGAAAAAGAAAAACCGCTGTCCAGCCGACAGCGGTTCATCGTCATATTCTGTTTTCAGAATAGCCAAGCAAATAACGCTGATGCAGCGACAATCAAGGCACTTCCTGCCAGCGATAACAACATCGGCGCTGCAAATGGGCATAACAGCAGCGCCACAAGCGCCGAAGCTGCCGCCTGTGCATAGCTGCCATCCAGCAGCGCGAGGAAAGCCGCAAAGCCGCCCAGCCCGGCAAGAATCATACCAATGCTGCCGCAGATATCATACAGAAGATTAAGTACAAATCCTGCCGCATACAGCAGCGCAATCACTGGCAACGCAAGTAAGCGCACAATCCACAGTACAACGATGTTGTTTCTTAAACGAGAAAACATTGATACCCAAACCATTCTTTCAGCAGTAGATCGACTCATTCAGCACAATCTCGGAAGCCACATTCTGCACATTGTTCATCTGCTGCAAAATCCTAACTTTTGGATTTTCTGCACCCACAGCATTTGGTTTTCCGCTTTAAGCGCTTCCGTTACGCTCTCCTTTTCGGCAAGTTGTTTTACCAGCCGAGAGAACAGTTCCTCTGCCTGCTCGTTTAGGTCGGCAAGATAATCGTTCAGCTTTCCGCTTATCAGCAGTTCGGAATAGAGTACCTTGCGGTGCTGTTTCAGATACCGCAAGTGTCGCTGTCCCCATACGCCGATGGGTCTGCCCTCCGGCTCGTCCTCTCCGGCAATCAGATAGTAGTCCCCGACAAGCTCATAACGCAAGCCTGTCCTTTCGTCTGTGATGAATTTTTCCATTGTGTGTTCCTCCTTGAATTTATATTGCTTCTCCGGCTTTCTGCTCGGATTGCTTACGATGATAATAGGCAAGCTGTTTCTGCCTGCGGTTGATTGCCTTACATTCCTCGGAGCATAGCACCTCCTGACCGTTGGACGGCCAGAAGGGCATGCCGCAAATCTTGCAGACCTTTTGACGGAAGGTGTGGTTGCCCTTTTCGGCATAGCGTTTCTTTTCTTTTTCGGCTTGCTGATGGGCTTTCGTGCAATCGGTGTTGCAAAACCTCTGCCTTGTGCTGTTTGGATAAAACTCTTTGCCGCATTGTTCGCAGATACGCTTCGGGTACTTATGACCGTCATTCGCCGCCCAGCGTTCTGCCTTGGCTTTGGCTCGATGGGCAACATTACTCTCACGCTGCCGGTTCTTCTTTCGCTTGACTTTTTCCGCCGCTTCTCGCTCGGCCTTCCGCTTTGCTTCGGCAGTTTCCTTTTCGGAAAGCGGGAGGTCAAACTGCCCGATGAAGTTATAGTAGATGTCCACCTGCTGCTGTCGGTTCGGCTTTTTGCCTATGGCTTCGTGAATAACGATTTTATCAATTAGTTCACACGCCATCTCTTTTGTCAGCTCTGCGGGCTGCTTATACTTCTTGATGAGCCTGATAAACCGCCCGATATGGGCAGAGGACGCTTTTGTTTGCTCCAACTTCTCCTGAATTTCTGATACTTGGCTCTCAAGGCTGTCCTGCTCAGCAGAATATTTTTTCATCAGGGACTTGTACTGCTTTTCAGGCAGCAGACCTGAAATGAAATTCTCATAAAGACTTCCAATCAGGCGGTCAAGCTCATTCAGTCTGCGGTTGATTGTCTGAAGTTCTTCCTTTTGCTTTTGCGGTTTACTGTTCGCCTGTGCTTCCCATTTGCTTTTCAATTCTTCGGCAAAGCCACGCTCATCTGCGATAATGTGGCTTGAAAGGCGTTGGATAGAACGCAGCACCAACTGATAGAGGACTTTGTCGCTGATATGATGGATGGTGCAGTTCACGGTTCTGTTCCCGTAGCTGCTGCATCGGAACGAGTGATAGGGTTCTCCGCTTTTGTAGTAATTCGTCTGATAGGACATCTTACTGCCGCAATCAGCGCAATACACAAGACCGGGCAATAAGCATTCCTCTTGGTGCGTCCCTTCCTTTATACGGCGTGTGGCGTGTTTCAATCTTCTGTGCGCCTGCTCCCAAAGCTCGCTGTCAACGATTGGCTCGTGGGTGTCCTCAAACACAAGGCGTTCCTCATCGGTGGCAAAGCGGCGTTCATCGGTCTTAAAATTCGTTCCAATGGGCTTTCTCAGCACAGTATGACCGAGATATTCCTGTCGGTTTAAAATCTCTCTTACCGTGTTTGCGTTCCAGTTTGTGCAGCCGTACTCTGCTTTTCGGTTGCATTGTTCGGGGTGATATTGGAGGGTGTACGCCGATGGAATCAGCACCTTTTCCTCCGTTAGCTGTCTTGCAATTGCCGGAGGTGTCAAGCCCTCTGCCGCAAGCTCAAAGATGTGTTTTACCACCTGAGAAGCAACAGGATCGACCACTAAGGTCTGTTTATCTTCGGGCAGTCGATTGTAGCCGTAGGGAATGCTGCCGGAGCAGCGTTTTCCGTCGCTCATACGGGACAGGAAGATGGACTTTATCTTGTTGCTGGTGTCCTTGGCGTACCACTCGTTCATTATGTTGAGGAACGGGGTGAAGTCGTTATCCTGCTCCCAATCCCTAAATACGTCGGCGAGGGGACTGGGAGATTTCAGAAGCGCTTTGGCCTGCGCATCCGGCAGATCATTGTATTCCATCGAAAGAAGAATGTCCTCCCGAACCGTGTACTCATAGGTGTGGTTCAGAACTTCTTCCGAAGGCTGGGAAAGCAGCCATTCCCGATAGGTTTCCTGCTCGGCAAACATCTTTTGATATAATGCTGTGTTCAACTCTGCATTGGTCATGTAGTAATACCTCCGTTTTGATTTTGATATAGAAAAAGCCGACTGGCTCTCAAAAGAACACCAATCGGCGATGTATATGAATTTTTATGTTAGCCCTGCAATTCGGCCAATAATCTGTCTGTTTTTATAACATAGGCGTATGCCGCAGGATTGACCTTTCTCATATAGCGAAGAGAAGCCAATTTTTCCTGCTCTATCTTCATATCCAAGAACTTCGCATAGTCATTTACGCGCAGATATTCTGTATCCGACAACAGACATGCAACCATATACATGATCTTAGCAGCTCTCCCAGCGGCAATCTCTGGCGTATAGTTCTCGGCATAAATATGGCTTCTCAGTTCCCGAATACCCTTTACATAAATCGGATATTCCTCTTTGCTCACTTTTCCACGGGATGCAATGCACAATGCAGCTTCAAAAGTATCCCACAAGCAATCTTTACTGTTGCTTTCAATTCTTCGATAAGCGATTTCCGCCTGTGCAATTTTCCCATATGTAGGTCCTATCTGCTGAAAATCTGTAAATATCTCCAGCAGAGAAGATACATCATAGAACTGCTTCATGACTTCCATGTCTTTTCCGCAATTTAACGGAATACCTGTGGTGTGCGGAGCAAATGCTGTCAATTTATCCGCCAGAATGCAGTTTGCTGACGGTAGGGAAACAGTAAGATATTCCGGTTCTGTCAAAAGAAGATCATTCTGAATTTCTTTTTGAACCAGCTCTGAGTAATGATTGTGTTCAAACAGAACATCCAGAAGAATGTAGAATGGTCTGTTATTGATTGGAGAATCATAAGTGAACTTAAAGTGCCTTTTTTCAATATTGTTCTTTCCAATCCACTTCTGTTCCTCAACAGCCTTAAAAGGGAAAATCTCCGATGCTCGATCCAAATACTTATCCAAATCTGTACCCGGTTCAGCAATAATATCAATATCTGTAGATAACCGACGCGGATGTTCCATCAGCAGCATAAGGCAGGTGCCACCTTTGAAAATAAAGGGCATACCAACCTTCGCAAGTGCTTCCAACAGTCCAAACGCATATACAGCACGTTCCAAAAGTACAGGATCTCTGCGACTGGTCCTTTGCAGCTCTCTAATATGTTCTTCGGCAAAATTCTCTTGTAACAGCATATCTTTACCTCTTTGTTCGTAATGTGATGTTTGTTTTCTCTCTAATCAGTTTCTTAATTTTTTTATCAACGGCTCTGCGTGCTGCATATCGAAATAGACAACTCTCATCTACCACATACATGGAAAATGCGTCCTCATATATAGTCGGATATTCACTCTCACTGACAGAATCAAGCAGTAGCGGGTCTGCAACTATATCAACAAGCAATTTCTCCAATCGTGTATGCCATGGGATTCCAGCGCTTTTCGGTGCCTCTGTTGTGAGCTTGTTAATAACAATCATATTGTCGCTCCAATACTGGTGATACATTCCCAGTGTTGGGTTAATAAACACTTTTCCAAAATACTGGTCCTTTAGCATGTCAAACACAAATTCTATTACATCAGATTCCACAGATAAAAACAGAACATTATGTGCAAGTTGATGATTCACAAAATCATTGAGCTGAATCAGTTCCAGGATAGAAAAATCTACCAGCGGATATTGTTCCTGTATCAAAGATGCCACTTCTACCGCCAGATCAGAGTATTCGTGGTCATATGGTCTTGCATTATTACCAGGAAGGCAGTACAGGCCGTTACCAACACGAGCCAGATCACCATCTTTAACCATTGACGCAAATCTTTTATAAAAGGAAGCATCGCTTAATTGATATCCAGCGTTACGGAACGATTGTAATACTTGTTGCCTGTTGAAACATTTTTGATTCTTTACACCTTCAAAATATCTCGAATCGGTCATTCCTACACCTCCATCTGATTATTTTTGCGGCAGTAAACGTCATTTGCTGCCGCCACAATAACAGTATATTCATGTCAAACGCTTTTGTCAATATTTTTGCGGCAGTAATCTCGTTTTACTGCCGCAAAAATAGTTCTTCTATATAGTATGACCGATATCTCCAATTCTATGCACATTCAAATCGTTTTGATTTTTTTGAGATACGCCACCGCATCGGTATGACCACGGAAGTAAATCTGCTGTCGCTCCATATCATCCCGCTGACGTACCAGATGCAGATACTGTGTAAAGGCTGCGTGTTCCTTAGCGGTCAATCGAATTTCTCCGCTAGGTGTAGATATGTATCCTGCTTATAATTTGATGTCTGCCAATTTTCGAAGAACAGGAGCTCCTTTTTTCCAGCTAAAATGTGAGCGGTCTCATCGGAAAAACTAGGCGTATTTTTCCCATCGCCAACGCTAACCGTCGTAGGGAAGGCATACTCTTCTGGTTGGCACAATATTCCTAAATCTGCTAATTGGGAAAATTCTTCTCTGGAACAAGAAATCTGAATAGAATAAAGCCGGAGGAATAGGGGCATAATGCTCCTGCAGGATCAAATCCTTGGCCCAGTTCCGAAGAATCTCTGCCGCAAACAGAGAAGAACGCTGCAAGCAACCAGTCACACTGCGGCTTTCCCCTCAAACAATCAGACGTGCAAAATCCCTTGGTAAAGGATACACTTCCGTTCTCAGTCGCATACTTGAAAGCGCCCTTGAAAACCCGGATATTGTAAAACATTATCTTTGATAAGTAAGCGCCTCATAATCCACCGTCTGGCAAGATCAAAGTAGAGATGAGATAATGAGACCGAGGTATCAGAAGACCCATCGGTACCAAAAGTCTCAAGGAGGTCTCAGGAATGCCGGACGAGTTTCAAACCCTGAAAAAAGAGAGCAGTATCGAAATCATAAAAGCGTGCAACGGAAGCGGTATGCCAAAGCGGCAATGGTGCCGGGAGCATGGGATCAGCTACAGCACGTTCATGCGTTGGCAGAGGATCCTGCGAAATGAGCTTGCGGGAGAGATCATGGTTACACAGGCAGTGGTTCCACTGCAAATCGAGCCGCAAGCTTCCCGCTGTACGCCTGCTCAAGAAGTCACGATACAGAAAAGACGGTATCTCCATCAGCATGCACGGAGTAAGCAGCGATACGGCGAATATGTTCGATTTCAACGAGCAAACAAAGCAACCTATCTTGAATTTTTTAAGCAGAATAGCAGATCCCATATTATCGTTGACGGCCGTGCCTACACGATTGACCAATTTTTAAAACTATACTGATTTGAGCACTATCTGGGCTATCCCGGATAGTGCTCTTTGGTTACGGGCGATTATTGTGCGGATACTTTTTTCTTTCTTTTTTTCCCGGTTTATGTTAGACTGAAGCTACTTTGAAAGGAGGCGCCTATGAAACGCTTTTTGGCCGCGCTTTTGGCGGCATTGACTGTATTTACCCTTACAGGCTGCGGAAAAACAGAGAATCCCGCTGAACCGGTGACGCCGGGACAGGCAGAGGAACCCGCCACGCCCACGGAACCGGAGCTGACGCCGGAGGAAATCGCGGAACAGGAACGTCTGGCGGCGGAAAAGGCCCGTGAAGAACGGCTGCAGGGACTACTGGACTCCATGACCTTAGAGGAAAAGGTGGGACAGCTTTTCTTCGTCCGGTGCCCGGAGACCAACGCCGTGGAGGATATTTCCACCTACCATTTAGGAGGCTATCTGCTGTTCGGACGAGACTACAAGGACGGCGACAACTGGCTGACGTGGGAGCAGTTCATCCAGAAAATCGAGAGCTACCAGGATGCGACCGCTATCCCCCTGTTTATTGGAAGCGACGAGGAGGGCGGCACCGTCACCCGGGCCAGCCGAAACCCTAACCTCTTCTCTGAACCCTTCAAATCTCCTCAGAAGCTGAACTACATCGGCGGCATTGAAGAAATTCTCCGGGATACGGACACCCGAAGCCGGGAGCTGCGGGCGCTGGGCATCAATGTAAATTTCGCGCCGGTGTGCGACGTGTCCACCGACCCGAAGGATTTCATCTATGACCGGACGCTGGGGCAGGACGCGAACATGACAGCGGATTATGTGAGGCTGGTGGTGCCGGCCATGACAGAGGGCGGTACGCTGCCGGTACTGAAGCACTTCCCCGGCTACGGTAATAACGCAGACACCCACACCGGCATCGCCGTGGATCAGCGGCCGATGGAGACCTTTGAGACTGCCGACCTGCTGCCCTTCAAGGCGGGGATCGAGGCCGGGACTCCTTTTGTGCTGGTGAGCCACAACATCGTCAACTGCATGGACCCGGAGCTGCCGGCGTCCCTCTCCCCTGCCGTTCACAAAATTCTGCGGGAAGAATGCGGCTTTGACGGCATCGCCATCACCGACGATCTGGCGATGGACGCCGTGAAGGCCTACGCCAAGGACGGCGCTGTAGTTGTGCTGGCCTTGCAAGCGGGAAACGATATGGTTGTTACCACGGACTACCGGACCCAGATCCCCGCCGTCATTGCGGCGGTGCAGGAGGGCACATTGGATGAAAGCGTCATCGATGACGCCTGTCTCCGGGTACTGCGGTGCAAGGACACCTTTTTGAGGATCCCAGAAAACAATCCCTGATTGGATATTCCATGAAAACAGCCTGATTTGCTGCATTTTTTTGAAAATGTGCAACCAAAACGCCTCTTTTTTCGTCTTTCCTTGTGAACAGCTATTGGAAAGACCGGTCTATGGGAAAGGAGCATTTCTATGAAAAAGTCTCTGCGTTTTTGCGTTTTACTAACTTTCGCCGCCGCGCTGCTGACGGTCTCCGTCTTTGCGGACACTTTGATAAGAAGAAACCCACCTCTATGCAGAGGTGGGTTTCTTCTTATCATTTTTCAACTATCCAAATATGTTCTGGGCTAAATCGAAATGTGTACTTTATATCTTTATTGAAATTAGACTTACCAGTCGTCATTGCAATCACCGTATATTTTTTCTTGCCTCTAAATCCGACCTTGTTAAAATCTGTGACACCGAAGCCGTCGGCACATATAGACATAGCATCCTATTCTTGCAGATGATTACTGTATCATCTGCGTACCTTACAAGAATACCGTGAGTAAGTCCATACTTTTCCCACAGTCTGTCCAGTGTATTTAAGTAGATGTTTGCCAATAACGGAGATATAACTGAACCTTGACTTGTTCCCTGTTCAGAAATTGTCAGTACATTTCCGTATAATACTCCTGATACTAACCATTGTCTTATCAGCTTCAATATCCTACGGTCTGATATTCTCTGCTCTACCAGTTTCATCAGCTTATCTTGGTTTACGTTATCAAAGAACTTCTCAATATCTGCGTCTACTACATAATAGCCCTTGTTGTTACACGCTTTTCTTACCACTTCCAGTGCTTGCTTGGCACTTCTTTTCGGTCGGAATCCATAGGAACAATCTCTAAAGTCAGCTTCGAATACTGGCTCTATTGCTATCTTGGTAGCCATCTGCACAATTCTGTCCTTGACTGTTGGTATTCCAAGAGGTCTTTCACTTCCGTCTGGTTTTGGTATCATAACTCGCTTTACTGGGGATGGTTTGTACTTTCCATCCATCAGTTCCGATTTGATTTCTGACAGGTATTTTTCAATTCCCATCTCTTCAATATCTTCGATTCTGATACCATCTACACCACTGGAACCTTTGTTAGCTTTTACCCGTTTCCATGCTTCAAAAAGTATATCATCCCGATATACCTTATCGTAAAGTACATGAAATCTTCGGCTATCGCATTTCTTGGCTGTCAGATATAGTTTGTTTTGAAGTTGTCGAACTTTTTCTTTGGAGTTGTTAGTCTGCATGACATTCTCTCACTCTTACCCTCTCTACAAACGTGAATGAAGCAAGGAACCTTCTCATAGACTGCGTTTTCTTGCACAGTCATTATCGGTACTATGTTCCTCTCCGACTCCCTCCCATCAGAAATACGATTTCGCCAAGCTTATACGCTTTCTTTTTACCTTTCGGTGATGGGTAGGGTCTCTCCAGTTCCGAACCACACTTTTCATACATACCGTTTCCTCTATACCGAGGGATTCCTCTGTGCTGCTTTCCAGTTTCTTCACACGTTCCATGGCTTTCACCCATATACCCAAGGTTCAGCTTCCCTTTGCTCTCTTTTCAGAGACCCTTTTAACGATACGGCAGAATTCACTTTATGTTACGGTCTGCATAATTGCTCGCCCCTCTTACCGAGGTTACTTTATCCACTCGCTTAGTACCCTGCATTACTGCAACGCACCGAGTTTAGCTACACGGCTCACTGGCGATTACCGTGACCGGACTTACACCGGCTAGTGTGGTCCAGCTTCGCTGGACACACGATATGTAAACAGGCAGCAAGCTGCCGCCTGTTGCCCGAGCATTTACTCATTTTGTTCTGCTTTCCTGCAGCCGAGTGTTTTCAGAATATCTTTCAGATACTTTGCGCTTCGGGCATATTTGTCTCCGGTATCCAACCGGATCCAGATGGTTGCTGTACCAGGGCTGGCATCAATGCTGATGATGTGATCTGCATTAATATACTCTTCGCCGGTGTAAACGAATGTCGCCATTTTGTCTCCTTATCTGGCAACTTCCTGCTTCCTGGCCGCCTTACCGGAAGGGCTGACTGCCGCTGTTTCTTCCTTCCGGTCAGATAGATCCGAGAGGACAGATCCTCTGGATCTATCCTTGTAGGATTCCATCAGAGCCTTCAGCTCCACATTGGTCACTTCTCTGGTCTCGCGTCCCCAGATCGGCTGACCGGCATCGTCGATTCCATTCTTTACAGAACGGGAAAGGCGGGTCGTTCCGTCCTCAGGGAGCTTCATCCAGACACCCTTGCCGAACTTGTTTTCATGGATCATCTTCGGGGAGATCACAAAGGTCTCCCAGGGACGGGTATCCGCCTTATCCGGATTCGGAATACTAACTTCTACCAGTTCCTTGCCGTTCCTGGAAGTAAACGGATCTCCCACAAGCCCCTTGCCGAACTTGATCGTCAATTCCGTGTAGCTGACGCCCAGGGTTTCGCCACGTGCCATCGCTTCCTCGGCTTCTCTTACGAAGTCAGGCACATCCATGGACATCCACGGTCTCTCATCTGCCATATTGGCTTACCTCCTATTCCTCAGATATAACAAAAAACTCATCCTTCGGATGAAGCTTTACCCTGGTATCCAGGAACTGCTCAATGTCAAAGGTGAGTTTCTTGTCGAAATCTGCCGTATATTTGTAGTTTAGGTGCTGCGTCAGGTCATACTTATCGGACAGGAACGGACGCACGCCCCTAAGCTGCATGATACACTTGCTGTCATCCATCACGGCCAGCTCATCCCGGCTCATCAGTTCCTTGCCACAATGTCAAGTGATGAATTAAGAAAATAAACATACATCCATCTTCTCCACAAAGAAAAATAAATCACTGTCGATTCCAGTGTAGATAAATTTTCTTTTGCCTTCTTCATAAGGAACTTTTATGTGTTCAAATTGACTTTTATGTCCCCATATTGTAAACTATGGTTAGCTGACGCTAACCGTATAAAAGCGTCAGCTGGAGGTGTATCAGCTACGACAGAACTTCAATATTTAAAGCAAGATAAGAAAATTCCGGGCAAGGAACCTTTTATTACTTATGTAGATTATCAGGCGGGCGATGCCCCCGCTGATATGTGGGTATATGATATTTTTCCGGGCGTACAGTTAATGGTGGTTGATTTTGCTATCGAAAGCTGTTTTCGTGGAAGCGGAAAAGAAAATGTTATTGAAATCAATCATTGCGAAAAAGGTAGATTTGAGTGTGCTTTCGATAATAAGAGCTATATCTATTTAGGAGAAGGAGATATTGCGATTAACAGTCAACTGCATCCGCCGGTTGCTTCTTCTTTTCCTTTAAAATATTATTACGGCTCTACCATTTTGCTTTTTCCGGAAATCATGAAAAGGGGACACGAATTACAGGCTTTTCAAATCAGTGCAGAGAAAATAGTTGAAAAATATTCTCTCAATACAGAATGCCATGTGTATCGCCGTAATGCGGAAATAGAGCATGTATATCGGGAGTTATATGCACATTTGGCACTTCCCCATCCATCGTTACCATTTTTGAGGTTAAAGGTATTGGAGCTGCTTTATCATTTTCAGTCAAAACAAACAGTTTTTGAAGAAAACCGGGAGTATCTTTCGGGAGCAACTGTGGAGCATATTATGCATGTGAAAGAGCATTTGCTGCAGGATATGACGCAGAGAACAAATTTGAAGGAGTTAGCTTTGGAACATGGTTTAAGCCTGACGCAGTTAAAGGATGGGTTCCGGCAGGTGTATGGAGAATCTCCTTATGCGTATTTGCGGAATTACAAGATGCATCAGGCTGCGCAGTTACTGCGTCAGACCGATCGTAAAATCAGTGAGGTTGCATTGATGATGGGATATGAGAATCCAAGCAAGTTTTCAGAAGCCTTTTACGCCGTGATGGGATGCAAACCCAATGCCTATCGTAAGTCACAAAAATCAAGTGCTGCGGTATAACCAAAGTAAAATCAACAGGAACGAAAGATTCGGTGATGCTGTCTTTTGATAGCGTCACTTTTTTGGCTTTTCGGAGCATTTTTGCGATTTGTTGGCTTTTTAGAGTAGAAGCAAATCTGGATAAATGCTACAATACAAGAGTTAGTTGAGACTAATAAACAATAATAAAAAGGTAGGTATCTATATGAAAACAAAACTTACGACAAAAGATTTAATTGCCGCAGGTGCTTTCGGTGCCATTTATCTGGTGGTTCTGACCGTCCTGGCATCGGTGGTTCTGCCCATTGTTCCGGTTCTCTTTTTAGCAACTCCCCTGATTGCCGGTATCGTTCTGGGTACAGTATACATGCTGTATGCGGCAAAGGTTCCCAAGAAAGGTGCAATCCTGATATTGGCTGTGCTGGTGGGACTAATCACTTCTATGTCAACATATTATCCGCTACTGTTTTCCGTTATCTGGGGAATCCTTGCGGAAGTAATCGCATCCAGAAAAGAGAGAAGATCTGCTGGTATGCTGGCTGCAAGCTATGTCGTATTCAATATGACTTCAATGGGATCGTTTTATGCAATTATTGTAGCAAAGGAAGCGTTTCTGGAGAATTGTGCAACCTATTATGGCGCGGATTATGCCGCAGCATTTGATGCCCTGACACCTGATTGGATTGTTGCGGTTCTGATAGCCTTTGCACTGATCGGCGGTCTGCTGGGAGGTCTCCTTGGAAAGCGCATTCTGAAAAAGCATTTTGAGAAAGCGGGAATCACTGCGTGATGGCGCGGAATAATCCGACTGGCATATTAGATCCGAGGAGCAAGCTGGCGGTGTTTGTCACAGCTTGCTTCTCCGTCTTTTCAGGCTTGTCGTACATACAGGAAATATCGTTGCTTGCGTTATGTGTGTTTACCATGCTTCTTTGCAGGAAATGGAAACGGGCATTTTATACAGGCGTTCTTTTTCTTGCCATGCTGCTTTCAGATTTGTATATGGTGCCGCATCTAACCGGGGTATCAAGGAACATTATGACAGCTATCTGCCATGTTTTGCGTTTTATCCTCCCTCTGTTTGCATCCTTTTATCTTATTACAAAGACAACGAAAATTGGAGAATATATATCCGCACTTACCAAAATACACATGCCGTCCGAGGTTGTAATACCACTGGCGGTAATGTTCCGTTTTGTTCCCACGATTCAGGAGGAATGGCAAATGGTAAATCAGGCGCTCCGCCTGAGGGGGCTGGCATGGAACTGGCGCAATGTTTTGACTCGACCTGTCCATATGTTGGAGTATATGATGGTTCCTTTTTTGATGCAATGCTCCGTTGTTGTGGATGAAATGTCCGCCGCTGTGATGGCAAGAGGATTTGACCGAGATACACGCCGCAGCAGCTACATAGAAGTAAAACTGTCCATTCTGGACTGGTGCATCATAACCGTATCGGCCGGAATATTGGCATGGAACTTGATTGTTTGAAAGGGGGGAGGACTATGATTACTTTCGATGATGTCAGCTTTGCCTATCAGGGCGGTATTCCGGACGGATCAGAACCACCGGCTCTCCGGCATATTCATTTTCATGCGGAACGCGGCGAATGTATCGTATTATGCGGAAAAAGCGGATGCGGGAAAACGACGATGCTGCGCATGGTCAATGGCCTTGTTCCTAATTTTTATCAGGGACGCCTGGAGGGAGACATTACTGTTGGAAACGTCCATATAAAGGAAGCATCCCTTCCCCAGGTTGCCGCCGTGGTGGGCAGCGTGTTTCAGAATCCGAGGACACAGTTTTTTCATCTGGATACGACCGGAGAGATGGCGTTCAATATGGAAAATTTGAACATCCCGCATGACAAAATGGTGGAACGCTTAAAGGAAACTGCCTGGAAGCTGGATATACAGACTTTGATGGACAGAGATATTTTTCAATTATCCGGTGGGGAAAAGCAGCAAATTGCATGTGGTTCCGTGTATGCCTCCATGCCTGAGGTCATCGTCATGGATGAACCGTCCTCGAATCTGGATATGGAAAGCATCCGAAAGCTGCAAGACCTGATCCGAACCATGAAGGACGAGGGAAAGACGATTCTGATCTCCGAACACCGTTTATGGTATCTGGAAGATATTGCAGACAGGTACGTTCTGTTGAAAGATGGACAAATAGAAAATGAATTTACATCGGATGAAATTCTGGCGCTGTCGCTTCAAGAACTTGAACAGTCAGGCTTAAGAGCAGTACGCTGCAAACAGCTTTGGAATATGGGGACACGCACGATTAGGCAGGAAAAGGACATGGAAAAGGCGGCTTTTCTTGAAATAGAAGGGCTTCGGTTTTCGCGTCAAATGAGGCAAGTATTGGATATAAACAGACTGGCGATTCCCAAAGGTGCAATTGTAGCGGTCATTGGAGAAAATGGTGCGGGGAAATCAACATTTGCGCTTTGTCTTTGCGGTTTGCTGAAACATCATGGAACTGTGCGGATCAATGGAGAGCGAATATCAAACAAAAAGCTGCCGGAGCAGGCTTACCTGGTCATGCAGGAACCCGGCCATCAATTGTTCAGTGATTCGGTGCTGGGTGAACTGATGCTGAATAAAGGAACTGTTACAGAGACTAAAGCGGTAGCCGTTTTGGCAAAAATGGGGCTGGCAGGATTGGAAAACCGCCATCCGGGTTCTTTGTCAGGCGGTCAGCAGCAGAGGCTCTCTCTTAGTGTGGCGTTATGTACAAATCGAGAAATTATGCTGTATGATGAACCCACAAGCGGTCAAGATGGAGATAATCTGATGAGAACTGCGGAAATGATCCGGGAAGCAAACGAAAATGCTTTTTGCAGTATGATGGTTACCCATGATCCGGAACTGATCCTGCGCTGCGCCACACATATTCTTCATATCCATTCTGGTGAGATAAAAAAATTTATTAAATTAGACGACAGGGGGATACTTTATATGAAAAATGTGTTTGGAGAAAACTCACAAACAGAAAAACCGCTAAAAACAGGAATCCCACGGTTGCTTGAGTTCTCCGGAAAATACAAAGGGCTTTTCAGCATGTCTCAGATTTTGGCAGGATTCAGTTCTCTGTTATTACTGGCACCTTTTCTGTGTATTTATTTTGCCACAAGAGAATTGCTCATCGGCATGTCGGGCGGCGGATATGACACTGTGCATATGATGCAATGGGGGATATGGGCGCTTGTGTTTGAGTTGGCGGGGTTAGCAGTCAATTTCATTGCACTTCTCTGCTCTCATGTGGGGGCGTTTCATACGGAAAAGAATTTGAAAATGGCAGCGCTTCGCCATCTTTCTGAAATGCCGTTGGGCTATTTTGAAGAAAATCCCGGTGGAAAACTGCGGAAGATTATTGATGAAAACAGCGCGCAGGTAGAAAGCTATCTGGCGCATCAGATGCCCGATCTTGTGGGCGCACAAGTAGCGACGGTTGTCGGGCTTATTTTAATGCTTGCGATTGACTGGCGGATCGGTTTACCGTTGCTCCTGCTTCTGATTGCCAGCTTTACCTGCCAGATGACCATAATGGGTGAAAAAACCATGCGCTTTATGAAACGGTATCAGGACGCACAGGAAGAAATGAACCATGAGGCGGTAGAATTTGTACGGGGAATATCGGTTATCAAGGTTTTTGGACAATCCGCCTGGTCCATAAGAAAATTCCGGGACGCAATTACTGCATACCGTGACGACGCCCTTGCTTTTACAATGGCGTGTAAATCAGGATATGTCGGATTTAATACAATAGTGAACGCTTCCTTTTTGGTACTTGTCCCGGCAGCGCTGATAGGAATGACGTTTTCAGGTGATACCGTTGCTTTTGCAGGAAAATTCCTGTTTTATCTGGTGTTTGCTCCGGCCTGTGCTTCCATGCTCAATAAAATTATGTATATGAGCAATTATAAAATGCAGGCGGTAGAATCTATGCGAAGAATCGATACCATTCTTTTGGCGAAACCACAAAAGCAGCCGATGCAGCCTGTAAAACCGCAGAACGGGGATATTTGTTTTGAACATGTGACATTTACTTATCCCACGGGAGAAACGCCTGCGATTTCCGATATTAACTTTATTGCCCCGACAGGTACTACGACTGCGTTGGTAGGACACTCCGGCTCCGGAAAGACGACCATTGCCAGCTTGATCCCTCGTTTTTACGATACGCAGGAGGGAACCATCTTGATTGGAGGAACGCCGCTGGATCAGATTGAGAGGGAATCTCTGATGAAGCAGGTTGCTTTCGTATTCCAGAATCCTAAATTACGGAAGGCAACGCTTGAGGATAATATCCGTGGCGGCTGCCACGATGCAGACCGGAATGCGATCCTCCGTGCGGCACATCTGGCACAGTGTGATGATATTTTGAAGAAGCTGCCGGATGGCCTTGATAGTGTGGTCGGGAAAAAAGGCGTGTACCTGTCCGGCGGCGAGGTACAACGGATTGCAATTGCCAGAGCGATACTAAAAAATGCGCCTATTCTTGTGTTGGATGAGGCCACAGCATTTGCCGATCCGGAAAACGAGGCGCAGCTCCAGAAGGCTCTTGCGGAACTGCAAAAAGGGAAAACGGTTATTATGGTTGCGCATCGTTTGAGTACGGTACAAAATGCGGATCAGATTTTAGTAATGAAAGAAGGAAGCATTGTAGAGAGAGGAACACATGAAAAATTGCTGGAACTGCAGGGGGAATATGCCCGTATGTGGGAGGACTACAATCAGTCTATTTCCTGGAAGCTTACAAAGGAGGTGCGTTCATGCTAAAAGAAATGCTTGCGCTCAGTGATAAGGGCGCACGGGATTTGAAAAAAGGTATCGCTGCGACAGCGGCGGCGCATCTCTGTGTCATGCTGCCTGTTTCCTTGCTGATGACTGTGACAATGGCGTTGATTGATAAAACGGTCGGTCGTGGTGGCTCAGAATCAAATATTCCGTTTATCCTTTTATTATGTGCTTTTTTGACTGCGCTTATCTTTGTCACTCAGTGGGTTCAATACAACTTGACCTATAAGGTGGCATATGAGGAAAGCGCTGAGCGCCGGATGTCCCTTGCTGAAAAAATGCGTCGTCTGCCGTTGTCTTTCTTTGGTCAAAGAGATCTATCCGATTTGACAACAACGATGATGGGGGATTGCTCAAAATTGGAACGCATGTTTTCAAATGCGGTACCCGGCTTTTTGGGAACTGTCATCATGTTTATCATTATTTCCTGCGGATTGCTGGTGATTGACTGGCGTATGGGATTGTGTATTATCCTTCCGGTTCCAATTTCTGCACTTGTAGTGCTTGCCGCACGAAAAAAACAAATAAAGGCAGAAGAACGGAATCTGGATGCGCATCGAGCCGCATATGACAGTGTGCAGGAGTATTTAGATGTGATGAAAGAACTGCGCTCGGACGGACTTGAAAAAGCATATCTTGAGGATGTGGACAAAAAGTTAGAGCATGTTGTGTCTTGTGCGTTCCAAAATGAGCTGCCCCCCGGAATCGCCGTGACATTAGCACAATTTTTCTTACGGTTTGGGATTGTGGCGGTATTGCTTGCAGGTGGTCTGATGCTTGCGGATGGAAGCCTTTCGGTTACCATGTTTATTTTATATCTTGTTATGGCCGGGCGTGTATATGAGCCATTTGGTTCATCGTTCATGCTGATGGCGGAAATGATCTCATCTCTTGTCAGTATTAAACGGACAAAACAAATGGAGGCTATCAAGGAGCAGTGCGGGCAGCCTGTCTGCAATAATCAGGGATATGATATTGAATTTCAGGATGTTGTGTTTACCTATCATGCAGATTTGGAGGATACGGCTGTTTCTGGCAGACATGGCGAGCGTGTCCTGAATGGTGTTTCCTTTGTGGCAAAGCAGGGTGAGATTACTGCGCTGGTAGGCCCGTCAGGCGGCGGAAAATCTACCGTTTCCCGACTGGCGGCAAGATTTTGGGATGCTGATTCCGGTAGGGTTTTATTAGGCGGTGTGGACGTTACTACAGTAGAGCCTGAAACGCTGTTCAAAAATTATTCGATTGTGTTCCAGGAAGTTACTTTGTTTGATCAATCCGTCATGGAAAATATCCGGCTGGGGCGGAAGAATGCCACCGATGAGGAAGTGCTGGCGGCGGCAAGGGCCGCGCAATGCGAGGAGTTCGTATCACGGCTACCAGAAGGCTATCAAAGCAATATCGGAGAAAATGGGTGCATTCTTTCCGGCGGTGAGAGACAGCGTATTTCGATTGCCAGGGCAATCTTAAAGGATGCTCCTGTTGTAATATTGGACGAGGCCACCGCTTCTATGGATGCGGAAAATGAAACCCTTGTCCAGCAGGCGTTGTCAGAACTGCTGCAAGGAAAAACTGTGTTGGTGATTGCGCACCGCATGAGGACGATTGCAAATGCGGATAAAGTTGTTGTTTTGGATCACGGACAGGTCGTGGAAATGGGAACGCCAACAGAATTATTAGAAGAAAACGGGTTGTTCCAGCGATTGGTTGCAGCACAAGGCGGACACTTATAAAAATGCAGATATTTGCATGTGCGTTAAATACTCAGACAATTACACCCCCAAGCCCCTGTAGAATAAATAACGCCAGTACTGGATATCAAAAATCCCGCACCGGCGTTATTTATTAAAATATTTTGTTTTTTAATCTTCAACACTCTCTACTGAAACTTCTTTTTTCTTCCTACTTTTACCAGAAATCATCTTGTGTCCTGTATAAATAGCCATAATCATGCAAAGCAAAGAACTTGCTGCAAAGTACTTATGGCCTTCTTTTGATCCCTTATAACCTGTATAAAAAGTTCCAAGCATTGTAATCAGTGCACCGATAGACCAATATTTATGTGATTTCATTCAGATACCTCCTGCCGTTTTTCTTAATCATATACCTTTTAAAAGATATATACAAACTGAAAGTTTCTTTTTCTTGATAAATGGGGATTAGTTTTCCTTTTTTCCAATCAGCAATAACCACCTATGGTCAAAGCATATTTGTCCCTCCTTGATATAGGGATTAAAACCTGTTTTATCTCCACCATTCAAATCGTATTCCATTTTATCAATAATATCTTTTTGAATATCCTCTGGTGTACTTGTCAAATCCATCCAACTTTGTAGATTTACAGGAACAAGTGTTGTTTCTTCAAGCTGAAGCTCAAAAGCATCCTCAAACAATGCTTCAAATTCTTCTCTGCTAAGTATTCTTGTATGTGAGTTATCACGCATCGTTTCAATAGCGTCATTAGTTTCACGCAATTCTTCTGTAGTCGCTACCATATCCCAAATAACAAGTTTTCCACCTTTTTTCAAAACTCGTTGCATCTCCCGAAAAGGCTTTTCAGGCTCAACAAAATGGTGCAATGAAAGTCTTGTAATCACAAGGTCAAATGTTTCATCTTCAAAAGGTAAGCATTCCGCATTCCCCGATACAAATGATATGTTCTGAATACCTTCTTGCTTTGCCAGTTTTTTTCCCTGCTCCAACATTGCTTCTGTCAAATCCAAACAAGTAATGTCCTTAACATAAGGAGCCACTGCTCTTCCACATATACAGGTTCCAGCAGCAACCTCCAATGCATGTTCATTGCCCTTTGCCTGAATACTACGAATCAAATAATCGGTATATTCTGCCTTAGACATATGATATGAAGCAAATTTCTCTGCTTGTGTACCAAATGATTTTTTCACTTCATTATAGTTATTCATAAACTTTTACCTCGCTGTAAACTTCAAAGTTTCTGTTCCTTACATACTTCGATTTTAATGTCTCTATTATACCATAATGATACTATTATAAAAAAGGAGGGGCTGTTGCAAAATAGATGAGTAATCATCTATGGAGCAGCAGCTCTTTTTTGTGCCAAAAATGAAAAAGCAGGCTCCGAAGAACCTGCCATTCATGGTATAATAAATTATGTCGAGTAAAATAAAATACCAAAAGAATTATACCGAATTCAATGAAAGTTATCAACTGGTTTTGCCATTAAGTTTAGAAGGTTTTGTCCCAGATGACGATTCTGTCCGGCTGCTGAGCCATGAGCTTGAGGAACTCGATTATACTTTATTGTATAAGGCTTACTCTTCCAAAGGAAGAAATCCTGCAGTGGACCCGAAGACCATGTTCAAAATCCTGACCTATGCTTATTCCCAAAACATCTATTCTTCCCGGAAAATTGAGCAGGCCTGCCGCAGGGATATCAACTTTATGTGGCTGCTTGCCGGACAAAAAGCACCAGATCACAGTACGATTGCCCGTTTCCGAACCGGATTTCTCGCGGAGGCCTGCGAAGACCTGTTTTATCAGATGGTGCGCCGTCTGAAAGACGCGGAAGAATTATCTATGGAAACCGTTTTCATTGATGGAACCAAGCTGGAAGCCTGTGCCAATAAATATACTTTCGTCTGGAAAAAGTCCGTAGGAAAATGGGAAGAAAAAATGTTTCATAAGATTCAGGAAGCTGTAAGGCTTCTGAATCATGATTATATGCAGTCTTTTACTGTAAATGCGGAATCCAGAGCGCAGGATCTGCAAAGAATCACTGGCTATCTGGAAGAAAAATGCCAGCAGGATGGAACAGAGTTCGTCTATGGACGTGGCAGACGAAAAAGCAAAAATCAGAAATATCTGGAGCTTTTCCAAAGGTTCCGGGAACGGCAGGTAACCTACGACTGGCATACGGCCAGCTTCCAGGGAAGGAACAATTATTGTAAGACCGATCCGGATGCAACATTTATGCACATGAAGGATGACCATATGCGGAATGCCCAGTTGAAACCGGGATATAACATACAGATTGGGGTAGACAGCGAATACATTGTATCGGCAGATGTATTTCAGGACAGAAATGATGTCTGGACACTGGTTCCATTTTTAAAGATGATGGATGAAAAGCTGGGGTTTCGTTATCCGAGCGTCACGGCTGATTCCGGGTATGAAAGTGAAGAAGGATATACTTATCTGCGTAGTTCAGGTCAGAAGCCGTATATCAAGCCCCAGACCTATGAAAAATGGAAGAAACGTAGTTTTAAACAGGATATCAGTAAACGTGAAAATATGGGGTATGATAAGGAGACGGACACATATACCTGCCATGCCGGTAAAAAGTTGAAAGCTCTTTTCGTAAAGAAGCAGAAAAGCAAAAGTGGCTATGAATCGGAAGTAACCGTGTATGAATGCGAGGATTGCGCCAATTGTCCCCATAAGGAAAAATGTACCCGTGCGAAAGGGAATAAACGGCTGTATATTTCAAAAAGCTTTCTGGAGAAGCGTCAGGAATCATACGAAAATATCCTGAGCGAAACCGGTATCCAGTACCGGATGAACCGTTCCATACAGGTGGAATGGGCATTCGGAGTTTTGAAAAATGATTACGAATTCCAGAGATTTCTGCTCCGGGGAAAAACCAAAGTAAAACTTGAGATTCTTTTGCTTTGCATGGGGTATAACCTGAATAAACTGCATGCAAAAATCCAGAAGGAGCGAACCAGAACGTATTTATTTGAAGTACAGTCAGCCTAAAATATGTAAAAAGCCAAAGGCTTATTAAAATGCGGCAAAAAACCGGGATGAAATCCAGAAAAATAGATTTCATCCCGGTTTATGTCTATAACGGCAGAGGCTGCCGCTCAATCATCTATTGTTGATGATTTTGCGACAGCCCCTGGGTCAGTTCTGCAAACTGGAATTTCTATTTGTGTTGCCATGTCATTGGTAGCCTCATCTAAGCCACTATGCTGAATCTCAAATTCTTCTCTCTTATAAAAAGATATTGCCCGTGCGTTCTTTTGGTATACGTTCAAGTACAACTTATTCCTTTTATCCTTTGCATAATTCAGCAGAATTTTACCTAGACCCTGCGATTGCATTTCACCAGAAACAAAAATGCCCTCAACATATTCATCATTTAACCCTAGGGTTAAACTTAACTACTATTTTTTCTTTGCGATATAAAATACATAACTGTAATAATCTACTACTAATCTAAAATAAAGCGATTATAAGCTATCCTTTTTCCTGTGTTTGTTTTAAAGTTTTCATCTATACACTTTTTTATCTTTTCCTGTTCTTTTTCTTTATCCATAACCGTTAAATTTTCAAGCAAATCAGCTTCCCATTGTATTTGAAAATCAAGTCCATCAATTTTAGATGGAGTATGATGGTTGCCTATTATAAAGCATATTCTATCAATATTTTTGTTATAGCCTACCTTTTTTAATATTTCTTTCGCTACTTCTGGTCCTTCCTTTTCTTGATAGACACCATCAATAGAACCGTATTTTTTTTGTGCTTCAACCGCACCAATATCATGTAGTATAGCAATAATACTGATGAATTCTTTTTCTTCCTCTCCGATATTTTCTCCTTTCATTATATCTTCTGCATTTTTCAAAACTTTGAGAGTATGCTCTATGCCAAAAGGAATTTCTTTGAATACTTCTTTCATCTCTATAATAATTTTTTCTTTAAACATAAATTACCTCCATTTATACCTTATAGGTGTTTTAGTTCTATCTATCCACTTTTTTGTTCGCCGATACAATCAGCATCATGGGACGGCGCATTTCATCCTGCATCCCCGGAATATCCATCATGTATTCCGGCGGCTGCGGCTCCACAATATGATTTATTATAAAACCATTTGAAAGCAGTGTATTTAGATATGTGGTCAGTGTTCTATGATATTTTGTAACCTTTTCTCCCAAAAACACAGCTGTCCGTTTGCCCTCATAATAATAATTATCCACCGGAAAATGCAGTATTTCTCCTTTTTCGTTATAATGCCAGTCTTGTGTTCCATAGGCAGTAAAAACAGGATCTATGTTTTACCTTCCCAACTTCTAATTTTTTACATCATATCCCAAAAGCCTTGTCGTACTCAATAACTCCATTTAATTTGTTTTGACTTCCGTTAAGATTAAGTGCCATAAAACTTTCATCGTCAACTTCAAATGGCGCTTTTATTCCACACTCACTTGCCGGAATATATCCTGCCTTTGGATAGTATTTGGAATGTCCCAAAACAACTGAATATTCATATCCCAATTTATGTGCTATACTGTGTCCTTCTTTCATCAAAGATAATCCGATTCCCCTGTTCTGATAATCGGGTAATACAGAAAGAGGGGCAAGCGCAAGAACCTCAACCCCTTGATCAACTGCTTTTGTAAAAAGAATATGTCCTACAATTTTTTCGTCCTCGACAGCAACAAGAGAAAGTTCCGGAATAAACGATTTGTTTTTTCTTAACGCAGCAACTAAGTTCTGTTCATTTCCATCTGTATATTCAGCATTTTCAAATGCTTCTTTTACAACATGATATACCGTATCATAATCTTCTGGTCTTTCTTGTCTTATAATCAAAATAGATACCTACATAGTTTTAAGCTTTTTACAATTACAGGAAATGGCTATCCAGAGGTCTCTTTTCCATGTCACAAACTCAGATATTTTATGAGAAGTTAGCTTAATTATACCAGTTATCTAAAGATTTTGCTCATTATAATTCAATAAAATCAAGGAATTTTAATGTCTGGTGGAATTTACCACTGCACTGGAATTTAAAATTTCAAGTCAGCCAAAATAGTTCATTCACAAACCATTTAGCTATGTAAAAGGGACGGCTTTTCAGCCGCCCCACCGGTCAACGCTGTCTTAATCAGACAGGTTCATCATCCGATTCCGCTTCGTAATCCTCGTTGACATCCACTTCTTCGTCCTCGTCACCGTCATCCTCCGGCAGCTGGAGCGCGTCTTCATCCTCATCGTGATAATCCGCATCCGGGTCCGGCTGATTTTTCTTGGATGCAGGCTTTACGCCCTTCATCTTGATATAGAGGTAACCTCCGACACTGGCTGCACCGATCATAAACAGAAGCAGCATAATCATCGGAAGCGGGGAAGCTTTCTTTTCCTCGCTCTCTGTTTTCTGCTCTTCCGGTGCAGGTTCCGTCTCCTGCGGTTTTTCGGTTTCCGCCGGTTCCGTTACTTCCGGCTCCTTCTCCTGATACTTGGCGGCTTGGGCTGTGCCGCATCCAGCTGTTTGCGGATACCTTCAAGCTGCTTCCTCTCGGCTACAAGCTCCTGCGCCAGTGTATAGATGACCTCCGGATGCTGAATCACCTGATCCAAAATGGAATCGCTCATATACACACCATACTTGCGGATGGAAGGGAGAACTTCATCAAACACCCAGTGTTCAAATCGTTCTGCCGATGGCAGCTTGCTGTGAACGATCAGCCGGTAAACATCGCCTTCCGTGATAAAGGCGATTTCAACAACCTGCTCTCCAGCATCCCCATACTGATTCGCCTTCTGAACGACCCCCTCGCGTTTCGTTAGGGGGCCTCTGCAATGGCGTTTCACTGCTGCGTAGGGATTCACATACCCCAACGCTTTCGCCACGTCGCTTGCACAGAAAAAGGTCTTGCCCGCCTCCTGCAACACGCGGATCGAACCAAACTCCTGGTTCTCAAACACCTCCATCATCTGCCTTGACTGTCCGCCATGACTGCCCACATCGGTGTCATGGGTCTTCTGATTGAAATCCGTCATACCTGTTACCTCCTACTCAAATTTGTCTCGCCGGATTTCGGGCGAAAAAAATAGAGCCTCGACCCATTCTCGTTTTCAAAGAATGAGCCAAGGCTCTATGTAACAGGATACCTGATATTAAATTTTTGCAGAATTCGTCAGAACTCGCCAAACGAACCTGACACTGTTTTTCATTCCGTTTCAGCCGGATTTTTGCCGAAAATCTGTCAAGGATATGGGGCTAATTTCCCCTCCAAAATGGCCTTCTGTAAACCCATTTTCCCACCCATTAGGCTCAAAAATAGGCCGTAAACCCATGGTAAACCCATCAAAATGGGTTAATTTGAAGTCAAATTTCCTCAAATTTCACCATCGGAATCAGGCGATTTCAGGCATAGAAAAAGCCCAGAAAATGGCGTATTTCCGGGCTTTTTTAGCATTTTTAAGCTGTAGATTATCGCTTGCTGAACTGCGGAGCGCGACGAGCTGCTTTGAGACCGTATTTCTTTCTCTCTTTCATACGAGGATCTCTGGTCAGGAAACCAGCCTTCTTAAGAATCGGACGGTAATCCGGATCTGCCTGCAGAAGTGCTCTGGAAATGCCGTGTCTTACAGCACCGGCCTGGCCTGTGTATCCGCCGCCGTGAACATTTACGATCACGTCGAACTTATCAGCGGTCTCTGTAGCCACGAGGGGCTGACGAACGATAACCTTCAGGGTCTCCAGTCCGAAATACTCATCAATAGTTCTTTTATTTACAGTGATAACACCGGTACCAGGTACCAGATATACTCTTGCGATAGATTTCTTTCTTCTTCCAGTTCCGTAAAAACTTGCTTTAGCCAATGTGATTTACCTCCCTCTGATTAAAATGTCAGGACTTCCGGCTTCTGTGCCTCATGTCCGTGCTCTGCGCCTGCATATACAAACAGCTTCTTGTACATGGTTCTTCCTAAAGGTCCCTTCGGCAGCATGCCCTTAACAGCAAGCTCGATCACCTTCTCAGGCTTCTTGTCCATCATTTCTCTTAAGGTTGCCTCTTTCATTCCTCCAACATAATCGGAATGACGATAGTAAATCTTCTGGTCTAATTTCTTACCGGTCACTTTCACCTTGTCAGCGTTTACGATGATCACATAATCACCTGTGTCAATGTGAGGAGTGTAGATCGGCTTATTCTTTCCTCTTAATACCTTTGCTACTTCTGATGCTAAACGACCTAATGTATATCCTGTAGCGTCAACTACATACCATTTTCTTTCAATTGTTGCTGGACTAGCCATGTAACTTTTCATCGGTTGACCTCCTTAAAATATCTGCTTTCTATTAAGTAAAATACCTGATCCGGGGCTTTGGTTCAGGATATTTCCATACATAACCATGCTAAAATAGTTTACTACACACCGCCTGGTGTGTCAACTACTTTTGTGTTTTTTCAATGTTTTTGTGTTTTTTGTTTTTTCAATGCTTTTTGGACTTTTTTCAATGGACAGCTTCTTTTCGCGGATCGTTCTCATATTCCATCTTTACCAGCGTCAATCCTCTGGCCGGTGCTGTCGGGCCTGCTGCCGCCCGGCTGGCAGCTTCCAGAATGTCTATCATATGCTCCGGCGGGTATTTGCCTTCACCGATCTCCATGAGCGTTCCGGCAATGATCCGCACCATATTATAGAGAAAGCCGTCCCCCACAATGCGCAGGGTGATGATGCTTGTCCGGGGATCTCTTGAAATATCAACAGACCGCACGGTACGCACCGTGGTCAGCGCCTGGCTTTTCACACTGCAGAAGCTGGCAAAATCATGGGTGCCGATGAGGTAGGCCGCCCCCCGCCGCATAAGCTCCACGTCGATATTCCAGTAATTAAAATGCGTGTACAGCCGGTAATTCGGCACCGGATGGATGGTGTTTAAAATCTTGTATTCGTAGGTCTTCCGACAGTGCTGCCTGCGTGGATGGAACTCCAGTGGAACTTCCCGGGAATCCACAATTTTCACATCTTCCGGCAGACGCTGGTTCATGGCAAAGCTGACCTTCTCCGCCGGCATCCGGGCGTTGGTATCAAAAACCGCCACATTTCCAAGGGCATGCACCCCGGAATCGGTGCGGCTGGCGCCGATGACCACAATATTTTCCTGCAAAAGCGATGACAGATGCTTGTTCAGCACTTCCTCGATGGTCACACCGTTGGGCTGCACCTGCCATCCGGCATAAGCAGTGCCGTCATAGGCCACCGTCAGCATTACCCTTTTCATAACATCCGCCTTTCCTAACGCACGACGATACCGATGGCCGTCACTGCTGCAAGATAAGCCACCAGAATCCCATACGCCATATAATCTCTTTTTTCATAAAGCAACGGTTTCATTTTCGTCCGGCCTTCCCCGCCGCGATAACATCTGGCCTCCATGGCCATGGCCAGGTCGTTGGCCCGGCGAAAAGCAGACAGAAACAGCGGCACCAAAAGTGGCACCATGTTTTTTGCTTTCTGGATCAGATTGCCGTTTTCAAAATCCGCACCTCTGGCCATCTGAGCCTTCATGATCTTGTCTGTTTCTTCCAGCAAAATCGGGATAAACCGAAGGGCAATGGACATCATCATGGAAATCTCATGCACCGGCACATGAAGCACCTTCAACGGCCCCAGAACCCGCTCCAGGCCATCTGTCAGGTCATTGGGCGTGGTCGTCAGCGTCATGATGGAAGAACCTATGATCAGGTAAATCAGGCGCACCGCCATGAAACCTGCCTGAGAAAGGCCTTCCCGTGTGATTTTCAAAATGCCGAAATCCCAGATAACTTCTCCGGGAATGATGAACAGATTAAACACCACGGTGATCAGCAGCAGCACGATGATGGCTTTCAGACCCCGCATCATATAACGGAAAGGCACCTTGGAGACACGGATGATCCCGGCCAGAAACAGGGTGGCTGCCGCATAGCCCAGCCAGCTTTTGAACAAAAACAGAGACACGATAAACGCTATGGTTCCGATAAGCTTTGTCCGGGGATCCAGCCGGTGGATCACCGAATCGGTCGGATAATATTGTCCCAAAGTAATATCTCTTATCATACTCGTCCTCCTGCCGCAAGTGCACGCAGGATCTCATCCCTTGCCTCTTCCACTGTCGTGGCATCTGTGCGCACATCCAGGCCTTTTTCTTTCAGCCGGTTCATCACGTAGGTCACCTGCGGTGCCGCCAGACCGATCTCTTCCAGTTCCCGGTAATGGGAAAACACTTCCTTCGGGGTGCCGTCGTACATGACCTCCCCCCGGTTCATCACGATGATCCGCTCCACATAACGGGCCACATCCTCCATGCTGTGAGAAACGAGTACACAAGTGATATGGCGTTTTTCATGCAGGTCACTGATCAGTCCCAGAATCTCATCCCGGCCCCGGGGATCCAGTCCTGCTGTGGGTTCGTCCAGGATGAGCACCTCCGGCTCCATGGCAAGCACACCGGCAATAGCCACCCGACGCTTCTGCCCGCCGGACAGATCAAAGGGCGACTGGTGGAACATTTCCTCCGAAATGCCGGTCAGACGCAGGGCGTTTGCCGCCCGCGCCTTTGCCTCTTCCTCCGAAAACCCCTGGTTTTTCGGGCCAAAACACACGTCACTGATGACATCCACTTCAAAAAGCTGGTGCTCCGGGTACTGAAATACCAGCCCCACCTTTGCCCGCAGTTTCCGCATGTCATAATCTTTATCATAAATATTTTCCCCGTTAAAACGGATCACGCCGCCGGACGCCTTCAAAAGACCGTTCAAATGCTGGATCAGCGTGGATTTTCCCGAACCGGTATGGCCGATGAGGCCGATAAACTGCCCCTCCGGGATTTCCAGATTGATATCCTTTAACGCCTGCCGCTGGTAGGCGGTATTTTCCGAATAAATATAATTCAAATGCTCGATCACGATTGACATAATTCATCCACCAGTTCATCTATTGTCAGGATTCCATCCGAAAGCGGAACGCCTTTTTCTTTCAGCTCATGGGCCAGCAGCGTTACCTGCGGCACGTCCAGGCTGTATTTCTTCAGTTCATCCACCCGGGAGAAAATCTCTCTGGGCGTTCCCTGCATGACGATTTTTCCATCGTCCATGACGATGACCTTATCCGCCCACACCACTTCTTCCATATAATGGGTGATAAGGATGACCGTCACCTCTTCTACCTCGTTCAGCGCCCGCACCGTCCGGATGACCTCCTTGCGTCCGTTGGGATCCAGCATGGCTGTCGGTTCATCCAGCACGATACATTTCGGGTGCATGGCCACCACACCGGCAATGGCTACCCTCTGCTTCTGTCCGCCGGACAGACGGTTGGGCGAATGATGCCGGTATTCCAGCATTCCCACAGCCTGCAGGCTTTCCTGCACCCGATCCCAGATTTCCAGCGATGGCACACCCAAGTTCTCAGGACCAAAGCCCACATCCTCTTCCACCACACTTCCAATGATCTGATTATCCGGATTCTGGAAAACCATTCCGGCCGTCTGTCGGATATTCCAGATGTCTTTTTCCTCTTTGGTATCCATGCCGCCTACCCACATCGTTCCCTCCGTGGGAGTCAGAATGGCATTGATATGCTTGGCCAGCGTGGATTTTCCGGAACCGTTATGACCAAGGATTGCAATAAATTCGCCCCGTTGCACATCCAGATCGACGCCGTCCACTGCCCGGCGGATCTCCTCGACCCTTCCTTCTTCATCTCTTCTGATATATTCATGCACCAGCTTTGCTGCCTCAATGATTCCCATGCAAATGCTCCTTCGTAAAAGCCGTCTAAATTACTCCCATTGTATCCAACTTGCCTCATTTTTGCAAGCGGTAATCCCATCTGCCGTAAAACATGCGTACTGTTCAGTTCTCATCCAGACATCAAAAACCGCCGCAGCGGGATTACACGCCTGCCGCTTCTATATGGCAGTTCTGTCAGATTTCAGTCACATCAACCTTAATAAAATCACCAAACTGCTGTTGTAATCGCCGGGCCACTGCCAGAGATGCGCTGTTTCTCTGATCCACCCGGATCCATACCCGGTCCAGATACAGGGAATCCCGGGCGTAGAGAAGAATCTGCCGGCAGGCAAACGAAGCTAGCCCTTTGCCACGGTATGGAGTAGAAATTACGTAGCCTAACGTTATCCTGGCATCTATCGGCTCTTTCACCGCGATCCCGTCCTCAACCGCCGTCTCTGTTTCCGATGCCTGCCTGTCTGTTTTCCCGGTCGTCTCCTCCGATTTCTGTCTGCCTGTTTCTACTGTCGGCGCTTCCGGTTCCCACCTGTCACTGCCTCTGGAATCGTTCCTGCCGGATTCTTCTGTTTGTGCTGTCCTGCCTCCGTCGCTTTCCGTTCCGTCCTCCACGCCCAATCCGACATGCCCGATGATCCTCCCGGTTCGCGCATCCTCCAGCACGTACATGCCGAAATCATAAAACCGATACATATTTTTTACATAGCTTTCAAAATATGCTTCCGGTTCCTCCGCCGGAAAAAAGGAGGGCATATAGGCAAGCATCCCCGGCTCTTCATACAGCGCCCGCACGGCCTCATAGTCATCCACGGTCATTTCCCGGATGGTCAGTCATATGTCTGTTTCCGGCACCTCCGTCTGCGCGATCGTCACCGGCAGATCATGTACCCGATGATGCAGCCGTTTTACAAAAGCATAATCCACTTCCTCAAAGCCCTCGGTCACCAGATCCGCCAGACTTAAGTCCTGATTGCCGGAATCCGGGTTATAAAATCCCAGACACGCCGCACCGGCCGCCTTGGCCGCACGCACGCCGTTGCAGGAATCCTCCACGATGACGCATTCCTCCGGCTGCACACCCAGCTCCTCCATGGCTTTCAAAAACACATCCGGTGCCGGCTTCGGGTGCGCCACATCTGCACCGCTGACGATTTTGTCAAAATAATCATATAATCCAATGGCCTTCGTCGTCTTCACGATCAGATCATAATAGGAAGAAGATGCCACCGCCAGCTTCACGCCGTGGGCCCGCAGATCCAGGATCATCTGCCGGATGCCGGGGATTTCCCCGTAGCCATCTTTCTCGATGATGGCCGCCTCGTGCTCCTTGATCCGTGCCCAGTTCTCCGGCTTGCGGATGTCAATGCCGTACTTTTCCATCAGCATTCCCCGCAGATGCTCCGTGGTCGAACCGATGGACGGCGCATAGTAGTCATAATTCAGTTCGATTCCCTGCTCCCGGAAAAATGCCTGATACATCCGAAAATGAATCGGCTCCGTGTTCACCAGTACCCCGTCCATGTCAAAAATCACGCTTTTAAACATTCTATTTCCACCTTTTCTTCGGTTATGGTCGTTTTGTTCCTTCCTCACTATAGACTGTGGAGGAGGATTTTTCAAGCATGAAATGAGCGCCAGATGATGAGCAAAATTTTCTTTCGATTTTGGACAGAATAGGGTATAATAGGAAAAGAAAATTCAACGAAAGAAAGGATGTCATTTATGGCAAAGAACCCCATCGTTACCATTGAAATGGAAAACGGCGATATCATGAAAGCAGAGCTGTACCCGGCAGTTGCCCCGAATACAGTGAACAATTTTATCTCTCTTGTAAAAAAAGGCTTCTATGACGGACTGATCTTCCACCGCGTCATCAAAGGCTTTATGATCCAGGGCGGATGCCCGGACGGCACCGGCATGGGCGGCCCGGGATACTGCATCAAGGGTGAGTTTTCCCACAACGGTTTCCAGAATGATCTGGCGCACACACCGGGCGTGCTGTCCATGGCAAGAACCATGATGCCCGACACCGCAGGCTCCCAGTTTTTCCTGATGCACAAGACTTCCCCGCATCTGGACGGCGAGTACGCTGCTTTCGGAAAAGTCATCGAGGGACTGGAAATTGTGGACAAGATCGCCAACGTACGCACAGACTACTCTGACCGCCCGCTGGAAAAACAGCAGATCAAATCCATGACAGTGGAAACCTTCGGCGTGGATTACCCGGAACCGGAGAAGTGCTAAATGAGAAAAGGATAGCTGATGGGAAACAACATCCCCCGGCTATCCTTTTTCATTCCATGTCTTTTATTGTCAGTTACAAATCTTTCCCAATTTACTCTGTCTGCGTTTCTCCGAAAAGCAGTTCCTTCAGATAGGCAATATTTTTCTCCATATCCGGTACCAGCACCTGCATTTCCCGGATGGTCTGGTTGGTATAGCCGCCGTCGATGGGCAGGCGGTACGTCTCGATATCGCTTTCATCCATGCCGATGGCCGTCGTTCCCAGACTGATCATGTCACCGATGCCGATATCCGTATCCAACATGGGATAGATGTCTTTTGCCAGGGACAGCATTTTCAGCTTGCCCTGCCCTTTCACTTTGCGGAATACCGTCATAAGCACGGTTCTCTGCCGCTCGGTACGCTGGAAATCGGAATTGCCCACCTGACGGATCCGGGAGTAAGCCAGCGCCTGGTCGCCGTCCAGCGTCTGTACCCCGGCACTTAAACTCCACCCATTCTGCCAGTACGCGGTATTCAGATAATCCGCCTCTTCCTGGCTCAGCTCAATTTCCACCCCATCCACCTTGTCGATGATGGTCTTAAAGCTTTCAAAATCAATCTGCACATTTCCGTCGATTTTTACCTGAAAATCATTTTCTATCGTCTGCTCCAGCAGTTTTACACCGCCCAGAGAATATGCCGCATTGATCCGGTTGTCATCATGCCCCGGAATGGAGACGTACATGTCACGCATCAAGGAGACGATCTTCACCTTGCCGGTTCCTTTATTCACAGACACCAGCATCATGGAGTCAGAACGGCTGCCTTCCACATCCTCCCGGCCATCCTGTCCCACCAGCAGAATGTTGATGACACCTTTGCCGGAGGCCAACTGGGTCGTATCCCCGCCGGAAGCCAGTTTTGAAAAAATCTTTCCGCCAAATATGGTGATGACCACCAGAAGCACGATGATGATACCAATGATCCCACCGATGAGACGAATGATCTTTTCAGAAAAAAACGGTTTTTCTTCTCTGCGCATGCCCTCGTCCTCCTGCTCCTCTTCCACTTCTTCATACCGCTGCTGCCGTTCCTGGCTGCGATACTGCGCTTCCTGCCGACGACGATTCTCCTCCTGCTGCCGACGTTCATTCGAAACTCGCTGCCCATCCTGCCCAGAGCGGCGACGCGGCGCCTCTTCATAGCCATCACGGCTTCTTCCAGCTTCCCGGCTCTGCCGCTCTCCATAACCATCACCAGTGCTTCCGGCAGCACGGCGGCGCGGCATTTCCTGCGCATAATCCTCACTGGCAGCACGGCGGCGGGTTGCCCCGTCACTGTACCTTTCTTCCGCTGGACGACGGCGGGCTGCCCCATCACTGTACCCTTCTCCTGCAGGGCGACGGCGGGGTGCTCCGTCACTGTACCCTTCTCTTGTGGGGCGGCGGCGCGGCGTCCCCTCGTTATAACCTTCTCCCGTCGGGCGGCGGCGCTGCGCTCTCTGCTCGTAGTCCTCTCCTGTCGGACGACGGCGCTGCGCTCTCTGCTCGTAGTCCTCTCCTGTCGGACGACGGCGTGGGGCTCCCTCGCCATAGCCTTCTCCCGTCGGGCGGCGGCGCTGCGCTCCCTGACCATAGCTTTCTCCTGTGGGGCGGCGGCGCGGTGTCTCCCCGTTCCCATTTTCTGTCAGACCTTCCCCACGCGAAGCAGAGCGATAACCGCCTGTGCTGCCCAGGGAATCACGATGCACGGTATCACTCTCTCCCTCGTAAAAATTATGGGCATCCTCATAAGAAGGCGACGTGTATCCCCCCTGCTCGCGGTTCTGCCGCTCTGCCTCCAGTCGTTCCAGCTCTCTATATTTTTCCTCGATCATCCGATCCAGTTCTTCCTGACTTACCGGATTCTTTTTCTCCATTCGTTTTCCTCCTGCATGATCCATTGCCTTTTTATTGTACCTATTTTTTTCTGGAAATTCAAGGAGACAGACTACTTCTTAAAGATTCTTTAAGGAACTCCCCATGGAGCTGCGTGCGTCTGCGTTCCACTTTGATCGCTACATAACAAACGCCACTGACGTTTTGCACCCTACGAAGCGTTTCTGTATGATAAGATACAATCTCCCGTCATGCAAAAAGGACACCGCCCGGTACAGATTTCTCTGTATCAGACAGTGCCCTTTTCCAAAAAACAGCTTAATCAAATAATTTTTCTTTGTAAACACCGGCAGCGATCAGATCTTTGAAAGCTTTCACCACATCTGCCTTGTCTTCCTTATAGGTCACGCCGAACCATTTGTCCCGGCTCTCCAGCAGTTTCACCTTGGCTTCGCCGCTCTGGAGCATATCGCCGATGATGGTGGGCAGCAGATATTCCTTCTTGATCTCCCCTTCCGGAAGATTCTTGAGGAAGTCTACAAAACCTTTTTCCAGATATTCCATGAAATCCGGTGTCAGGCCCCACATGTTCATAGATACATGGCTGTCAGGGTCAAGCCAGCGGATCTGTCCGTCCTCACCGCGCACACCCGGTTTGCCGTCAATCTTCTCGATGTTGCTTGTCTCGTTGACATCCACCAGATTGCCTGCATCGTCCAGCACACACACACCTCTCGTCACGGCACCGTTATCGCTGAGGGTATTGCCCAGGATAAAGCCCACCATGCAGAACTGGAAATCTGCGGTTTTTTCCGGCTGGGAAACCAGATAATCATGCAGCTTCACAAAACCTTCTTTGCCGTAATAATCATCGGCATTGATAACCGCAAAGGGCTCATGGATAATGTCCTTGCATGCCAGAATCGCCTGGCCGGTTCCCCAGGGCTTCGTCCGGTCTGCGGGCTTTGTAAAGCCGCCCGGAAGATCATCCAGCTCCTGATAAGCATATGCCACATCAGCAATCTTCTCGATCCGATTGCCGATAACTTCCTTGAAATCCTTCTCAAGATCCTTGCGGATGATGAAAACGATCCGGTCAAAACCAGCCTCCAGTGCGTCCTTGATGGAGTAATCCATGATGATCTCTCCATTGGGTCCCACCGGCTCCAGCTGCTTGATGCCGCCGCCAAAACGGCTGCCGATACCGGCCGCCATAATTGCAAGTGTTGTTTTCATTGTACTCACCTTCGTTTGCCTTTCTGTTGTTGCTTGCAGCGCTCCCCTGCTGCCCGGGTAATCTGTGACATTATCATACCAGATTTGGGACAATTATACAATGCTGCCATAAAAAATCGTGTCAAAATTTCAGGCAAAAGCAAGATTTTTTGACTCTAGTCACAAATACCAAGCAAATTTTTCTATTTTCAAAAAGCAAACAGGAAAGTAACGTCCTATTTCCACATATCACCCGAAAGGTCTATCGTCAGCAACTGCTTTTAGACACAAGGCACAAAGAACAATCCCAGCCATAAAAATTCCAACTCATCCACGTTTACAGGAAGTACTGGCTCAGCTTCTCCGTAATCTGCGCCTCAATAGCTGCCGCAGCCTCCTTATTTTCCGCACTGACGGAAATGTACGTTTTCAGCTTGGGCTCGGTTCCAGAGGGGCGCACAACCACAGAACAGTGATCTGCCAGGATAAATTTCAGCACATCGGACTTGGGCAGGCCGTCCAGTCCCTTTGCATAATCCAGGCACTCCACCAGCGCTTTGCCGCCAAAATCCGGCGTCTCCTGGCGGAATTTTTTCATGATGCCCTGCATTTTTTCAAATCCTGCTGCCCCGTCAAATTCATAGGAGTGCAGCGTGTTCAGGCAATAGCCGTAGGTTGCGTACAGTTCTTTTAACCTTGCAGTCAGGCTGATGCCGCGGCTCTTGTAGTAAGCAAACATCTCACAGATGAGGAAAGCGCCGTCCACAGCGTCCTTATCCCGGACATAACTGCCGCTTAAGTAACCGTAGCTTTCCTCAAAGCCAAAGATATAAGAATCTTCTTTTCCCTGTTTTTCCAGCATGCCAATCTGCTCACCGATGAATTTGAAGCCGGTCAGCACATTGATGGTACGCACGCCGTAATGGGCGGCGATCCGCTCCGCCATATCAATGGTCACAATGGTTTTCACCAGCACCGGATCTGCGGGCATTTTCCCAAGGGCCATCCGTCTGCTGCACACGTAATCCAGCAGCAGCATACCGGTCTCATTGCCGGTCAGAAGAACATATTCGCCCTGCTCATTTTTCACCGCGATACCCACCCGGTCACAGTCCGGATCGGTGGCCAGCAACAGGTCTGCCTGCTGTTTTTTCGCATATTCCATGCCCAGCGCCATGGCTTCCCGGATCTCCGGGTTCGGATAGGGGCAGGTAGGGAAATTGCCGTCTGGCAGCTCCTGCTCTTTTACCACGGTAATGTTCGTATATCCGCTCTCTTTCAGCGTGCGCAGCACCGGCTTCCGGCCGGTTCCGTTCAGCGGAGAATACACGATGGCCACATTTTTGTCCACCTGCTCATCCCCCAGCAGCGACTGCCCTTTCACAGCCTCCACGAAAGCTGTCGTCACATCCTCGCCGATCCAGGCAATTTTGCCCGCCTCCATAGAGGCATCAAAATCTGCCCGCTTTACGTCAGCAAACACATCCAGCTTCTCAATCTCCGCCAGGATGGCAGCCGCAGCCTCCGTGGTGATCTGGCAGCCGTCTGCGCCGTACACTTTGTATCCGTTGTATTTGGACGGATTGTGGGACGCCGTCACCATGATGCCTGCCGCGCAGTGTAACTCCCGCACCGCAAAGGACAGGCAGGGGGTGGGCATGAGCTCCGGATACATGTGCACTGTAATGCCGTTTGCCGCAAACACACCGGAAGCGGTGCGGGCAAACAGATCGGATTTGATCCGGGAATCATAGCTCACCGCGATCCGCCGCTGCTCTGCCGGGAAATGTTTGATCACATAGTCCGCCAGGCCCTGAGACGCCTTTGCCACCGTGTATACATTCATCCGGTTGGTGCCTGCACCGATCACGCCCCGCAGTCCTCCGGTGCCAAATTCCAGATTCCGGTAAAAGGCATCTACAATTTTATCTTCTTTGCCTTCAATCTCGCCCAGCTCCCGGGCCAGATCGACATCCTCTGTCGCCAGCTGTTTCCAGCGGGCGTATTCATTTATAATTTTCTGATCCATCATCCTCGTCTCCTTCTATCTTGGCATGCGCACCTCTCGTCACAGTTCCAGCAATCATAAAAATTCCTCATAACTGCAACACAATGTGCCGTATCCCCCATGCCTGTATTCTGACATCAGCAGCTCACCTTCAGGAACTGTGCTTTTCCGTGCAGCTTCATGGGCACAGAATCCGCCGGTACAAAAATACAGTCTCCCCGGAAAAACGGCAGCGACTGGGCTTCTTCCCCTTCCCCCCAGAGCACTGTGCCGCACCCGTTGGTGCACAGCAGCACCTGAAAAGAATTGCTGCCCGTCTGGAAATCCGCCATCTTCCGGCAGCGCTCCGTATTTACCAGCAGCCGCTCCGCCTGAAAATACTGGCACCGGCACAGGAACTCCGAAGCGCAGCCTTCCCGGTAACGCAGCACCCGCATGGGCTGCCGCGGCTCAGCGCTTCCTTTCAGGTTCGCCACAGCCAGTGATTTTTCGATATGCAGTTCCCGGGGATTGCCGTTTTTGTCCACCCGGTTGTAATCATACATCCGATACGTGAGGTTGGAGCTCTCCTGGATTTCCGCGATCAGCACCCCTGCCCCGATGGCGTGCACGGTTCCCGCCTTGATGTAAAACACATCGTCCCGCTGCACCGGTACTTTCTGCAGGTACTTCTCCACCGTACCTTTCCGAAGACTTTCTTCCAGATCAGCCTTCATCATGTCATGGCGAAAACCGTACACCAGGCTGGCATCCTTCGCCGCATCCAGAACGTACCACATCTCACTCTTTCCCCGGGGCTCATGCTCCTGCTCCCTGGCGTACGTATCATCCGGGTGCACCTGCACCGACAGATCCCGCTTGGCATCAATGAATTTGATGAGAATCGGCAGCCCGTCTGTGCCATCCGGGTGCGTACCCAGATAGGACGGATGCGTTCTTAATACGTCTGCCAGAAGAGCACCTGTATGCGCCCCGCTGGCCACCCGGCTGGGGCCGTCAGGATGGGTCGAGCACTCCCAGGTTTCCGCCAGCGGTTTTAAATCAATCCCTTTGGAAAAATCGTCGTTCAGGCGATTGCCGCCCCACAGATAATCCTTTCCCGCCGGTTTTAACAGGAAAGGGCTATTCTTCCCACTCGAATTTCTGTTTGTCATGCACACTGATCTCCTTACCCAACTGTACCTCGATCACCGTCAGCTCGGTATCCGCGATAATCGTATGACGGCAACCCGCCTCCATGGTCACCACATCTCCAGGATGAACCGGCTGCTCCATGCCATCTACAACGGTGCGGCCGGTTCCGGACACAATGGTCCATACCTCGTCCCGGTGGGCATGGCTGTGATAATTCATCCGATGCCCCGGATGGAGCGTCACTTTGACAGTCATGCTCTCCGGCTGCACATCCAGTACCCGGAAATCTCCCCAGGATTTTTCCGCAAACATGATCTGCTGATCAATTTTATCCACAAAGGGCTTGATATAGCTGGACTGTTCCTTGTCAGACACAAGAATACCTTCCGCGCTGGCTGACACGATCACGTCCTTTAAGCCCATGCACAGCACCGGCACTGCCAGCTCATTGATCACATGCACATTCTCGCATGTCTCGTTGAGGATCGCATCCCCCACGCAGGATTCCTCCATGGCCTCTGTCAGCGTATTCCAGGTGCCCAGATCCTTCCACTGGCCGGCAAAACGCATCACTGCGATCTTCGGCTCTTTTTCCACCACCGCATAGTCAAAGCTGATCTTTTCCAGTGTCTCATATTTACCATAGAGATCATCATAATCCTCAAAATCAATGAGCTCATGGGCCTTCTCCAGCACATAGCCCAGCCTGTAGGCGAACACGCCACCGTTCCAAAGGGCGCCCTGGCTGATATACTGCTCCGCCGTTTTCACATCCGGTTTCTCCTTGAACGTCTTCACCTGGCTGACCGCTTCTTTATCCGCCGGAATGATATAGCCATATTTTTCGCTGGGATACGTGGGCTCAATGCCCATCAGCGTCAGATTGGCCTCTCCTGTCTGAGCCAGATCAGACAGCTTTTTCAGCGCCTCAAAATAATCCTGTTCCACAAAAGGATCCACCGGGCAAACCACCACAGCCTCCTCCACAGGCACATGCTTCACATCATGAAGGTACGCCGTTGCCAGCGCGATGGCCGGAAACGTATCCCGGCGGCAGGGCTCCACGCAGACACCCACGTTTTCTCCCAGCTGGTTGTGAATGGCAGACACCTGGGTCTTGGAGGTGGCAATGGTTACTGATGCACCCTGATCCACGGTACAGATCTGACGGTACACCCGCTGCACCATGGACTCATATTCTCCGTTTGCCCCTTTAAAAATCTTGATAAACTGTTTGGAGCGGACATCATTGGACAGAGGCCACAGCCGTTTGCCCGATCCGCCGGATAACAATACGATATTCATATTCCGTTCCCTTCTTTATTCAAAATGCAATTACCGTTCTGCACGCATGGGATTATGCAGGAAATCCTCGTAGGCCAGACGAATGCCGTCCCGCAGCTCCGTCTTGTATTTCCATCCCAGATTTTCCAGTTTGGACACATCCAGCAGCTTTCTCGGTGTGCCGTCCGGTTTGGAAGGATCCCAGTTGATCTTTCCCTTGTAACCGATCACCTCTGCCGTCAGCTCTGTCAGCTCTTTGATGGTCAGCTCCTTGCCCGTACCCACATTGACCGTCTCATTTCCGGAATAATGGTTCATCAGAAAGACGCAGGCATCCGCCAGATCGTCCACGTACAGGAACTCCCGCAGCGGCGTGCCGGTGCCCCAGCAAGTCACCTCCGGCAGTCCTGCCTCTTTCGCCTCATGGAACCGTCGGATCAGTGCCGGCAGCACATGGCTGTGGGTCGGATGATAGTTGTCATTGGGGCCATATAGATTGGTGGGCATGGCAGAAATATAATCGGTGCCGTACTGGCGGTTCAGGAACTCACAGTATTTCAGACCGGAAATTTTTGCCAGCGCATATGCCTCATTGGTCTTCTCCAGCTCTGAAGTCAGCAGACAGCTCTCCGGCATGGGCTGGGGTGCCATCCGCGGATAAATGCAGGAAGAACCCAGAAACAGCAATTTCTTGCAGCCGTTCTGCCAGGCCGAATGAATGGTGTTCATCTCCAGGATCATATTTTCATACATAAAATCTGCCAGCGCCTCTGCGTTTGCCACAATGCCGCCCACCTTGGCAGCCGCCAGAAATACATAATCCGGTTTTTCTTTTTCAAAAAAGGCTTCTACCTCATCCTGACGGCACAGGTTCAGCTCCTTGTGGGTACGAAGGACAAAATTGTGATATCCTTCCCGTTCCAGCGCCCGCACAATAGCGGATCCAACCATACCTCTGTGTCCGGCAACATAAATTTTCGCATCTTTTTCCATCATCTTATTTCACAACTCCTTTTTCCAGATATTCCTCCAGATTACATTTGATGTGCTCTTCTGCACGCTCCACAGCCACTTTCTGCATGTCATGCTCGGTCATGAGCCGCACCAGTTCCTCAAAGGAAGTTTTGGTCGGGTTCCATCCCAGCTCGGTTCTTGCCTTGGTGGGATCTCCCCACAGGTTTACCACGTCTGTCGGACGGTAGAAATCCGGAGAAACCTCTACCAGCACCTTGCCGGTCGCCTTGTCGATGCCCTTCTCGTCCATGCCCTCGCCGTTAAATTCCAGTTCGATGCCGGCATAATGGAAGGCCAGCTTACAGAATTCCCGCACGGAATGCTGCTCGCCGGTGGCAATGACAAAATCCTCCGGCTTCTCGTTCTGCAGGATCAGCCACATGCATTCCACATAATCTTTGGCATAGCCCCAGTCACGAAGGCTGGACAGATTGCCCAGATACAGCTTCTCCTGCTTGCCCTGGGCGATTCTGGCTGCTGCCAGGGTGATCTTTCTTGTGACAAAGGTCTCACCTCTGCGCTCGGACTCGTGATTGAACAAAATGCCGGAGCAGCAGAACATGTTATATGCTTCCCGGTACTCTTTCACGATCCAGTAGCCGTACTGTTTTGCCACAGCGTAGGGGCTGTAGGGATGGAAGGGGGTCTTCTCGTTCTGCGGTACTTCCTCCACCTTTCCGTAAAGCTCGGAAGTGGACGCCTGATATACCCGGCACGTATCGGTTAAACCGCACAGACGCACCGCCTCCAGCACCCGCAGCACACCGGTTGCCACCACATCTGCCGTGTACTCCGGCACATCAAAGGATACCTGTACATGGCTCTGGGCTGCCAGGTTATAAATCTCATCCGGACGGACGGAACCCACAATGGCCATCAGACTCATGGAATCCCCCAGATCGCCGTAGTGCAGATGGAACCGCTCATGTCCCTCCAGGTGCGCAATGCGCTCCCGGTAATCCACGGAAGACCGGCGGATCATGCCGTGTACATCATACCCCTTCTCCAGCAGAAGCTCTGCCAGATAAGAACCATCCTGTCCTGTTACTCCTGTAATCAACGCTTTTTTCATCGTATTCCTCTTTCTCTTTCCGGGCTGCCGTCTGCTTTGGGGCGCCCACCTGTGTCGTTTGTTAAATTCTTTTCCATTCTATCGAATCTTTTCCTTCTTTTTAAGGGGTTATCTTGCAGGATACTAGCATAATATTGACTTTTCTCTTTCCCGGCTGTTATACTGTCTTCAGATAGCCGGCCCTTCGCCTGTTCCGACCGGATCTGCTTTATCTGATAGTTTTACAAAGGAGGTCTTTCTATGGATGATGCCCTTTTTCACGGAAATATTGTCAATTCCCGCCGTATTTTATATACGCCGTCGGCATTTGCCCGCTCCAATCTGCTGCATCTGCAGGAAATCGGCTCTCTGACGGCCCAGCGCCCTCATGTAAGCCGCCGGGAGAATCTGGCCTCCTGCCTGTTCTTTCTGGTGGAAAATGGCCAGGGCGAACTGCGCTACGAGGATCGGATCTGGCAGCTGAAATCCGGGGACTGTGTTTTTATTGACTGCCGTCATCCCTATTCCCACAGCACCGCCGAGCCGCTGTGGAGCCTGCGCTGGGCCCATTTCTTCGGCCCCAACCTGAACAGCATTTATGACAAATACGCAGAGCGCGGCGGCCTCCCCTGCTTCCGCCCGGCCGACAGCACCCGTTACCGTACCCTGCTGGAAGAGCTCTACCAGATTGCTGCCTCCTCGGATCACATCAAGGATATGAAAATCTACGAAAAGCTGGCGTCTCTTTTGACGCTTCTCATGGAGGAAAGCTGGAATCCGGGCGCCCACCCGGAGAAAAAGAACCGCCGCAGAAACGTACAGGCGGTGAAGGATTATCTGGATCAGCACTATTCCGAGAAGATCTCTCTGGACAATCTTGCTGAGCAGTTTTATATCAACAAGTTCTATCTCACCCGGATCTTCCGGGAGCAGTTCGGACTGTCCGTCAGCGCCTACCTGCAGCAGGTGCGCATCACCCACGCCAAACAGCTGCTGCGCTTTACCGATCAGTCCATTGAAAAAATCGGGCAGGAGTGCGGCATGAACGACGCCAATTATTTTTCCCGGATCTTCCGGAAAACCGAGGGTGTTTCCCCCGGGGAATACAGAAAGCAGTGGTAAGGGCGCATCTTATGACGCGATCCCTTTCCACTGCTTTGCTGTTTCTTTCTGGTTCTGTTTTCTGTGGTTACGCTTCTTCCCTGGCTTTCACCACAGCTACCACCTGATCTACGTACTGATGGCACAGTTCTTCCGTCTCTGCCTCCACCATGACGCGGATCAGCGGCTCTGTGCCGGACTCCCGGACAAGAATTCGGCCGGAATCTCCCAGTGCCTGGGCCACAGCATCCACGGCTGCCTGCACTTCCGGGTCCGCCTGAGCTTTCGCCTTATCCTTCACCCGCACATTTTCCAGTACCTGCGGATAAATGGTCAGCCCTTCCGTCAGCTGGCTCAGCTTCTTCTTGCTGGCCATCATGGCCTCCATGATCTTCAGGCTGGTAAGGATGCCATCGCCGGTAGATGCATATTTGGAGAAAATAATATGCCCTGACTGCTCACCGCCCAGCCGGCAGCCGTTCTGGGTCATGTATTCGTATACATATTTATCTCCCACGGCAGTCTTGGCATAGCCGATGCCCGCCTCGTCAAAGGCTTTGTACAGGCCAAAATTGGACATCACCGTAGTCACCACCGTGTTGGGGATCAGTTTGCCCCGTTCCTGCATGTATTTGCTGTAAATATACAGAATGGCATCGCCGTCCACCACCCGGCCCTGCTCATCCACACACAGACACCGGTCTGCATCGCCGTCATAGGCAAAGCCCACATCCAGACCATTGTCCTTCACCAGCTGCTGCAGGCCCTCGATATGGGTGGAACCGGCATTTTCATTGATGTTGGTGCCGTCCGGCTGGGCATTGATGACATAGGTTTTGGCACCCAGGGCATCAAAAATCGTCTTGGCAATGTTCCAGGAGCTGCCGTTGGCACAATCCAGACCTACTTTCACGCCCTTGAAGGAATACAGACCCAGAGAAATGAGATACCCCATGTAACGGTTCCGTCCTGCCACGTAGTCCACCGTGCAGCCGATTTTTTCCCGGTGGGCATAAGGGATCTCCGCATAGTCCTGGTCAAACACATGGAGCTTTCCGTCCAGATAATCCTCCACCAGGCCGATGGTACCCTCATCCATCTTCTCTCCATTGCCGTTCATCAGCTTGATGCCGTTGTCGTAGTAAGGATTGTGGCTGGCAGAAATCATGATGCCGCAGTCAAAGCCATCGGTTCTGGCCACGTAAGCCACTGAAGGGGTTGTCGTCACATGCAGCAGATACGCATCCGCACCGGAGGCCACCAGGCCTCCCACCAACGCATACTCAAACATATAGCTGGAACGTCTCGTATCTTTTCCTATCACAATTCTGGCCGGGGTATCATCCCCTGCCCTTCTCTTTAACTCTCCGTAATACCATCCAAGGAAGCGGCCGATCCGGTGTGCGTGATCCGCCGTCAGATTCTGGTTCGCCTCACCGCGAAATCCGTCTGTTCCAAAATATCTTCCCATGATTCTCTCCTTTCGCCGGGCTCCTGCCCGGCAGATGTCCGCAAAACACAGACTTTTTTATCTTTTCTATCGTACCACAAATCCCCGGCTATCTCAACTGCAAATCAAGCTGCCGTTCACGCAGGTAAAGCTGCCGTTCAAAAAAGCGCAGCCAGCGAAATCTCTCCCGCCGGCTGCGCTCTTTCTTCTTATTGTTCCGTTGTCGAATTTTCTTTTGTGTAAAAATGATCCATGACGTACTGGCGAAGCTGATCCTCGTCAGGATAGAACTCCATGAACTCTTCTCCTTTGACATTCTCGCCATCAATGGTATCGATGTCCGGCATATCACAGGCCGTCAGAAAATCTGCCAGCTCCTGTAATTGCGTCACACTGCAGTCCGATGTCACATAATCATTGACCGCCAGAAGCAGCTTTGCCGTAAATCCGGCATCCCCGTCCACACAGGCCATCAGTTTCTCATACAGTGCCTGCATATACTGGCGCTGACGCTCCATCCGGTGCAGGTTCGTCGTATCATCCAGTTCCTTCCGGTTCCGGACATACTTCAACGCCTGCTCCCCTTCCAGTGTCACCGTCTCTCCCTGCACGAAGGAGGGATCCACCATGGTCATATCATCCATGACCTGTACGCTGACGCCGCCCACGGCATCGTTGATCACCGCCACCGCATCCATGGTCACCGAGCAGAAATGATCAATCGAAACGCCATACAGAAGATTGGATACCGCTTTCGCCTGATAGCGGCAGCTGTCCTGTCCGCCGCTGCCATATGTATGTGCCAGTGCCAGCTGTCCCTCATAGGTTCCCGCCGACTCTCCGGCCACACCATAGCTCTCGATCTGGGTCATGGTATCCCGGTTCAGCTGCAGCACCTGGCAGGTGCCGTTTTCCTTGTCCATGATCAGCAGAAGCAGGAAGTCCGCCTGTTTGGTGTTGACGTAGCTCTCCTCCTCCTGCTGGTTCAGGAACTTATCTTCTCCAATGAGCAGCAGTGTCTCCAGATTTTTCTTTGGAAGATACCGGCCGCCGTTGTAATAGACGCCCTCACTGTCCGCATCATCGGCTTCCACAACCCCCTCCTGATTTCTCCGGCTGTGATCCCAGACAGCAACGCCGATCACACCGACACAGAGGAGCAAAACCACCACGATACGGACCACCGCTTTCAGCCGGTGATATTTCGTCCGGCCAAGACGTCTTTTTAAATGATTCATCCTCTTAGAAGCCTGCTTTTCTCTTCTTTGCTGCTGCGGTGCATACAAGAGCTGCTGCGCAGATCACTGCCAGTGCACAGCCGAAGGACATGCCGCTGATATCGTTGGTCTGCGGAGATGCCGGGCCGTTGGGATCTACAGAAGCAGAAGCCACGTCTGTCAGGAATGCAACCGGGCAGAACTTGGTGAAGGTAACGGTTACCGTACCGTCAGCATTGATGGTTACGTTCTTCGGATCAACTGCCTCCCAGGTCTTGCCATCGCAGCGGGTCAGAACAACCAGCGTCTGACCGGGTGTCTTCTTCACGTTGAAGGTCAGGGTCAGTGTGTTGCCCTCGGTATCCATGTATCCGCCATAGTTATCGGAAAAGCTGACATCGAACAGGTCGCTGACCACCAGATCCTCCGGTGTGGCATCAGAGCCTGCCTCTTTCAGGACATCTGCGATCTGTGCATACAGATCGGTTGTCTTTGCTGCCTTCTGGATATCAGCATACGCGTCATCCAGAAGCTTCTTGATATCTTCGGGTGCGCTGTCACGCTTGGATACCGGTGTGATGATGATATCCTCTTTTTTCAGACCTGCGATCTCCTTACCATCCTTGTCCTTGAAAATGCCGACTGCCTCTGTGCCGTCTGCTGTCTTCACGGTTGTCACCTCCGGTGCCTCCTTCTGCGTTACACTGGGTGTGAAGTCTGCTGCCATTACAGACATGGAGCTTCCAAGTGCCAGCACTGCTGTGAGTAAAATAGCTGCCATCTTTTTCATTTTGGGTTCCCCTTTCCTTGTTAACCTCTTCAGTTCATCTCTTTGATAAGTTGTGCCGCCACAAGAAAACGTTTTTCATGATTTCCACTTAAGCAAGTAGAAAGAATGATGCCATCCGTGTCAGCAGAAATATATGCCTTCTGATCCACACAGGCATTGATCGCCCGGGTATTCAGAATGTCGCGATAAAAAATCTCAGCCATGCGCATATTGTCAAAATCATAATTATACAAAATATGCACATTGCTGTACGGAACTGCCGCAAAAATCTGATAATGCAGTTCCCGGTCAGGCAGGTAGATGACCGCCTCCCCGTACTGCTGCAGCGCATCCTCACTGGAGTACAGCTCCTGCAGCGAACCAAACATTTCCTGGTTCTTCATATTATGCCCGTAGATGACTGTCATTCTGTCTCCCATCTTCCCATCATTGTAAGAGCATTCGGTAAAAAGACAGCCTTCCTTGTCATCCTCCCCCTTATAATTCCGACGAAGATAATACTCGTCCTCCGTGGGGTGCTGTAAAATCGGGTAACTGACATTCGTTCCCGGAATTTCCAGCCATGCATATATATCTTTGTTTACTTTCTGGAGTTCTTCAAAATCCACCGGACTCACATAGGACGACGCCTCAACCGTCTCCGGTGCTTCCGCCTCTTGCGCGGAAGTCTCTTCTTCCGTCCGGTCTATATAGCCGGACAGATCTTCCTGCCCCGTCTCCCAGGGCCATTCAATCGGTGCTTTCCATAAAAACACAGCCACAGCTGCGACCACCAGAATGATCAGCAGCAGCCAACGGTCTATCTTCTTTCCCATGCCTGCTATGCCTTCTTCTTCGTTTTCTTCGAAGCCTTATCTGTGCCGTATCCATATCCGTATTCATATTTTCCATAGCGTTTGCCGCCATGGCCGGACATGGTGACCGCAAATCCCAGCACATTGGTGCCGACATACTTCAGCTTGCGCACCGTATCATCCAGCACCGGCTGTTCACAGTAATCCTGGCGCACCACCACGATCATACCATCCAGCATTTCTGCCAGAACCAGCGCATCGGATACCACCCCAACCGGGGGAAAATCAAAAATAATATAATCAAATTGGTTTTTCCATAATTCCAGGTACTTCTTCATGGCATCGGAACCGAGAAGCTCTGACGGGTTGGGCGGCACCGCCCCGGCCTGCACCACGCTGAAATTACAGTCTCCGGCAGGTGGGATCACCACCTCCGCTGCCTCGCATAAACCGGCCAGCAGGTTGGACAGTCCTTTGCGTTTCTCCAGCCGTAGCTTGGAAACAATGCCCGGCAGACGCATGTCCGCCTCGATCAGCAGCACATTGGCGCCATCCTCGGCCACCATATACGCCAGATTGATGGCGGTGGTGGACTTTCCTTCTCCGCGCAGGCTGCTGGTCACGCCAACGACCTTGCACTCCTTCTCCGCCGGTACCGCAAACTTCAGATTCGTTCGCAGCAGCTTATAGGCCTCTGTGCCCTCAAATCCCAGGCTCGGTCCGAAATAGATGCCTTTGCGGGCTTTTCCATAAGACTTGGCCTTCTTCTCCGGCTTTGCGTCTTCTTTCTTTTCTTTTTCTTCTATCGCCATCTCGTCACCGCCCCTACTTATAATAGTACTGTCCATACCTGGATGAACCCTTCTTCTCTAAATCCGGGATCACCGCAATAACCGGGATATCGTAGCGTTTGGCCAGTTCCTCCGGATCGTGCACCCGCTTATCCAGCAGTACCCGAAGCACAATGATGCCGGCACTGATCAGGAAGCCCAGAGCAATGCCCAGGCAGAGATACTTCATCACACTCGGCGAGCAAGGACCCCCAGCCAGTACTGCATACTGCACCACCCGCACCGAGCTTCCATCCACAACCTGAGAAATATGCTCCGGCAGAAGCTCCGCAATCTTATTGGCGATCTCTTTCGCTTCCTTCCGGTTCGCATCTGTCACCGTAATCTGAAATACTTCCGTTCCGTTCACCGCCTCGGCATCGATCATGCCTTTCAGCTGCTCATAAGAATAAGGAAGCTCCAGCTCATCGATCACATCGTCCAGCATGGGACGGGAATTCAAGATAACAATATACGTATCTACCAGTCCCTGTGCCGCCAGCAGATCTCCCTGGGAAAACTTGATGGAGGTGCTTCCCACAGAAATATCCGCATTGTTGACATACATCTGCACATCCGACTGATACAGCGGCGTGATCAGATAATTGGCATAGCCAAACCCTGCCGCTCCAAATATAACCATACTTAATAAAATGATCCAGAAATGCCGCCACAGCGCACTGAGCAGACGTACCAGATCAATCTCTATGTAATCATTCTCTTCCGCCATATTTTATCCTCTTCGTATTTCTTTTTTATCCAAAAATTAATTTTTATATTAATATCTGTATTATGCCACACTATTTTTCAAAAGTCTATAGCATAAGTCACTATTTTTTTGTCCTTCTTTGCCGTTTTTCTGTTCCATCTACGCGAACAGCCGCTTCAATCAGCCCAAAACGCAAAAATAATGCGTAAATATATGAAATTCCACGGATATCTCCCAGCTCTTTCGGACGCTTCACCGTGATTTTCCCGTTTCTCACACCGGCAAATGCCAGCAGCACCGAACTCCAGGCCAGGCTCTTGCTGTTCTCCCGCCGGTCAATCCACAGCTCTTTCGTATATGACCCGTCTCTTCCCCTGTGCAGTTCATAGGTAAACGGCAGGCCCGAATACGTCCAGAACGGCAGCTTCTGACAGGCAACCACCGCATCCCACAGATGCTGCTCCGTGGGTTCCGTCTGCAGGCGCACGATCAGTGCCTCCCTGTCCGGATCCGGCAGTTTCTCTTCTATTATATTCTGTTCCAAACCATCACCCCGCACTTTCGTCACTGATCCCCGGCCAGATTTCCTTAAAGATCCAGCAGCTGTCTTTTCTTCGTCTCAAATTCTTCTCGGGTGATCACACCCTCGTCCAGCAGCTGTTTCCATTTCCGCAGCTCATCTGCCCCGGAAAACGTGCTGCGGTCTGCCTGCTGCGTTTTCTCCACCGCGCTGCAGATCACCTGCAGCAGAGAAAGGATCTCCTGTGCATCCTGATATGCCTTTTTGTAAGTTCCGCTGTCCTTTGCCGTCTCCGTGCTGATGAGTGAAATATACACCACCGGAGACACCATGCTGGAAACCGTAATCTTGATGCAGAGATTTGTGCATTTCTGGTGCGCCCGTTTACCACCGGTGATGCCGCCCACGACAGCGCCCACGCCGCCAAACATAAAACCACCGACAACGGCCCTGCCCAGGCCCCCTTTGACCACACTCGTTCCATCCTCCAACAGTTCGAAATCCACGATATCCTCATACTGATAAACGGTTCCCTTTTCCAGCGGTGCAAAAATGCCTTTGCCGACCACCCACTGTCTCGTATCTTCATTGATGCCGAAATAAGAACCCACTTTTTTCGTCAGCATCAACTTTTCTTTTTTCTCTGCTCCGGTGTCAGACTGGTATGCCCGCTGCGTTTTCTTTTTTCCTTCGTAAAACCGATATTCCGTCTGGGAGCTTTCCCCTGTTCCTGACATCCCCTCGAGTATGATTTCCGGCCGCTGCCAGCGCTGTTTCACCGTGATGCGGACCTCCTCCCGCCGGGTGGTGTCGATCTTCACCACGTCCGACCTGTTATTATGTGGAAGCGCACAGCTGAAATAAATCACGCCATCCGCCGCATAACAGATCTCCTCTTTTCCATTCTTTACCCGGCACAGCAGCGTATCCCCGTCATAACAGTTCATGGCCAGCGCCGCTCCCATCATGGATTTCTCTCGCTTAATGATCAGTTTTGCCAAACCAATCCCCCCTATGTCACAGCATTTTCGATCTCTGCCAGAAATTTTTTTGTTCAAAAGCATTGCAAAAGTTACCTGCTGTAAGCATAACAAACCGTTCCTGTGAAATCAATACATTTATCCATCTTTACTGTTTCCGGTCTTTCTGTTCCTCTCTTTCTGTTCCTCCCGGCACAGATATACCCATGCGATCGAAAAGAATTCGCTGACTGTCGGGCGCTCCCGCAGCGGATACCCTGCCATCTCATTCAGGAAATCCCGGTTGCCTCTCTCCCAGCAGCTGATCACACACGTCCGGATCGCCCGCTCCACGCTGGGCCATCTTGCCTTATACGCTTTGCCAATGTCCGGATACAACCGCTTCGTCACGCATTGCAGATAATCCGAATTCTCCCGGATCAGCTCAAATCCTTTCAACAAATACTGATACCCGCTCAGATTCGGCCATATTCCCAGCTTCTTCAATAATTCTTTCTCTGTCATAAACAAAATCCCCCTCTCTTTCTATCTATAGAGAAAACGATCTTGTTCAAGATTTTTTTCACTTTTTCAACAATCTTTACACTTTCTTAACATTTTTCGTCTCAACGTTCTAAAAAATAAAATTACACGGTAAGTTTCACTCACATGATAAAACAACAAAAAGGACCGCTCCAGTCCTGTGAAAACTATTAGCGGTCGTTTTTTGTTTGTACTTTCCAGGACTTTAAAGAGTCTCCCCTCTCTGTCAGAAATCTTCATTCGAAAGCATTGCAAAAGTTTCCAGAAAGCTGGCCCATTTACTGTCCTTCGGCGCCAATACAACAAGCTCATCCACCTTGCCGATCACAACCTCTTCACCCTTAAAACGACATGCTTCCGGAAGCCGAACTGCCTGTCCCTGTTCGTCCTCAAATAATTCCGTTGTCATACAGTCATACACCTCCACATAAGCAATCCGCAATCTGTGCGCGGCTGCACTCTGCTGTAAGCATAACAAACTGTTCCCACGAAATCAATACATTTATCGACCTTCTTCAACAGATATTTTATTCCTCTTCCTCCAGTCCCTCCCGGCACAGATACATCCACGTGATTGAAAAGAATTCACTGACTGTCGGGCGCTCCCGCAGCGGGTACCCCGCCATCTCATTCAGAAAATCCCGGTTGCCTCTCTCCCAGCAGCTAATCACGCACGTCCGAATCGCCCGCTCCACGCTGGGCCACTTTGCCTTATATACTTTTCCTATGTCCGGATACAACCGCTTCGTCACGCATTGCAGATAATCTGAATTCTCCCGGATCAACTCAAATCCTTTCAGCAAATACTGATACCCATTCAGATTCGGCCATATCCCCAGCTTCTTTAATAATTCTTTCTCCGTCATAAACAAAATCACCCTCTCTTTCTATATCTATAGAGAAAACGATCTTGTTCAAGATTTTTTTCACTTTTTCAACAATCTTTACGCTTTCTTAACATTTTTCATCTCGGCTTATATTTATTTTTCTTATTTTTTCTACGCTATATCCATTCTGTATTCCCAAGCAACCTGGCACAAGGCGAACGTCATGAAGTTACTTAATCCTTCTGAAGCAAATCCACAACTTCCCGTATCTTCGCCTCACTTTCCTCCAACGCATCCGCAATCTGCGCGATTGTTTGCCCCTTTTTCAGCTTTTTCTCCACCTGTTCCAGTAATTTCTTTTCGGCACCCTGTTGCACGCCTTGCTGTAGTCCTTGTTGCAGCCCTTGCTCTATCCCCTTCTCAATGCCAATTTCCAGAATGTTCATCTTCACAGCCTCCCATTCTTCTGATTCCTTCACTTCTTCTACAATATCATTCAGTTCCACGATCCGTTTGTCTTTTACCGGATCTTCCTTCAATCGCACTTATTGATAATATCATTGATGATATATTTTTGAAGAGAGAAGCTAACTCGCTTCTCCCTCAATCTTCTATTCCGTCACATAATTTCAATTCTATATGCATTCCTAACGCCGATGCATATTTTTGTAATACGACCAACGTCGGAACTCTATTCCCACTCTCCAGTCTTGCAAGATTCGGCGGCAGTATTCCTGTAATATCTGACAAATTCTGCTGCGTCATTCCCTGTCTACGCCTTTCTTCTACCAGCTGCTCTATCATTTCTGACGTTTTTTTCAACGTCTGCTTCTGTATAGCATCTGCATATGCAGTCAAGCGTTTCTTTCGAGCTTCCTTTTCCAGTTCATAATCATTTCTGCTTTTTTCTAAATCCCAACTCATATCCAGCCCTCTCACTCACGATATCTCAGTTGTGATTATATCATGGATGATAATTTTCTTCAATCCATATTTCAATTTTAAGCTTTTCTTAAGAGTGCCTGACCCCTTTTATGGACGAAGTCCTTTTACAAGAGTCTGAAACTCTTGCTCTGTATCCACAAAATGATACGGTGCGTACTCGCCATACGCTGTTGGCCTACTGATTGTTACAAGCTGTACTCCCTTATATCCAACCGCCTTATTCAATTCCCGCTTTAATTCTACCAGATGCTTTCCATGGGTTGTTTTCAGAGCAAAACAGCCATGTGCATCACGATCTTTCGCTACCAGATAACACATTATTCAGCACCTCCTTAAATTCATGCTCATTCCGAATCGATCCACTCTCATACTTTTCGCGCATGATTCTCCCTGTCTCTATCGGATAACTTTTCTTATACAGGTAATCGTGAAGCCAGTTATTCAGCTGTCTGTCAAACAGTGTATTAAACTGGATTTCTATAGGATAATGCTTTCCGCTTTTTTGATAGTACGCATGAACGCCTCTGTATCCATCATCCGCTGCTTTTCCATTTGACATATCAGCGATCCTCGATCTCGTAATTGCCATAGTTGGTAAGTCCCATGAGATACGCACCACGGCTCTTGCACTCAAGCATATTGCTTATGGTCTTCTCGTACAATTCTGTCTGGATCAAAACACCGATCACCAGCGCTCCCGGCTCGATGAGGCTGATGGTTCCATGCTTTAACTCGCCAGCCGCATACGCTTCGGAATGAATATAAGAAATCTCTTCTAATTTCAGACTGCCCTCCAGGCAGACTGCATAGTCGATCCCGCGCTCCACAAAAAAGACATCATGAGCATTGGCATATTTTGCTGCAAACCACTGGATACGCTCTTTGTCTTCCAGAATTTTATGTATTTTCTCCGGGATTGTCCCCAGTTCAGAAATATAATGGGCATACTGGTCTTCCGTAATTTTCCCCCGGACTTTTGCAAACTGAACAGCCAGACAATACATGGCAATCAGCTGCGCACTGTAGGCTTTCGTTGTTGCGACCGAAATTTCCGGCCCCGCAAGTGTGTAAAACACCTTGTCCGCCTCACGGGCAATGCTGCTGCCCACCACATTCACAATGGCCATCGTTGTCATATGTTTTTCTTTTACCAGATCTTCAAACACATACTGTGCGTTTACCCCGATATAACTTGCTGATCCGCAGGCAATCACATAAATCTGTTCAAAATTGCGAATCTCATCATCGGTAAAAAGTATACCCATGCTTTAACAGTTTTTCTTTCAGCTCCGCATAGTTCTCGATGATGCCATTATGTACGCCCACCACTTCCGACTCCACCGGGCCTGATCCTGATCTGCTGCAATTTCCGTACACATGGGGATGGGCATTGATCTGGCTGGGCTCTCCATGCGTCACCCAACGCGTATGTCCGATTCTGCAAGTGCCTTTTAACGCATTTCCGCCGTCTGTTTTCTCGACCAAATTTGAGAGACGTCCTTTTGCTTTCACAACCTGGGCCAGCGCCTCGCCATCTCGCACAGCCAGACCGGCTGAATCATATCCTCTATATTCCAGTTTCGACAGTCCGTCCAACAGGATCAGCGCCACCTGCTATTTGCTAGTAAAGCCTACAATTCCACACATGAAAAAATCACCACTTTCGTACCTTGTTTTGTTTTTTATGATTACTGTAAGATTTTCTTAGGAGTACCTGCCCCTTGTACATTAATCTCTTGACATCACACCGCTGGACTTCTATATTTCGTAACTATCTTAAGGCTTTCTTAACGGGGGCAGCCCCCTTTTATTCTGGCTTTGCAACCATTTTTGTATCCTTCAACTGTCAAAAATGGAATCATGCTCTTTACATTTTATTTTTTGTTGGCATCGGAACAAATTCCAATTTTAATTGCATCCCTAATCCCTGTGCAAGTTTTTTCACCATACTCAGGCTGGGATTTCTTGTTCCATTCTCAATCCGGCTTATATCTGCCTGCGTAATTCCGGTTTTAGCTGATAAATCTTTCTGTGTCATATTCTGCTGCACTCTTGCATCAATCATTGCCTGGATAATATCATATTCCGGTTGCAATGCATCATATTCTGCTTTTACATCTGGATTCTGCAATGCTCTTTTTTTATAATCTTTATAGCTACTCATTGCCATACCTCCGTTCATAATCTGCTTTATATTTCTTTGCCAGTTCCTTTTCTGCCTTTGGTGTCTTCTGCGATTTTTTATAAATCCATTTGCCAGCACCGCTTTCTTGCCTACAATAAAGAAATATAACACTCTTGTAATATCTGATCCCTGTTTGGTACGAAGCTCAAATATTCCATTCTCCAAGGGTTTTGAATATGGCTCACGAAGCAATGGGCCGTTCATTTCCAGCAAGTCAATTGTCCGCAATGTTTTTGCCAGTAACTTAGGCTCCAGGGAATCTAATAGTTCCTGCACAGGGCATCTTCCATCTTCTGTATCATATAAAATGATCTCGTACATTAGTATGCTCCTTCCTCTTTATAATTATAATATGTTGTATTCAACATATTGTCAAGCTGGTTCCGAATACTTTCCTATGTAATATTACGCATGATTTCTACAATATCTCCACTGTATATTCATCTTCTGAAATCATTCCCTGCTTTCTCTTTCCCCTGATTGTTTCCCACTGATAACGGAACTCATTGATTTTTTTGTTCAGAAGATTAATCACAATCTCTCCTGTTCTGCTGTTTCGCTCTTTTTCAATATTTCAAGAAACATCTCAAAATCCATTTCATCTTGGAATATTGCCAGCCTGCGTATTCCTCTCTCCATCAGATGATATGTCGCCCCCGGAAACCAATTTCTTAATTTTCTTGCTATTTTGCTCTTCCTTCTGTTATATTTGTATTTTTTAATAATATCATTAATGATATCTTCTTCTGAAGAGAAGCCACCTCGCTTCTCCCTCAGTCTTCTATCCCGTCACATAATTTCAATTCTATATACCTCTCAAACGTGTCCTGTACCTTCTCCGCCACTTCTGATTCATACACACCGGCTGTGATGAGCAGCTTTCTCACTTTGATTGGGTTTAGGTTTAGCACCTCGGCGATGGATTGGAGGGAGCAGTCCTCCTCATAGAGCGCCACAGCCGCATCCATCTGATCTTTCAGATTCTTCCCGGCATCGTATTCCGGCTTTAACTTTTTCCGGCCGCCGCCTGGTTTCCGGGGCTTATACTTTCTTTTCTCTCCCATAGCTCATAGCACCAGTTCATACAATTTGAACATCATCTCACCTACCACATCATAATAAAGTGTCTTGGTCTGGATATATTGAAAGCCCAGTTTCTGATACAGCTTTTCAGCCGTTGTGTTATTCTCGATCACATCAAGTCGCAATGCTTTCTTGCCAGCTTTTCTTTCCTGTTCAATCACATTCTCTACTAATTTCCGCGCCAGTCCTTTTCCACGATGATCTGGATGAACTGCCAAAACATGAAGAACAATTACCTCATCTGAATCAATCTGCCATGGCGCATCTGAATAGCCATCGACCTTTTCAGCGTTTGCTATGACACACGCTGTGATTTTCTCATCATCTGACAGCACATACAGTTCTTTTCTATCAATACTGTTCTGTATCATTTCATCAGATGGGTGGATTTCTTTCTTCCAATGCGGGAATGACGGATCATTCTGCTCCTGATCAATCAAGTTCCAGTACAGAGATCTTATTTTGTAAAAATCTTCTTTTTCTGCCTTACGGAATATCATTTTGTCCACCTTTACTCGTGCAGTTCCAGCGGCAGTCCGTCCGGGTCATGGAAGAAAGTCATCTTCTTCCCGGTATAGTCATCCACACGGATTGGCTCACATTCTATACCTAATTCTCCCAGCTCTTTCACCGTCTGCTCCACGCTCTCTACACAAAAAGCAAGATGCCGCAGCCCACAGGCTTCCGGACGGTTCACACGCTTCGGAGGATTTTCCTCAGCAAAAATCTCCAACTCCGTGTGTTCATTGACACGAAGATCCAGCTTCCAGTCTTTACGCTCTGGACGATAGTTTTCTCTGATTACAGAGAATCCCAGCTTGTTCACATAGAAATCCTTTGCGGCTTCGTAGTCAGACACGATGATTGCAATGTGATGTATTTTTGATAAATTCATTTTTCTCACGCTCCATTACTTTTATTTCCGTTGCAAACTATACGGCAACCTTCAAAAATTACCGTGTGAACTCCTGGAGTTCAGTCTGTCCACACGGTCGATCTTATTTCAATTTTTCGAGGATCTCATCCGCACTCATGCCACTTGCCAGCAGCTTCTTCAGCACAGCCTCTGCCTCGGTCTTCTTAGCTTCTTCAGCGGCCTTAGCATCTTCCTTTGCCTTCTTTGCTTCCAGCGTTTCCACTTCTTTTTCGGCCTTCTTCAGAGCAGTCTTCTTCTCTTTCAGGTCAGCCTTCAAAGTGTCAATGTTGGCGCTGATGGATGCAATCTCCGTATTCAGAGACGAAATAGTCTCTTGCTTCTCTGCAATCTTGGATGCGTAGTCTTTGGTAATACTGGTTTTGGGACGGTTTTTGCTGCCTTTCGTTCTGGGCATAGATGATAACCTCTTTTCTTTTTAATCAAAATTGTTCTAAAAATCCGGGATAACCACATTCAATCTTAATCGAACTATACTCTTTCTTCATATCGTATTCCTGAATATATTCATTTCTCATCGAATCAATATATTGAATTCCAAAATGAAGTCCTTCTTTTAGTTCACCTTCGTCAACCATGAAAAACAAGTCGATAGATTCTCCCACCGCAATAACATCATTAAATGCTAATCCACCAAAATTGGCGCCCGTATGAACTACTAATGTATTTGCAAAACCATTTCCTATATTTTTAATGTTTGCATTAACTTGCAACTGTTTATTCTTGTCCTCTTTACTTTTACCTAAAGAAAAGCCGCGGGTTGCTTTTCCACCAGACGCTATTGTAACATTTAGGAACGGCTGAATTGCTGCCTTTTCCTTCTGCTCATCCGACTCCTTATAATAGCGAATAGTATAAAACACACCAATAAAAGCAAGTGTTCCGGAAATCATTCCACCAAGAATCCCACCCCAATATGAAGCTAAAGATCCGATCCACGTTGAGTCTATCGTGTCATTTATAGCTAGTTTTGCAATGGATATCCGTATCAGTGCTTCTACCACCAGCGTTAGTAGGACTGAAATGGCAATAAATGCGATTAAAAACCACACAATGTGTCTAATAATTTTATTTTTATTTTTCTTGTCTTTTTGAGGATTATATGGTAAACCAAAGCGTTTAAATGTTACCTTCACAATATACTCTCCATTCAAATACCATTCTCACACTTAGCCGCTATTTCAGCGTTGCCTGCTGCTCACCAAGGAGAGGTGTGTGATTATCAGAGCAGCGTAGGGAGCTTTTGCTCCCAGTATATCACAATTTCGTCCAGTTTTATAGACGCTTTCTTGCCTTCATCGCTACATGGTAAAATAAACCGCCGAGCACTCCACCTACCGTGTTGTAGAAGATGTCTGATAGCTGGAACGTTCCTAGCCGTAGCAATAATTGCAACAGCTCAATGCTTATCGAGAAGATGAACGCTATCTTTCCGCTTTGCCACAGTATCTTCTTCCAGCCGTTTCCTATCTTCTCTCCGAATGTCCACATCACTACCGAACTAAACGGCACCATCATGATCGCGTTCTCGATGCACTCGGTGGTCAGCTTCTGCTCACCGTTCACAGTTTCCCAGATTCCCCAACCGCCCATAATATTGGATAAAGGATTCATCCACAGATCACGGTTTAACAGGGTTCGGAACAGAACAAGTGAGGTCACAAAGGCCAAGAAAAATAGTTTTCTAAAGAACACGCTCTCTTTGAACATCTGATACCATGTCACTATGGCGTTCTTCCAGCCTTTGCCAGCTGCGGTAGGCTCATACGCATACAGATAGAAAAACATAACCAAAAAGGAAAGCAGGAGCGAGAATCCAAACGGCTCGTAGAGTGCAGTCAGGACGTTTGTGAGGATCTTTCCAAGTAAATCAATCGTTTCTTTCATCGTTGTTTACAGATCACTGAACAGATCAGCCTTGTATACACCGTCCTCCAGCATCTTCTTGAAGCTGTCCTTTACTGCTGCGACATCTTCGTGATAGGTCATTCCGTACCATGTGTCGTTGGTTTTCAGAACCTTTATGTTCATTTTTCCCTGCTCCAGCAGTTCACCAATGAAAATAGGAATCAGATACTCCGCCTTCAGAGGATTGCCCGGTACTTCCTTCTCGAAAAAAGCTTTGAAGCCCTCGTCCAGTACATTCAGGAACTCCGGAGTCAGGCCCCACATATTCATGGATACCAGAGAATTCACATCCACAGCCATGCCGTTTGCTTCTGCCCCAGTTGCAGTTTTTACAATATTCTTGGTCTCCACAACCTCGGTCAGATTACTCTGCTCGTCCATCTTGCAGATGCCACGAGTCACGCCACCGTTATCAGACAGCGTATTCTTCAGCACGAAGCCAGCCATGCAAGACTTTCCGCCGTTCACCAGATACTCATGAACCGCCTTGAAGCCTTCCTTGCCATAATAATCATCTGCATTGATCACAATAAACGGAGTCTTGATGACCTTCTTCGCTGCAAGCACGGCCTGACCTGTTCCCCACGGCTTCGTGCGACCTTCCGGCAAGGTTCCCGGAATATCATTGATATCCTGAAAAGCGTAGTCAACAGTTACATTATGAGAAGAGCAAATGGAGGCAATGCGATCACCGATGACCTCTTTGAACTCTTTCTCGATATCCTTACGGATAATAAATACTACATGATTGAATCCGGCTTCGATTGCATCGTGGATCGAGTAATCCATGATGATATGGTTAGAAGCATCTACCGGCTCCAACTGCTTGATTCCCGTTCCGAAGCGGCTACCGATACCAGCAGCCATGATAAGTAATGTTGTGTTCATAATTTCTTCCTCTTTTCTTGTTTTCACATTTTTACTCTAACTTCAATTAATTTTTGATGATTATTTCTCGATACGGCCGATTTTTAATACCGGTAAATTGACCAGAGTTAGATTTGAGCACTATATGCTAACAATCACGATAAATTCGCCTTAATTATCCAGCAAATTGCTCTTTGTCTTGGAAGCCAAAACGAAGCATCCTTTTATAGCACAGAAAAATCTAATTCTTAGTAATTCTATCACTGTACACGTAGCGTAAACAGAAGCAATAGAAAAATAAAAGCATAAAATAAATATTATTACATTGTCAGTCGGAACATTAATGAATATATTTTTAAATACCAAGTCGTTAAAGTAGTTATTATTATGGATTAAATAAACACCAAATGTCGCAGATGAAAGTATTCTAAGTTCCTTTTCCTTGAGCAAAAAATTTTTAAAATCAATTTTCAGAAACAACATAAAAAGAACAACTGCCATAAAAATGATATTCGGTGCATTATAAGAGTACAATCGTCCCCATATATTTATCCCATATTTCTGCATCAGTAGTTTTAGCACAGATGTAATCAATACATCACTAATCAAAAGGAGCTGTAACGTCTGTCTACTAAATCTTTCTTCCATTCTATATTTCTTGATTCCAGCACCAAGTATATATACTATCGCAAGCCACCATACCGAAAAGCCTCGATTCAAGAAAAAAATATCATCCTTTATAAAAAAAGCATAAAGCGAAAACAACAAAACAACATTAAATATATCCTTTTTAAATTCCTGTTCAGAACAAGATGTAACAATTGCATTGAGAGTAGGCATCAAAAAGAATAGCCCCACATAAGCCGTGAAATACCAATACTGGTTTGTTGATATCGGAAAAAAGCTTTTGCACACAGATAGTAATGTAACTTTTTTGGGGAATACAATATTGAACAGCACTGCAAAGAAAGCGGAATAAAAGCAAACTTCCACCCACAAGCCTGCTAATTTATTCCAACGCTTTTTACCATCTGTTAATAGGTAGCCCGAAATCAAGGCAAAACAATTAACAGCACAAATCGAAATTGTATGATTAAGTGACACAAATAGAGATAGAAACAGATTGGCTTCGCTCAATTTTATAAAACCGCCGTAATCCATGCAATGTAATGCAACTACCAGCAACATTGCAACAATTCTAATCATATCTATATTAGAATTACGATTATTTATTTTTTTCCCCCCCCATTATAATTTTTCCTCCTTAAACATCTCATAATATGTTTGTGAATAATCTTTTGGAATAAGGTATTTATTTGATAACTTATGAATTGGAGTTATTTTTTTCAGTGTTTCCCAATAGCTCTTTTCATATTTCTTAAAGAAGACTTTTCCAAGCATGTGCGAAATTGCATCTGGCATAAACACTATGTCTTCAAACAAATCTTTATAGTACGGAATTACCAGTGTTGTGAATAAGTGCCATTGGAAATAGTCTCTTACTTTATTTTCTTTTTCCCAATAGTAATAATTAATGTCCCTCAAAGTTTTAAGAATCGGATAATCTCTTTTGGAATATATAAAATAATTATTATAAACTCTAGTTATATCCTCAGAATCATCAATAGCATACATGAAAATATCTTTTTCATAGACCCAATCAGGAATTGGCCCAGATAGAAAAATGGTGCTATCCATCCAAAGACCGCCGTAGCGAATCAGCAACTCCATCCTAAGAAAATCCGACATTTTCGTATCAGTAATTAATCCCCTCTTCCATTTTTTTAGAATATGGTCCGGGAAGTTAACATACTGATCCATGTTTTCTTTTGTGATGACAATTATCTCTTTATCCGGCATATTCCGTTTAACCGACGCATAACATCTTTTAACTAATTCCGGAGCATTTTCCATTCCTTGAAACCAGCAGATCCAAATATATTTATCTCCACTAGCGTCACATTCTTCCGCTTTTTTATATAAGAATTCACTTATCTTACGACTATAGTTCTTATCTAAATATTGATAGACCTTATTTTTTATTTCAAGCCCTGCAATGTTTCTGTTAGAATACCCGAATAAATTGAGAATTTCCGTAACTATCCTATATTTCAGATTTCCTTCTTGTAGAGCTCTCTTTATTTTTCGACTGTCCACACCTACACCTCATTTTTACCTTTTAAGCAGTTTATTTAACAGTAACATAAAATTATTCCTAGAAAAATATAACACTAATACAAATAATATAATTTCAATGAAAGTCTCTCTCAACAAGCTTAGTCCAGCAATTTGCACTACCGCTTGCAGTAATAGTACAAAATAGTTGAGAGCGTCTTTTTTTATTTCAACGGTAAATTCAAACAGTTTATAGGATTTATAAAGTCTAATAAGCCAAACTGTAAAATAAGACATTAGCGTAGCAAATGAAGCGCCCAATGCATTAAAGAAAAATGTTAGTGGAATATTCAGCATAACATTGATACATGCCCCTGAAAATGAAGACATCGCATTAATTCTAGATTGCTTCACTGCTGCAAACATCCCCCCCAATAGACCACACATTCCACCGAACACCACAGAAATCATTAGAAATGGAGCAAACTTCCAGGCATTATAAAAATCATTTGCAAACAATATCTTCGCAATCAATTTATTAAAAACAAGTAACCCTGAACAAACAACAGTCATACCTGTATTGTAAATTTTATATACATTTTCATAAAAATCTGTAGTCCTAGTTTCATCATTTTCTTTTACTGCTGACAATAACCA
>JAGTTR010000019.1 GCA_018223385.1 Oscillospiraceae bacterium Marseille-Q3528
ATCTATCTTAATACAGATATTTATATGGCCTCAAGAGAAATAAAGAAGATGCAAAAACTTAATTCTAATATATTAAGTTCGTGGTATGAGGATAAATTACATAACAATCCTAAAATTGAACTTATATAATATATAAATGGTAGGTTTTGCTCTTTTTGATTTTGAAAAAATGCTGTTGAATATGGTCTTGGAAAAGAGATAAAGAGAAATTTAAGTATGCATTTTAGAAAAAGAAAATATACCACCTGAATTGTTGTAAAACCTTCCCCGGTGTGATAAATTGTAAAGTAGATATGCAAAATTTTGCGAAATTAGTTGTTTTTTGCAGGATGAGAGGGAACTGCATTGAAAAATACGGAAAAAGGGCTGACGCGTCACCTGATCGCCAATGTGATCCTGCTGCTTGTGGCAGTGTCGGCGATTCTGATGCTGTCGGGGCGGGAAAATTATGCAAGGCAGATGCAGCAGATGGAGGCGTACATCCAGGGGCTGAGCGGGCGGACTGCTCAGCATGCCAGCGATGTTTTTTGCGGATAAGCAGGCGGCCATCACGTCCATTGCCTATCTTTACGGGGAGGCGGCGCGTACCTCGCAGCTGGGGCAGGAGTGCCTGGCTGCGTTGGAGGAGAATTCAGGTTTCGACCGGATTAGGTTTGTGAATCTGGAAGGGGAGAGTTTTGCCAGCGACGGGAAGATTGCCGATGTGGCAGACCGGGATTATTTTACCCGCGGCGTGCAGGGAGAAAGCGGCGCGGCAGTGATCATGCAGTCCCATTTTGACGGGACAAAGCTCATCGGTTTTTATGCGCCGGTGCGGATGAACGGGGAGATCTGCGGCGTGATGATCGGTTTCCTGGAGGAGGAGACAGTGTCGGATATCCTGGAAACCGATGTGTACGGCTATCCGGCGTTTACGATGATCGTGGATCAGGATGGTGCCTCACTGGGCCAGTATCTGGCAGAAGGATATGAGAAAGCGACAGGATTTTCGTCTCTTTTGCCTTACATTCAGGAAGAGGAGCGGAAAACGACCCGGGAGGCGCTGGAAGCGCAGACAGCTGTCAGCTTTTCTTTCACTGGCTCTCATGGCCTTTCTGCCGGAAACATTCAGCCCATTGCCGGGACGGACTGGTCACTGGTACAGCTTTTTTCTTCCAAAATCACGAAACAGTTTGTGGATGAGGTGAACCGGGATGAGTGGTTTGCCATGCTGTTGTTTGCACTGGTGCTGGTGGCTTCCGGTGTGCAGTTTATTTATTTTTCCAGAAAGAAAGCGGCGCTGGAGCATCATAAGGAAGAGCGGGAACGGATGATTGGCCTGCTGCAGAGCGTGGCGGATGAGTATATCTGTCTGATCAGGGTGAACCTGCGGACGGGAAAGGAGGAACAGTTCCGGCTGTCCCGCGGAGGGGAACTGAAGGACTGGGCAGAGGGCAACTATACATACGACCACTGCATCGAAAGCTATGCGGATCATATTGTATGTGAGCAGGATCGCTCCCGGTTCCGCCATGCGACGCAGCTGGTCTTTTTGCGGGAAATACTGGAAAAACAGAAGGATTTTATCATAGAATATGACGGTATGCTGGCTGGAGAAAAACGCAGACTCCAGAGCCGGTGTACCATCAGCCGGGAGGAGCCGGATGGGCCGTACATGCTTGTGGGCATCCGGGACATCACGGCGCTGACAAGGGAACGGATCCGTACCCGGACGAGTATGGAGCTGATTGTGTCGGCGGCCAGCACGGTGTATCCGTTTATTCTGGAGGAAAATCTGACGAAAAACCGGGTGTTTACGATCTATAACCACGGCATTGTCCATGCGGGCAGAATGGATCATTTTACCATGGAAGAGATGCTGGAGAGCCTGAAGGACACGGTGGAGATTCCGGAGGATTACCGGACCCTTTACGACTGTATGAACCGGGAAGCGCAGCTGGATGCTTATGCAAGAGGAGAACGTATCCTGCATCTGCAGGTGCGCCAGCGCGGGGATGACGGCCGGATACATTGGATGGAGACACGGAACATTCTGATGAAAAATGAGGCCGATGACATCTGCTGTATTTCCATAACCCGCTGTATTGACGAGGATATGTAGCGTACTGCGGAGCTGGAGCAGGCGAAGGATGCGGCGGAGAGTGCCAACCGGGCCAAGAGTACCTTCCTTTTTAATATGTCGCACGATATCCGGACACCCATGAATGCCATCATCGGATTTTCTGATCTGGCGCAGAAGCATGTGGATGATCCGGCACGGGTGAAGGACTGCCTGCAGAAGATCCAGGTGTCAGGTTCTTATCTGCTGAAGCTGATCAACAATGTGCTGGATCTGGCGCGGATCGAGAACGGCAAGCTGGAGCTCCATGTGGAGGCCCATGATCTGGAGGCGGCTGTCAATCATGCCAGATATATTTTTGAAGCGGATCTGAAGAAAAAACAGCTGGAAATGACCGTTTCCTGTGAACTGGAGGATCGGATCGTTTTCTGCGATCTGCTGAAATTAAAACAGATCGAACTGAATCTCATCGGGAATGCCATCAAATACACGCCGGCTGGCGGCAGGATTTTCTGTCAGGTGCGCCAGCTGGGCCGGGAGGGTGCCTATGGCCAGTATCAGTGTGTTGTGCGGGATACAGGCATCGGCATGAGTGAGCAGTTCCAGCAGCATCTGTTTGCCGCCTTTGAGCGGGAAAGCAGCGGCGTGACTACGGGGATCGAGGGATCCGGCCTGGGTCTTGCCATCACGAAACGGCTGGTGGAGGATAATGCGCTGAACCGGGAGATTTCCAGGGAGCTGCTGGAAGGAGAAGGATTCGCGGTGGAGGAAGCCGCGGACGGCGACGAGGCGGTGGAAAAGCTCTGGCAGGAGGGACCGGGCCGGTACGACCTGGTTCTCATGGACATTCAGATGCCGCGGATGGACGGATTTACAGCGACGAGACAGATCCGAAAGCTTCCGGATCCATACTTTTCTTCGGTACCGATTGTGGCGCTGACGGCCAATGCGTTTGAGGAGGACCGGAAAGCGGCGCTGGAGGCAGGCATGAACGGCCATGTGGCCAAGCCCATTGATATGCGGGAACTGCGCAGACAGCTGGATCAATGCTTTTAAAATTATTTGAAAAAAATCTGAGAAACAGTGTTGACAAATACAAAACAGAGTGTTATAACACAAATATAGCAGATAGAGCTAATAGAACTTGATCCGCTAAATCAGATTTTTGGAGGAAAAGATAAATGAATACTTTAAAAGCTGAAAAAAGAGATCTGGCCGTGAAGGCAAAACGACTGAGAAGAGAAGGTTACGTGACCGGTAACATATTTGGAAGGGAAGTGAAAGGCTCCATTCCGATCAAGATAGAGCGCAAGGACGTGGATCGGCTTCTGAAAACGGACAATAAGGGAAGTCAGATCATGCTGGATGTGGAAGGAACCATGTATGATGTCCTGATCAAGGATGTAGAGTTCAATCCGCTGGCCGGCAAGGTAGACGAGATTGACTTCCAGGCGCTGGTAAGCAATGAGGAAGTACATTCCACCGCAGAGGTTATTCTGCTGAACCATGAGAAGATCGTGGAAGGCGTCCTGCAGCTGGAGATGGAAGAGGTTGCCTATAAGGCACTGCCCGCAGCCCTGGTAGATAAGGTGAAGATTGATGTGGCCGAGATGAAGATCGGTGACGCTGTGAAGGTAAAGGATCTGCCGCTGGCTTCGGCAGCCGGTATTACACTGATTTCCGATCCGGAAGCCGTTGTTGTACGGGTAACACCGGTTCGCGGCGGTGAGGTTCCGGAGGAAGCAGAAGAGGAAGCTGCAGAATAATATTTTAAATAAAGAAGTCCCGGATGGTTTCAGATACGCCTGAAGAAGGAGAAAAGAAGCCGTCCGGGGCTTTTTTTGTATAAGCATACCGACCGAAGGGAAACGGAGACGCACGCGGTACTTTCCCTGTTGTCCTTACAGCACAGGTATGTTAAAATAAAGACAACCGGAAAGCGTGACAAAAGTATAAAAATCAAATAAAAGAAAATGCTATATGATGACAGGGACAAAGGGTATCAGGTCATACGAAAGAAAGGAGAGGGATCACTATGGAAATGAAAATCAGGCTTGCAACCGTACAGGATGCCGCAATGTTTGTGACGAAGATGGAGAACATTGCCGGTGATGCGGATCTGAAGCTGGGGAGCCGTACCGTGGATGCCAAGTCATTGATCGGTGTGCTGCAGCTCGGCGTGGGGCAGGAGACCGTTCTGGATATTCACAGTGATCAGGAAGGCGAGCGGATGAAGGATGTGCTGAAAGCGTACATTGTCTGAGACAGAGGCACAGCAAAAGAAAAGCAATGATCACGGCGGATCGTTTCAAATGGGCGATCCATACAGCAGGAGACAGAAGATGAACACAAATCTGGAGCATTACCGGATCTTTTATTATGCAGGAAAATATGGTTCCATTACCCAGGCTGCGGAGGAGCTGTCCATTTCTCAGCCTGCGGTAAGCCAGGCGCTGAAGCAGCTGGAGCATACACTGGGGACAGCACTTTTTATCCGCACGGCCAAGGGCGTGCGTTTCACGGCGGAGGGAGAGATGCTCTATTCCTACGTGGCCCGGGGGTATGAGTACATACAGAACGGGGAAGAGAAGCTGATGCAGATGCTGAACCTGTCCACCGGTGAGATCCGGATCGGCGCCAGTGACATGTCGCTGCAGTATTACCTGCTGCCTTATCTGGAACAATTTCATGAAAAATATCCGAAGATCAAGATCACGGTGTCCAATGCTACTACGCCGGAGACGTTGGTGAATTTGCAGGAGGGTAAGATCGATTTTGGTCTGGTGACAGCGCCGTTTCATATGAGGAAGGATCTGCGCAGCCAGGAGGTGCGGAAGCTCCAGGATATCTTTGTGGCGGGCAGCCGTTTCGCCCCTCTGCAGGGGGAAAAGCTTTCCTATGAGGAGCTGCTGTCCCTGCCGCTGATCCTGCTGGAGGATAATACGAGCACGAGAAGATACACCGATGAATTTCTACGAGAGCAGGGCGTGGTCATCCGACCGGAGTTCGAGCTGGCCACCAGTGACATGCTTGTCCAGTTTGCCCGGAAAAATCTGGGGATCGCCTGTGTGGTATCGGACTTCGCGCAGGAGTATATGGACAGCGGGGAACTGTTTGAGCTGGAATTTGACCGGCGCATCCCCCAGCGCAGCATGTATATGATCGTGGACCGGCATAATCCCGTGTCGCTGGCGGCGAAGAACCTTCTGCAGATGCTGCACGTGAAGTTGATATGAAGGAGCAAAAGAAAAATAAGCGACGCGTCAGCGGCATTTATTTTTCTTGCGACTTCATCGAACGAACCGCCTGCGGGGCAGGCGAATGAGCGCGTCAGCGCGGGTTCGTAAGATGGACCTTTGAAACAATATAAACAATACTTATGGAAAATATAATAAATATTGATTTTACTTATGCAGACTCCTGTAGTATACTTGTGAAGTAAAAGGGCTTGTATCTTTTACAAAATTACATGATACGAAAAAAGGTATCCATTTAGGAGGAATTTGTAATGGTAAAAGCAGTTGTTGGAGCAAACTGGGGCGATGAGGGCAAAGGTAAGATCACAGATATGCTGGCAGAGACCGCTGACATTATCGTTCGTTTTCAGGGCGGTGCCAATGCGGGACATACGATCGTAAATAACTACGGTAAATTTGCACTGCATACCCTGCCGTCGGGTGTATTTTACAACCACACCACCAGCGTGATCGGCAACGGCGTTGCGCTGAATATCCCTGTATTTTGCAAGGAGCTGGAGTCTGTTGTATCCAGAGGAGTTCCCATGCCGAAGATCCTCGTTTCTGACCGGGCACAGATGGTGATGTCCTATCACATTCTGTTTGACCAGTGTGAGGAAGAGCGCCTGGGCAAGCACTCCTTCGGTTCCACCAAATCAGGAATTGCACCATTTTATTCAGATAAATATGCGAAGATCGGTTTCCAGATCAGCGAGCTGTACGATGAGGAATCTCTGATGGAGCGCGTGAAGAGCGTATGCGAGCAGAAGAGCGTGATCCTGGAGCATCTGTATCACAAACCGGCACTGAAACCGGAGGACGTTTTCGCAGAACTGATGGAATATAAGAAAATGATCTCTCCTTATGTATGTGATACATCCGCTTTCTTATATCAGGCCATCCAGGAAGGCAAGACCATCCTGCTGGAGGGTCAGTTGGGAACCCTGAAGGATCCTGACCACGGCATTTACCCGATGGTTACTTCCTCCTCCACACTGGCTGCTTACGGCGCCATCGGCGCAGGCATCCCGCCTTACGAGATCAAGCAGGTGGTAACGGTGTGTAAGGCATATTCCAGTGCCGTAGGCGCAGGCGCATTCGTCAGTGAGATCTTCGGCGATGAGGCACAGGAGCTGCGTGACCGCGGCGGCGACGGCGGAGAGTACGGCGCTACCACAGGCCGTCCGAGAAGAGTGGGCTGGTTTGACTGTGTGGCTTCCAAGTATGGCTGCCGTCTGCAGGGAACCACAGATGTAGCCTTCACCGTACTGGATGTACTGGGCTATCTGGATGAGATCCCGGTTTGCGTCGCTTACGACATCGACGGCAAGATCACCACCGAGTTCCCGACTACCGCAATGCTGGAGAAGGCAAAACCGGTGATCGAGAAGCTGCCTGGCTGGAAGTGCGACATCCGCGGCATCAAGAAGTACGAGGATCTGCCGGAGAACTGCCGGAACTATATTGAATTTATTGAAAAGAAGATCGGCTTCCCGATCCGCATGATTTCCAACGGACCGGAGAGACACGACATCATTTATCGTTAAGATTGCTTGCGTGAAAACTGGCAGAAAAACGGGCTTGGACGGCGGCTGCCGGAGAGCCCGTTTTTCGTATGCATGGGGAAAAACTGCTGATGACAGGGAAGATATGTCTGTATAGGCAGCGCTGAGAATCTGCACGGGCGAATCGGAAAGGAAGAAAAAGGGGAGGACTTTACGGATGGTAAAAAATATTGTGTTTGATATTGGCCGTGTGCTGGTAGACTATGACTGGGAAAGCTATCTGGATTCGTTCGGATTTTCGCCGGAGGTGCGCGCCCGGGTGGCAGCAGCGGTATTTCAGAACAAGGACTGGGGAGAGCTGGATCGGGGCGCGATCCCCGAGGAAGAGGTGCTGGCCCGTTTTATCGCGAAAGCACCGGAGGTGGAGACAGAGATCCGTAAGGTCTGGGGCCATGTGTTTGAGACGATTCATGAACGGCCCTATCCGCCCCAGTGGATACAGACCTTGAAAAAGAGAGGCTTCGGCGTCTATTATCTGTCCAACTATTCCTGGCGGGGCTGTAAGGATACGAAAGAGATTCTGGACACCTTCGTGCCGCTGATGGATGGCGGTATTTTCTCCTGTGAGGTGGAGCTGATCAAGCCTGATCCGGCCATTTACCGGACATTTGTGGAGAAATTCGGTCTGCGGCCGGAGGAATGCCTGTTCGTGGACGACATCCCGGCCAATGTGGAGGGAGCCAGATCCATTGGGATGCGGGCAGAGGTGTTCACCACAGCGGAAGAGGTGTGGAAGCTGCTGGAGGCACTGCCGGATCCCCAATAAAGATTTCTGTGGCTGCAGCATGAAATTTTATTTGTCGTCGGACTTTTTTTCGTGATCTCTGGTCACGACTTTATAGATCCACAGATAGATGTACAGCAGCGCTGGGAACAGGAAGGTGCACGCCAGGGAGGCGATGAACCACCGGCCGGCGGCTTCTGATCTGGAGAATGCCAGGATCAGGGTGACCACATACATGGCAGCGATGAGGATGAGTGCGATCACTGCCAGAATTCGTTTTATGGATTTCATGGAAAATGCTCCTTTCGGATAAATTGCTATCTGTTATTATACATGAATAAAAGGGATGAAACAATCATGGATATACAAAATCACCCCATCGGGGTGCTGGATTCCGGCCTTGGTGGCATCAGTGTCCTGCGGGAGCTGGTGCGGCTCATGCCGGAGGAGGATTATCTTTATTTTGGGGACTCGAAAAACGCCCCTTACGGGACGAAGACCGCAGAGGAAGTGCTGCGGCTGACACGAAATACCGTTTCCTTCCTGCTGGAGCAGGGGGCCAAGGCCATTGTGGTCGCCTGCAATACCGCCACCAGTGTGGCGATCCGGGAGCTGCGGCAGGAATACCCTTCGATTCCCATGATCGGCATTGAACCGGCGCTGAAACCGGCGGTGGAGGCCAAGGCCCATTCCACGGTACTGGTGATGGCCACGCCCATGACGCTGAAAAAAGAGAAATTTTCGGATCTGATGCATCGCTACGAATCCGACGCGAAGATCATCAAGGTGCCCTGCCCGGGGCTGGTGGAGCTTATTGAGGGAGGCGTTCTGGAAGGCCCGCAGATGGAAGCTTATCTGCAAAAGGTGTTTGCCGGGTTTGGCAAAGAGCACATGGACGCGGTGGTGCTGGGCTGCACCCATTTTCCGCTGGTGAAGGAGGAGATCCGCAAAGCACTGCCCGCGGAGGTAAAGATCTATGACGGCGGCGCCGGAACGGCCCGGGAGACGAGACGGCGGCTGGTGGCAGCCGGGCTTCGCCGGGAACGGAAGGAAAAGGGCCGGGTGATCTTTTACAACAGCAGCGAGGATGAAAAAATGCTGGAGCTGAGCAGATATCTGCTGGATAAAGCCGGAGAGGAAGAGAGAAAATCATGAGCAGAGTAGAAAAGTTTAAAATGGAGCGGGAGGGATTGGTAAAGCCCGGGGACGAAGTGCATATTTCCGAGCACAAATCCGGTCTGTATGCCTATATCATCGAACCGGCCGTGGCCATGTCCGGCTGCTATGCGTTCCGCGACCGGATCTTAAGCCGCACCGGAACGGTGGTGAAGGTGGAGACGCTGGAGAGCGGCTTCATGGTGTACGTGGAATTCGAAAATTAGACAATCCATAAAAAGAATATTCGATATTGACAATGCGTGTCTAATAGTGTTAGACTAAAGAAAGAGATAAGTCTAAAACTATTAGACACGCATTTTTTATGGATACACCAGGGAACATGCTTTATCACAGAAGGAGGAAGTGGGAGTGGAACAGTATCAGTTGGGAGAAATGGAAGAACGGCTGGCGGATCTGATCTGGGAAAAGGAGCCGCTGACCTCCGCAGAGCTGGTGAAGGCCTGCGGGGAGGCTTTTGACTGGAAAAGAACCACCACCTACACGATGCTGAAACGGCTGATCGTGCGGGGGATTTTTGTCAATGAAAAAGGTGTGGTGAAAGCCTGCATGACAAAGGAGGAATTTCTGGCGGCCCAGGGAGAACAGTTCCTGGAGGAACGGTTTGAGGGGTCGCTCCCGAAGTTTCTGTCGGCCTTTTCCAGGCGAAAGAAGCTCAGCGACGCGGATGTGGCGGAGCTTCGGAAGCTCATTGACGAATACGAGGAGGAGTAGCGGATGGTCGGATGGGAGGGTGCTTTGACAGGGGCGTTTATCGGTGTGCTGAATATGAGCCTCACGGCCTGTGTGATGGTGCTGGCTGTTCTGGTGATCCGGGCGTTGCTGTGCCGGAGGGCGCGAATTTTTTCCTATCTGCTCTGGGCGGTGGTACTGTTCCGGCTGCTGTGTCCGGTGTCCATACCGGGGCCGGGTTCGCTGCTGGGGATGCTCCAGAGTGGCACAAATGTACATGGACGGATGGAATATGTGACGGAGGAGCTGGGCTTTCAGGCGCAGCCGGAGGTGAAGCTTTCCAGGCTTGGCGGCGGAGACGGGATCCGCGTGAAGCTGCCGGAGGCGACACCGGAAACTTCAGTGCATCCGGTGCAGGTGGGGCTGTTTGCGGGAAGCGTGATCTGGGTGCTGGGAATGGCAGGGATGGGGTGCTATACGGCTGTGTCCTGGGGAAAGCTTCACAGACGGCTGCGAAATGGCAGGCGGGAACGGGGACGAATCTACCGGCTCCCGGGCGCGGGAACGCCCTTTGTATATGGTGTTTTTCGAACGAAAATTTTTCTGCCGGAGGAACTGGAGGCAGAGGAGGAAGCCTTTGTTCTGCGCCATGAGGAGATTCATGTCCGAAGACGGGATCCTCTCTGGCGGATGCTGGCCTGGCTGGCACTCTGTATCCACTGGTTCAATCCGCTGGTGTGGCTGGCCTACGGGCTCAGTGAAAAGGATATGGAAATGTCCTGTGATGAGGCCGTGATCCGCGAGCTGGGGCCGGGCGTGAAAAAGGCGTATACCACCTCGCTGCTGGCCATGGCGGCGGGGCGGAGCCGGCTGGCCAGGACGCCTGTTGCTTTTGGCGAGCAGGATACGGGCAGCCGGATCAGGCATGTGCTCCGGTATAAAAAGCCTGGAAAATGGATGACGGTTCTGCTGGCGTTCCTTTGCGCGGTGCTGGCGGGCTGGATGCTGATGAATCCGGGCAGCAGCGCGGCAGGCGAGGATACGGCCTCCGGGACGGTGGATGACGGACAGGGCAATTCCCGCGCAGTGGACGGGCAGGGCGATTCCGGTGTGTCAGACGGCGCTGCGGTGACGGAAGCCGCTGCCATGGATACGGGGAGCTATGCGGAAATGGCAGAGGCCACACTGACAGACGGCCAGGTGCCGGATGGGAATTATGCTGTGCGCGCCCTTTCGATAGACTGGACGGAAAAAGCCGTTGACCGGTATCTGATAGAGGACATAGAAGAGGCGGATCATTATCCGGCCCTGCCATTTTCCGAAGACTGTACCTATAAAGGAAATATTTCCATGAACCGGGTGGAGATCCGGGAGTTCAGTTACGATGCGTTTGAGCGCATGATCCGGGAAAATGGGATCGACAATTATGTGGTTTTGTACTGTGTGATCAAAGACGGACAGATTCGGCAGATATATATGCCCGGCAGTTATTATGGCTACGGGATCGCCTATGCCGCGCCGTCGGACTGGGATGAATTCACATGGCAGCAGGAGGCGGTGGGAATGGATGGGGAAGAACTGCTGGAGACCTATTATTCCCTGGACAACACAGAAACGGCCGATGTCAGTGACGCGCCGGGCACAGAACAGATCCAGGTCTATACCGGCAATGTGGGTGACGGCCAGAGCGGCTACGTCCTGATCCGGGATGCCGAAGGGAGTCTCCTGCACGCCGAATGGGCCCATGAAAGCCGGGCAGGCTGGAACAATATCTATCTGGGCGAACAGGACGGAGCTTCCTATCTCATGACCCTCCACGTGGAGAACCGGGAGGAGTATGGCTCCTACGGCTATCAGGTCTACCGGCTGGCTGCAGACGGGACAGTACGCCAGATCGCGGGCAGTACCCTGGACTGGAACGCGGGCGTTACCCGCTACAGGGAAGACCTTTTCCGGCAATGGGCCGACCAGATGAGCGCCTATCTGGAAAACAGCCACCTCCTCCTCAGTACCCAGGATGGCATCTTGCGGACAGAGAAGGTGAACGAGGCAGATCGGTATGATTTTGATGCCTGGAAAGGCTATGGGAACGATTGCAGACAATAAAAACAGAAAAGAAGAGGGATATGCCTGAAAAACAGACATATCCCTTTTGAATAACGATAAAATAAGGATTATCTTCCGCAGCACTTCTTGTACTTCTTTCCGCTGCCGCAGGGACAGGGATCGTTACGGCCAATCTTGGCGCCCTTGACGATGGTGCCGGACTTCTTCTGCTCCAGGTAGAGCTCTTTCTGACGCTCCTTTGTGAAGATCTCATCCCACTGAGGAAGCTGATACAGCCAGTCTGCCTTGGCATCCACCATGTTCTTGTATAATTTCTCTTTGTCGTAGATCAGGTTGACCTCGGTGTCCTCCTCCATCTCCTCGATGGGGTTCGGAGTTACCAGGCTGTCGTTGATGCCGTCCAGGAAGCCGGTCATGGTAAATACATCCAGTCCCAGGCGCTCAGCCAGTTCCTTTACGGTACCCTTGTATTCCTCCTCGGGATTGGACAGAAGACGGATATAAATGTTCTTCTCAGTCTCAAAATAATTTGCCCAGAATCTCTGCAGATCCCCTTTATTTGCTTTCTCGTTGTAGGCAACGTCTCTCCATTCTTTTAATAATGCCATGTTTTCTACCATCCTTTGTTTTTGAAACTTTCTGCGGTTCCAACCGCAGGACAGATATAGTATATACCATTTTGTGCGAATAGGCAAAATATTTTTTCACGGCGGTGTATAAGCCGGGCAAAAGGGGACATACTGATAATATCTTATCGGACAGGCCGATGAAAAAAAGCCTGCCGGGTAAGAAAACAGCGTATGCTTTTTGCAGTCTGGAATCCCCCTTTCCGACTGCAGGGACAAAAGAAAAAAGTAATACTTATCCTCCCCTTTTTGGAAATCCTCCGGACATGTCAAAGGTGATGTGGCCGGGGGATTTTTCGTTGACAAAACCTGACAGGACTGCTACGATTACAGATAGAAAAGGAGAGAGAAAAATGTCTGAATTGATGGATATAATCAAAGATCCGACAATGGATTATCAGCAGCGCTGCATCGCCCTGGCAAAATATGCAGAGAATCTGGAGGATCACATTGTCCTGAGTGATCGTACAAAATATTTTCAGGAAAAACAGGTGGTAACGGCGATGGGAGAAGGGGCATCCCCCTATCGTCCCCGCTATGTGACCATGGATTTTGAGAAGTTTTTTGCTCAGGGAAGCAAATTTCTGGAGCTGGAACCGCCGAAGGACATCTGGGAGGCGGTATCCGATCTGATGATCATTTACCACCATATCCCCGGCGTGACCATGCAGCCGGTGTATATCGGTCATTTGGATCGCCTGCTGGAGCCCTTTTATACGACCTATGAGGAAACGAAACGTGCGGTGAAGATGCTGCTCATGCATCTGGACCGCACAATCCCGGACTCCTTCTGTCACTGTGATATCGGGCCGAAGGACACGCGGGTGGGAAGGATCATTCTGGAACTGTCCGCAGAGATGCAGCGGCCGGTACCGAATATGTCCTTGATTTATAATGAAGAGACACCGGATGATTTTGCACTGGAGGCTATCAAAACCGGCCTGATCACGGCAAAACCCAGCTTTGTCAATGATGCCATGTACCGGAAGGAATGGGGAAGCAATTACTGTATTGCCAGTTGCTATAATGTGCTGCCGGTGGGTGGCGGCGGCTATACGCTGGGCAGAATGAACCTGCGGTATCTGGAGGAGATTACCCACAGCCGGGAAGAACTGATGGGAGGCCTTTTGAAAGAGGCGGTGCTGTGCGAGTGTGAGATCATTGATAAGCGGATCCAGTTCATTGTGGATGACTGTCATTTCTTTGAAAACTCCTTCCTGGCAGAGGAAGGACTGATCTCCCGGGATAAATTTGTGGGTATGTTTGGCATCGTGGGGCTGGCAGAGCTGGTGAACGGTGTGCTGCATGCAGAGAAACAGGAGGATCGGTATGGCACCGGTGAGGAGGCCAATACCTTCGGGGAGCAGATCCTGGATGTGATCCATGAGACTGTGGCTTCTTACCAGCCGAAATACGGCAAGATTTTCATGCATGGTCAGGTGGGTATTTCTACAGATGTCGGCACCACACCCAACGTGCGGGTGCCTGTGGGTGAGGAGCCGGAGTTTTACCAGCATCTGGCGGTGACGGCGAGAATGCAGAAGAACTTTGAGACCGGTGTGGGCGATCTGTTCCCCTTCGACGCTACGGCCAAGAAGAATCCACAGGCAGTGCTGGATGTGATCAAGGGTGCCTTTGCCATGAACATGCGGTATTTTTCCTTCTATTCTAAGGATACGGATGTGATCCGCGTCACCGGGTATCTGGTGAAGCTGTCCGAGATCGAGGAGTACAACAAGGGAAAAGCTGTTCTGGACAACACCACCAACTTTGGCAGCGGTGCCAAGGAGGGGTTGAAGATCATGCAGCGTAAAGTGAGAGGTTTTGAGTATGCATAGACAACAGGAGAGGGGAGCGCTGACGGCGCCGGTCAATAAGATCATCCCTTTCAGTGTTGTGGACGGACCGGGCAGCCGGTCCGCCGTTTTTTTTCAGGGATGTGATTTTCACTGTGCCTACTGCCACAACCCGGAGACCATTGGCCTGTGTGCGCACTGTGGGGCCTGCGTATCGGTCTGTCCGGCGGGGGCGCTGGAAAACAGAGAGGGGAAGATTGCCTGGGATCCGGCAAAGTGCTGCGGCTGTGATGCCTGTATCCATGTCTGTCCCCACAGCAGCTCTCCCCGCATCCGCCAGATGACAACAGACGAGGTGCTGGCAGAGCTGAAAACTGCCCTGCCCTTTATCCGGGGGATCACGGTGTCCGGCGGCGAGTGCACCCTGCAGGAGGCATTTATTACGGAGCTTTTCGAAAAGGTAAAAGCACTGGGCAAAACGGCCTTTGCGGACACCAACGGTCAGAAAGATTTCCGGCAGATGGAGGCGCTGACGGCGGTCATGGACAAGGCCATGCTGGACGTGAAAGCCTGGGACGAAGAGACCCACATCCGGCTCACGGGCAGCAGCAACCGGCTTGTGCGCGCCAATCTGGAATACCTGGGAAGCATCGGCAAACTGTACGAGGTGCGCACGGTCATCGTACCGGATTTTCTGCCCAACGAGCAGACGGTGGAGGAGGTCAGCCGCCGGATCGCCCGTTTTTCGGGGGTACGCTATAAGCTGATCAAATTCCGTACCTTCGGTGTCAGAGGAGAATTAAAGGAACATGCCTCCCCGGACGACGCCTATATGCAGAAGCTGGAAAAAATGGCGAGAGATCTGGGCGTGCAGGATATCGTAGTGACGTAGAGAAAAATATGAAAATCAAAGATTTTTTGTTCCTGCATGGGAGTGAAAGAACAAAAAATGGGCATAGTAATCCTGAAGCTGCCGGACAGATGCGGCAGCGGGAAAGGAGATTACAAATATGCCTGATTTAAGTTGTGCGGTAACCAGCTGTTTTTACAACAAGACCGATCGATGCTGTAAGGAAAACATCCAGGTGGAGGGCGCCGATGCCCGGGTGATGAATGAGACGAGCTGCGGAAGCTTCCGTCCCAGAAGAGGGGATTCCTTCGTAAACATGGAGGCGGGAACCCCGGAGGCCAAAACCAGCGTCCACTGTGAGGCACACGAGTGCGTGCACAATGACAACTGTAACTGTGTGGCTGACCGTATCGGCATTGCCGGTGCCCATGCCTGTGATTGCAAGGAGACCGAATGTTCCACCTTCTCCTGCGGATGTCGATAGGGGAGAATACTTCCCCGGGGTGATGCTCCCCATCGTGCAGCGGGATTTTCCTGCGAGAGCGTGATGCACTGCTGGTGTAAACTGGCAGCGGCGTATCCGTCAGGGAAAACGCAGAACGACGGTGAGCTTTGAGACTGAAAAGGCTGGTTTTCTGTAAAAATGCGGGAGGCCAGCCTTCTTTGTTGCTGGTTTACAAAGACTTTCGTTGCGGCAGCCCGGGTTTCATGCTATAATAGCATACGCAAAATAAAATAAAGGGGACGTACATATGGATATATGGAATATTTTAAAAGCAGTGTTGTTTGGTATCGTGGAGGGCATCACCGAGTGGCTCCCCATCAGCAGTACCGGACATATGATCCTGCTGGATGAGTTTATCAAGCTGAACGTCAGCGAAGCCTTTCTGGATATGTTCCTGGTGGTGATCCAGCTGGGCGCGATCCTGGCAGTGGTGGTGCTGTACTGGGATAAACTGTGGCCTTTTCGTTTCGGAGGCGGCCCGATCATCAAGAAGAAAACCTTCAGCATGTGGTTCAAGATCGTGGTGGCCTGCATCCCGGCAGCCATCGTGGGTGTGCTGTTCGACGACGTGCTGACAGCGCTTTTCTACAATTATATTACGGTAGCGATCATGCTGATCCTGTTTGGTATTCTTTTCATTATCATTGAGAATACGAACAAATACAGAAGACCGCATATCCGCAAGATCAGCCAGATCACGTACCCGACAGCCATCATCATCGGTATTTTCCAGCTGATCGCGGCTGTATTCCCGGGCACCTCCCGTTCCGGTGCCACCATCGTGGGCGGTCTGCTGTGCGGTGTTTCCAGAACCGTTGCCGCTGAGTTTACGTTTTTCATGGCTGTGCCGGTGATGCTGGGCGCCAGCCTTTTGAAAATTGTGAAATTCGGTTTCGCGTTTACCGCCGGGGAACTGGTGGTGCTGGTGGTAGGCATGGTTGTGGCTTTTGTGGTATCTATCCTGACCATTCAGTTCCTGATGGGATATATCAAAAAGCATGATTTCAAGGTGTTCGGCTGGTACCGGATCGTCCTCGGTATCCTGGTGCTGGTGTACTTCCTGATTTTCAACTAATACGTGTAGACCCTTGAATCGTGGAAAGATACTTGAACTTTCAGCGATGATATGTGCGATATAAGATTTTGATGATTGTTATATCGTGGAAAACGGCTGAAAGAGAGGGGAGAGCAATGGAATATTTTGGAACGATCGGTCCGGCCTGTGACCGGGAGGATATCCTCCGACAGATGTTCGTGGCCGGCATGACGGGCATCCGCATGAATATGTCCCACGGCAGTCTGGCAGAGCATCAGGACTGGGTGGAGCTGCTGCATCGGGCGGCGGCAGAGGCGGGACGGCCATTGAAGCTGCTCATCGATCTGCAGGGGCCGGAGCTTCGCATCGGCAAACTGCCCGGGCCGGTGGAACTCACCGATGGCAGTGAGGTACTTCTGGGCAAAGGCGTCATTTCCATTCCGGAGACGATCTATGATTATGTACAGCGGGGCAGCAGTCTGTTGCTGGATGACGGCAAGATCCTGCTGGAGGTGCTGGAAAATTTCGGCGACTGCCTCAACTGCGAGGTGAAGCGGGGCGGCACCCTGCTGTCAGAAAAGAGCATTGCCGTGCCGGACAGCACCCTTCGTCCCCCCACACTGACAGAATCCGATTTGGAAAATCTGTCGCTGGCTGCAGCCTGCGGGGTATCCGGTGTGATGCTGCCCTTCGTGCGGGATGTGCAGGATCTGGTGGCTCTGCGGCAGGCGTTGACGGATGCCGGGGCAGAGCATGTGCGCATCTATGCCAAGCTGGAGAACCGACAGGGCATTGCTTCTCTGCCGGAGCTTCTGGACTATGCGGATGTGTTTGTCATTGCCAGGGGCGATCTGGGCAATGATGTGCCGCTGTGGGAGCTTCCTGCGGTGCAGAAGCGGACGGCAGCATTTTTGCGGGCGGCAGGAAAGCCATTCGTCATCGTGACCCAGATGCTGGATTCCATGGAGCGTCGGCCGGTGCCCACCCGGGCAGAGGTGTGCGATATTTTCAATGCCGTGCTGGACGGGGCGGATGCGGTGATGCTCACGGGCGAGACGGCTGCGGGAAAATATCCGGTACAGGCCATGGAGTATCTGGTGAAAACGGGAGAAGCAGCAGTAAAATACCTGAAAGAACCGGTATGATAACTTTGTATCCTGCGTTTTTTACTGCTGTGCAGCTGCATTTGGCGCATGATCGGGAGTTTCATGCATATCTGTGAAATTTTCCTTGACAATGTGTATAGAGTATGGTAATTTATTAATGTTGCGAGAGCATAAAACAAAGCAGAGTATCCACTCTCACCCTGGCACGAGACAGTGACCCGGCGTTTATAGAGCTTTTGTACGGCGCAGCCGTATGTATGAGATTTCTTGTGGATAGTCTGACTATCCACTTTTTTTATATTCAATATTTATTTTGGAGGTGTACTGTTATTAGCGAATTAATGATTAACGAGCAGATCAGAGACAGAGAAGTACGTCTGATCGGGGAAGATGGCGAACAGCTTGGCATTATGTCAGCGAAGGATGCAATGAAGCTTGCCAGAGAAGCAGAGCTGGATCTGGTGAAGATTGCCCCGACTGCTAAGCCGCCGGTGTGTAAGATTATCGACTATGGCAAATATCGTTATGAGATGGCCCGTAAAGAGAAGGAAGCACGCAAGAAGCAGAAGATTATTGACATCAAGGAAGTGCGGCTTTCACCGAACATTGATTCCAACGACCTGAATACCAAGGTCAGCGCTGCCAAGAAATTTATTGAAAAAGGGGATAGAGTAAAAGTGACCCTGCGTTTCCGCGGCCGTGAGATGGCGCATATGCAGAGCAGCAAGCAGATCCTGGATGTGTTTGCAGAGAAGCTTGCCGACATCGCGGTGGTTGAGAAAGCCCCGAAGCTGGAAGGCAGAAGTATGACGATGTTCTTAACCGAAAAACGTTAGGAATATTATAAGATTTATATTTAAGGAGGAAATCATAAAATGCCAAAAATTAAGACAAACAGAGCTGCTGCAAAGAGATTTAAAAAGACAGCATCCGGACAGTTAAAGAGAAATAAAGCTTACAAGAGCCATATTCTTACAAAGAAGAGCACCAAGAGAAAGAGAAACCTCAGAAAAGCTACGATTACGGATGCAACAAATGTTAAGAATATGAAGAAGATTTTACCGTATCTGTAAGAGAAAGTAGTTAAGGAGGAATATTGAGAAATGGCAAGAATTAAAGGCGGTTTAAACGCAAAGAAAAGACATAACAGAACATTAAAGCTGGCTAAGGGTTACAGAGGAGCCAGATCCAAACAGTATAGAGTAGCAAAACAGTCTGTCATGAGAGCACTGACCTCTTCCTACGCTGGAAGAAAAGAGAGAAAGCGTCAGTTCAGACAGCTGTGGATCGCACGTATCAACGCTGCTGCAAGAATCAACGGCCTTTCCTACAGCAAGTTCATGTTCGGCCTGAAGCAGGCTGGCGTTGAGCTGAACCGTAAGGTTCTGGCTGACATGGCTGTGAACGATGCAGAAGGCTTTGCAACACTGGCAGAGCTTGCAAAGAGCAAGATCGCTTAATCGATACAGACAATGCCCCAGAGGCGAAGAGCAGAGAAGCTTTTCGCTTCCAGGGCATTTTTTATACCCGAAAGAATACGAAAGACAGAGAGGGAATGTATGCAGATCAGTGTAAATGACATCATTATGTGGATCATGGCCATCGGCTTTGTGATCGGCGGTCTGGACTATATGGCGGGAGACCGGATGGGCCTGGGGAAGAAGTTCAAAGAGGGCATTGATTTTCTGGGAGCAGCTACGTTGAGCATGGCGGGCCTCATGTGCCTGGTGCCGGAATTTTCCGAGGGCATCAAGGCGATCCTGCACCGGACAGGAACCGGAGCCATTGATCCGGCCATGGCGGCCAGCGTTATCGGCATCAATATGGGTGGCCATGCCCTGGCCATGGAGCTGATGGAAAGCCGCCAGATCGGTGTATTCTGCGGCATCGTCGTCTGTTCCATGCTGGGTGCCACCATCACCTTTACGATTCCCACGGGGTTATCTATCATTGAGAAAAAAGACCGTTCCTATTTTGCCAAAGGGCTCATGCTTGGGCTGATCACCGTGCCGGTGGGCTGCTTTGCGGGTGCTCAGGTCATGGGCATTTCGGTGCGGGAGACACTCATCAACGAGATTCCGGTGCTGGTGCTGGCGGCGGTGCTCATCCTGGGGCTGTATTTCATCCCGGAACGGCTGACCGTGGGATTTGTCGGCGTGGGGCATCTCATTCAGCTGGCTTCCCTGGCAGGGCTGGTACTGGGCGGATTTTCCTATATCAGCGGCTGGAAAGTGCTGGGCGGCATGAAAGATCTGATGCCGGTGATGGAGGTGGTCAGCGGTATGTGCGTGGTCATGGCGGGCAGCTTCGTCATCATGGAGCTGGTCATGCGTGGGGCGGGCAGCCATCTGGAAAGGCTGGGCCAGAAGGTGGGCATCAACGGCACGGCAGTCAGCGGCATGCTGTTTTCCTTTATCAGCCTGTTCCCGGCGTTTTACATGATGAAAGACATGAATCCCCGGGGAAAAGTGGTGTGTACAGCCTTTTTCGTGGGAAGCACCTGTGCGGTGGGCGGCCATCTGTCCTATGCGGCAGCGGAAGAGCCGGATTTCATTGTCGCCATGCTTGTCGGGAAAATGACGGCGGCGGTGCTGGGAGCGGTGCTGGCCCTCGTCCTGGAAAAACCGGATAAAATCATTTCAGAAAAAATGGAAAAAACCTCTTGACAGAATGAAAGTCTGTACTATAATAAGTTTATAAAAATTCCTCGATAGCTCAATGGTAGAGCATTCGGCTGTTAACCGAAGGGTTGTTGGTTCGAGCCCAACTCGGGGAGCTGAAGAAGTCCTGCAGATGACAGAGTCTGCAGGGCTTTTTTGCTTGCGAATGGCGCGGGTGAACTGGTGAAATTTCAAGACAGACAGTTGCGGCCATGCGAAATTTTCTGTATAATAAAGACATAGAAACAGACATAGAAACAGACACAGCAAAGGAGAAATGACATGACGAATCAGACACCGACTGCGGCAGATCAGCAGCCTTTGGTACAGAAGCTGACAGGTGCGCAGGAATTGTATACATTGCTTTCTCTCTGCTCCAAGGCACCGTATGTGATGTGCGACGCAGAGACATTTGATGACGAGATTTTCCTTTTTTTTAATGAGGCGGATGCGAAGGCCGAGATGGAACAGCGCAAGGCACACAATGAGCCCACAGGCCCGGTAAAACTGGATCAGAAGCAGCTGCTGGGCTTCCTGGGAAGTCTTTACACGTTAGGCATCAACGCCCTTGTGCTGGTGGACGGGGCGCGCAGGGAACAGGTACAGCTGGATGCGGTGGTGAAGCGGAACATCAAGAAGGATGAGAAGAACACCTGGATCGAGAATCCGGCCCTGCATCTGACGGCCCTGACCTTTGCCCAGGAGCTTCGAAGACCCAAGGAGAGCCGGGATGCGCAGAAGCTGGCAGAGCTGCAGGAGGAATTGCAGGCAGATTTCCTGCGGGGTACCTTTATCGCAGCCGTACAGAAGGATACACCAGGGATTCCGCTGGTGAAGATGCCGGATGGCTCCCTGAACCAGCCACTGTTTACCGATATCATTGAATTTCAGAAATTCAACCGGGAGCAGAAGTTTAAGGCAGTGCCGGTACCGGCCGGGAAATTGCCGGATGTGATGGCCAAGGAGGCCAAAGGCGTGGTGTTAAATCCGCTGGAGGTGAGCCTTTCCCTGACGGTGACAAAGAACCAGCCCAAGCCCAGGACGGCGGAGGAAGCTGTGAACAGAGCGCTGGCGGAGATGGAATAACCGACAAAAGCAGCAGATGATTTTTTCATGACATACACAAAGGGGGACTGTATATGGCAAGACACTATATCATCACGATTGGAAGAAGTTTTGGAAGCTGTGGCCGTGAGATCGGAGAGAAGCTGTCGAAGGAGCTGGGGGTATCCTTCTATGACCGGAATCTGATCCTGATGGCTGCCAAGAAGAGCGGCATGAAGATGGAACTGCTGGAGAGCGCCGATGAGAAGCTGCTGAACCGGTTTCTGGATCCGTATGCATCCATGAATTCCACCATGGGCACCACCAATGACCGTCTGTTCCGGGTGCAGTCTGAGATCATCCGGGAGATCGCGGGTCGGGAATCCTGCGTCATTGTGGGACGTCAGGCGGACAAGGTGCTGGCCGGATACGATAACTGCACGAAGATCTTTATCTATGCGCCGCTGGAGCGCCGGGTGGAGACGATCATGAAGCGCCATGACCTGAATGAGCAGGAGGCGCGCCGTCTGATCCGTCGGATGGACAAGAGCCGGAAAAACTATTATTCCTATTTCTCAGACGGAGAGTGGGATTCCAAGGACGGCAAAGACCTGATGATCGACAGCAGTTACCTGGGCGTGGACGGCACGGTGAAATACCTGGCAGAACTGATCCGCTGGAAATATCAGCTCCAGGCATAAGCGGCAGAATGGGGCAAAGATGCGGCTTTGTGAATGCGGGTGAGAACCGTAATAAAGGGTGTGCAAAAAACGTGCGCAAAAAAATGTAAGAAATTGCGAAAAAGGGATTGACATTTAGATAAACATCCCTTATAATAATCATCGTTGAGCAGTTGTGGCGGAATTGGCATACGCGCATGATTCAGGTTCATGTCCATGTAGGTGGGTGCGGGTTCAAGTCCCGCCAACTGCATACGATGAAGATCGGAGATTCGAGAGAGAATCTCCGATTTTTTCATCTCGTTTTCTTTTTGGAGAATACGGTCCTGTTACCGGCAGACGGAAAAGGAAATTGACCGGAAAAAATATATTGTATAAAAAAATGAAAAAAGTGTTGACAATTATATTGGAGAGTGTTATTATAATATTCGCATCAGGTAATACCGATGCAGGCAACACACCGAATGAGCAGTTGTGGCGGAATTGGCATACGCGCATGATTCAGGTTCATGTCCATGTAGGTGGGTGCGGGTTCAAGTCCCGCCAACTGCATATCGAAGAAGATCGGAGGTTCGAAAGGATCTCCGATTTTTCTATTCTGTATTTTTTGTATTGTAAAAATAGTTCAAAAAATTTGTGAAATTATTTTTCAAAAAGTGTTGACATTCCACGGACACCGTGGTATTATAATATTCGCGTCAGGGAGTTACAGAAAAGCTTCCCAAGCGCATGAAACGCAGTTGTGGCGGAATTGGCATACGCGCTAGACTAAGGATCTAGTGAGCATTGCGCTCGTGCGGGTTCAAGTCCCGCCAACTGCATAGGATACTCTGTAGATGTTGTGTCTGCAGAGTATTTTTTATTTTTCATTCTGAAATTCTATTGTATCTGATACTCGAAGCTGTCTTTTCTGTTGCATCCCCTTTGCTTCTGTTGTAAAATAACGTCGAAAACCCCTACGGGGAAAAATGGATTTTTACAGCAGGAGGAACGGACAATGCGTTTGGTAGTCAAGGTCGGGACATCTTCTCTGACACATAAAACAGGACTTTTAAATATCAGAAAGGTACAGAAGCTGTGTGTGACACTGTCGGACATTCAGAATGCGGGACATCAGGTGATCCTTGTGTCATCGGGCGCCATCGGCATGGGTGTGGGCAAGCTGCATCTGGATCGAAAACCCACGGATATGGCGACGAAGCAGGCAGCGGCGGCTGTGGGACAGTGTGAGCTGATGTACGTGTACGACAAGCTGTTCGGGGAATACAACCATACAGTGGCGCAGATTCTGCTGACGGGCAATGATGTGGACAATGAGATCCACCGGGAAAATATCCGCAGCACCATCAGTCGTCTGCTGGAGCTGGGTGTCATTCCCATCATCAATGAGAATGACTCGGTGGCAACGGCGGAGATTGACGAGATCAATGCCCTGGGCGACAATGATACACTGGCAGCCATCGTTTCTGTGTGCATCGGCGCGGATCTGCTGGTGCTGATGAGTGATATCGATGGGCTGTATACCGAGGATCCCCGGAAGAATCCGGATGCGAAGCTGATCCATGAGGTGGAAAATCTGACGGAAGAAATGATGGAAAGCGCCGGAGGCGCAGGCTCCTCTCAGGGAACCGGCGGCATGCGCACGAAGTTAAAGGCAGCGAAGCTGGTGTGTGAGAACGGTATCGACATGGTGATCACCAACGGGGATACGCCGGAGAACCTGTACGGCATTGTGGACGGCGATCCCATTGGCACCCGTTTTTTAAAGAAAAAATAAGCTACATATTCTTTTCTAAATATGCATCCGTCTGCGCACTTCTTCTCGGAGACGGGCACGGGTGAGGATGGTGCCCAGAGCAGCGGCGATGACAGCGCAGCAGGTGAGTACCACGGCGGACCAGGAAAGCTCCAGGGGCGCGTGGGCGAAATGTCTTGTCAGAAGTTCTACCAGCACGGTGAAAGCGGCGATCTCCAGCACGATGACCACGGCCATGGACAGGATGGAACGGCTGACTTTCCGGTAAATGAGGGCGAACAGCAGAACCAGCACGGTGAGGGCGCCGATGATGGGCAGGGCCACCTGGGTAAACCAGGGGGAACCCGGGAATTCATAGGCGACGATACCGGCGTACAGCGCCACCGCGGCCCCGTCAAACAGGATGGTCAGGTAGACGGACAGGCGGCTGTAGATGAGCATGGGTGTGCAGAAGATCCACAGCAGGATGCAGGCGCCGATGACATAGAAGGACCAGTGATTGGAACGAAAGACCAGGAGATTTAAGAGGCCGCAGGCGATGGCGGTCCCTGCCAGAACGACAGAGATCAGGATCGCCAGATCTGTGCGCTTCACCGGATCTACCTGGCCTTTTTTGCGTGGATAAGGGTAGGGCGGAACCGGCTCCTGGGTGTTCATCAGGTTCGGGTTGAGTACCGGCGTGTTGCATAAGGGGCATCGTTTTAACGACGGATCCAGCTTCACGCCGCAGTTGACACAGTAGGACATGGTTTATACCTCCATAGACCGGTTGGACCGGATGGTGACGGGTACCTGATCTTCCACCAGCTTGCAGAAAAACAGGCGTTCAATATCGGTTTCGACGATGCTGCTGGCAAAATTGATGACCAGCGCATCCTGAAAGCTTGCAATGGCGCAGTTGGTGCGGGCGGAGAATGGCTGCCCCATGATCGCTTCGAAATGATCGATGAAGGGGGCCATTTCCGGCGGCACATCAATGACGCCCAAGTTGGTCAGCCCCGCCGAGGACTGTTTGTCCTGAATCCGGATGTAAAACTGCCGGACGAACAGATCCTTGATGAACAGCGGGACAGTACGGATCACCGGGTGCCGCTGGGTGGCGGCGTTGGTGGTGATGTCTGCATTTAAAAATTTATTGTTCAGGTAATACCGCATATAATGATGTACCTGCGTGATAATATCCTCAAAGGTGTAATCGCCCATGCGGGGATCGATGGACGGATAAACCATGGAAATGAAGTTCCGCATGGTTTTGGACGGGAAAAACCGCCGCAGGTTCACCGGCATGGCCAGTTTCAGCGGGCGTTCCCGGAACGGATGCTGCTCTTTTTGCTCCTGCATGAGAGCGTACAGCAGAACCGCATTGAGATATTCTGTCACGGACGCCTGATAGCGGGCGGCTGTTTTTTTCAGATCCTCCACGGAAATGGTGCCGCTGATGATGTTCAGTGTGTAGAAGGGTTCCTTCGTTCCCCGGAAGCGGTAAGCCTGTTCCTGGCTCCGTTTGGAACGGAAGCGGGAGCGGGCGTAACGCATGTAGGAATCCTCCAGCTCCTCCGGGTCCGGCTCCTGATGGATGTCCAGTACCCCGTGGCCGCAGGGGATATCGTGGCCTTTTAACCGCAGATAGACAGCGGTCAGCGTCCGCAGGAAATACATGCCGCCGGTACCGTCGGTCAGCGAGTGAAAAGCCTCCAGCGAGATGGTATTTTCAAAATAATACAGCCGGATGAGATACCGGTTGTTGCTCTTGAAGGGCATGGGCATGCACGGATTGCTGATGTCTTCCCGAACCGGCGGCAGCGGCCGGGGATTGGGTTCCAGATAGCGCCAGAACAGTCCGGCCCGGATGGCCGAGGCAAAGGTGGGAAAACGCGGGATGGTAAGATGGAAAGCCTGTTCCAGAAGAACAGGATCCACCGGTTCTGTCAAAGTCACGCTTAAGCGGAACACGGAAGAAAAATCTTTTCGCTGCAGCGTCGGATAGACGTTGGCGGACAGATCCAGCTTGTACCATTTCTTGTGATGTTTTTCTGTGTTTTTTCCAGCTTTGCTCATCAATGTTGGCCCCTCATTTTTTCAAAACAGCTTCTATTTCATTTAGTATAGCCCCGAAAGAAGAAAGGCGCAACCAAAAGCTTGCGAAAGAGGGGGAGCTCTGGTAGAATCTGTACATAACACGCAAAAGGAGGCGCAAAATGGAGAGAGAAAGACGCAATGAGCAGCTGATGAGACTGATCCGTGCTGTACACAGTGTGGTGGGCAGCGAGGATATTGAAAAAAACCGGATTTCCCAGGAGCAGATGGCGCGAACGCTGGGCCATTCCCGGGACATTACCTATACAGAATTTGAGATAGGCGGCATCCCGGCCCAGTGGAGCTGTGTGAACCGCAGACATATGAAGAAATATGTGATCCTGTACTGTCATGGCGGCGGCTATTTCACCGGCAGCATGCATTATGCCCGGATGATCACCAACCGGCTGGCGGAGAGTACCTCCATGGATGTCCTCTGTTTTGAGTACCGTCTGGCGCCGGAGCATCCGTACCCGGCGGCGGTGGACGATGCGCTGGCTGTGTGGGACCACCTTATGTATCTGGGCTATGGCAGCCGGGATATCATTGTTGCGGGGGATTCTGCAGGCGGCAATCTGGCACTGGAGCTGGGGCTGACGCTGAAAAAGCAGGGCCGCCTTCTGCCCCGGGGCTTCGTGCTGTTTTCTCCCTGGACGGATATGACCTTCACCGGCAAGAGCCATGAGGTGAAGCAGAACGTGGATCCGGTGCTGACGCCGGACTATCTGGAACGGGCCAGAAGCGCCTATGTGGGAAATTGCGGGCTGCCTTATGCGGATGACCGGCTGTCCCCGCTGTTCGGCGATTTTGCAGGCTTTCCGCCGGTATATATCCAGGCCGGGGGCAACGAAATACTGCTCAGCGATTCCGTGAATCTGGCAAAAAAGCTTGTCAAGTCCAATGTTTCCTGCAAAATCGACGTGTACAGGGGCATGTGGCATGTGTTCCAGATGTCGCCCTTCAAGACGGCCTATGACGCCATGGACAAGATCGCGGAGTTTATTTTTGATATCTGCCGGTAAACGAATATTGACCGGCAATGAATTTTCTGCAAATTTTTTTGAAATAAAAAAAGGATTTTGCAGGTTTGTGTAGAAAATATAATGTGAGAGATATTGATAAAGCAGCCCGAAGAAAGGGTGACGGATATGACGATCAGGGAGAAACAGGAACTGTGGGAGCGGAAGTATTTGAGTCCGTATGCTTCTCTGAGTGAGAGATCCAGAGGAAGGGACCGGGAGGAGGAGCCGTGTGACATTCGCCCGGTGTACCAGCGGGACCGGGATCGGATCCTGCATTCCAAGGCATTTCGCCGGATGAAGCATAAGACACAGGTGTTTCTGACGCCCATGGGAGATCATTACCGCACGCGGCTGACCCATACGCTGGAGGTTTCCCAGAATGCCCGGACGATCGCCCGGGCGCTCCGGATGAACGAATCTCTGGTGGAAGCCATTGCACTTGGCCATGACCTGGGGCATACCCCTTTCGGGCACGCGGGAGAGCGGGTGCTCAACGAGCTGTGCGAGGGCGGCTTCGCCCACTATGAGCAGAGTGTCCGCGTGGTGGAGGTGCTGGAGAAGAAGGGCCAGGGGCTGAACCTGACCTGGGAGACGAGAGACGGCATCCGCAACCATGGAACGGCGGGCCATCCCCATACGCTGGAGGGCAAGATCGTCCGTTTTTCCGATAAGATCGCCTATATCAACCACGATATCGACGATGCGATCCGGGCCGGGATCCTGCGGGAGAAGGACATTCCTGCCGAGTACCGGGAGATTCTGGGCAATTCCACCAAGGAACGCCTGAACACGCTGATCCACGATATGATCTGGAACAGTGAGGGGAAGGATGATATCTGCATGTCCGCCCATGTGGAGGGCGCCATGCGGGATTTGCGCAGTTTTATGTTCGAGCATGTGTATACCAATCCGGTGGCGAAATCGGAGGAAGCCAAGGCGGCGAACCTTCTCACGGGTCTGTTTGAGTATTATATGAAGCATCCCGATGAGCTGCCGGCGGAATATCTCGATATGATGAAGGAAAGAGAGCAGGCGATGGACCGGACGATCTGCGATTATATCGCGGGGATGACGGATCAGTACGCCATTGCCAAATTCCAGGAATTCTATGTACCGAAGGCCTGGAGTGTATAGAGCAGGAGGGATTCCATGCGTTATTCGGAGGATCTGATCGAGGAAGTAAGATCCAGGAATGATATTGTGGATGTGGTTTCGGGTTATGTGAAGCTGACGCGCAAGGGAAGCAATTATTTCGGGCTCTGTCCGTTTCACAATGAAAAGTCCCCTTCCTTCTCGGTGTCCAGAGGCAAGCAGATGTATTACTGCTTTGGCTGCGGCGCCGGAGGAAATGTCTTTACCTTCCTGATGGAGTATGAGAATTATTCTTTTCAGGAGGCGTTGAAGGAACTGGCGGAACGGGCGGGGATCGAGCTGCCCGACCAGGAATACTCGGAGAGTGAGAAGCGGGACGCGGATCTGAAAAGTCAGATTCTGGAGGCCAACAAGCTGGCCGCCAAATATTATTATTATCAGCTGCGCACCGAGGGCGGGCACAGCGCCTGGAAATATCTGACAGACCGGAAGCTTTCGGAGGAGACGATCCGGCATTTCGGCCTGGGATATTCGACGAAATACAGGGATGACCTGTACCAGTATCTGAAAAAACAGGGATTTACGGATGAACTGCTCCGGCAGTCGGGGCTCATCACCATGGACGAGAAGAACGGCGTTTATGATAAATTCTGGAACCGTGTCATGTTCCCCATCATGGATGCGGGCAGCCGGGTCATCGGTTTCGGCGGCCGGGTCATGGGGGATGCCAAGCCCAAGTACCTGAATTCGCCGGAGACGAAGGCCTTTGACAAGAGCCGGAACCTGTACGGCATGAATTTTGCCAGGACATCGCGGAAACCGCAGCTCATCATCTGTGAGGGCTACATGGATGTGATCGCCCTGCATCAGGCAGGGTTCAACCAGGCGGTGGCTTCTCTGGGAACGGCGCTGACGACCCAGCAGGCCATGCTCATGAAGCGTTACACCGACAAGGTGCTGCTCACCTACGACAGCGACGGCGCCGGTGTGAAAGCGGCCATGCGGGCCATTCCGATCCTGAAGGATGCCGGGATTTCCGCCAAGGTCATCAATATGCGCCCTTACAAAGACCCGGATGAGTTTATCAAGAATCTGGGTGCGGAGGAATTTGAGAAGCGCATGGAGGAGGCCCAGAACAGCTTCCTGTATGAGCTGGCAATCCTGGAACGGGATTATGACCTGAAGGATCCGGAAGGCAAGACCAATTTTCAGAATGAGATCGCCGCAAGGCTTCTCCAGTTTTCGGAGGAGATGGAGCGGGAGAATTATATCGAGGCCGTGGCTGACCAGTACCATATCAGCTATGAGGGCCTGAAAAAACGGGTGAACGACCTGGGCAACCGGGGCGTGACGGCACCGGGGCTTCGAAGAGAAGACAGCCCGTCCGGCGCCGACCGGAAGCCGGCTGGAAAGCGGGAGAAGGAGACGGGAGCGGATGTTTCCCAGAAGCTGCTTCTCACCTGGCTCATTGAAGTACCGGCCCTGTACGGGCAGTTAAAAGATTACTTAAGCCCGGAGGATTTCACCGGGGATCCGTACAGCACCATTGCGCAGATGCTGTTTGCACAGCTGGAAAAGGGAGAACTGAATCCGGCCCGGATCATCAGCAGCTTTGAAGATTCGGAGGATCAGAATAAGGCGGCGTCCCTGTTCAATGCCAGGCTCAAAAGGCTGGAGACAAAGGAAGAACAGGAGAAGGCGGTGTCGGAGACCCTTCGCAAGGTGAAGAAATACAGCCTGGATGAACGGGCGAGACAATTAGATGTCACCGATATGGAAGGATTCCAGAAACTGATTCTGGAACGCAGTAATTTACAGAAACTGGAAAAACTGCATATTTCGATCGATTAAGGACAAACTATAAAGAGCGTAAGGAAGGATGGAACTTACATGGAAGAAAATGTGGCAAAATTCGGAGAACGGCTGAAAGAGCTTCTGGCGATGGCCAAGAAGAAAAAGAACGTACTCGAATATCAGGAGATCAGCGACTTTTTCGCAGATATGGAACTGGATGCGGACAAGTTTGAACGCATTCTGGATTTTCTGGAAGCCAACAATGTGGATGTGCTTCGGATCACGGACAATGATGATGACATTATCCTGGATGATGATGACGATGTGGATATGGAGCAGATCGATCTGTCTGTGCCTGACGGCGTCAGCATTGAGGATCCTGTCCGTATGTACTTAAAGGAGATCGGCAAGGTGCCGCTCTTAAGTGCGGAGGAAGAGATCGAGCTGGCAAAACGGATGGAGCTGGGCGACGAGGACGCCAAGAACCGTCTGGCAGAGGCGAACCTCCGTCTTGTTGTCAGCATTGCCAAGCGGTATGTGGGCCGCGGCATGCTGTTCCTTGACCTGATCCAGGAGGGTAACTTAGGGTTGATCAAAGCCGTGGAGAAGTTTGATTACCGCAAGGGTTACAAGTTTTCCACCTATGCGACCTGGTGGATCCGTCAGGCCATCACAAGAGCCATCGCGGATCAGGCGAGAACGATCCGTATCCCGGTACACATGGTAGAGACCATCAACAAGCTCATCCGTGTGTCCAGACAGTTATTGCAGGAGCTGGGACGTGAACCTACCCCGGAGGAGATCGCCGAGGAGATGAAGATGCCGGTGGAGCGTGTCCGCGAGATCCTGAAGATCTCCCAGGAGCCGGTTTCCCTGGAGACCCCCATCGGTGAGGAGGAGGACAGCCATCTGGGCGACTTTATCCAGGATGACAATGTACCGGTGCCTGCGGATGCGGCAGCCTTTACCCTGTTAAAGGAGCAGCTGGTAGAGGTGCTTTCCACGCTGACAGAGAGAGAGCAGAAGGTGCTCTGTCTTCGGTTCGGCCTGGAGGACGGCAGAGCCCGCACGCTGGAAGAGGTGGGCAAGGAGTTCAACGTCACCCGTGAGCGGATCCGTCAGATCGAGGCCAAGGCACTGCGCAAGCTCCGTCATCCCAGCAGAAGCCGGAAGCTGCGGGATTATCTGGATTAAGGAGAAAACCATGCAGCAGTTGTCAAAACGGCTGACGGCAGTGGCTGCGCTGGTGAGCAGCGGCAGCCGCCTGGCAGATATCGGAACCGACCATGCTTATGTGCCGATCCGGCTGGTGCAGGAGGGACGGATCCCCGGCGCGCTGGCCATGGATGTGAAGGATGGCCCTCTTGCCAGAGCGAGAGAGCATATCCGGGAACAGGGGCTGGAGCAATACATACAGACAAGAAAGAGTGACGGCCTTGCCGCACTGCAGCCGGGGGAAGCGGATACGGTGCTCATGGCCGGCATGGGCGGCCTTCTCATGATCCGCATTCTGGAGGCCGGACACTGCCACTGGCAGCAGGTGCCGGAGTGGATCTTGCAGCCCCAGTCCAAGGTGGGCGAGGTGCGAAGATTTGTACGGGAAGCGGGCTTTACCATCGAGGATGAGGATTTCGTGGAGGAAGACGGGAAATACTATCCCATGATGCGGCTCATCGGGCCGGGAGCCGAACAGAAAACGGGTTCCTGCCATGCGGGGAGTTCTGGAAATGCCGGGATCAATGTCGGAACGGCAGAGTCCTGGAGTCAGGTGGAATACGCGTTTGGAAAACTTCTTCTGCAGCGCCATGATCCGGTACTGCGGGAGTTCCTTCTGAAAGAAAAGGCCCAGTATGCGCAGGTGCGCCGGACGGTTTCTGACAAAATGGCAGAGGACGGCCGGGGCCGCGTGCAGGAGATTGATGCATATCTGGCACTGATCGGGGAGGCGTTGGCATATGATGGAATGTAAAGAGATCATGCGCAGACTGGAAGGGCTGATCCCTCCGGCCTGCGCTTCGGACTGGGATAACGTGGGTCTCCTGGTGGGAGACCCGAAGAAAAAAGTGGATAAGATACTGGTGGCGCTGGATGCGTCAGATCAGGTACTGGATCAGGCGGAAGCAGTGGGGGCGGATATGCTGCTCACGCATCATCCCCTGATTTTTTCGCCTGTGAAAAATGTGCGGGAGGATGATTTCATCGGCTGGCGGATCCGCCGGATGATCCGCATGGATCTTTCCTATTATGCGATGCACACCAACTATGATGTGTGCCGGATGGGAGAGCAGGCGGCTGCACGGATGGGGCTTGACCTTTCGACGGTGACATTTCTGGCGCAGGAAAAGCCGTTTATTTATGAGGGAAAACCGGCGGGTTTTGGTGCTGTCGGTGATTTGGATACAGCTATGCCCCTCGGTGACTATGCGGCATTTTTGAAGCGGCAGTTTGGGCTGCCGGGGGTGATCGTCTATGGGGATGCCTCCCAGATGGTTTACCGGGCGGCCACCTGTCCGGGTTCCGGCAAAAGCTTTGGCAGGGAAGCACTTGCCGCCGGAGCAGATGTGTATGTGACCGGAGATGTGGATTATCATTTCGGCACCGATATGGCAGCCCAGGGGATGGCGGTCATTGACGCTGGACATTATGGCATCGAGCATATTTTTATCGCGGATATGCGCCAGCAGGTGGAATGGCTGCTGGAAGGCGAGGTGCAGGTGGAGGCCGTGCCTGTGCAGCATCCGTACACGGTTATTTAAGGGAAAGTCAGGAGTGTCTGACTGCAGAATGGATAGGCGGCAGAGAAAGCGTATCCTTCTGCAATGTGGGTATATAGAAACGGGGAAAAACAGGATGTAGAAGGAGGTACTTCTGTATGGAAATGCAGAAAGTAATCATCAACGGGGAAACCAGGGAATATCCCAAGGGAACAAAGCTGAAAACCATTGCGGCAGACTATCAGCAGGGATTTGCACAGGACATTTTGCTTGTGTCTCTGAACGGCCGCCTGCGGGAACTGAACAAGGAGCTGAAAGAGGACGGCACCATCGAATTTCTGACCGCGGACACGGAGGCCGGGATCAACACGTACCGGAGAAGTGCCATGCTGCTCATGATCAAGGCGCTCTATGACATTTCCGATAAGGAGACGGTGGATCGGCTGTTCGTACATTTTTCCTTAAGCAGGGGCTTATATTGCACGATTGGAAATAAGAAGGGCGTGGACGAAGCATTTTTGCAGAAGCTGGAGGCACAGATGCGCCTGCTGGCAGAGAAAGCCATTCCCATTGAGAAATTTTCCGTGGATACGAGAGACGCCGTGCGCAGATTCCGGTTTCACGGCATGGAGGACAAAGTAGAGCTGTTCCGCTATCGTCGGGTATCCCGGGTAAATATTTACCGGCTGGATAATCTGGAGGATTATTACTACGGCTACATGGTGCCGGATTCCTCCTATATCAAATACTTTGCGCTGTATCCGTACGACGAGGGTTTTGTTTTGCAGATGCCCCAGAAGGAAGCGCCTAAAGTGGTGCCGTCCTTTGCGCCGCAGCATAAGCTGTTCCATGTGCTCAAGGAGTCCTGCCAGTGGGGAGAGATGCTGGGCATTCCCACCGTCGGTGCGCTGAACGATCAGATCACCGCCGGCAAGGTGAGCCAGATGATCCTTGTGCAGGAAGCGCTGCAGGAGAAAAAGATCGCGGAGATCGCCCAGACCATCAGCAGCCGGCCCGACGTGAAGCTGGTCATGATCGCAGGGCCGTCCTCCTCCGGCAAAACGACCTTTTCCCATCGGCTGTCCGTCCAGCTTATGGTGCACGGCATGAAGCCCCACCCGGTGGCAGTGGACAATTATTTCAAAAACCGGGAGGATACGCCGGTGGATGAGTTCGGTCAGAAGAATTATGAGTGCCTGGAGGCCATCGACGTGGAGGGCTTCAACCGGGATATGACCCGCCTGCTGGCAGGGGAGACGGTGGAGATGCCTACCTTCAACTTCAAGACCGGTGTCCGGGAATACAAGGGCGATACGCTGACGCTGGGCAAGGACGATGTGCTGGTGCTGGAGGGCATCCACTGCCTGAATGACGCCCTGTCCTATGCGCTGCCCAAGGAAAATAAATTCAAGATCTATATCAGTGCGCTGACCCAGATAAACATTGATGAGCATAACCGGATCCCCACCACAGACGGCCGTTTGATCCGCCGGATCGTCCGGGATGCCAGAACAAGGGGCACTTCTGCGAAAAATACCATCGCCATGTGGCCTTCCGTGCGCCGGGGCGAGGAGCAGAACATTTTCCCGTATCAGGAAGAGGCGGACGTGATGTTCAATTCGGCGCTGATCTATGAACTGGCGGCGCTGAAATGCTACGTGGAACCGGCACTGTTCGGCATCCGGCCGGAGGAACCGGAGTATATGGAGGCCAAGCGCCTGCTGAAATTCCTGGATTATTTTGTGGGAATCCCCAGCGAAGAAATACCGAAAAATTCGCTGCTGCGGGAATTTGTGGGCGGCGGATGCTTTAAAATCTAAAAGGAGAGAAAGAGGATGGAAAAATTGGAACAGGTTCGCCGGCAGATCGTTGTCGTGTTCTTTGCGGCAGTCTTTCTGCTGGGCATGTTCCTGGCAAAGGACTATGGGATGCCCTGGGATGAGACAACGGAGTTTGGCATTTTTGCCGCCAATATCAAGGAGTACGCCCGGGTGCTGGAGGGCGAGGACAGCGCCTTTGTGCGCTGGGCGGACGAAAAGGATTACCCGTATATTTCCGAATATATCGAAAAAGACCACGGGCAGTCCGCCTATTATCCGTGTACGCCCTGGTTTATCAAATACGGGTATGCGGATGATATGCGTTCCTTAAGCCATGCCTGGCACCGGTATACGTTCTTTGTCACCTTCCTGGGGCTTTTGTCCCTGTATGCCATCATCAAGCTGCTGTTAAAGGACTGGAAATATGGCATTGTGGGCGTGCTCATGTACTGGCTCAGTCCCCGGATGTTTGCGGATGGTTTTTACAACAACAAGGATATGGTGTTTGCCTCCCTGCTGCTGATGGTGGCTGCGCTGGGCATTTACTTTATCGAAACGCGGAAGATCCGCTACGCGGTGCTGTTGGGTATTGCGGCCGGTTTTGCGGCCAACACCCGGGTCATCGGCTTCTGGGTGCTGGGGCTGGTGGGCCTTCTTTACCTGGTGGTGCTGACGGCGCAGAAGCAGTGGAACCGGAGCAATTTTCTGAAAGGCGTCCTGATCGTGGTTGTCTTTGCCGTCACCTTTTTCCTGATCACACCGGCCTGCTGGCCGTCCATCGTGGGATACTTCCAGTACGTCATTTCCCAGTCCATGGACTTCGTGCGCTGGGAAGGCTCCCTGCTCTATCAGGGCCAGATGTTCGGCAACAGCTTCCGGACACTGCCCTGGCATTACGTGCCGGTACTCATTTTCCTCACCAGCCCGCTGATCTTTCTTATGCTGATGGTGGCGGGCCATGTGCTCACTGCAGGAAAATTCCTGCGTTTCCGGGAAATTTTAAACGGCTGTGAAAAATATTATCTGCTGCTGATGGCCATTGTCTGGCCGGTGCTCATCTACACCATGATCGGCGATCCGGTCATTTACAACGGCTGGCGGCATCTGTATTTCGTGTACGGCCCCTTCGTGGTGTTCGGTGCCCGGGCGCTGCAGGTGCTCATGCATGCGGACAGCAAATGGATCCGGCGGACGGCAGCCTGCGCCGTGGGCGGCCAGATGCTCTACCTGGTGGTCATCATGGCCATCTGGCATCCCAACCAGTTCGGGTATTATAACCTGCTGGCCGGCGGCAATGTGGAAAAACGCTATGAGCTGGACTACTGGGACACAGCGGCTGCCAGCTGCATCAGACATCTGGTGGACAAAGTCAACCCCACAGAGCCTATTGTCATCGGGGCCTACGACGGCTACAGCTATGCGGGTCTTCCCTGGGGCGCCATGGTACTGCCCAAGGAATACCAGGACAAGCTCATCATTTTGCCGGAGGATACATACCTGACCGCAGATTATCTGTTTGTGGATACCACCTACCGGGAGATCACCGAGAAGCGCTATGAAATGCAGCTGGGCGGCTATGAGCCCTTTGACTATGACAGTTGGGGCGATGAATACTACAGTGAGGATTTCCTGGATAACCGGCTGTGGGTCGTGTATAAGAGAAAGGGACTGGAGTAAAATATTGTTTGCATTTGCCATGCAAATATGCTAGAATTCCAGAGGTGAAGCAGAATAAATGATCGCGGGCGGCAGGCCGAAAGGTGCCGTCTGAGGAAAGTCCGGGCTTCATAGGGCAGGATGCCGGATAACGTCCGGTGGAGGTGACTCCAAGGATAGTGCAACAGAAATGTACCGCCGGGAGCATTCCCGGTAAGGTTGGAAGGGCAGTGTAAGAGACTACCGCCCGCCTGGTAACAGGCGGGGCATATGTAAACCCCATCCGAAGCAAGACCGAACAGAAAGCGATACGGCGGCCCGTCGTGCTTTCAGGTAGGTCGCTAGAGACCGGTGGCAACATCGGTACCAGATAGATGATCATTCACGACATAACCCGGCTTATCGTTCCGCTTTATTTCAAAAAGAAAAGAACCGATAGCATAACCGATTTTCGCAGTCGGCTGTGCTGCCGGTTCTTTTTTAATGGAAAATTTGATTTACGGGTGCCGGTGATATTTTTCCTCGCAGTAGCGGCAGCGGTATACCTGCCGGTCGGGATCTGTCAGGAGGAATTCCTGTGGAAGGCCACGCTCAATGGAAGTGATGCACCGGGGATTGGTGCATCGGATCACGTTGGTGAGGCGGGCGGGGAGCTTTAGTTTCTTTTTCTCCACGATAACAGCATTTTCGATGATGTTGACGGTGATGTTGTGGTCGATGAAGCCCAAAATATCCAGAATGTTCATATCCAGACTGTCGATGGGGCACTCCGCTTTCAGAATGTCCTTGCGTCCCATTTTGCTGCTGGTGGCATTGCGGATGATGGCAACGCCGCAGTCCAGTTTGTCCAGACCGAGCATTCGGTAGATTTCCATGCCTTCTCCGGCCGGGATGTGATCCAGCACGAAGCCTTCGTTGATTGCGCCTACATTTAACATACGTGCACCTCCAGTAATGTGAGAATCAGAGCCATGCGGACATAAACGCCGTACTGTACCTGTTTGAAATAAGCGGCCCGGGGATCGTCATCCACCTCCGCGGCGATCTCGTTGACCCGGGGCAGGGGATGGAGGACGATCATATCCTGCGGCGCCAGCTTCATTTTCTCCCGGTCAAGGATGTAGAAATCTTTCATGCGCACGTAGTCCTCTTCGTTGAAAAAACGTTCCTTCTGGACTCTGGTCATGTACAGCACATCCAGATCGGGCAGGGCGTCCTCCAGCCGGATGACCTCCTGATAGGGAATGTGGTCTTTCTCCAGAATATCCTGGCGGACGTAATCGGGAATGCGCAGCTCTTCCGGGGAAATGAGCACGAAGCGGATGCCGGCGTACCGGGACAGGGCGCCGATGAGAGAGTGCACCGTCCGTCCGAATTTCAGGTCGCCGCACAGCCCCACCGTCAGATGATCCAGGTGACCTTTTAAGGAACGGATGGTGAGCAGGTCGGTGGCTGTCTGGGTGGGGTGCTGATGGCCGCCGTCCCCCGCATTGATGATGGGGATGGAGGAATACATGGAGGCAACCGTGGCGGCGCCTTCCTTGGGATGGCGCATGGCGCAGATGTCCGCAAAGCAGGAAACCACGCGAATGGTGTCTGCCACCGTTTCGCCTTTGGCGGCGGAGCTGGAATCGGCAGAGGAAAAGCCCAGGACGCTGCCGCCCAAATTGAGCATGGCAGCTTCGTGGCTTAAACGGGTGCGGGTGCTGGGCTCATAGAACAGGGTGGCCAGCTTCTTCCCGGCACAGGCGTGGGCGTATTTGTCCGGGTGCCGGCGGATGTCATCGGCCAGATCCATCAGCGTGTCCAGTTCCTCGATGGAGAAGTCCAGGGGATTCAAAAAATGTCTCATAAAAGCTCCTTTCATGTTATCATGGCAACAGTCAGAGCCTCTTGGAAACACAGGCTCCAGGGCTTTGGCTGCGCAAAAAAAGAGGCTGTAAAAAACAGCCTCTCAAAATCAACAAAAAGTAAGAAGATCGGAAACAGCCTTCCGTCTCGGTGCGGCAGGCTCTTCATCGGGATATCCAAATGCGATCAGCGCGGTAACGACTTCATTCTCGGGGATATGAAGAAGCTCAGCCACCTTGTCGGCATCAAAGATGCCCATGATCACGGTACCTACGCCGTAATCGTAAGCGGCAAGACAAAATGTCTGGGCGGCAATGCCGGAATCGAACATAAGCCAGCTCTCACCTTTGGATGTGGTGCAGGAGCCATCCTTTTCCATGCCGCTGCGACCCTTCACTGCGGTGAGGGCAACAACCTGGGGCGCATGCTCCAGAGTACCGGTATTATAAGCAAAACCGAGGGTATATTTGTTGGCAATGTCAGACTTGATCTGCGGGTCGTCAAATACATGGTAGCGGACAACCTGGGTATTCTTCCAGGACGGTGCGTAGGAAGCGGCAGCCACGATCTTCTCGATGGTCTCCCGGTCAACCTTCTGCTCCTTGAATTTGCGGATGCTTCGTCTGCCATTGATAGCCTGTAAAGTTTCCATAGCGGTTCAACCTCCTTTGTAATCTGATTTATTATAGCGTACCTTCTTTTCAAATTCAATGAAATATTTATGAAAATTTGTATCATCAGTCTTTGCAGACCCCGGGAAGTCGTGGTATCATGATACCAGTGGACAAAGCTCTGAGACTGCGCATGCTCGCATGCAGGCGGGCGAAAGAGCTTGGGACACGCCCCGATATGAGCATAAAAGTGAAGCGATAGCTTCACGATATGCGAATCGTGGCGAGAATTGTGAGAGTGCGAAGCACGGAGCAATTCGTGAGGTATCATGATTAACACATCGAGAAAAATCGGAGGAATAAAGATGGGATTCACAGAGAAGAAGCGCCTGGTTCTGTTCGGGCTCCCCTGGACATTTACCAGCTATCACATAGAAGAAGACATTTTGACCATTGACGAGGGATTTTTGAAAAAAACGGAGAATGACTGTTACATGTACCGGATCCAGGACGTGGTGTTGAACCGGAGCCTCCTGGAGCGGTTGTTCGGTTTGGGCACGGTGTCCTGTCTGACGTCTGATAAGACCCATCCCCGGCTGGAGCTGGTACATATCAAGAATTCCAAAGAAGTGAAGGAGTTCATCCTGCGCAAGTCCGAGGAAGCCCGGATGAAGCGCAGAACGGTGGGCATGCAGAATCTGGATGGCGGGCCGGAAGCCCCGGAACCGCCGGAGGATATGGATTTTTACGACTGACGGGGGCGGGTCAGTATTTTTTCATAAAGAAGGCCCACGAAAAACCAGAGGAAAAAGTAATCCGGGCGGATGAGTCCCTTATAATGGAACCGCGCCCGGCTGTAGTCCCAGGGACACAGGCCATGCCGGGACAGAAGCGAGCCGGACAGGAATTCGCCTGTCAGGATGAGAAAAGAATAGATGCTGCCGCGTAAGATCGCGGGAAAACGCCGGATCAGACGGCTTACCGGGGACAGAAGCGCCGCGCAGCCATAGATAGGGAACATCCAGGCGGATGTGGTTCCCATGAGTTTCATTTGTCGTTTGCGAAGGGCACCAAGGGAGGTCCAGAAGATTTCCAGACACCAGCCCATGACGCCGCAGGTCAGAAATTTTTTCATACAATGCTCTCCACAGGGACAGTATGCGCCAAAATGGCAGATGTGATACGGGTAAATTTTGGAAAAGAGGAAGAAAGATGAGTTATGCAGTTGCACGAATCAAAAGAGGAGAGGCCAGAGCCCTGAAAGCAGGGGGCCTGTGGATCTATGACAACGAGATCGCAGGGGTGGACGGTTCCTTTGAAAATGGAGACATTGTAGCCGTGGAAGATTTTGACGGCTATTTTCTTGGTTATGGGTTCATCAATATGAATTCCAAGATCCGCATCCGGGTGCTTTCCCGGAAAAAGGAGCACGAGATCACGGAAAGCTTTATGGAGCAGCGGGTGCGGGACTGCTGGGAATACCGCAAGGCCGTGGTGGACACCGACAGCTGCCGTCTGATCTTCGGGGAGGCGGATTTCCTGCCCGGTTTCGTGGCGGACAAGTTTTCGGATGTGATCGTGGTACAGTCGCTGGCGCTGGGCATTGACCGGTGGAAGGAATTCCTGGTACAGACACTGATCAAAGTGCTGGCGGAGGACGGCATCACCATCCGGGGCGTCTATGAGCGCAGCGACGCCAAGGTGCGTACCCAGGAGGGCATGGAGCGGGTGAAGGGCTTTATCGGCCCGGCATTCGATACCAAGGTGGAAATACAGGAAAATGGTGTGCGCTATTATGTGGACGTAAAGGAAGGCCAGAAGACCGGATTTTTCCTGGATCAGAAATACAACCGGCGGGCGGCGGCAGCACTCTGTAAGGATAAGACGGTGCTGGACTGCTTTACCCATACGGGTTCCTTTGCGCTGAATGCGGGACTGGCAGGAGCAAAAAGCGTGCTAGGTGTGGACGCTTCCCAGCTGGGTGTGGATCAGGCCACGGAAAATGCGGCCCTCAACGGCCTGTCTGACCGGGTGACATTTACGTGCGCGGATGTGTTTGAACTGCTGCCTCAGCTGGAACGGGAGGGCAAAAAGTTCGATGTGGTGATCCTGGATCCCCCGGCCTTCACGAAGTCCCGGAATTCCGTGAAAAATGCCACCAAGGGCTATAAGGAGATCAACCGCCGGGGCATGGATCTGGTAAAGAACGGCGGGTATCTGTGTACCTGCTCCTGTTCCCATTTCATGACACCGGAGCTGTTTTTACAGGCCATCAGGGATGCGGCCAGGGATGCCCACAAGCGGCTTCGTCAGGTGGAATACCGCACCCAGGCGCCGGATCACCCGATCCTCATGAGCGCGGATGAGTCTTATTATCTCAAGTTCGTGATCTTCCAGGTCGTGGATGAAAAATAGGGAGGAAACAAGTACAATGGCGATAGATTTACTGCAATTAAGAGATCAGCTGGACGATATCGACGAGCAGATCGTGCATTTATATGAGAAACGGATGGATATCTGCCGGGAGGTGGCAGAGTATAAGATCGAGAACGGCAAGCAGGTGCTGGACAAGGAGCGGGAGAAATCCAAGCTGCAGACATTGAAAGCCATGGCTTCCAATGATTTTTACCGGCACGGCGTGGAGGAGCTGTTTGAGCAGATCATGTCCATGAGCCGGAAGCTGCAGTATCAGCTGCTTTCCAAACGGGGCGTGATCGGCCGTCTGCCCTTTATGGAGGTGGACAGCCTGAAGCAGGCATCCGCCCGGGTCGTTTTCCAGGGCGTGGAGGGTGCCAACAGTGAGGCAGCCATGCGTGCCTATTTCGGCGATCAGGTGAACAGCTTCCATGTGGAATCCTTCCGGGACGCCATGGAAGCCATCGAGGAGGGCATGGCGGATTTTGCGGTGCTTCCCATTGAAAATTCTTCCGCGGGCATTGTCAGCAGTATCTATGATCTGCTGGTGGAATTTGAGAATTACATTGTGGGCGAACAGGTGATGAAGATTGAAAATTGCCTCATGAGCGTAAAGGGAGCAAAGCTTTCTGATATCCGCACCGTCTATTCTCATCCTCAGGCGCTGATGCAGTCGGCGAAATATCTGGAGGAGCACCGGGAGTGGCAGCAGATCAGTATGCTGAACACCGCGGAGGCGGCCCGGATGGTTGCCAGAGAGCAGGATCCGTCCAAAGCGGCCATTGCCAACAGCCTGGCGGCGAAGCTTTATGACCTGGAGATCCTGGAACCGGAGATGTGCAGCAATGCGGCCAATTCCACCCGGTTTATCATCGTCACCAACCAGAAGATTTACCGGAAGGATGCGGGAAAGATCAGCATCTGCTTCGAGATCCCCCATGAGAGCGGCTCCCTGTATCACGCCATGTCCCATTTTATTTATAATGGATTAAATATGTGCAAAATTGAGTCCCGCCCCATCGAGGGCCGGAACTGGGAATACCGGTTCTTCCTGGATTTCGAGGGCAATCTCAATGACAGTGCGGTGAAAAATGCCCTGCGGGGGCTCCGGGATGAGACGCGCAACATGCGGATCCTTGGTAATTATTAGAAAAGAGAAAGAAGAGAAAAACATGAGTAAAGTAAACCAGCTGATTTTGTTTAAACATTTTGAGGACGGCCAGATCTTGGATGATATGACATGGATCATGGACAATTATGACAGCGATTATTATAACAAAGAGGATATCACGGCCCTTCTGTATGACTGCATCAACGGCATGGTGGAGCTGGCCGGGAGCCATGGCTTTGAGGGAAATCTGTGGCACAATTATCTGACATATCTGCTGGTCAATAACGAAAATGCGTTCAGCATGGCCTGTGAGATCGTGGGCCCGGTGGAGGGCAGCATCAACCCGGTGGCGCTGAATGACTTTTCCATTTTCAAGGAATTGTTTGACTATGATCTGGACAAGATCGATGAGGCGCTGGGGGTCAACGGTCTGGCCCTTCTGAAAAATTATAAAAATGTCAACGAGCACAGCAAGATGTTCAACAAGCGGATCCGTGACCGGATCTGTGAGACGAGCCGTAGACTGGCGGCAGCAGCCGATGAGCACGCATTCATGGACATCATGACCGCGTTTTACAAGGATTTCGGTGTGGGCAAACTGGGCCTGCACAAGGCATTCCGGGTGGAGCACACCGAGGAGGGCGCCGAGATCGTGCCCATTACGAATATTGCCCACGTCAGCCTGGACGATCTGGTGGGCTATGACATTCCAAAGAAAAAGCTGACGGACAACACCAAGGCTTTTGTGGAAGGCCGTCCGGCCAACAACTGCCTGTTGTTCGGTGATGCGGGCACCGGCAAATCCACCAGCATCAAGGCCATCCTGAACCAGTATTACGATCAGGGCCTGCGGATGATCGAGATTTACAAGCACCAGTTCCAGGATCTCAACGATGTGATCGCCCAGATCAAAAACCGGAATTACAAATTTATCATTTACATGGATGATCTGTCCTTTGAGGAGTTTGAGATCGAGTATAAATATCTGAAAGCCGTCATCGAGGGCGGCCTGGAGAAGAAACCGGACAACGTGCTGATCTATGCCACCTCCAACCGCCGCCACCTGATCAAGGAGGAGTACGGGGACAAGGATGGCCGCAGAGAGGATATGCACACCTCTGACACCGTTCAGGAGAAGCTGTCTCTGGTGGCAAGATTTGGTGTGTCTATTTTCTTCGTGGGCCCGAGCAAAAAGGAATTCATGGAGATCGTAAAGACACTGGCTGCAAGATACGAACTGCACATCCCGGAGGAGGAGCTGCTGCTGCAGGCCAACCAGTGGGAGTTGAGCCATGGAGGGCTTTCCGGACGTACCGCCCAACAGTTTATCGATTATCTGCGGGGGCAGATGAAAGAATCGTCCCCGGTTTCATAAAATGGGAGCGCGTCGGACGGGGGTATCGTCCGGCGCGTTTCTATATGGAAATCACCGTTTTCCAGGGTCAGGAACCGCTGCTTCATATCTGAGCACCTCACAGTGAGGAACGCTGGGGACGGCAGGCAAAGAGATAACGAATAAAAGGGTTTTAGGGTTTCACTGTATGCTGCGTTAAAAATTCTACTGCGATCGTGGAACCTTTCTCTGAACTTTCATCCACCCAAACGGAGCCATTGTGGAGATCGGCAATCTCCCAGACCAGGGAGAGTCCGAGCCCTGCGCCTCCATATTCCCGGCTGCGGGACTTATCCACCCGGAAGAAGGGATGGAAGATGCTTCGCTGATATTCTTCCGGGATGCCGCAGCCGGTGTCAGAAACACGGATTAGGAGCTTTTCCGGCTTCTGCAAAACCGAAACCTGCACGGAGCCATTCGGACGGTTGTACTTGACGGCATTTTCCGTAAGATTAAAGAGGAGTCGGTAGATCAGCGCATCGCTTCCGGTCATGACGCCGTCTCCATCTACTTCCAGGGTGATGCTGCGCTTCTCCGCCAGCGGCGCAAGATCCGTAAAAATCTCTTCGACCATGGGCGCCAGCTGGATCCGCTCGTTCCGGGCCACCTGTTGCAGATTGCTCATTTCCAGCAGGGTTTTTGTCATTTGGGTCAGTCGCTCTGTCTGCTCCCGCAGCAGGAAGAGAAAATTGGCCGTCTCTGGCAGCACGTCGGGATGCTCTGCGGAAAATAGTTCCAGTTGTGCCTGCATCAGCGCCAGCGGTGTTCGCAGCTCATGGGCGGCGTTGCCGGTGAACTGCCGCTGGGCGGCGAAGGCATTGTTCAGTCGTTCCAGCATCTTGTTGAAGGAGTGGCTCAGCTGTCGGAATTCCGGCAGGGTGTCCTCGTTCATTTGCATGTCCGCAAGCGTGCTCAGCTGCACCTTTTCCACCTGAGAGGTAAAGCTACGCAGAGGCTTCAGGGCGTGTCCACTGACGAAATAGGCCAGGATGCCGCCCAATACCGTCACTGCCGCAGTGATGTACCAGTTGGTCATACAGAAATCCTCCTGTGCCCCATGGATAACGATGGTGACATCCTGCCCGGGCTCCGCCATCTGTGGGTCAAAGAAAGCGGGCTCGCCACCGGTTGGGTAGTCCTGCAGGGATTCTCCGATGAAATCCATGTAGTGGACACCGGAGGAGCAGAGCAGCAGCTTCATGGTAACGCAGGTGACACCGATGAGCAGGATGGTCATTAAGGTGATGCGCCACTGTAAGGAAAGTTTCCTCATGTTTCCTCGCCTCCGATCAGGTAGCCCTCGCCAATGCGATTGCGGATGGGGTCATAGCCCAGTGCGGCGCGAAGCTTCTTGCGCAGGGCGGAGATATGGACTCGGATGGAGTTACTGAAACTGTCCACGCTGTTGTCCCAGACATGGTCCATCAGCTCCTCCTGACTTACCGGCCGTCCCTGATGTACCATCAGGTATTCCAGGATCCCTGTCTCCTTGCGGGTCAGTGTCAGGGCTTGCCCGTTGACGGCAGCAGTGCGGGAACGGGTATCGAAGTTCAGACATCCACAGCTCAACAGCACATCCCGTTGGGTGAACTGCCGCAGGGTCAGGCTGCGGATGCGGGCTTCCAGCTCGGCCAGGTGAAAGGGTTTTGCCAGATAGTCGTTGGCTCCTGCGTCCAGCCCCTCCACCTTGTCCTCTACCTCACCGCGGGCGGATAGGATGAGCACCTTGGTCTCCCGGTCAGTATGACGCAGGGTGCGCAGCACCGTCATGCCGTCTTTCTCCGGCAGGTTCAGATCCAGCAGGATAAGATCGTATTTTTCGACAGCAATGAGCTCCAACGCTTTTTCACCGTCATAGCAGCAGTCCACGCTGTAGGCCAGACGCCGCAGGCTGCGGACGATGGTCTCACACAGGGCACGCTCGTCTTCAATGACCAAAAGGTGCATAACACTCCTCCTTTACTTTACAAGCTTTTTTCGTTGCCTTCAGTATAGCAGAAACGGATAAGATTTGCGTTAAGTTTTCGTTCTTAACAGAGACTTTAACTTTCCTGCGTTATGATAATAGCATAAAAAAGGAGGAATGAACATGAATACAAAGAAACTTTTGTCCCTGGTATTGTCCCTGATGCTGGTATGCAGTCTGGCCGCCTGCGGTGTGAAGGGAGATAACAAGACGGCGAATATGAATAGTAATGATGCTTCCATGACCGATGAGCCGAAAAACGCTGAGGAGGCACTCACTTTACACAAGAAGCTGCTGGAGCAGGAGAACATACTTCTTTCAGAAAATACGGAGCTCTGGGAAAAGGTTTTCATGGAAGCTGACAAGGGCATGGTCATGGTGGAGGATGGAAAAAACTACGGTGATTTCCTGCTGGACACCATTGAGGCCATTAAGGATCAGTTCACTGCTGAGGAGTACGAGATGCTGAAGGCGTCTGCCACTAAGATCAGTGATATTGAAAAGAAGCTGACCGCGCTGGAGGAAGAATATCCGGAGGTGGCACAGCTATCTATGGACAGCGATATGAGTATGTCCGCGGACAGCGACATGAGCATGGCTTCTGATGACGGCAGCATACAGAGGTTCCCTGCCTTTGAGGGAAAGGATCTGGATGGGAACACGGTGAAGAGCGACGAACTGTTCTCAGGCAATGCTGTCACCGTGGTGAACTTCTGGTTTACCACCTGCAACCCCTGCGTAGGCGAGCTTGCCGAGTTGGACGGGCTGAATCGCGAGCTTGCAGAGAGGGACGGCGCACTCATTGGTGTTAATGCCTTCACGTTGGACGGTGACGAAACGGCGATTTCTGATGCAAAGGATGTACTGATGAAAAAGAACGCCACCTATCAGAACGTGTATTTTGATTCCACCGGAGAGGCCGGAAAGTTTACCACCAACATCTTTGCCTATCCGACCACCTATGTTGTGGATCGAAACGGCAACATCGTGGGTGAGCCCGTCGTGGGTGCCATCACTGAAAAGAAGCAGGGGGAGGCATTGCAAAAACTCATCGATCAAGCGCTTGCCGACGATATGGGCTGAGGAAAGAAGAGAGCGGAAAGGAGAATTCCATGGTATGAAGAGGTCCGGTGCTGTTGCTTACCGCGGTGTTGCTGAGTGGATGCGCTGTCTGGCAGAAAAATATACCACAGAAAACGGATGCAAAGGAAATAATCGGACAGTCCTCTGATATGTCCGGCGAGACGTGTACGTACAGGATGGATACCACAGAAAACGTTATCTATCTGGCTGGCGGTTGCTTCTGGGGCATGGAACAGCTGATGCAGTCCATTCCCGGTGTCCTTGATGCCGAGAGCGGCTACGCTAACGGTACCGATAAAGCAGACGCAAACTACCAGACCGTCTGCAAGGGAAACACCGGATTTCGGGAGACCGTGCGGGTGGAGTATGATCCTGAACAGGTGAGTCTTGATGCCCTGCTTTTGGCTTACTTCTATGTTATTGATCCTACGGTAGAAAACAGGCAGGGCAACGACCGGGGCAGTCAGTATCAGACCGGTGTTTACTACACAAATGATAAAGCGAAGGAGACGGTGGAGCGCATCGCGCGGATTGAACAAGGACGCAGCGGGCAGTTCTTCGTGGAGATTGGCCCGCTGAAAACCTACTATCCGGCCGAGGAGTACCACCAGAACTATCTGGAGAAGAATCCGAATGGTTACTGCCATATCCCCAGAGCGGAGATGGAACTGCTTTCCGGGCTGCGTATCGATCCGGGCAATTATAAAAAGCCTGCTGTGGAATTCATTCGTGACAAACTGACGGAGGAGCAGTACCGTGTTACTCAGGAGAACGGCACCGAGCGCGCCTTTACCGGCGAGTTCTGGAACCAGTTCGAGAAAGGCATCTATGTGGATGTGGTCACCGGCGAGCCACTCTTTTCCTCCATAGACAAATTTGAGAGTGACTGCGGCTGGCCCGCCTTTACAAAGCCCATTGAGGAACCTTCTGTGGTGAAGCTTGAAGATTTAAGTCACGGGATGCGCCGCACAGAGGTCAGAAGCCGTACGGGAGACTCTCACCTCGGTCATGTGTTTACTGATGACCCGGCATCTCCCAACGGTGTGCGCTACTGTATCAACAGTGCATCTCTTCGCTTTGTGCCGTATGCAAAGATGGAAGCCGAGGGGTATGGGTATCTTCTGTATCTCTTTGAGGAATATATCTGTAAATAAAGATTAAAAACCAGAAGATTTGCTTGTGTCCGTAATGAATTAAGTGAAGTAAATAAAAGTATAACAAACAGGTAGTATTTGAACTATTCTGACAAAACAGGAGGGAACGGATGTGGAAGAATTAAAAGAACTGTATGAGAGTAAAAAGTATGCAGCACTGGATCGGGCATGCAGGAAGGCAGAGGCCGATGACAGTCAGGATTTTGAGGTATATTTGTACCATGCATGCGGACTGGCGGCCAGAAGTAATTTTTCTCATTTTACGATGGAGCAGGCGATTGATCTGTTTCGGAAGGCAGGAAAATGCAGTAAAGGCAATCCGGAACAGCAGCAGCTTCTGTATCATTTATTTACGGTTGAGGTGATAAAAGCCGTACAGCGTTATGAGGATACGTTTTCCTCTGTGAGTATGACGAATGAGATTGTGGAATCTTACCGGAACAGCATGCGTCTGGCAGCAGATGCGCTGCAGGAAGCAGTTGCCCTTGGAGAGCGACTTACGCAGTTTTCTTTGGACGGGGAGAGCAGTGTGCTGTCAGCAAAAAAGCTGGCAGTGCATTGTATGGTGGAACTATGCAAAGTACGTAAGTATGAGGTTGATATGGGGAAAGCTATTTCCAAGCGGACAAACAATGCACCTGAAGAGATTCGCAGCCGGTATGCAATTCTGTATGACAATTTGACAGAACAAATTCAGGCAGTAGATACAGAGTATGAACCGGAGCTGATCCAGCGGGATTTTGTAAAACCGGATGAGACCAATGCCTGCCAGCTGAAGATGCCATCAGCAGAACCCGGAGTGACAGGAGAAACCGGTGAAACAGTTGTACAGGCGGAAACTGAGAAAACAACAGAGCAAACAGAACCGGGAGAGCATTCCCGGGGACTGTTTGAATGGATGAAAGGGAAGTTTCGATGATTTATCTGGAAAGTCCGTCCACAGATCCGACTTTTAATCTGGCACTGGAAGAATATGCCTTTGGACATCTGGATCCGCAGGAGGAGTATTTTATGCTTTGGAGAAACCGTCCTTCTGTGATCATCGGAAAGCATCAGAATGCACAGCAGGAAGTCAATCTCCTCTACGCAGAACAGCATCACATTCCCGTTGTCCGCCGTCTTTCCGGCGGCGGCGCTGTTTATCACGACCTGGATAATCTGAATTTTACTTTCATTGTGCAGGGCATGGTGCCGGAGCTGTCCATGGAACGGTTTGCGGCGCCGCTGCTGGCTGCCTGTCGGCGGTTTGGCATCCACGCCCGGGTGGAGGGGCGCAACGATGTGACGGTGGACGGGAAAAAGATTTCCGGCAACGCCCGGTATATGGAAAACGGACGCACCATGCATCACGGTACCATTCTGCTGAAGACCGATGCGGAGACCATGAGCCAGGTATTGCAGGTATCAGAGGATAAGATCCGCTCTAAGGGCGTATCGTCAGTGAAAAGCCGGGTGACCTCCCTTTCTGCCTGTGCGGGATATCCCATCGGGCCGGAAGAGTTTGGCTCCGTTCTTCGAAAAGAAGTGTTCGGTACTGCTTCTCCCCGGACCTATGCGTGGACGGAAGCAGATCTGGCGCAGGCGGAGCAGCTGAAAAAGCGCCGCTATGAAACGTGGGAGTGGAATGTGGGCACCTTTCCTCTCTATGAGGTGACCCGAGCCAGAAGGATCGAGGGCTGCGGCACCGTGGAGGCCGGATTTTCCGTGCTGGGCGGGCGGATCAGCGAGATTTCCCTGCGGGGGGATTATATGGAATCCGCGCCGGTATCAGAGCTGGAGGAGCAGCTGCAGAACTGTCAGCTGGAGTTGGGAGCGCTGGAAAGCTATCTGAAAAGTGTGCATCCGGAGCAGTATATCTGCGGTCTCACGGCAGGTGTGCTGGCCCGGCTTCTCTGTGGCCTTTTGTGACGAAAAGGGTACGAATTTGTCTAAAAATAAGAAATAAACACACAATTTACACAATAATGTCACAAGATGCAAATAATTTAAAAAATATTTCAAAATAGTATTGACAAAATGGGGATGCTAAGATATAATCAAATCATCAAAAGGAAATACATAAAACAAACAGATATTTCCAAGAAGACAGAGGTGATTCCAATGGGTCAGGAAGCAGAGCTTAGCCTCATCAGTTACTTTGGAAGATATGAAGTAATTGATGAGATCGACAACAACCTTCACATGGCAGAGGATAAGAGCGCAGAAGAGATGTAAGAGCTTCATCTGTAAAGAAAGATGAAAGCAGGAAATGATCTTACAGAACAGGAGAAATGGAATCAGTAGTTGCCGCCATCCTCAGCAGACAGGCGAAGGAAAGACAACTGAATAAGTACATGTATTTGATATCAGTCATGGTATGCAGCTTGTACACAAACCTTCTTCCATCATAAAATAACAGAAAGGAAGGTACAGACCACCAGATAATTAGATTTTTTATTCATAATCTGACGAAAGGAAGGTACGGACCACCGGATATTTGATTGAATGGTAAGATGAAGGAACCGTGAGAAGAGGATTGATTACCGAAGTTTATCGGAAGACGAGCTGCTCCCCCTCGAAAAAAGAGAAGTGTAACCGCCGCAGGCGGCAAACAACAGAAGCTCTGAGATGAAAGCTGTACCGCGTGCCCCGAAGTGTCCGGGGAGATAGGACAGGCGGCAGGCAGGACAGAAGATTTTCAGAAGGGAACGTTGGAGAAGCTGCCGGGGAAAGGGAAAAGCTTTTCCAGGAGGGCAGAGGGAGTCTGAAGAAAACCGGTGTATGAGATAGACCGTCTCCACAGAACAGACAGTCATCTGTTTATAATCTGAGAAAAGGAAGGTATAGACCACCGAAATAGTAATGTTTTCAGACGGTTTGTGCATACAGGAAGCAACCAATGGAATAAATGAGCAAATTACATAATTGATGATAGGGGAGCGTCCATTCGGACGCTCCCTTTTTGCGAATGGTGCGACTGAACGTTGCCGATTCTCCACTTCGTAAACTCCTTGTAAATTCTTCCCCTTTTCTATGGAGTTTTTCCCCTGAAACGTGTAAAATAAAATCAAAACCTTCCGAAAGAGGTGTGTGTATGCAGATTACAACATTTGCAGGTGTTGATATTGGTTCCTACGAAGTGGGAATGAAGATTTTTGAATTATCATCCAAGTATGGCATGCGAGAGATTACCTATGTCCGTCATCGGATCGATCTGGGAAGAGACGCCTATACGACAGGCAGGATCAGTACAGAGGTAATGGATGAACTGTGTGTCATTCTTACGGATTTTATGCATATCATGAAAGAGTACCAGGTGCAGGCGTACCGGGCCTGCGTGACCAGTGCCATCCGGGAGTCGGACAATGCGCTGATCGTGCTGGATCACATCAAGGTGCGCAGCGGCATGACGGTGGAGGCACTGAGCAATTCCGAACAGCGGTTCCTGGGTTACAAATCCATTGCCTACCAGGGCAAATCTTTTGAAAAAATGATCCAGAAGGGCACGGCGATCTTCGATGTGGGCGGCGGAAGCATCCAGCTGTCCCTGTTTGACAAGGATCGGCTGGTGACGACGGAAAATATCCGCATGGGCATCATCCGTATCCGGGAGCGGCTGCAGCGTCTGGAAGACCGGCCATCTTACATGGTGCCGCTCATTGAAGAGCTGGTAAACAGTGAGATCGGTGCTTTTCAGCGGATGTATGTGAAGGACCGGGAGATCCGCAGCGTCATTCTCATCGGCGATTACATCAATTATGTGGTCAGGCGTTACCGGAAGAAGCCGGAAGGGGATACGCCCTTTGTGACGAAGGAAGAACTGATGGCGGATATGGAGCAGCTCATTGCCCTGTCTCCGGCGCAGATTGCCAAGCGGCTGGAGATCCCGGCGGAGAACGAGTCCATGATCCTGCCGGCGCTGGTGGTATACCGGAAGCTTCTGAAGGATACCCCGGCGGAACTGATCTGGGCGCCGGGCCTGAACTTAAGCGACGGCCTGGCATACGACTATGCGGAGCAGCATAAGATCATCCGGGGCAGCCATAATTTTGAAAATGATATCCTGGCGGCAGCAAAAAATATTGCCAAGCGCTACCAGGCAGACCGGCCCCATGTGGCTCATGTGGCGGATCTGGCGCTGACGATCTTTGATGCCATGCGAAAACCTGCGGGGTTAAAGGACAGAGACCGACTGCTGCTGAATATTTCCGTGCAGCTCCATCACTGCGGAAAATTCATCACCATTTCCAAGGCGCCGGAGTGTAACTATAATATCATCATGTCCACGGAGATCATCGGTCTGTCTCACAAGGAGCGGAACCTGGTGGCCAACATTGTGCGCTACGTGATCACAGATTTTGCCGGGTTTGATGAGCTGGCAGCCAAGGAAGACATCGAGGAGGAAAGTTATCTGAAGATCGCCAAGCTGGTGGCCATCCTCCGGGTAGCCAACGCCCTGGATCGCAGCCACAAGCAGAAGATCCGGGAGATGAAAGCCTCCCTGAAAGGAAGCCAGCTGGTGCTGACGGTGGATACGGACGAGGATATGACACTGGAGCGGGGACTGTTCCCGGATAAAGCGGAGTTTTTTGAAGAGGTATTCGGGATCCGCCCGGAGATCCGCATGAAAAAAAGACTGAACGGATGAGGATGAATGATGAAGCAGGAGAATAGAAAAATGAGCACGGATGATTTTTTGAAACCGGAATATTACAAAAACCGGGAACTGAGCTGGATCCAATTTGACGACCGGGTACTGGGGGAGGCCAGAGACAAGACGCTGCCCCTGTTTGAACGGCTGAAATTTCTGAGCATTTCCGCCTCCAACCTGGATGAATTTTTTATGATCCGGGTGGCTTCTCTGAAGGATATGGTCAATGCGGGTTACACGAAGAAGGATATGGCAGGTATGTCTGCCTCGGATCAGCTGGAGGCCATCAGCCAGGATGTGCATGAGCTGGTGAACGTACAGTATTCGACCTTCCTACGTTCCCTGGTTCCGGCGCTGCGCGGCGTGGGGCTGAACTTTATCAAGGAGCATGAGGATCTGCGGCCGGATCAGGCAGAATATGCGGATCGTTATTTTAAAGAAAATGTGTACCCGGTGCTGACACCCATGGCGGTGGATTCTTCCCGGCCGTTTCCGCTGGTGCGCAACAAGACGCTGAACATCGGTGCGCTGGTGCGTAAGAAGGATCAGCCGGACAGCGAGGTGGAGTTTGCCACGGTACAGGTGCCGTCGGTGCTGCCAAGAATCGTGGAGCTCCCGGCTTCGGATGACGGGGTGCGCAGCGTGATCCTGCTGGAGGAGATCATTGAGCGGAATATTTCCCGGCTGTTTTTAAGCTACGATGTGATCTGCGCCCATCCGTACCGGGTCATGCGAAATGCCGACCTGACCATCGACGAGGATGAGGCCGCCGACCTTCTGAAGGAGATCCAGAAGCAGCTGAAACGGCGGCAGTGGGGCGAGGTCATCCGTCTGGAAGTGGAAGACCGGATGGAGAAACCGCTCTTTAAGATTTTGAAAAAAGAATTCCATGTCCATGAGTCGGAGGTCTACAAGATCAACGGGCCGCTGGATCTGACTTTTGCCATGAAGCTGTATGGTCTGAAGGGTTATGAGGAGCTGAAAGCGCCTGCCCATGAGCCTCAGCCGGTACCGGAGACCATGACAGAGGAGAGTATTTTTGATCAGATCCGTCATGGCGATATTCTGCTGCACCATCCGTATCAGAGCTTTGATCCGGTGGTGGGCTTTGTGAAGCAGGCGGCGCGGGATCCCCAGGTGCTGGCCATCAAGCAGACGCTGTACCGGGTCAGCGGCAATTCTCCGATTATCGCGGCACTGGCCCAGGCGGCAGAGAACGGTAAGCAGGTCAGCGTGCTGGTGGAGCTGAAAGCCCGTTTTGATGAGGAAAACAATATCGTGTGGGCGAAGATGCTGGAAAAAGCAGGCTGCCATGTGATCTATGGTCTGGTGGGGCTGAAAACCCACAGCAAGATCACCCTGGTGGTGCGCCGGGAGGAGGAGGGCATCCACCGGTACGTCCATCTGGGTACCGGCAACTACAACGATGCCACCGCCAAGCTGTACACGGACTGCGGACTTCTGACGTGTTCCCCGGCCATCGGCGAGGATGCCACGGCCGTATTCAACATGCTTTCCGGTTATTCGGAGCCCATGTCCTGGAACAAGCTGACATTGGCGCCGCTCTGGCTGCGGGATAAGTTCCTGGAGCTCATCGGCAGAGAGCGGGACAATGCGAGAAACGGCCATCCGGCCCGGATCATTGCCAAGATGAATTCCCTCTGCGACCAGGAGATCATTGCGGCGCTCTATGAGGCATCGGCGGCCGGGGTACAGATCGACCTCATCGTCCGGGGCATCTGCACGCTGCGGGTGGGCATTCCCGGTGTTAGCGAAAATATCCGGGTGCGTTCCATCGTCGGCAATTTCCTGGAGCATGCCAGAATCTTTTATTTCCTGAACAACGGCCAGGAAGATGTGTATATGGGAAGTGCGGACTGGATGCCGCGAAACCTGGATAAACGGGTGGAGATCATGTTCCCCATTGAGGATCCTGACAAAAAGGCTGAGGCCATTCACATTCTGGAAATCCAGCTGGCGGATACGTGCAAGGCCCATCTGCTCATGCCGGACGGCAATTATGAGAAGGTGGACCGCCGGGGCAAGGCGGCGCTGATCGCCCAGGATTATTTTGTGGAAGAGGCAAAAGAAAAGGCGAAGAAAAAACAGGAACCGGATGAGACCCATGACCGGGTATTTGTTCCGGAGGAACCCGTCCCGGATGTGGAAGATTAACAGAAGAGGCAAACTGCCTGCTGAGATTATTTCAGCAGGCAGTTTTTAATGATCTCGGCAAAACCGTCATGATCGTTGTCGGCCATGGTCACATAGTCAGCAGCCTCTTTGACCGGTACCATGCTGTTGGCCATGGCAGCGCCGATGGCCGCTTCCCGGATCATGGACAGATCGTTCTCTGAATCTCCGGCAGCCACCGTGTTGGCCACGGGAATGTTCAGGTAATTGCACAGAAAATGCAGGGCATTTCCCTTGGATGTCCCGGCGGGAATGACCTCCAGATAGGTATTGCTGGAAAAAACAAACTGAATGCGGCCCTGGAACTTTGGCTCCACAGCGGCGCGGAAATCCTCCAGCTTCTGGTGATTGTGCAGGTCGATGAGCAGCAGTTTGTTGGGTTCCTTGGAAAGCTCGTCTGTTCCGGCAATGATCTGGCAGGGGGTGTGGGTATGCTCAAAGTAGGAGCGCCCTTCCTCATCGTCCCGCAGGTAGAGCACATGGTTCTCCTCATAGGACTGGCAGTGGATGCCGGCTTTTTCCGCCGCATCGAAAACGGAAAGCACATCGTCCAGGGAAATGGTGCGGTTCATGAGAAAACGCTGTTCCCCGCAGTCATACACAACGGAGCCGTTGAAGCCGATGATATAGCTGCCGGGGCCATCCAGCTGGAGGTCCTGAGCCAGCGGCAGAATGGAAGCCATTGGCCGCCCTGTGGTGAGGACGATGATATGTCCGGCTTCCCGGGCCAGACGGATAGCTTCCCGGTTGGCAGGGGAAATCTCCTTGTTGTTGTTCAGCAGCGTGCCGTCCAGATCGGTAAACAGGATCTTTGTAGGGCAGGCGAGATAGGCTGCCTTCTCCTTTTCCAGCAGCGCCTCCAGCGCCTCGTCACTCTGGCTGATCCACACATCCTCTTCTTCACCGTTCAGGCCAAGGTAAGCGGCCAGAGTGCACGTCTCATCGCTGAAATTCCAGCGGCTCGTATATCGGTCAATGTCCTCGAAGGGGATCTCTCCGAGGAAAAAACGTTCTTTAAAAGTCATAGGATTCTCCTTTTTCATTGCCTGCATACACAGGCCGTTCGTTCGATATTCACCGTTCGTCATTTATGCGAGCATAATGACTCACTTGCGTTCATATTATAGCATGTTTTCTTGACAAAAGGGAAGATATTTCGTATACTGACGATAGATACTTTGATAATCAAAATAAAAAGAGGAATCGAAAATGGGATTGAAAATACTGGGAACGGGCAGCGCCCTTCCTTCCAATATGGTAACCAATGAGCAGCTGACGAAGATGGTGGACACTTCGGACGAGTGGATCGCATCCCGGACAGGCATCCGGCAGCGGCATATTTCCACAGGGGAGACGACGACGGAGCTTTGTGTGCGCGCGGCCAGGCGGGCGCTGGAAAATGCCGGGATGCAGGCGGAGGAGCTGGAGCTGATCGTGGTGGCGACGCTTTCCGGTGATCGGGCACTGCCTAACACCGGGTGCGAGGTGCAGCGGGAATTGAACGCTGTTCATGCGACTGCCTTTGAGATCAATGCGGCCTGCTCTGGTTTTCTGTTTGCGTTGAACACAGTTCAGGCGTATATGGCTGCGGGGCTGTACCGGAAGGCACTGGTCATCGGCGGGGAGGTGTTGTCCAAGCTGGTGGACTGGCAGGACCGGAACACCTGTGTGCTGTTTGGGGACGGCGCCGGTGCCGCGGTGGTGGAGGCAGACCCGGCGCGGATGTATTATTTTGACCAGGGAAGTGACGGCAGCCGGGGAGAGGCGCTGTCCTGTCCGGGAAGACCGTTACGAAGTCCGTTTGTTGCGACAGATCACGGTTCTTCTCCCTACATTTTCATGGACGGCCAGGAGGTTTTCCGGTTCGCAGTAAAAAAAGTGCCGGAGACGGTGGCGCTGGTTTTACAGAAGGCCGGTCTGACGGCAGAAGACGTGGATCTTTTCCTGCTGCACCAGGCCAACGAGCGCATTTTGCAGGCGGCGGCCAGAAGGATCGGGGCGCCGGTCAGCAAGTTTCCCATGAATATGCAAGCCTGCGGCAATACATCCGCAGCCAGCATTCCGATCCTGCTGGATGAGGCGAACCGCAAAGGACTGCTGAAACGGGGACAGACCGTCGTTCTGTCCGGTTTTGGCGCCGGGCTGACCTGGGGAACCGCTTTGTTTCAGTGGTGATCCTATGAATAAAAATCCCACATTCACAGACAATAGGAAGGACGATTGCGAAAGGAATGTGGGATTTTTTATGGAAAAAAACAGACCGGAAAAGATTTCGAAAAATCTGGAAGAGAATATGAAAATATGTGAGCAGATGCTTGCCATCAGCAAAAGTTTTGACCTGCTGGAACGGAAAATGACAGTGGGCGGTCGGGCGTGCTGCTTTTATTTTGTGGACGGGTTTACGAAGGATGAGGCCATGCTGAAAATCATGGATTCTCTGTATGGCATTGCAGAGGCGGATATGCCGGCCACCGCCAGGCAGCTGGTGGAAGACCATTTGCCCTATGTGGAGGTGGAGCTTCTTGCGCGGTATGAGGATCTGGGGAAAAATCTGTTTGCCGGCGTGCTCTGTCTGTTTGTGGACGGATATGACTGCTGCATTGCCATCGACTGTCGGACGTACCCGGCCAGGGGAGTGGAGGAGCCCCAGAAGGACAAGGTGCTGCGGGGCTCCCGGGATGGCTTTGTGGAGACGCTGATCTTTAATACGGCACTGATCCGCCGCCGGATCCGGGATGCAGATTTCCGGGTGGAGATTCAAAATGTGGGGCGGGCATCCAAGACCGATGTGGTACTGTGCTACATGGATGGGCGGGTGGATCAGCAGTTGCTGGGAGAGATCCGAAAGCGCCTGCAGACCGTGGATGTGGATGCGCTGACCATGAACCAGGAAAGCCTGGCGGAGTGCCTGTACAAACGGCGATGGTACAATCCGTTTCCAAAATTCAAGTACACCGAGCGGCCGGATACGGTGTCGGCCTGTATTCTGGAGGGAAATATTGTTGTTCTGGTGGACAATTCCCCGTCGGCCATGGTCATTCCCACATCCATTTTTGACATTGTGGAGGAGGCGGACGACTATTATTTTCCGCCTATTACGGGCACCTACCTGCGGCTGTCCCGTTTTCTCATTGCCATTGTGACGCTGATCATCACGCCGCTGTTTCTGCTGATGATGCAAAATCCGGAGGTGGTGCCGGACTGGCTGTCCTTTGTCATGGTAAAAGAGGAGATCCATGTGGGGCTGCTGTGGCAGTTTCTCATCCTGGAGCTGGCTGTGGACGGTCTGAAGCTGGCGGCACTGAACACGCCCTCTGTGCTGACAACGCCGCTGAGCATCATCGCGGCGCTGGTGCTGGGAGAATTTTCGGTGAAATCCGGCTGGTTCAATTCCGAGGTGTTGGTCTATATGGCCTTTGTGGCGCTGGCTAACTATACCCAGGCCAGTCTGGAACTGGGGTATGCGCTGAAATTTATGCGGATCATGCTGCTGTTCACCACCCGGCTCTTCGATGTCTGGGGATTCGTGGGCGGCCTCATCGTGGTGATTTTATTTATCTGCTTCAACAAAACCGTGGCCGGGAAGAGCTATATTTATCCGCTGATCCCCTTTGATCCCAAGGAATGTGCACGACGTTTTCTGCGGGTGCGGGTGCCGCACACCTATGAGGAAAAGAAAGGAGAGGGTGGAGGAAAATAATGAACAAATAATGGGATGACTGTTTGAAAAACGGCAGACAAGAAGCGGAATATGCAGTTCAGTATTTACTTGCAGGTGAAGGAAATGGTATAATGATACAGATGAACGAACAGCCTGCGCAGCAGGCAATAAAGCGCGGTAGCGCGTGTTCGTGAGATGATGAAGAAGAATTTTCGGAATAAAAATAAAGGAGTACGCTGCATATGAGAGAATTCAAAATTTTAACGGATAATACCGCAGATCTGCCGGAAAGCTATATCCAGGCGCATGATCTGACGCTGGCCTGGCTGCCCTATCTGCTGGACGGAGAGACGTACACAAGAGAAAATACGCTGGATTACCCGACTTTTTATGCCAGGATGCGTGCGGGCAGCATGCCCACCACCTCTCAGGTGAATCCGCAGCAGGCAAGAGAGGTACTGGAGGCAGTGCTCCGGCAGGGATACGATGTTCTGTACATCGCTTTTTCCTCCGGGTTAAGCGGCACCTACAACAGCGTGCGTATGGCGGTGGAGGAGTTGTCCGGGGAATATCCCGAGGCGACCATTGCGGTGGTGGATTCTCTCTGTGCATCCTTGGGCGAGGGACTGCTGGTGCACAAGGCTGTGCAGATGAAGGAGGCAGGCAAAAGCCTTGGGGAAATCCGGGAATGGCTGGAGGCCAACAAGCTGCACCTGTGCCATGTGTTTACCGTGGATGACCTGAATCATCTGTACCGCGGCGGCAGAGTATCCCGGACGGCGGCATTTTTAGGGACACTGGCCAACATCAAGCCCATGCTCCATGTGGATGATGAGGGACATCTCATCGCCCTGTCCAAAGTCAGAGGCCGGAAAAAATCCATTTCCAAGCTGGTGGATATGATGGAGGAGCGGCTGGGAGACTGGAAGGACAAAAATGATATCATCTTTATCAGTCATGGGGACTGTATCGAGGATGCCAACCGGCTGAAAGAGCTGGTGGAAGAGCGTACCGGCATCCAGGCGTACCTCATTGATTATGTAGGGCCCACCATCGGCGCACATTCCGGCCCTGGTACCCTGGCATTGTTTTTTATGGGGGAGAAGCGATAATTTATGGCAAAAAAACGCCTTCTTTTTATCGGGGACAGCATCACCGACTGCGGCCATCTGTGGGATTTTCATGAAAAAGCCCTGGGTGACGGGTATGTGCGGCTCATCTCTGAATACATGGAGCGGCTGGATCCGGACTACGAGGTGATCAACTGCGGCTTCAACGGCTTTACCGCCGGAGATCTTTTGCATTACTGGCAGAAAAACGGCAAAGCACTGCGCCCGGATGTGGTGACAGTGCTTATTGGCGTGAATGACATTGCGGAATATTTTGACATGGATTACACCGGCGGCATGTGGCGGTTTTCCAACGATTACCAGCGGCTGCTGGCAGATATCCGCCGGGAGACGGAAGCAAAGCTGATCCTCATGGAGCCCTTCGTCTTCTTTCACCCGCCCTATCTGCAGCAGTGGCATGTGTATGTCCGGGAGGAGATACGTCTCATCCAGACCATGCAGAAAAAGTATGGGGCGGGCTATGTGCCCCTCTATGATGGCATGATGAAAGCCTGCCGGGAATTCGGGGAAAATGCCCTGACGGTGGACGGCATGCATCTGACCCGGAAGGGCAATGAGCTGCTGGCGGCGCTGTGGACGCAGTCCGTGGTGAAAAGAGAGGAAGATGGCCGGTGGCGCGTGATGGGCGTATAGAAGTATTTCCACGGCCAGAATGCTGCGGAGGTGCAGAATGTTATTTGGAACGGAGAGGAATGCGGTATGATATTTGAAACGTTTGGCAATAAACAAAATCCGGCGATCCTGTTTTTTCATGCCATGGGCGTTACCGGGGCGAGCAGCGAACCGGTGGTGCGGTATTTGCAGGATCGCTATTTCTGTATCCTTCCTACCTCTACGGTTTACTGTGCCGGACAGAAATACAGGGGCAAGACCGATGAGGTGCGGCAGGTAGAGGTATTCCTGCGGGCGCAGGGCGTGGAACGTCTGGCGCTGGTCGTTGCCTCGTCCATCGGTGCAGCCCTTGCCGGTGCGTTTCGGGCGCAGCCGGGGTTATCCGGGGAGCATGTTTTTTTCGATGGCGGACAGTTGGCGCAGATCGGCAAAGGACCCCGCCGTATCATGATGCCCTTTTTGTACCTTGCCATCAAGAGCCTGTACTGGTCCAGGGGCGGTACCCTCAAAAAAATCCTCTGGTGTGAGGATGCGGCCATCAAGCCCTATTTCATTGCGGCAGGCAAAGCGCTGACCTATGGCAATCTGCGCCGTCAGTTATCAGACAGCCTGGAGGAGGGGGCTTTTCTCATGCTTCCGGAAGAACTGCAAAGACATACCTATTTTGCATTTGGAAGCATTGAGGAGCATTTCAAGTATCGGGATGCCGTGATAAAGGCATATCCGTATGGCAATTTCCCGGTGTTCGAGGAACATCAGCATATGCAGTATCAGATCAGAGATCCGAAGGGATTTGCAGATATGCTGTGCTGTATCATAGAGGAGGATCGTTTGCCGGAGCTTCCGTTCATTAGAAAGTGAGAAATGGATATTTTATAAAATAAAGAAAACCCCGGAAATACGGCCCATTCCGTATCCTTCGGGATTTTCGTGATAGTGGAAGTAATGGGGCTCGAACCCATGACCTCTCGCGTGTGAGGCGAACGCTCATCCCAGCTGAGCTATACTTCCATTTCTTTTCATATTGTATACCTTTTTTGAAAAAAATCAATACCTGACTGAAAAAATATTGCCAGAAAAAACGGCAGCCGGAAAACGCCGTGGACGGTTTCCAGCTGCCGCTTTGCTGTGCAGGCTATCGGGCATTTCTGCCACAGGGATTGTCGCAGGGGCTGCCAGCATGATTTCCGCCTCTGTTTGCGGCGGAGGAGATGGAGCAGTCGAAGGACGGATTGAAGGCATAGAAGTTCCGGGCGTTCAGATCATCCTGGAGCATCCGAAGCGCTTCCCCGAACCGGGCAGGATGGTGTATCAGGGAAACAGCAAGAGGTTAATGGCTGGCAGGGAGACCGTGGATTCTGGCAGGCCAGCCAGAGATCGGCGGGGACAATCCCTTCATGTGGGGCAAGAACCAGGAAACCTTTCCTGGCGTTTTTCTGCCCGGGGGCGAGGGCAGAGGCGGAGGAACGCGCTTCCTGTTTTTCCCGGTAGAAGTAGCAGCCGTTGGTGCCGATGAAGTCCTCCGGCGGATTGCAGATAACGGCACCTCGCTTCTGGAAAAAGTGACGGACAGACGGATCAGCTTTCACGTAAATGGGGTTGCGCAGCAGCTCGCTGAGGCGGGCGGTGTTCCAGGGACGTCCCCGGTGTTTGGCGATGTGATGATTTTCCAGATAGTGAACGACGTCAGCTAGGGAGCGGTCGGGATCTGCGTACAGGCGATAGACCAGCAGGATCTGCTGTGCCTCTTCGGGGACGGGCACGTAGCAGGAGGTATGGATGCCCTGAAGCACCGTGTCGGCCAGCTGAAAACCGTAGGGGATCCGGCCGCCCATGTACAGACCCAGGCGGCAGCGGGCATAATAGGCGTCGGACACCCGTTTCTGGATGGTTTCCCGTTCCAGCTGGGCAAACACGATGCAGATGTGGAGCATGGCCCGGCCGATGGGGGTGGAGGTATCGAATTTTTCCGTGGAGGAGACGAATTCCACATGAAAGGTCTGAAACTGTTCCATCATGTTGGCAAAATCGAGAATGGAGCGGCTGATCCGATCCAGTTTGTAGACGATGACCCGGCGGATTTTTCCGGCCTGCACATCGTTCATCATCTGTGTAAATCCCGGCCGGTGGGTGTCTTTTCCGGAAAAACCCCGGTCGGTGTATGTAAGAAAGGGCGCTCCGTGGGTTTCGTACTGGCAGTAGGCCAGCTGGCTTTCCACGGAAATGCTGTCCTGTTTTTCTATGGACTGGCGGGCGTACAACGCATCATATAACATGGGCAAGGGAAGCCGCCTTTCAATGTTTTCTCTATACCATATGCGGACGGTCTGATAAAAAATGCGGTTGAGGGAAGTGCGATGGCAGAGTATAATAGCTGGAGAATATGCGGAGAAAGGATGGAGAAAACTTTTATGGATATGATCATGCTGGGAACCGGAAATGCTATGGTGACAAACTGCTATAACACCTGTTTTGTGCTGCGGGACGAGAAGGGATATTTTATGGTGGATGCGGGCGGCGGCAACACGGTGCTGCATCAGCTGGAGCAGGCCGGGATTGATTGGCAGGACATTCATACGATGTTCGTCACCCACAAGCATATCGACCATCTGCTGGGTGTGATCTGGATGATGCGCCGGATCTGTCAGGGGATGAATCAGGGAAAATATGCGGGCGAGGCTGTGATCTACGCCCATGAAGAGGTCATCGGCCTTTTGCGGGGTATGGCCGGTGCGCTGCTGCAGAAAAAACAGGCCGCCTGCATTGACAACCGGCTGTATCTTGTTGCAGTGGAAGACGGGGAGAGCCGGGAAATCCTTGGAAAGCAGGTGACATTTTTTGATATCCAGTCCACCAAGGCGAAGCAGTTTGGGTTTTGTATGGAGCTGGGCAATGGAGAAAAGCTCACCTGCTGCGGGGATGAGCCGTACAACGAATGTGAACGGAAATACGCGGAAAACAGCACCTGGCTGCTGCATGAGGCGTTCTGCCTGTACAAAGAGGCAGATATTTTTTCACCCTATGAAAAACACCATTCTACGGTGAAGGATGCCTGCCAGCTGGCGGAGCAGCTGCATGTGAAAAATCTGGTGCTGTACCACACGGAGGATAAAAATATAGCGAACCGGAAAGCGTTATATATGGAAGAAGGACGGCAGTATTATACCGGCCATCTGTACGTACCGGACGACCTGGAGGTGCTGCATCTGTAGGGATCTTCCCGGTTTGTTTCCCCGAAGCGTTGGAAGTGTACGATTTCCCGTTCCCGCAGGAACCGGATGGGGTCTGCCACCTCGGGATCCTTCACCAGTCGGAGGATATTATCGTAGGTGGAGCGGGCTTTCTGCTCCGCAGCCATGTCTTCCATCAGATCGGTGATGGGATCGCCCTTGGACTGGAATTCGCAGGCATTGAAGGGAACGCCGCCGGCGGCCTGGGGCCACAGAGCTGTGGTATGATCCACATAATATTTCTCAAAGCCCGAGGACATGACCTCCTCCGGTGTGATGCCTTTGGTCAGCTGGTAGACGATGGCGCCGATCATCTCGAGATGGCCCAGTTCTTCCGTGCCGATATCGTTTAATACTCCGGCAATTTTTCGGGTAGGAGCTGTATATTTCTGGGACAGATATCGCATGGAAGCAGCCAGTTCTCCGTCAGGACCGCCGAACTGGCTGAGGATCACCTGTGCGATCTTTGGATTGGGCTTTGTGATTTTTACCGGGTATTGCAGTCGTTTTTCATAATTAAACATTTAACATCCTCCTTCCCAGGGAAGCGGGGATGTGGCCCATTCCCAGCTTCTGGCGCAGGCGGGCACCGTGTCGATGGTCAGCGGATAGTATGCCTGCGCAAAGTCCTCCAGTGCCTGTCTGCGAAGCTCGGAATAGGTATTGAAATATTCCAGCGCCGCCGGATCCTGGGGGTGCGTATCGAGAAACAGTTTGATATCGTCAACGGCAAAGCTTACCATGTTGATCCAGGAGAGCAGGGAAGCTTTGGAGCGTCCATTTCCATTTCTGTCAGGGATTCCATTCACATCTGACACCCCCGTTTCCCAAGGAAAGGCATATTCAATTCCGGAAAAATCGTTCCGATCTGCAATGCCTTTTCCAGATCATAGACAGAACCGAAATGCTGCCAGGGAACGTATGCCATGGCAATCGGCGTATATTTTTGCATAAAAATGGCTCCTTCCTCACATAAAAAACTCGAAATTCAATAATATATTATGTTGGGGCTCCGCAAATGTGCTATAATGGGGAGCATAAACAGTTGGAAAGACAGGAAACAGGATGAAAGAATATTTTCAGATTCTGAAAAAACTTCGCACAAATTTGATCAATTTGCTCTGCTTTGAGCTTTTATACCGGGCGGCATTGTTTGCTGCTGTGCTCCAGGGGGCGCGGATCTGGTTTAACTATGCGCTGAAACGGATGGGGTACAGCTATCTGACGGCAGAGAATTATCCGGTGTTTATCCGAAACGGCTGGACGCTTGCGGGACTGGCCGTTTTTCTTGTGGTGATCCTTGCGGCACTTTTTCTGGAAATCTGTGTGATCTCCAAGAGCTGGTTTTACGGTTTCGCGGGGCAGAGCCGGGGCATTCGGGAGACGTTTTTCTCGGGCTTTCATCTGTTTTTGTCTCTTTTACGGAAAAATTTTCCGGGCTGTCTGGTGATCTCGGCCATGACCGGTGTTTTTGCCTGCACGCATTTTATGATCCGGGAAGTCATGGATATCAAGATCCTGAATTATGCCCTGCTGCGGATTTATAAATGGGGCAATGACAAATATATTCTGATCGGTGCGCTGGTGCTGTTTCTGATCCTCAGTGTGGCCTCTCTGTTTACCGTTCCGGTGATGATCTGCGAGGGAAAAGGGTGCTTGGCGGCATTTCGAAGGAGCCTGTCGATTTTTCGGGCGCATGTGTGGGAGTGCCTGCGGACGGTGATCCTGTGCAATGCGGCCATCACGGTGGGCATTCTGGCTATTTATTATGTGCTCATGTTCGGCGCGTCGCTGTTTGTGTCCACGTTCTGGGATTCCCATGTGGCTATGGGCGTGCTGTTTTCCTTAAGTGACGGCATCGGCGTGGTGACGGGATTCCTGTCCGGGGTCATCGGCATTACGCTGAATCTGCAGAATATCGTCTGCCTGTATGTGAAGCTGGAGCAGTCCGCAGGAGATCCGCTCTGCATCGGAAGAGCGGAGGAATGTGCTGCTTCCGGGAAGCCCTTTTTTGAAAAACAGCAGAGAAAAGGGGTATTTGCTTTCCTGCTTGTGATCCTGCTGGAAGTTTTTTATGTATATTCGGTGATTTCCAACGGCACCCAGATTTTCCGGGATCTGTATGCAGGCACGCTGGTGACTGCCCATCGGGGCGGAGCCAAGACGGCGCCGGAAAATACGTTGGCATCGCTGGAGGCTGCCATCAATAATTTATCCGATTATGCGGAGATCGATGTGCAGGAGACGAAGGACGGGGAGCTGGTGCTGCTCCATGACAACAATCTGAAGCGTACCACCGGCGTGAACTGGAAGATCTGGGAGACGACGCTGGAGGAAGTGAAGACGCTGGATGCGGGCAGCAGTTTCAGTGCGGATTTTGCCGGGGAGCAGGTTCCCACGCTGCGGGAGGCGCTGGAGCTTTGCCGGGGCCGTCTGGAATTGAATATTGAGGTGAAGAATAACCATCACAATGCGGATGTGGCGGTGAAAACTGCCGAGATGATCACGGAGATGGGCATGGAAGATCAGTGCGCCATTTCCTCCATGAGCTATGATTTCCTGAAAGATGTGAAGGAAGTGAATCCCCAGATCCGCACCGGCTATATCATGAGCGTGGCCTACGGAAGAGTGGAGCTGCTGGAATATGCGGATTTCCTGAGCGTGCACTATGACTGCGTCAACGAGCGGTTTATGGAGCGTGCCCATGAAGCCGGTAAGGAAGTCCATGTGTGGACGGTGAATTCCCGAAAACTCATGCGGCGCATGAAGGCGCTGGGGGTGGACAATATCATCACCGACCGGCCCGGCGTGGTGCGGGAGATCCTGCTGGAAGACAAGACCCGGGCGGGCTTTTTGGAACTCATGAGATTTGCCATGGAGTGAAAACAGGCTCCATGGGCGGAGCGTCACGTATGAGCAGAAATGAGCTGCAACGCAGCGGAGAGCGCGTAAGCGCGGTTCTGCGAAGAGTGACGAGCCGATAAGCAGATGAGCGGAGCGTCACGTATGAGCAGAAGTGAGCTGCAACGCAGCGGAGAGCACGCAAGTGCGGTTCTGCGAAGAGTGACGATACGTAGCTGTTGGTTTTTCACAGAAATCATGATATAATGAGCGCAAGCGAGGCATCATGCTGGCATGAATGACGAGCGGCGAATTGGATCATGATAGCTGCAAAGCAGCGTCAAGCACAGAATGTGCGAATCATGATATAATGAGCGCAAAAGAAAAGAAAGATAGGAAATGCAGGGAAGGAGGCCGCCTCATGTCCGAGAGAAATCGGAGGAGACGTACAGAAGATCTGCAGATGTCCGACAGGAGCCGAAGAAGACGGGATGCATATGCGCCGGAGACTTACGGGAACCGGGAGCAGCGGGCACGCCGTCCGCGCCCATCCGGCGGAAAGCGGCGCCGGACATCGAAAGGAAGAATTCCGCGTCCGAAGGGCGCGATGGATTATAACCTGCTGACGGTGATCATTTTCCTTGTCTGTTTTGGACTTGTGATGCTGTACAGCACAAGCTATTATCAGGCACAGCTGAAATTCAATGACGGATTTCATTATTTTAAGAGGCAGGCAATATTCAGCATCCTCAGTATGGGTGCAATGATTTTTGTTTCCAAATTTCACTACAATTTGTGGAAGCGTTTTGCAGCGCTGGCATATCTGGCGGCAGTTTTTTCCGTACTGCTGTTAAAGACGCCGCTGGGCCAGACCAGAGGCGGTGCGACCCGGTGGATCGGGATTACGGAATCCATATCCTTTCAGCCGGCGGAGCTTTGCAAGATCGCGATGATCATTTTTATTCCGTTTATGATCGAGAAGATGGATCGGAAAGCGCAGACGCTGAAAGGCGCCTTGCTGCTCATTGCGCTGGGCGGCCTGGTCAGCTTTCTAATCTGGAAAATCTCCGATAATATGAGTTCCGCCATCATCATTGGCGGTATTGCCGTTGCGGTTGTCTTTATCGTATCCCGGCGGGTATGGCCCTACCTGCTGATGGGCGGCCTGGGCGCTGTTGGTATTGCGGCATTTGTCCATTTTGTCATCAGCGGGATGGAGAACAGTGAGAACTTCCGTTTTCGTCGGGTCATCGCCTGGCTGAATCCGGAAAAATATGCCTCTGACCTGGCGTATCAGACCATGCAGGCGCTGTATGCCATCGGAAGCGGCGGGCTTTTCGGCAAGGGACTGGGCAATAGTACCCAGAAAATGGTGCTTCCCGAGGCACAGAACGATATGATCTTCTCGATCATCTGCGAGGAACTGGGGATTTTCGGCGTGTGTATCGTGATGGTACTGTTTGTCATGCTGCTGTACCGGCTGCTGGTCATTGCGGAAAACGCGCCGGATCTGTACAGCTCCCTCATGGTGACGGGTATTTTTGCTCATATCGCGATCCAGGTGGTGCTCAACATTGCGGTTGTCACCAACACGATCCCCAATACAGGGGTGACGCTGCCGTTTATCAGCTATGGAGGTACCTCCATTCTGTTCCTGATGGCGGAGATGGGACTGGCACTGGGCGTGTCCCGGCGGATTGAGTGGGAATAGGCATCTACATAAAACAGAATAGGAAAATACAGATCCCGGACGGTGGGCAAGAATATGTCTGCCGCCCGGGATTTTGCTGTCCTGTGCGGGCTTTTGTTGACAAGAAAGCGGGAAGCCTTTATCATATAAATGATAAACGACAATCAATATCATAAAAATACAGTCAAAAACGGGAGACAAAAGATGAGCATTGATAATGGTGCAGTGAATGCTTTGTATGAAGTGACAGAGCTTCACGTAAAGGATGAGATCATGCGGCGGCTGGAAGCACTGGGGATCACGGAAGGCACAAAGATCCGGATTCTGAACCGGAAGAGAAATGGTGCCTGTATCATCCAGGTGCGGGGAACCCGATGGGCCGTGGGACGGCAGATCGCCCGCGGCATATGGATCAGAGAACAGGAGAGCTTGGGATAAATGGAAAAAGAACTGACAGTGGCGTTTGTGGGCAATCCAAACTGTGGAAAAACGACGCTTTTTAATGCTTTTACAGGTGCGAATCTGAAGGTGGCCAACTGGCCCGGCGTTACGGTGGAGAAGAAGGAGGGAGAGACCTCCTACAAGGGGCATCGCATTCGCCTCATCGATCTTCCAGGCATTTACAGCCTGACCTCCTATTCCATTGAAGAGCGGGTGACGAGAAAATGTGTCATGGAGGACGAGGTGGATGTGGTCATCAATGTGGTGGATGCCTCCTCCCTGGAGCGGAACCTCTATCTGACGATGCAGCTTCTGGAGCTGGGAAAACCGGTGATCCTGGCGCTGAATATGATGGATATTGTAAAAGAGCGTGGCATGGAGATCGACATGCACCGTTTGCCGGAGATGCTGGGCGGCATCCCGGTGGTGCCGGTATCTGCCAGAAAACGGACCGGACTGGATGTGCTGATGCATGCGGTGCGTCACCACTATGAGGAAGGCCCCTCCGGGTCCGTGATCTCTTACGGGGAGGCGCTGGAGGAGAAGATCGGGAAGCTGGAAACGGCGTTGGAGGCAGCATCCCCCGGCATCGCCAATCCACGGTGGCATGCCATTAAGTGGCTGGAGCATGATGAGGAAGTGATGCGCAATCATCCGATAGATGTGACGGGCATTGCGGAGCACAGCTATGAAAAAGAGATCATCAACCGGAAATATGCGTACATAGAAGAAATCCTGGAGGAAACGATGTTTTACCGGGATGAGAAAGCGGCGGCCACTGACCGGATCGACCGGTGGATGACCCATCCGGTGTGGGGCGTGCCGATTTTTCTCTGTATCATGGCTTGTGTCTTTTTCCTGACCTTCACGGTGGGAGATCTGTTAAAAGGCGGATTTGAGGCGGCCCTGGCGGTGCTTTCCCATGCTGTTGCCGGTTTTCTGACTTCCGTGGGTGCGGCAGGATGGCTGAATTCTCTCATTGTGGATGGCATTCTTGCCGGTGTGGGCGGGATCCTGACCTTTTTGCCGAATATTTTTATCCTTTTCCTGGCGCTGGCGTTTCTGGAGGACAGCGGCTATATGGCCAGAGTGGCTTATGTCATGGACGGCATCATGGGAAAAGCGGGGCTGTCGGGAAAGGCATTTCTGCCCATGGTGCTGGGCTTTGGCTGTACCGTGCCCGCCATTATGGCAACCCGGGCGCTGGAGACGGAGAAGGATCGGCTGAAAACCATGCTGGTGACACCGTTTATGTCCTGCTCGGCCAGACTGCCGATTTATGTCTTATTTTCAGATATCTTTTTTGAAAAACATGCGGCGCTGGCAGCGTTTTCCATGTATGTCATCGGACTGGCGGCTGCCATTCTCATTGCGCTGACCGTGAACAGGCTGGACAAAGGACAGTCGGAGAACACACTGCTGATCGAGCTGCCGGAGTATAAAAGGCCCAATGCCAGAACCATCGCTATCTATGTGTGGGAGAAGGTGAAGGATTACCTGACCAAAGCGGGAACCACGATTTTTCTGGCATCCATCGTGATCTGGTTTTTGCTGAATTTTGGAAGCACCGGCATGGTTACCGATGTGTCCCAGAGCTTCGGGGCTGTCATCGGACGCTGGATGGAACCTATTATGGCTCCGGCGGGACTGGGACACTGGCAGCTGGGCGTGGCGCTGATCTCCGGTATTTCGGCCAAGGAAGTGGTGGTGTCCAGCTTCTGCGTGCTGTTTGGCATCAACAATGTAAATTCGGCCCAGGGGATGCAGACGCTGGCTGCCAATCTGGCAGCCATGGGATTTGGCGCAAGAAATGCGTATGCCATGATGCTGTTCTGTCTGCTGTACACACCCTGTGCGGCAACCATTGCAACGATCCGAAAGGAGACCTATTCCACCAGATGGACGGTTGGCGTTGTGATCTTTCAGTTGGTATTTGCCTGGATCGCAGCCACGCTGTTTTTCCAGATCAGTGGACTTTTTATCGGATAACGGGTATAATGAGTGTTGAGAAACGCTGGTAATCAGGAGGAAATGATGGCAACCGTGATCATTGGCGGATTGATTATTTTATATGCGGTGTGGGTACTGGTGCGCAGGCACCGGGACCGCAAAGCCGGAAAAATGTGCAGCTGCGGATGCGGCGGCTGTGCGTCCGGCTGTCAGGAGCGCCGCAGCCAGGGAGGCCAGGAAGATGGGGCAGGGAAATAACTGCGAGAGCTGTGCGTATTATCTGTACGATGAAGATTATGAGTGTTATGTGTGTGACATGGATCTGGACGAGGATGAGATGGCCCATTTCATGATGGGAAATTTTTCCCACTGTCCGTATTTCCAGCTGTATGATGAGTATAAGATTGTCAGGAAACAGATGTAGCACCAGTTCAGTTATGCTTCAAACGGGCAGAGATCATGCTTGCATGAAGCTCTGCCTGTAAAGAAGCATAAGCTGAGCGCAAGAACATGAGCAAAAATGAGCTGCGCAGCAGCGGAGAGCGCGAAGCGCGGTTTTGCGAATGGCGCGTCTGAACTGGTGTTGAAAAAATGTCTTGACATCCTCTTTTTTTACATATATACTTTGAATATCAAAATATTAGAAATACAAAACAATAACCAATAAAGGAGAATCATCATGTTAGAGAAAATCAGAGAGATCATTGCAGACCAGTTAAACATTGAGGCGGACACCATCACTGAGGAAACCGCCTTCAAAGAGGATCTGGGTGTGGATTCCCTGGATCTGTTTGAGATCGTCATGGCGTTTGAGGAGGCTTACGGTATCGAGATCCCGTCCGAAGATCTGGAGGGACTGACAACGGTGGGCAGCGTTATGAATTACCTGAAAGAAAAAGGCGCAGAGTAAGCAAAACGGAGGACGAGAACGATGGATACACAGATCACAGAGCTTTTGGGCATCCGTTATCCGATCCTGCAGGGCGGTATGGCCTGGGTGGCGGAGCATCATCTGGCGGCGGCTGTTTCCGCCGCAGGCGGTTTTGGCATTCTGGGGGCGGCAGCGGCTCCGGCGGAGGTTGTCCGGGAGGAAATCCACAGGGTGCGGGAGCTGACAGATCAGCCCTTCGGCGTCAATGTGATGCTCATGAGTCCCCATGCAGCGGAGGTGGCCCAGGTAACGGTGGAGGAAAAGGTGGCAGCAGTCACCACGGGAGCCGGTAACCCGGAAAAATATATGACAGCCTGGAAGGCAGCCGGGGTGAAGGTGATCCCGGTGGTGGCATCGGTGGCGCTGGCCCGGCGGATGGAGCGCTGCGGCGCGGACGCGGTCATTGCGGAGGGCATGGAGTCCGGCGGTCATATCGGCAGTCAGACGACCATGACGCTGGTGCCCCAGGTGGTGGACGCCGTCAGCATCCCGGTCATTGCCGCAGGCGGCATCGGCGACGGAAGAGGTTTTGCGGCAGCTATGATGCTGGGGGCAAAAGGAGTACAGATGGGCACCCGGTTTGTGATCGCCAGGGAATCCATCGTTCATGACAATTACAAGCAGCGGATTTTGAAGGCAAAGGATATCGATTCCGAGGTGACAGGGCTGTCCGGCGGGCATCCCATACGCAGCCTGCGCAACCAGATGACAAGGGAATACCTGCGTCTGGAAAAAGAAGGGGCATCGATGGAGGAGCTGGAGCTTCTGACGCTGGGATCCCTTCGAAAAGCGGTGCAGGAGGGGGACGTGAAAAACGGAACCGTCATGGCAGGGCAGATCGCGGGTCTGCTGAAAAAAGAGCAGACCTGCCGGGAGATCATAGAAGAAGGGATGGCAGAAGCCGGGGCGCTTCTGGGAGGAACAGCAATATGGGAAAAATAGCATTTATCTTTCCGGGACAGGGTGCCCAGTACCCGGGAATGGCAGAAGATTTCTGCGCACAGCGGCAGGAGAGCCGTCTGGTACTGGATCTGGCAGAACAGGTGTCCGGGCTGGATATGAAAAAGCTGCTGTTTGACCGGGAGGATCAGCGATTGAACGAGACGGCATACACCCAGATCGCACTGCTGACGGCGGAGCTTGCCATTGCGGAGGCGGTGAAAGCCTGTGGCGTCCGGCCGGATATGACGGCGGGACTGAGTCTGGGAGAATATGCGGCGCTGGTGACAGCAGGAGTGTTTTCCATGGCGGATGCCCTGCGCATCGTGCGGAAACGGGGGATTTTCATGCAGGAGGCAGTGCCCACAGGCGGCGCCATGGCTGCGGTACTGGGCCTGGATGGTGCGGTCATTGCAGATATCTGTGAAAAGACACTGGGCATCGTTTCCATCGCCAACGATAACTGCCCGGGGCAGATCGTTATTACCGGAGAAGCGGCGGCGGTGGAGGCTGCCTGTGAGGCGCTGAAAGCTGCCGGAGCCAAACGGTGCATCCCCTTAAAAGTCAGCGGCCCCTTCCACGGCAAACTCATGGAACCGGCGGGAGAACAGCTGGAGCAGGAGCTTTTGCAGGCACAGGGGGGAGAGATACAGCTCCCCTTTGTCAGCAATGTGACGGCAGACTTTGTCACGGACAAAGAAGAAATCAGAGGGCTTTTGAAGCGGCAGATTTCTTCTTCCGTGCGCTGGCGGCAGAGCATGGAGCGGATAATCGCAGACGGTGCCGACCTGTTTCTCGAACTGGGGCCCGGCAAAACGCTGAGCGGGTTTTTACGAAAAATCGACCGTAATGTGAAGGTGCTCAACGTAGAAACGATACAGGATCTGGAAAAACTGACGGAGGTGCGGGAATGGAACAGAAAGTAGCGCTGGTGACAGGTGCCAGCAGGGGCATTGGCCGGGCCATCGCCTTGAAACTGGCGGCCCAGGACATGTATGTCATTGTAAATTATGCAAGTTCTGCCGAAAAAGCCCAGGCCGTGCTGGGAGAAATCCGCGCAGCCGGAGGGGATGGCTGCTGTATGGGCTGGGATGTCAGTGATTTTACAGCCACAGAAAATGCCATGAAAGAGATCATCCGCACATGCGGTCATCTGGATGTGGTGGTGAACAATGCGGGCATTACCCGGGACGGCCTGCTGATGAGCATGAAGGAAGCGGATTACGACCGGGTGCTGGATGTGAACCTGAAGGGCGCTTTTCACGTGATACGGTTTGCAGCCCGGCAGATGCTAAAACAGAGAGGCGGCCGGATCATCAACATTTCTTCGGTGAGCGGCCGCCTGGGAAATGCTGGACAGGCCAACTACTGTGCCGCCAAAGCGGGACTTCTGGGACTGACGAAATCCGCTGCCCGGGAGCTGGGCAGCCGGGGCATCACAGTCAATGCCATTGCGCCGGGATTTATCGAAACGGAAATGACGGAAGGACTGTCAGAGGAGCTGCGGGCAAAGATGCAGGAGCGCATTCCGCTGGGACACATGGGAACTGCAGAGAATGTGGCGGATGCGGCGGCATTTCTGGCGTCCGATCAGGCGTCCTACATCACCGGGCAGGTGCTGTCCGTGGACGGCGGTATGTATATGTAGACAGAAAGGCAGAAAATATGAGACGAGTGGTAATCACCGGCATGGGCGCCATCACGCCGCTGGGCAACAGTGTGGAGGCGTTCTGGAACGGCATAAAGGAGAAAAAAACAGGCTTCGGGCCTATCACAAAATTTGACACATCGGCGTATAAATGCAGACTGGCGGCGGAAGTGAAGGACTTTGATCCGGCCCTTTCCATGGACAAAAAGGATGCCAGAAGAATGGAGCTTTTCTGTCAGTATGCGGTGGCTGCGGCGAAAGAGGCGTACGGGCAGGCCGGGCTTTCCATGGAAAAGGAGGATGCTTACCGGGTGGGCTGTGCCATCGGCTCCGGTATCGGCAGCCTGCAGACCATGGAACGGGAACACAGCCGTCTGCTGGAAAAAGGGCCGGGACGGATCCATCCGCTGATGGTGCCCATGATGATTTCCAACATGGCTGCGGGCAATGTTTCCATTCAGCTGGGGCTGAAAGGGAAAAGCATCAATGTGGTGACGGCCTGTGCCACAGGAACGAACAACATCGGGGAAGCGTTTCGGACGATCCAATATGGAGATGCGGATGTGATGCTGGCGGGCGGTACGGAGAGCTGCATTACCCCGGTGGGCATCGGCGGCTTTCAGGCGCTGACGGCGCTGAGTACCAGCGAGGATCCCACACGGTGTTCCCTGCCCTTTGATAAAAACCGCAGCGGGTTTGTCATGGGAGAAGGGGCGGCGGTGCTGGTACTGGAGGAACTGTCCCATGCCCGGGCGCGGGGGGCCCGCATTCTGGCGGAGATCGTGGGCTACGGCAACAGCAGCGATGCCTACCACATCACTTCCCCGGCGGAGGACGGCGCGGGTGCGGCTTATGCCATGTGCCAGGCCATCCGGGACGCCGGGATCACACCGGAGGATGTGACGTACATCAACGCCCACGGAACGGGCACCCACCACAATGACCTGTTTGAGACCCGGGCCATCAAAAAAGCTTTCGGGGCTCATGCAAAGGCATTAAAGATCAATTCCACCAAATCCATGATCGGCCATCTCCTGGGGGCGGCAGGGGCGGCAGAATGCATTGCCTGTGTGAAAGAACTGGAAGAGGGATGGCTGCACCCCACGGTGGGACTGACGGAAACGGAAGAAGAGATGGATCTGGACTATCTGCCGGGCGACGGCGTCCATGCGGATGTCACCTATGCCCTCAGCAATTCTCTGGGGTTTGGCGGACACAATTCCAGTATTTTACTGAAAAAATATGATGCGAAGCAGGAAGGTGGGATGTGAGGATGGATATGCAGCATATTCTGACACTCATTCAGGCGGTGTCGGATTCATCCTTAAGCGGATTTGCCTTGGAAGAAGGGGATTTCCGTCTGTCCCTTTCCCGGGGCGGGCAGCCGTTGACAGGAGCCATTGGAGCCACAGGTCAGTTGGTGCCGGGAAGCCAGGATTATTCGACGGGACAGCATTTGTCCAGTCAGGTGAGCAGTGGAAGTCCTGACCGTTTGGCGGGGCAGCAGGCAGTTGCAAATGGGCAGTCAGCGCCCGGTATGGTCGATTTGGCTGGAACAGAAGCAGAGACAGCTTCCGGCACCTGTGTGAAATCCCCTCTGGTGGGCACTTTTTATGCGTCTGCGGGCCCGGAGGAAGCGCCTTTCGTGTCTGTAGGGGATATGGTGAAAAAAGGCCAGGTGCTGGGCATCGTGGAGGCCATGAAGCTGATGAATGAGATCGAGAGCGAGGCGGACGGCGTGGTGAAAGCCATTTATGTGGAAAATGAGCAGATGGTGGAATACGGTCAGTCCCTGTTTCTCATCGGATAGAAGGAGAAGAAAATGGCAGTACTGCGAATCAAAGAAATCATGAAGCTTCTTCCCCACCGGCAGCCGTTTTTGCTGCTGGATACGGTGGAGGAGCTGGAACCGGGCAAACGGGCAGTGGCGCGAAAATGCGTGACCTACAATGAACCGTTTTTCAACGGGCATTTTCCCCAGGAGCCGGTGATGCCTGGGGTTCTCATCATAGAGGCCATGGCACAGACCGGCGCGGTGGCTGTGCTGTCGCTGCCGGAATATCAGGGAAAAACAGGGTATCTGGGGGGCATCCGTTCTGCCAGATTCCGTGGGAAAGTGGTGCCGGGCGATGTGCTGGTGCTGGAAGTGGAGATGATCCGGCAGAAAGGGCCGGTGGGCATCGGTGCGGCAAAAGCCATGGTAGACGGGAAGATCGTTGCAGAGGCAGAGCTGACTTTCGCCATTGGGTAGTGCGTTTTACAGGCGTGCAGGCAGGCGGAGAAACGACGGATGCAGAAGCCGGACAGAGAAGGAAGGATATATGAGAAAATGTTTCAGAAAATTTTGATTGCCAACCGGGGAGAAATCGCGGTGCGGATCATCCGCGCCTGCCGGGAAATGGATATCCGCACGGTAGCCGTATATTCGGAGGCGGACCGGGAGGCGCTGCATACCCAGCTGGCGGATGAGGCCATCTGCATTGGCCCGGCACCGGCGAAGGACAGCTATCTGCATATGGAACGCATCTTAAGTGCGGCGGTGGTCAGCGGCGCCCAGGCCATCCACCCGGGCTTTGGCTTTCTGTCAGAGAACAGCAAATTTGCCCGGCTGTGCGAGGAATGCAGCATTACCTTCATCGGGCCGGATTCCCGGATGATGCTGGAAATGGGGGATAAGTCCCGGGCCAGAGCCACCATGGAAAAGGCCGGGATTCCGGTGATTCCCGGGGGAAAAGCGCCGGTGCAGGATGTGGAGGCCGGGAAAATTGAGGCTGCGCACATCGGTTACCCGGTGATGATCAAGGCCGCACTGGGCGGCGGAGGAAAAGGCATGCGGGTGGCAGAAAACGAAGAGGAATTTACAGAGCGTTTTCAGACGGCCCAGAAGGAGGCACAGGCGGCTTTTGGCGACGGCACCATGTACCTGGAACGGTATATCCGTCACCCACGGCACATCGAGGTGCAGATTCTGGCGGACAGCTTCGGGAATACCGTATATCTGGGCAACCGGGACTGCTCCGTGCAGCGGCGGCATCAGAAGGTGCTGGAGGAAGCACCTTCCCCGGCATTGAATGATGTTCAGGCAAAAGAAATCGGAGAGACGGCCGTGCGGGCGGCGAAAGCCGTGGGTTATGTGAATGCCGGAACGCTGGAATTTCTGCTGGACGCTTCCGGGGCCTTTTTTTTCATGGAAATGAACACCCGTATCCAGGTGGAGCATCCGGTGACAGAGATGATCACGGGGCTGGACCTTATTCAGGAGCAGATCCGGATTGCGGCCGGGCTGCCGCTGTCGGTGCGGCAGGAAGACATTGTCTGCCGGGGGCACGCCATCGAGTGTCGGATCAACGCGGAAGATCCGCAGCATCATTTCCGGCCGTCTCCGGGAACCATTTCCTATCTTTATCTGCCCGGCGGCAGAAATGTGCGCATTGACAGTGCGGTGTATCCGGGCTGTGTGGTGCAGCCCTTCTATGATTCCATGCTGGTGAAAATCATTGTGCACGGGGAAAACCGGCAGGAAGCCATCCGGCGGATGAAGCGGGCACTGGGCGAGGTGGTGCTGGAGGGCATCACGACGAATGTGGATTTTCTTTATGAAATCCTGGAAAACCAGGTGTTTGAGAAAGGCGAGGCAGACACCGGATTTCTGGAAGAGCAGATGGGCATCAAAGGATAACGCAACAGATAAAAGGAAGCAGAAACAATGGCAATACTGAAATTTCGAAAAGGCAATTATATTTCGCTGAAAGGGAGCCGGGCGCAGGAGACGGCGGTAAATGTACCGGACGATCTGTTTATGAAATGCCCGGCCTGCGGAGAGACCTTGTACCGGCCGGACGTGGTGGAGCATGCGTATTGCTGCGGCAAATGCGGCAAATATTTTCGGCTGGGAGCCAGAAACCGTCTGCGGATGGTGCTGGATAAGGGAAGCTTTCAGGCGTGGGATGAGGGCATCCGGGAGCGCAATCCTTTGCAGGATGCGGCATACGGGGAAAAACTGGACAGCCTGAAAGGAAACAGTGGTCTGGATGAAGCGGTGATCACCGGTGTGGGTACCATCGGCGGTATCCGGTGCGCCATTGCCGTGTGGGACACCCGGTTTCTCATGGGAAGCATGGGTACGGTGGCAGGCGAAAAGCTGACCCGGGCCTTTGAGCGGGCCCAGCGGGAGCGGCTGCCCATCGTTGTGTTTGCTTGCTCCGGCGGAGCACGCATGCAGGAAGGGCTGGCCTCCCTCATGCAGATGGCCAAAACATCCGCAGCAGTAAAGCGGCACAGCGAGGCCGGCCTTTTGTACATTTCCGTGCTCACCGATCCCACCACCGGCGGCGTGACGGCCAGCTTTGCCATGCTGGGGGACATTATTCTGGCGGAGCCCGGCGCCCTCATCGGTTTTGCGGGCCCCCGGGTCATCGAACAGACCACCGGACAGAAGCTGCCGGAGGGCTTTCAGCGGGCGGAATTCCTGCTGGAACACGGGTTCGTGGATAACATTGTGGAGCGCCCCCAGCTGAAAGCGACACTGCATCAGCTGCTGCAGATGCATGGATATCCGGAAAACAGCGGAACTGCCAATAATCCGACGGCTGACATGGCTACCACTCATGCTGACAGGAAAGTAGATGTGGAAGGAATGGCGTTCGGACAGAAAAAGACAGAGCAAAGAGAAGCCGTATCCTGGGAACGAGCGGAAGCAGAAGGAAAGCATGACGTTAAAAGAAGACAGGAGAACTGGGAAGCGTGCCAGCGAGAGACGGAACAAAGAATCCGGTGGGAAAAGGCTGCCGCAGATGAAATTTGGGAAAGCAGTAACGACTTCTTCCCAGAGAAAAAAAGTGCCTGGGAGCGGGTGAAGCTGTCCCGCCGCAAAGACCGGCTGACGGCGTTAGACTATATCAACGGCATTTTTGCGGATTTCACAGAACTGCACGGCGACCGGGGATGCCGGGATGACGCGGCCATTGTGGGCGGCATCGGATTTCTCAACGGCCGTCCGGTGACGGTGATCGGTGTGCAGAAAGGAAAAAATACGAAGGAGAATCTTCGTCGGAATTTCGGCATGCCGTCCCCGGAAGGCTACCGGAAAGCACTGCGTCTCATGCAGCAGGCGGAAAAATTTGGCCGTCCCATTGTTACGTTTGTGGACACGCCGGGTGCTGCCTGTGGCATGGAGGCGGAAGAGCGGGGACAGGGCGAGGCCATCGCCAGAAATCTTCTGGAAATGTCGGCGCTGCGGGTACCGGTGCTTGCCATCATGATCGGGGAAGGCGGCAGCGGCGGCGCCCTGGCGCTGGCTGTGGCCAATGAAGTGTGGATGCTGGAAAATGCTACTTATTCCGTGCTCTCCCCCGAGGGCTTTGCTTCCATCCTGTGGAAGGACAGCCGCCGCAGTGCGGAAGCGGCCGAGCAGATGCGCATGGGAGCCGCCGAATTAAAAGAAATGGGTTTTGTAGAGAAAATCATCCCGGAATACGGCCAGGCCCAGGAAAAGACCCGGGAGCCCATCTGCGCATTTCTGAAAAAAGAGCTGGAGCTTTTCTGCCAGCGGTATGAACAGCTGTCACCTGCCATGCTGCCTGTTCAGCGCTATGAACGTTTTCGAAAAATGTAATTGGGAAATGGGCGAGAATGTGGTATACTGTAAAATGCAAAAGAAAAATGAGCGACGTCGAAGACGACATTCATTTTTCTTGCATCAACAGCGAACGAGCAGCCTGCGTCAGCAGGCAGTAAAGCACGTCAGTGCGGGTTCGTGAGATTGATATATAGGGACACGCCTCGATATGAGCATAAAAGGGAAGCATTAGCTTCACGATATGTGAATGGATAGATATAAAAAACAGGCAGGTGACAGCCGTGTGGATATGGGACAAGAAGCTGATCTACAGCGGGCCGGATAAGGGCCGGTTCTTTCGGATCCGAAAGGCGCTGGAGAAGGACGGCATCAAATATGAAGTGGCAATACAGAATCTGGAATATACGAAGCTTTTGACGCTGCGTCTCCTCGTTGGCAATCTGGGAAAAGAGGAGCCGGATTACAAATACTGGTTTTATATCCACGTCCACAAGAAAGATCAGGAGCGTGCCGAATATTGGGTAAGAAGAACACCGTGAGAATCAGAGAGAGAAATCTTCCTGTTTTTACGGTGTTTTTTTGTATGATAGGAAATTGCGTCTTATCACACAAAAAGCGCTCCGCGAGATCGCACTGCGGCGGTACTGAATTATGTTGCAAATGCGACCCACCGCAAGCGGAGAATCCTGCAGTGTAGGATTCTTTTTTATAATGTTGATATTCAACTGCTCTTAACTCAAATATTGCATCTTAACTTAAAAAGAGTTATAATACAGAAAAAAGAGTTAAGATTGCAGGTGATGATATGGAATATCTCAATAAAGTTCTTGGAATCAAGGTTATCTATGAGGATGTGGACTTTAAGCACTTACCCAATTTTATAGCCACAAGGTATCGCTTACAGATGGTTTCTATGAATGAGCAGAAGATGATTTTTCTTTATCCCAAGACAGAACTGGAGCAGATTGAAGTGTTGAAAAAGCATATTGCCCGGATACAGAAAAATGAGAATTTTCCCATTGTGCTGGTGCTAAAACAACTTAGCTATCGCCAGAAAGAATATTTGATTCGTGAGAAGATTCCTTTTATTGTAGATGGAAAGCAAATTTATTTGCCCTTTATGGCGGTGTATTTGCAGGAACGGTGCAGCGCAGAAAAAAAGCCACGGGAAGAAATGCTTCCATCGGCGCAGATGCTTCTACTGCATTTCATTTATGGAGGCGCACAAGAACTATCCACAAGTCAAGCTGCGAAGGACTTGGAACTGACACCTACTTCTATATCAAGGGCATCGAGACAACTTGAAGAAATGGGATTGCTGCATATCAGGAAAGCAGGTGTGCAGCGGATTTTGCTCTCTGAGGATTCTCCGAAAACACTGTTCCAAAAAGCAGGAGATAAGTTGCTGAATCCAATAAAACGAACGGTTTATATTCCGGAAGAATTGGTGGGAACAGAGCTATTGGAAAGTGGATATTCGGCATTGGCAGAGTGTTCCATGCTGAACGCACCGAATGTCAGATGCTATGCGGCAGAAAGAATCTCTCAATGGAAAGATGTTATGACAAATAGCTTGCAAGATTCGCAGGTGCAAGTGGCCGTAGAGATGTGGAGATACAATCCCCGAAAATTGTCTATGCGAAATGTTGTAGACGAACTTTCGTTGGCATTGGCATTGAGAGAAGATGCAGATGAACGAGTGGAAGAAGCAGTGGAAGAAATGCTGAATGAACTGTGGAGGAAGATAGATGGTTACAGGAATTGACAGCTTTAAGGAATGGTTCAAGGGCAGTGAAGAACAATACACCATCATTGGAGGAACGGCGTGTGACATTCTAATGACGGAAGAAGGACTGGACTTCCGAGCAACAAAGGACATTGACCTTGTTTTGATTATAGAAGCAGTTGACGCGAATTTTGGAAAGAAATTCTGGGAATATGTAAAACAGGCTGGATATGAACATTGCGATAAAAGTTCGGGTGTGCCGCAGTTTTATCGTTTCAGTCACCCAATCTCGAATCAGTATCCTGCGATGATTGAACTTTTCACGCGAAAGCTGGATGCCATCCAACTTCCAGAAGATGCAGTGCTAACACCGTTACCGATGGACGAAGATATTTCAAGTCTGTCTGCGATTCTTTTGGACGATGATTACTACGGATTTTTGAAGCAGGGAAAAGTCACTGTTGATGGAGTGACTGTTTTGGATGCGGCATATTTGATTCCATTTAAAGCAAAAGCGTGGATGGATTTGATAGATCGTAAGGCCGCAGGAGAACATGTTGATAGCAAAAATATCAAGAAACATAAGAATGATGTTTTCCGTCTGACGGAGTTGATTGATCCCACCGCCAAGATAGTGGCTCCCAAAGGAGTTTATGCCGATATTCAAGAGTTTGTCCAGCGTATGAAAAATGAAAACGTGGATATTAAGCAGTTGGGGTTGGTTGGCAGAACAAAGGAGAAGATTCTGGAAGAATTGAAAGCAATGTATGAGGAACTTTCGGAATAATATATGAGTGAGGATATTAGAAACTTGGATATAAACGCGATTGTAGAGAGAATTCAAGATGCAAGTGAGCTGTCATATAATTACTATAAGCCGCTTGTAGATAGAATTATCGCAGAGAAGGCATCTGAAAAAGAAGTGGAACATTTGCTGGATTATATGCTTGATGTATGCCATGATGATAGAATGCTGAATCTGTTCAAGAAGGTTTGCAGACGATATTATAGTCTTTATCCAGAGATGATTGCATCTGAGATACTGGCCTATAAAGAATGGTATGAGGATTGAATGATTTTTCCTTTTGAATTTGTGAAAAGGCAAGCGAAGAAAAATTAACGATAGAATCGAGATGATATATGGATATCTCGCGCAGAATGACGAGGGAAAAACCAGTGATTTATAAACTAAAAAATTTACTTAAGAGATGACACGACAAGAATTATTTACATGGATACGCCAGCAGTACGGCACAGAGCCGGAATATCCCTGGCATGACTGGAATGCTGTGCTGCGGCACAAAGACAATAATAAATGGTATGGTGTGATGTGGGAAGAAGTCGGCATTAATCCGGGACTGCCGTTCGAGGAAAAAGTGAAGCTCTATCACATGCAGATATTAGACTGATAATTGTGCAGACGGCATCTGCACAATTTGCATCAAAATTGCAAGTACAAGGAGACAAAAACAATCCCCGCTGCTGGTGACAGCGGCAGCAACACCAACAACACCAACAACACCAACAATACTATTAGGGCGACTGCCGGTTCTGCCAGTGCGCCCCAGACAGGCGACAGCAATCAGATGCTGCTTTGGCTCTCTCTGCTGTTTGCTTCCGGCTTCGGCGTAACCGGTGCTACCCTGTATGGCAGAAGGAAAAAACACTCCCGCCAGAGATAAAAGCAGATCGAAATCCATAAACAGTTATCACAAAAAGAGCCGATCGTCCGCATACAAGATATACGGGTGACCGGCTCTTTGCTGTGAGTTCACATTTACGGATTGAGCTCCGCGATCCGGGAAATGCCCACGTAGATTTCCGATATTTTATACCAGGTGGGATAATCCACGATACCGGTGGCGCCCAGGCCAAAGATGGACTGGAATTGCCGGACTGCCGCGGCGGTGTCGCTGCCGAAAATGCCGTCCTCTGCGATTTTGGGGATGCTGGTGTATACGTTGGCGATGGCATTGAGCTGTTCCTGCATCTGCAGCACCTTGGCCCCGGTGGAGCCCACGGTCAGGTCGTTGCCGGGCCAGGAGGCCGGGATGCCCGCGATCTCCTCTGCGGTGTTGATGTACATGGAATCGCCGTAATAGTAGCGCAGAATGTCAATGGTGGAATAGCCGTCGTCGGCCAGGGATTTGCTGCCCCACTGCGACAGCCAGTTGGGACAGGACACCCGCCTGCCGTCACAGTACTGGGTGAGGATGGGCTGGCGCACGCCCGGGCGGGACAGATAGTCGGCAAAAATCTCATCCACCACCAGAGAAATGGTGTCGAAAATATTCCGGCCGGGGATCCACTTGTGGTCAAAGGCTGTGGAAGAGGTGATGGTGAAATTGTAGCCGCGATTCCGGTACCATTCCGTGTACACCCGGTTCAGGGTAAAGGACATGATGGCCAGAATGTTGGCGCGAATGGCCGCGTCTGGCCAGGTGGCATAGATTTCACTGGAAGCCACATTTTTGATGTAATCCTTATAGGAAACATAGTAGTCCGAGGCGGAACGATCTGTGGGCGGGCCGTCGTGCACCACAATGGTTTCTGGCACCACCACCCGGCTTAAAACGATCTCCCCGCTTTCCTGAACCGGCTTGATCTCAGTTTCTGCGATTTTCGGTGGATAATCCCCGTAGAGCGTGTGGGGGCCGATGACATAGAGGGATTCCTCCGCCGGGCGGGTGCGGGGGCGAAGCCGGGCCTGATAAAGAGACGTGATCAGCGGCAGTACCTCCACGCCGGACACCTGGAACGGATCAAAGCCGGGCGCTGTGATGGTAAGCGTATATTCGGAATAGGGCTGGGGGCGGTCGGGATTCAGACTGTATTCCACCGGCGGCGCGGGCAGGGAGACGGCCTCCGTCTGGCCGTTATTGTCTGTGGTGAGCTGTTCGATGGCACCGGAAGGATCGCCGGTATAAGCGATGGAAACCTGGGCATCAGCTACGGGGGCAGCGGTGGCAGCGGACACAACCGAGACGTCCAGCTGGCCGGTATCCGTCATGTCCTGTGCAAATGCGGTGAGAGAAGAAGATGGCATAGAAAACCTCGTATGAGAAAACTTCCTCATATCCTATGCAGAGAATAAAAAAATGTGCCTGTTCGTGAGAGCAGACACAAAGTAAAATTTATTTTATGTGCTAGAAAAATACAGGCGTGTTTGCCACAGATGTATCTTCCTCCGTGACCTGCAAAACAGTCACAGTTGGCGCAGACAGGCGTTCCCTGGAAGCGACGCCGGACTTTGCGGAAAGAGAGTAGGTCATGCCGGTAATCGTGATAGCCAGCACGCTTAAGGCCAGGATAATATAATTCATAAAGTGATTGTGTTCATACATGGAAATACCTCCCTTGCTGAAGAAAGAATCCAATCCGATTACTATTTATCGTATAGTTATCATATCAGATAATCTGAAAAAATATGTGAAAGATATTCGAAGATTTTCTTACGGAAAACTTAATATTGAAAACGAAAGATCGGGAAAACAAAAACACCGATATCCGTTAAGAGGGGGGAGGGGATATCGGTGCTATGAAAAAGAGAGGGTTATGAAAAAGGTGTTTTCCTTTTACGATATTTACTATACCCGGTAAGTGTGAAAAAAATGTGACGGACTTTTGAAGAGATTGTGAAGGTTTGCGAAAGGGAAGCGCTTGTCAAACCGGAAGGATATGGTATATAATAGGATGCACTGATAACAGAAATGGAAAAATATCATGAGGAAATGGAGATAGAGCATATGGCAAAAGTAAGAACAAGATTTGCACCGAGCCCCACAGGCCGGATGCATGTGGGCAATTTAAGAACCGCACTGTACACCTACCTGATCGCCAAGCATGAGGACGGCGATTTTATCCTGCGTATCGAGGATACCGACCAGGAGCGTTTCCAGGAGGGCGCAGTGGATATCATTTACCGTACCCTGGAGAAGACCGGTCTTATCCACGATGAAGGCCCGGACAAGGACGGCGGCTGCGGCCCCTATGTGCAGAGTGAGCGCTGCAGACAGGGCATTTATATGAAATATGCAAAGCAGCTCATCGAGCAGGGCGACGCTTATTACTGCTTCTGTGATAAGGAGCGTCTGGAGGGCTTAAAGCAGGTTGTGGCAGGCAAGGAGATTTCCGTGTATGACAAGCACTGCCTGCACTTATCCAAGGAAGAGATCCAGGCCAATCTGGATGCGGGCAAGCCGTATGTCATCCGCATCAACATGCCCACCGAGGGAACGACGACGTTCCACGATGTGATTTATGGAGATATCACCGTAAACAACGAGGAACTGGACGACATGATCCTGATCAAGTCCGACGGTTTCCCTACCTATAATTTTGCAAATGTCATCGACGACCATCTCATGGGCATCACCCATGTGGTGCGCGGCAACGAGTATCTGTCTTCCGCACCGAAGTATAACCGCCTGTATGAGGCTTTTGGCTGGGAGGTGCCGGAGTACATCCACTGTCCGCTGATCACCAACGAGGAGCACAAGAAGCTGAGTAAGAGAAGCGGTCACTCTTCTTATGAAGATCTGATCGAGCAGGGCTTCTTATCCGAGGCAGTTGTGAACTACGTGGCACTGCTGGGCTGGAGCCCGGCGGAGGACCGGGAGATCTATTCCCTGCCGGAGCTGGTGAAGGCCTTTGATTATCGGCGGATCAACAAGTCTCCGGCGGTATTTGACATTGTAAAATTAAAATGGATGAACGGCGAGTACATCAAGGCCATGGATCCGGAAAAGTTTTATGAGATGGCGAAGCCGTATATCCAGCAGACCATCCATCGGGATCTGGATCTGCGGAAGATCGCCGGCATGGTACAGACCCGTATCGAGTATTTCCCGGACATTGCGCCACTCATTGATTTCTTTGAGAAAGTGCCGGAGTATGATCCGTCCATGTACCGCCATAAGAAAATGAAGACCACTGAGGAATCTTCCCTGACCGTGATGAAAGAGGTGCTGCCGGTGCTGGAAGCCCAGGACAATTACACCAACGACGCGCTCTATGAGCGGCTGCTGGCCTTTGCCCAGGAGAAGGGCTACAAGAATGGCCAGGTGATGTGGCCGATCCGTACCGCACTGTCCGGCAAGCAGATGACACCGGCGGGAGCCACCGAGATCCTGGAGGGTCTGGGAAAAGAGGAGTCCATCCGCAGAATCCAGAACGGCATTGCGCTGCTGGAGACTGTCGTACAGTAACTCTGTATTCCTGCAATCGGAATGAATAAGCATACATTGTCGGAATGAACAATGTTCAAAAAAGGAGTGTTCTATGGAAAGCAATCAGAACACATCAGTGAAAAATACAGGAAATAAACAGGAAAATAGCGCAACGGGGAAATGGAACCCCGGGCAGCAGAGGGCCATCTGTTATGGAGATGGCCCTCTCCTTGTGCTGGCAGGACCGGGATCGGGCAAGACCACGGTCATTGCTCATCGGGTACAGCAGATGGTGAACGTGCGGGGCATTGCGCCCACGTCCATTCTGGTCATCACCTTTACCCGGGCGGCGGCGGAAGAGATGCGGGAGCGGTTTGCGCTCCTTTGCAGAAAAAGCGTGCCGCCGGTGACCTTTGCCACTTTTCATTCCTTTTTCTTCCGAATTTTAAAATATGCCTACGGCTATACGGCGGAGAGCATTGTCCGGGAGGAGGAGCAGCGGCAGATCATCCGGGAAGCGCTGGAAAAAGAGACGCTGGACATCGGGGATGAGAGTGAATTTATCCAGAATGCGCTCTCGGAGATCGGCCTGCTGAAAAATGACCGGATCCCGTCGGAGCAGTGGATGCCCAGGGTGTGCGAACGGCCGGTCTTCCTGCGGCTGTACCGGAGTTATGAACAGCGGATGCGGCAGATGCGGAAGATCGATTTTGACGATATGCTGGTGTACACCTACGAGCTTTTATCCCAGAGAAAGGATATCCTGGCGGCCTGGCAGAACCGGTTCCGGTATTTTCTCGTAGACGAGTTTCAGGATGTGAACAGAATTCAATATGATATTCTGCGGCTGCTGGCCGGGGAGCGGCAGAATCTGTTCGTGGTGGGAGATGACGACCAGTCTATTTACCGGTTCCGGGGGGCCAGACCGGAGATCATGCTGCATTTTCAGGAGGATTTTCCAAAGGCAGACCGGGTGCTGCTGGATGTGAATTACCGTTCCCAGGCGGAGATCGTGACCCGTTCCCTCTGCCTCATCGCCCATAACGAGGAGCGGTACCGGAAAGCACTGCGGGCCCACCGCAAACCGGGGCGGCCGGTGGATGTGCGGGAATTTCGGAACGTGCCGGAGGAGACAGCTTTTCTGGTGGAGGATATCCGGAAACGGCTGGAGAACGGCACGCCGCCGGGCAGTATGGCGGTGCTGTACCGGACGGCAAATCAGGCAAGACCGCTGCTGGATCGGATGATGGAGTTTAACGTGCCCTTTTCTGTCCGGGACGGCATGCCGGACATTTATCATCACTGGATCGCCCTGGATATGATGAGCTATATCCGCATCGGCATGGGCGGCCGGGAGCGGAAGGATTTTCTGCGAGTCATGAACCGGCCTAACCGGTACATCAGCCGGGAGGCGGTGAACAGCGTTCAACTTTCTTTTGAAAATCTGGAGGAATACTATCGGGAGAAGGACTGGATGCAGGAGCGCATCGACCGGTTCTGGTATGATGCCAAAATGATCGGCAAAATGAACCCCTATGGGGCCCTGCACTATATCAGGCATGTGGTGGGGTATGAGGCGTACCTGCTGGAGTACGCAGCCCAGCGGGGCATTCCGACATCGGAGCTGACAGATGTGCTGGAGGAACTCATGGAGGCGGCGAAGAATTATGCCAGCTTTGACACCTGGTTTTCTCATATCGCAGAATATCAGCAGGAATGGCAGCGGCAGATGCAGAAAAAACGGGCCGCCCGGGAGGCGGTGGCCTTTATGACCATGCATGCCTCCAAGGGACTGGAATATCCCATTGTTTACATTGTGGATGCCAATGAGGAGATCACGCCCCATAAGAAGGCGGTGACCACCCAGGAAATTGAGGAAGAGCGGCGGCTCTTTTATGTGGCCATGACCCGGGCCAAAAATGAGCTGCACATCTGTTCTGTGAAGGAACGGTACGGCCGCAGGCAGGAGCCCTCCCGTTTCATCGGGGAGCTGCTTTTTGACCGGGAGAAGGCAAAGGAAAAAGGAACCGTCTGGCATAAGGTGTACGGCACCGGGAAGCTGCTGTCCATGAAGGGGGACAAGGCGGAGATCCTTTTCGACCGGGATCACCGGCGGATCACACTGAATATGGCTTACTGTATCGAGAAGGGTATTTTAAGGACAGAACAGGAAAAGGGACGCTGATCCTGGATCGGCGTCCCTGTCGTGTTGCTTCTGTTTTATTCGTCGTCCTCGTCGCCGAACAGCTCGTCGTATTCTTCGCTGTCCATCAGCTCATCAAAAGCATCCGCAACGATATCGTATTCCTCATCGTCCTCGATGTTGTCCAGCACCGGATTGCCATCGGCATCCTCGGAATACCGGTATAAATAAATGTCGTCCTCGTCCTCACTTTCCTGCTCGACGGGAAGCAGAGCCACGTACATCTGCTTGTTGCTTGCCGGGAAGATGGCAAGCACTTCGCATTCCACTTCGCTGCCGTCGTCCAGGCAGAGGGTAACGGTCATATCGATCTCTTCTTCTTCCAGATTCTTGAACGGATTTTCACTCATATTTTTTCTCCTTATGCATCAGAATTTGATGGATTCCCATAAATAAACAATAGCAGAAGCGGCAGCAATTTGCAACTGAAAATCATTTTTGCGCGAGGATATTGACTTTACTGCAAAAAGCAATAAAATAGTAGATAGTTTATACAAAAAGGGAGAAGACTGATTATGGAAGTCACATTTGCAAAGCGTATGGATTCCTTTCAGGAAGGAATTTTCACAGTATTGAATAAGAAGAAAAATGAGCTGCTGGCCCAGGGAAGAACCATTTACAATCTTTCTGTTGGTACCCCGGATTTCAAACCGGCACCTCATGTGATGCAGGCACTGACGGAATCTGCCAGCAAGCCGGAGAACTACAAGTATTCTCTGGTGGAGCGCCCGGCGCTGCTGGAAGCCATGCAGAATTTTTACAACAGACGGTTTGGCGTGCAGCTGGATACGAAGCAGATCATGGCCGTGAACGGTTCCCAGGAAGCCATGACCCATATCTGCTGGGCACTGTGCGATCCCGGTGATGTGGTGCTGGTGCCCAACCCCGGCTACCCGATTTTTGAGGTGGGCCCGTTCCTGTGCGGTGCCGAGATTGTCAAATATCCGCTATATGAGGAAAACGGCTTCCTGCCGAAATTTTCCGATATTCCGGAGGAGACGGCGAAGAAGGCAAAGGTGATGGTGGTTTCCTATCCGGCCAATCCGGTCTGTGCCACGGCCAACGATGCCTTTTATGAGGAACTGATCGCATTTGCAAAGAAATACAATATTATCATCATTCACGACAATGCCTATGCGGACATCATTTATGACGGAGAGGGACAGTCTTTCCTGAAATACGACGGTGCCAGTGAGGTGGGCGTGGAGTATTATTCCCTGTCCAAGACCTTTGACCTGACCGGTGCCCGGGTTTCCTTTGTGCTGGGCAATGAAGCCATCATTCAGAAGTTCCGTACCCTGCGTTCCCAGATCGACTATGGTATTTTCTATCCGGTACAGGATGCGGCCATCGCAGCGCTGAACGGCCCCTTTGACGGCGTAGAGCGTCAGCAGGAAGAGTATGCGGCAAGAAACCGTGCCCTTTGCGGCGGCCTGCGCAGCATCGGCTGGAACGTGCCGGACAGCAAGGGAACCATGTTCGTGTGGGCACCCATCCCGGCTTCCTATACCAGCTCTGAGAAATTTACCCTGGATCTGATGGAAAAATCCGGCGTCATCGTTGTGCCGGGCAGCAGCTTCGGTTCCCTGGGCGAGGGCTATGTGCGTATGGCACTGGTGCTGGATGTGCCCACCATGGAAAAAGTGGTGCAGGTCATCAAAGAGAGCGGCATTCTGGAATAAAACGGAGGGGATAAACGATGGAAGATCGTAAGAATATGAAGCTGGAGGATCGCGTGGCTCTGGCCATGGCGTACCATGACAGAGGATTTAACTGTGCCCAGGCAGTGGCCTGCGCTTACTGCGACAAAGCAGGCATCGATGAGAAAACCATGTTTCAGCTGACGGAAGGCTTTGGCCTTGGCATGGGCGGCATGAAGGGCACCTGCGGCGCCGTGTCCGGCGCGGTGCTGCTGGCAGGCATGAAAAACAGCACCGGCAATGTGGAGCATCCGGATTCCAAGGGGGCAACCTACAAGCTTTCCCGGGAGATCGTCAAGGAATTCCAGGAGAAAAATTCCAGTGTTGTCTGTGAAGAGTTAAAGGGCGTGGAGACAGGGAATGTCTTACGCTCCTGCGGTGGCTGCATCAAGGATGCGGTGATGCTGGCCGGGAAAATCCTTTACGGAGAAGAGGAATGATCAAAAAAACATTTACCCAGACGCAAATTATTGCGTTGGGATTTTTTCTGATGATTGCAGCGGGGACATTGCTTTTGCTTTGTCCCTTTTCTTCCAGAAACGGAAGCGTTCCTGTGCTGGATGCGCTGTTTACAGCCACCAGTGCGTCCTGTGTGACGGGCCTGGTGACAGTGGACACATACACCCAGTGGAGCCGGTTCGGGCAGGTGGTGATCCTGATCCTCATTCAGATCGGCGGCCTGGGGTTCATGACCATTGCCACCCTGTTTTCCTTTTTCCTGCGGCGCAAGATCAGCCTGCGGGAGCGGGGCATCCTGCAGGAGAGTATGAACAGCGACCGGATCGGCGGCATCGTCCGGCTGGTGCGTCTGGTGCTGAAGGGGACACTGCTGTGCGAGGGGCTGGGCGCCTTTTTGCTGGCCTTTCGTTTTGTGCCGCTGCTGGGCTGGGGCGAAGGGCTGTTTTACAGCGTGTTTCATGCGGTTTCTGCCTTCTGTAATGCGGGCTTTGACCTGATGGGGCGGTATGCGCCTTATGATTCTCTCGTGCGGTTTCAGACGGATCCGCTGGTGAACGGTGTGCTCATCGCTCTCATTGTCATGGGCGGCATCGGTTTCCTTGTCTGGCAGGATGTGGTGGCGTATCGCTGGCACTGGAAGGAATATACGATGCAGACGAAGCTGGTGCTGACGGTGACGGCGGTGCTGTTATTGGGCGGTGCCCTGGGCATCTGGCTGCTGGAGCGGCACGCCCTGTTTGCCGGGCAGCCCAGAGGTATACAGCTAATGGAAGCGCTGTTTGCCTCGGCCAGTGTGCGGACAGCCGGGTTTAACACAGTGGATCTTGGAAGATTTTCAGAAGGAACGAAGCTGTTCCATCTGTTTTTCATGCTGGTGGGCGGCAGCCCCGGCTCCACAGCGGGCGGCATCAAGACCACCACGCTGGCGGTACTGGTGCTGGGCGTGCGTTCCAACGTGCGGCATGAGGCGGACATTAATGTGTTTGGACGACGCCTGGAGGAGGATGCGGTGAAGCGGGCCTCCGCCATTCTCATGATCAATCTGACGCTGGCGGTGGTGACATCCCTGTGGATCTGCAGCGCGGACGGTATGCCGGTCATTGATGCCATGTTTGAGGCATTTTCCGCCATCGGCACGGTGGGTATGACTGTGGGCATTACGAGAGATCTGGGGCTGGTATCCCGGCTGCTCGTTATTTTTCTCATGTACTGCGGCCGCGTGGGAAGCTTATCCTTTGCCCTTTCTTTTTCCCAGAGAAAGCGCCCGGCGCCGGTACGGCAGCCGGTGGAAAAAATAGCAGTGGGATAGTAGGAGGAGAACAGTGAAATCAATTTTAATGATAGGAATGGGAAAATTCGGCCACCATCTGTGCCGGAATCTGTGCGAGATGGGCAATCAGGTGATGATCGTGGATATGGATGAAAAGAAGCTGGAAGACCTGCTGCCCATTGTTACCACGGCCAAGATCGGCGACTGCACCAACGTGGAGGTGCTCAAAAGCCTGGGCGTGGGAAACTTTGACATGTGCATCGTCTGCATCGGTACCAATTTCCAGAGCAGCCTGGAGATCACCAGCCTGGTAAAGGAACTGGGGGCGGCGCATGTGGTCAGCAAGGCCAACCGGGACATCCATGCCAAGTTTCTGCTGCGCAACGGCGCCGACGAGGTCATTTATCCGGATCGGGACATTGCGGAGAGCCTGGCGGTGTCCTTGAGCTCCAGCCATGTGTTTGACTACATCGAGCTGACGGATGAGTATTCCATTTACGAGATCTCCACGGCGGAGATCTGGGTGGGCAAGACCATTAAAGAGGTGGATTTCCGGGCAAAATACCAGATCAGCATTCTGGCCACCAAGGTGGGAGAGAATATGAAGCTGCTGCCCGGCCCCGATTATGTCTTCAACCGGGACGATCACCTGATGATCGTGGGAGAGCGCAGCTATATCAAAAAGCTGTTAAAAGAGATCAATTTTAATGAGTGATTTTGAAGCACAACGGCCTGCAGAAAGGAGAAGCACATGAGGATTGAACACGTTGCCATGTATGTCAGTCATTTGGAAGAAGCCCGGGATTTCTTTGTCAAGTATCTGGGTGCAAAGTCGAATGACGGGTATCGCAATCCCCGGACAGGTTTCCGGTCGTATTTTCTCACCTTTGATGATGGCACCCGGCTGGAACTCATGAACAAGCCGACGATGATTGATGATGCAAAAGTGCCGGAGCGCACCGGGTATGCCCACATTGCTTTTTCTGTCGGAAGCAAAGAAGCGGTGGATACACTGACGGCCCGGTTGCGGGCAGATGGCTACGCGGTGGTCAGCGGACCGAGAACAACCGGAGACGGCTACTACGAAAGCTGTATCCTGGCCGTGGAAGACAACCAGATTGAGATTACCGTCTGAGCAGGAGATCAGGCAGACCATAACCGGAGTATCTATGTTACAGTTTCAGCAGGCGAACAGTAGTGATTTTGCGGCGATCCGGCAATTTTACTGGGATGTGATAGAGGATATTCATAAGAACAATACGGCAAATGAAAACCTGGGCTGGGAGAAGGGCGTTTATCCGTCGGATGATTTTATCCAAACCAGTCTGGAAAAGGGAGAGCTATACACCCTGGCGGAGGGCGGTGTTTTATATGCCTGCGTGATCTTAAACAGCGAATGCAACGAGGGATATCTCGGCTGTCCCTGGGGGATCACCTGTGAACCGGTGGAGGTGCTGATCCCTCATGCGCTGGCTGTCCATCCCCGGATGCAGGGAAAAGACATCGGGAAAATCGTGGTGGGACATGTGCTGGATCTGGCGGAGCAGGAACATAAGAAAGCGGTGCGTCTGGATGTGCTGGGCGCCTGTAAGGCAGCGGAAGCGCTTTACAGAAGCTGCGGTGTTGCGTTTGTTGCGGCGAAAAATATGTACTATGAGGATACCGGCTGGACAGAGTACCGGTTGTTTGAGCGGAATTTGCCCGTGGAACCAATGCCGGATATGTAAAGTGATGAATATGCAAGGAAAAGAAAGGAGAAGCCCAGGTGGACTTCCCCTTGTTTTTATATGATAGAAAATGGCATCCTATCATATTTATTCTGCGGAACTTTCGGTTTTCAGTCTTACAGCCGCTGCCAGCAGTTCCACGGAACCGTCGATGCCCAGAAGGCTGCTGTTGATCATGAGATCCATGTTCTCTCTGGCACCCCATTTCTGGTCGGTGTAGTACTGATAGTAGGTGCGGCGGTTCTTATCCGTGCGGCGGATGATCTTCTCGATGAGTTCCGGGTCTTTCAGGTGATGACGTTCCCGGATGAGATGGATCTTATACTGCATATCGGCATAGATGAATGCCCGGATGCAGTTTGGCTGATCCCGGAGAATGTAATCGGCGCATCGCCCGACAATGACACAGGACTCTCTGGAGGCAATCTCCCGGATCACATCCTGCTGGTATTTGAACAGCCGGTCATTGAGGTTCCCCTGGTCAACAGCAGGGTTGGTGAAGGGACTGGAAAATGGATTGGTGGCAACCTCGTCAGCACCCTTTAATACGTCGGGATGAATGCCGCTTTTTTCTGCTGCCAGTTCGATCAATTCTTTGTCATAGAAGGAAATACCAAGTTTTGCGGCCAGCTTTTCACCGATCATGCGGCCGCCGCTGCCAAATTCTCTTCCGATGGTGATGATAGTATTACTCATATAGGAAGCCCCCTTTCTGTGTCCTTCGTTCTGTCAGGATATCACACATATATCGTTTTCTATATTATAGCAAAAATAAGCAAAAAATGAAAGAAAAATCTGAAATTGTTGATAAATAAATCAAAT
>JAGTTR010000001.1 GCA_018223385.1 Oscillospiraceae bacterium Marseille-Q3528
AAAAGTGCTTCGTTCGACTTGCATGTGTTAAGCACGCCGCCAGCGTTCATCCTGAGCCAGGATCAAACTCTCATGTTAAAATCCTTTGTCAGAAAAAACTTACTAGCTTTTCCTTACTTACTGTTTTAGGTCGCTTTAGAATCGTAATTCTATTGCATTTCTGAAATCTCTTATTTGTCCTGCTCCGTTGTTCAGCTGCCAGGTCCGCGAGGTGTTTTCGGCGAAACCGAAAATCCCGAGACCGTGTGCGCCGAATCGTCAGATTCGTGTGCATTTCTTGCTGCGAAGCAGTAAGAATTTTCAGGGTTGTTTCACTGTTCGATTATCAAGGTTCTTCGTTGTCAGCAGTTATCGCTGCAACTTTTATAGAATATCATGTTTTCAATCTCTTGTCAACACTTTTTCTTTTTTTTGTGATTCATTTTGTTTTGAATCAGCGCTTATTTACTGCGTATGGATTATATTACCATATCGTCCAGGCCGTGTCAACAAGTTTTTTGTTTTTCTTTCAGATTTAATCATGTCGTTCATTTTCATTCTCATACACCTCACAGAACCGGGCTGCGAAGGCGGGAACCTCTCCGTGTACATACAGATGGGACAGATCGCCGAAGGATAACATCCGAAAAGAGGCAATGCCTTTTCTGCGCTCCTCAGTCACCAGTGTAGTCACGGAGCTGGGCAGTGCGCAGGAACCGTGCCAGAGAGGCATGGGAGAAATGTGCAGCAGATGGCTGAGCATGACGCATTCCGGGAGTTTGACAGTTGAATATTAAAAAAAGTTATCGCAGGTCGCATAAAACCTGCATTTTTTATGTCAAATTTTCCGTTTTACTATGTACTTGTTTGTAATAGTGTGGTATACTTAAAAGAAAAAGGATTTTGTGTTATGTATATTGCAGTTACAGGTAGTAAAAACAATAAAGATGTTTACATTTATCAGTCATTCCGAAAAGAAGACGGAAAATCATCTTCTCGCATCTATAAAAAGCTCGGAAAATACAACGTTTTGCTGGAACAGTTCAATGGTGATGATGAAAAACTTATGGTTTGGGCTAAAAGCGAAGCTGCCAAAGAAACCGAACTCTATAATGAGCGTACCGGGAAGGTCACGGTTGAGTTTTCTCAGACTTCCTGCATCCCTATGAACGAAGAACGTTCTTTTCATGCCGGTTATCTGTTCCTTCAACAACTATGCACGGAGCTCCGCCTTGATAACATCTGTCGTGTGATGAAGGGACGTCATAAATTTAAGTATGATCTCCATGCGATTCTTACGGATCTTGTTTACGCAAGGGTTCTCTCTCCTTCAAGCAAGCTCAACAGTTATAACTTTTGCAAAACTCTGCTTGAGCCGCCAAAGTATGAGATTCAGGATGTTTACAGAGCTTTATCTGTAATCGCAGAAGAATCGGATTTTATCCAAAGTGAACTATATAAGAATTCAAACTTCATCCATCCAAGGAATCAGAAGATACTTTACTATGACTGTACAAATTATTACTTTGAGATTGAGGAAGAAAGCGGTTTGAAGCACTATGGAAAAAGCAAAGAGAACCGCCCAAATCCAATTGTTACCATGGGACTGTTTATGGACGCTGACGGCATTCCACTTGCATTTGATATTTTTCCAGGCAATCAAAACGAGCAGACAACACTCAAGCCATTGGAGAAGAAAATCATAAAAGATTTTAATTGTAGTGAATTTATTTTCTGTTCTGATGCCGGTCTTGAAAGTGCAAATAACCGAGAGTTTAACAGCATTGGGAATCGGGCTTACGTGGTCACTCATTCCCTTAAAAAGATGAAACAGGAAGACCGCGATATTGCCTTGAATCCAACGCAGTTCAGAAAAGTCGGTTCGGCAGATTTTATAGATATCAGGACTTTGGACGAGACTGATGAAGAAGTTTTTAACTCTATTTACTACAAAGAAGTTCCTGTTGTCACAGGAAATCTGGATGAGACACTAATCGTTACATACTCTCCGAAATATAAAGCTTATCAGCAAAGAATCCGGTCACGCCAAATTGAGCGCGCAGAGAGAATTATCAGTTCTCCCTGCAAAAAGAGAAAGGGGAAAAATCAAAATGATCCTATGCGCTTTGTGAAAAAGACTGCTGTAACAGACGATGGCGAAATTGCAGAAAAGAAGGTATATGAGCTTGATGAGGAACAGATTGCCAAAGAAGAACTTTACGATGGTTTCTATGCGGTTATGACAAATCTTGAGGGAAATATCGGGGAGATTATAAAGATTAACAGGCAGCGCTGGGAAATTGAAGAGAACTTCAGAATCATGAAAACTGAATTCGAAGCCAGGCCTGTATATGTCAGAAGAGATGACCGGATCAAGGCACACTTCATGACCTGTTACATTAGTCTTCTTCTCTACCGTCTGTTAGAAAAGAAAATAGGAAACAGCTATACAGCAGAGCAGATCATCGAAACTTTGCGCTCCATGAAAATGACTCTGTTGAATACCGCTAATGGCTACGTTCCATCCTACACCCGAACTGAAATAACAGACTCTTTACACCAAACTTTCGGTTTTCGGACCGATTATGAATTCATCAAAAAATCTACGATGCGAAGCATCATCAAGCAGACAAAAGAAATAAATTTATTATAGTGTAAAAAATATAGCACAATAGCACATATTGCTGCGAAACAAAAAACGGCTGTAAGCCTTGATTTTACTGGCTTCACAACCGTTTTTTTACTTTCCAACTGTCAAAGATGGGATTATATTACCATATCGTCCAGGCCGTGTCAACAAGTTTTTTGTTTTTCTTTCAGATTTAATCATGTCGTTCATTTTCATTCTCATACACCTCACAGAACCGGGCTGCGAAGGCGGGAACCTCTCCGTGTACATACAGATGGGACAGATCGCCGAAGGATAACATCCGAAAAGAGGCAATGCCTTTTCTGCGCTCCTCAGTCACCAGTGTAGTCACGGAGCTGGGCAGTGCGCAGGAACCGTGCCAGAGAGGCATGGGAGAAATGTGCAGCAGATGGCTGAGCATGACGCATTCCACGCCGAAGTGGCAGAACAGGGCCACCGTATCCGTATTTCCCTGGGCAGTGCGGTAATAGTTGCCCTCCCGCACATAGCCATGACGGGCCAGGATCTCATCCAGCCCGGCTGCCACCTGATCATAGAGCTCCTTGACATGGCCTTTTCGCATATTCTCTACCTCAAACCAGTGATCCGCCTGATAGAACCGTTCTTCCTTCGTCCAGTCCTCCGGCAGCCAGTCCCAGGCAATCTTCTGCTCTCCCGGACGGGACGGTTCCTGGATCCGGGCCGGAAATTCCTGCAGCCAGTCCTTGACCTCCGCGGTCTGTCCCAGCCGATCCAAAGTGAAGGACGCCGTAGCTCTCGCCCGTCCCAATGGAGAAACATAGAAGTCATCAATACCCATTTTGATCAGGCGCTCGGAAAGATAGCGTGCTTCCCGCCAGCCCTTCTCGGTCAGTGAATCCTTCGCGTAATCCGGGTCTCCGTGCCGTACAATCAACAGTTTCATAAAACACGCTCCTTCCTATCGTACATTTCTGTTATAATATCATCATACCATATCAAAATAAAAACCAAAAGGAGTTTTGTATATATGAAGCGGCATTTTCGTTCACACCATCTTTTTCTCTCCATGATCTCTATTTTATTGTTATTATCTCTAACCAGCTGCGCAGCAACAAACAGCGAAAGCCAGTCCGGTCACGCAAAAGGCAATTCCTCTGCAACAGACAACAACGCCTCCACCAGCTCCGAAAGTACCGAAACGTCTGAAAGCACTACCGAAACAGATGACGGTAATTTCTCCACCAGCCCTCTCTACAGCCAATACCGGCTTACCTACACAGACGCCACCGGCTACTCTCTGCCCTACTGCCTGTACCTGCCGAAAAAAGAAGCCTTCCCGGAAGATTCCGAAAAGACTTCTTATCCTCTTGTATTGTTTTTGCACGGCGCCGGGGAGCGCGGCACGGACAATGAGCTGCAAAATAACGACACCGGCATTGTTCCCCGGCTCACGGATGAAACGTTCTATGCCGCCCACCCGTGCATCCTTGTAACGCCCCAATGCCCGGCAGATGCCCAATGGGTGAACACACCCTGGACGGAGGGCTCTTATTCTATAGAAGAGACACCCATCAGCCCGGCCCTTTCTGCCACAAACGAACTGCTGGACGATATCTGTGCGCAGTATCCGGCTGACACTTCCCGCCTGTATATCACCGGCGTATCCATGGGAGGCTACGGTGCCTGGGATCTGCTACTGCGCCACCCGGACCTTTTTGCCGGGGCCATCATTCTGTGCGGAGCCGGGGATCCTTCTCAGGCCGCCGCCATCGCCCACATTCCCCTGCGCCTGTTCCACGGCGCAAAGGACACCGAGGTGCCCGTATCCGGCAGCCGGGAAATGTACCAGGCGCTGCTGGATGCCGGAGCAAATGATGTCCAATATCAAGAATACCCAGACATTGGCCACTGGATCTGGCTCAATGCCTGGGATGAACCCGGTCTTCTCGACTGGTTGTTTTCTGTTTCCAAATAATTTTTACCAGAAAATCTGGCGAATGTCGTTGAACATGACGAATACCATCAACGCCATGAGCGCTACCATACCAACCATATGGACAAAGCCTTCTTTTTCCGGGTCGATGCCCTTTCCACGGATGGCCTCAAGGATGAGAAAGACCAGACGGCCGCCATCCAGCGCCGGGATGGGCAGCAGATTCATGACGCCCAGGTTGGCCGACAGCAGGATCGCGATGTTGAGCATATTCAGCCACACGTAAAAGGCTCCGTCCGAACGGCTCTCCTCATACGTATCGCCGATATAGTTCACGATGCCCACCGGGCCGGACACCTCATTGGCCCCCACCTGCCCATCAAAGAGCATCCCCAGGCTTTTCAGCGTGGTGCTGATCCAGTATTTCACCTCGTAGGCACTGTATTTTAACGTGGTAACCACGCCGCCCCGGGTACGGATGCCGGAGCCGGTAAACCCAAGATAGTAATTGCCGTTCTCTGCCTGTCGGGGTGTCAGTGTCACCGTCCGTTTCTCCCCGGTCTCGCCATCCCGATAGGTCACCTCCACCGGCGCATCTGCATTTTTCTGATTCAGCTGAACGAACAGCGTCACCTCCCGGTAAACGTGGATGTTCGTGTGGTTCAAACGAAGGATCGTATCCCCTGCCTCGATGCCCGCCTCCTGTGCCGGGAACCCATCTGTCACCTTCCACACCACCGGTGCGTCATAGCCGATGCTTCCCACAATAAACAGGGAAAGGATAAAGGCAAGGATAAAATTGAAAACCGGCCCGGCTGCCACCACAGCGATCCGTGCGCCCACCGGTTTATTGTTAAACGCATTGACGTCGTCGCTGTCCTCGTCCTCTCCCACCATGAGGCAGGAGCCGCCGAAAGGAAGCAGCTTGATGGAATATCGCGTCTCTCCCCACACATGGGAAAGGAGCCGTGGGCCCATCCCCAGGGAAAATTCCGTCACGGTAATGCCGTTTTTCTTGGCCAGCAGAAAATGTCCCAGCTCATGGAACACCACGATCAGGCTGAAAATCAGCAATGCCAGTATGATTTTCAATCTACCACCTGCTTTCTATTCTTTCATATACTTCCCGCTCCACGCCGAGAATATCCTCCACGGAAGGGGAAGTCAGCGTCAGATGACTGTCCATGCAGTCCTCGATGATATCCGTGATATCCAGATAACGGATCTTGCCGTCCAAAAACAGACTCACCGCTTTTTCATTGGCCGCATTGTACACGGTAGGCATGGAACCGCCCTCCCGCAGGGCACGGTAAGCCAGGGTCAGGCCCCTAAACGTCTCTGTATCCGGCTTTTCAAAGGTGATCTGGGAAAGCTTCCAGAAATCCAGCCGGTCGCCGGGCAGATACCGCCGCTGAGGATAATACAGGGCATATTGAATAGGAAGCTTCATATCCGGTGTGCCCAGCTGGGCGATCACCGCACCGTCATCAAATTCCACCATGGAATGAATGATGCTCTGGGGCTGCACCACCACCTGGATCCGCTCGGGATCCACGTCAAACAGCCACTTCACTTCCATGACCTCCAGCCCTTTGTTCACCAGCGTGGAGCTGTCAATGGTGATCTTCCGGCCCATAGACCAGTTGGGATGCTTCAGGGCATCCTCCGGCCGGATATGCTCCAGCTCCTGGCGTTTTTTCCCGCGAAAGGGGCCGCCGGAAGCCGTCAGCAAAATTTTCGAAATATGATTCTGCCGTTCGCCGTTCAGCGACTGGAAAATCGCACTGTGCTCGCTGTCCACCGGCAGGATGGACACCTTACGCTCCTTTGCCAGCGGCATGATGATATGGCCCGCTGTCACCAGCGTCTCTTTATTGGCCAGCGCAATATTTTTCCCTGCACGGATGGCCGCCACTGTCGGACGGATGCCAATCATGCCCACAATGGCCGTCACCAGAATCTCCGATTCCGGAATCTGGGCCACCTCCAGAAGGCCTTCCATGCCCCAGACGATTTTCGTCGGCAGATCCCGCACCATGAGCCGCAGCTGTTTGGCATTCTCCTCACTCCACACGGCCGCCAGTTTGGGCCGGAACTCCCGGATCTGCTGCTCCAGCAGCTGAATATTCGAGCCTGCTGCCAGCGCCACCACCTTGATGTCCCGGTTATTGCGCACCACTTCCAGTGTCTGCGTTCCGATGGAACCCGTAGATCCCAGAATCGCAATTTTCTTCATGCTTTATCCGTCCTTTCCTACAGTAAAAACGATGCCAGCGTGAAAATGATCGGCGCCGTCACAATGATACTGTCAAACCGGTCCAGAATGCCGCCGTGGCCCGGAATGAGCGTCCCGTAATCCTTAATGTCATGATTGCGCTTGATGGCAGAAGCCGCCAGGTCGCCGATCTGAGAGATCACCGCACCTGCCGCACAGCAGATAAAAAATGCCAGCACCACCGACTGCTCTGATTCCACCAGGCCGATACGCTCTCCCACCGCGCCGTAAGCCGCACCCAGAAGGGCAGAGCCCACGATACCGCCGATGCCGCCCTCCACGGATTTCTTCGGGCTTAAGATGGGCGCCATCTTATGTTTTCCAAACAACATGCCCACCACGTAGGCACACGTATCACAGCCCCAGGCACAGAAAAATACCAGCCCCGTCAGGTACGCGCCGTTCTCCAGGCCCCGCAACTGATACAGATAAGACAGCATGAACACCACGTACACCACGCCGAACAGCGCTTCCATAATGTCCTCCGTCCGGTATTTCGGATAGTCAAACACGTACACTGTCAGCAGGCAGATGAGAAAACCCAACAATAACTCCTCGATATAGCTCTTACCGCCCACATACAGCACTGCATAGTACACGGCAGTGAACAGGTATCCCAAAATACCCAGGATATTTTTTTCCATATGAAATACCCGGTACAGCTCATACAGACCGATGAAAGAGATGGCCGCCACCACGGCAAACATCACATTGCCGCCCAGGATAATGGAGGCCGCCGCCACGATCACAAGCACAATGCCGCTGATCAATCTGGTTACAAACACCGCTACTCCTCCTTTACCCCGCCATATCTTCTGTCCCTGCTATTATATTTCTCAATGGCCTCCGCCAATTCCTCTTTTGTAAAATCCGGCCAGGGCGTATTCGTAAAATAAAACTCCGTGTAGGCCAGCTGCCACATAAGGAAGTTGGATAGCCGCAGCTCCCCGCTGGTGCGGATGAGCAGATCCGGATCCGGAATGCCTGCGGTATCCAGATAATTGGAAATGGTTTCCTCCGTCACCGAGGTGGGATCCAGTTTCCCCGCTGCCACATCCTCCGAGATGTGCCGCACCGCCCGGGCGATCTCATCCCGGCTGCCATAATTGATGGCAATGGTAAAATTCAGGCCATCGTTGTCTTTGGATGCCTCCTCCAGCTCCCGGATCCGTGTCTGGATATCGGGATCCAGACCGGTCTTGTCACCGATGACCCGCACCTTCATCCGGTTCTTCTTCGCGGTGTTCAGGCAGGTCTTCATATAATTGCGAAGCAGCGTCATCAGCGCGTCCACTTCTCCCTTGGGCCGGGACCAGTTTTCCGTGGAAAACGCATACACCGTCAGGTATTTGATACCCATTTTGTAAGCATCCTCACAGATGCGTTCCACGTTCTTGCTTCCCTGGGCGTGCCCGTAATTGCGGGGCATTCCCTTGCTCTTGGCCCAGCGGCCGTTTCCATCCAGAATAATCGCAACATGCTGCGGTACATTCATGTCTTTCTCCTCCTCATCCCTGCAATCGAAAACAAGGGGGCAGCGCATGTGTGACTGCCCCCTTACGATCTGTTCTGTCCTATACGGTCATGATCTCCTTGGATTTCTCTTCGATCTCTTTGTCGATATTGGCAATGAACTTGTCTGTCATCTTCTGCAGCTGTCCCTCCAGATCCTTGATCTGATCCTCGGAAACCTCTGTTCCCTTCAGCTTCTTGAAAGCATCGTTGCCGTCACGACGGATGTTGCGGACTGCAACCTTGGCAGCCTCACCCTTCTTCTTCACATCCTTTGCCAGCTCTTTTCTGCGCTCCTCGGTGAGCTCCGGGAAGATCAGGCGGATCACCTTACCGTCATTGTTCGGGTTGATGCCGATATCAGACGTCATGATCTCCTTCTCAATGGCTTTGATCAGACTGGACTCCCAGGGCTGGATCTGGATCATTCTTGCCTCCGGCACAGTCACATTCGCCAGCTGCTGGATCGGTGTGGGGGTTCCGTAATAATCAACTCTGAGCTTGTCCAGCACGTGAGGGTTCGCACGTCCTGCACGGATCGCTGCGAATTCCTTCACCAATCCGTCATAGGTCTTCGTCATCTTGCTCTCATATACCGCTAACTTCTCATCCATAATAAGTCCTCCTGTTTTACACGGTCACCTTGGTTCCCGTAAATGTGCCTTTCACTGCATTGACAATGCCGTCCTCGGCGTTCAGGCCGAATACGTACATCGGCATGTGGTTCTCCATACACATGATGGACGCCGTCATATCCACCACCTGAAGCTTCTTGTCGATCACTTCCTGGATGGATACCTCGTCATACTTCTTCGCATCGGGGTTCGTCTTCGGGTCACTGTCGTACACGCCGTCCACTGCTTTGGCAAGATAGATGGCCTCCGCCTCGATCTCGATGGCCCGCAGCACTGTGGTCGTATCCGTGGAAAAATACGGATGTCCCGTGCCGCCTGCAAAGAAGGTCACGATGCCTTTCTCAAAATACTTCATCACACGATCCTTGGAAAACAGCTTCGTCATCGTACCGCATTCAAAGGGGGTGAGGATCTGGGTCTTCATGCCCACATACCGGAAAATCTCCGACACATAAATACAGTTCATCACCGTTGCCAGCATACCGATCTGGTCTGCCTTCGTCCGGTCGATAGTCTGGCTGGAACGACCTCTCCAGAAGTTGCCGCCGCCGATGACGATGGACACCTCCATGCCGTCATCCACCAGCTCTTTCACCTGCTTCGCAACGCCGATGACCGTCGCCTCGTCAAATCCTGTCTTCTTATCTCCTGCAAGCGCTTCACCGCTCAATTTCAGTAAAATACGTTTCATTTGAACAATTCTCCTGATTCTGTCATTTAATAGTTTTATTTTACCATATATTCGGAAAATTTCAACCCGCCGGAACGATTAATTGTTCATACCTGTTTTCAGGAAATCCCAACTGTTTTCCTTCCACCTGATCGTGATCGGATCATTAAAAAATCCCCGCCAGCCGCCTCTGGTTTTCACCAGTCCACAGCCATCGGGGATTTTCTTTTGTATCGCTTTGTTTATACGTTGATCTCTGCCTTGACGCCCAGCAGTTCTTTGTTCTCTTCCAGCACCGGGCGGACAAAGTTCTTCAAATATGCGTCTACCTGCACCTGGGATCTGCCGGTGTATTTGGACGGATCCATGGTCTTGGCCAGCTCTTCCTCGGTCATGCGGAAGGCCGGATCTGCGGCGATGAGCTCCAGCAGGTTGTTGTCGCCGCCGTTGACTTTGACGTTCTTGCCTGCTTCCATGGACAGGGTACGGATCTTCTCGTGCATTTCCTGACGGTCGCCGCCTGCTTTCACCGCATCCATCATGATGTTCTCGGTTGCCATGAAGGGCAGCTCGGCGCGGAGGTGTTTCTCCACAACCTTCGGATATACCACCAGACCGTCTACCACGTTGAGGCACAGATCCAGGATGCCGTCGATGGCAAGGAAGCCCTCAGCGATGCTCAGCCGCTTGTTGGCGGAGTCGTCCAGTGTCCGCTCAAACCACTGGGTGGCGGAGGTGATGGCCGGATTCAGGGCGTCGATCATGACGTAGCGGGACAGGGATGCGATCCGCTCGCTGCGCATGGGGTTGCGCTTGTATGCCATGGCGGAGGAACCGATCTGGTTTTTCTCAAAGGGCTCTTCCACCTCTTTTAAGTGCTGTAACAGACGGATGTCGTTGGACATCTTGTGGGCGCTGGCTGCGATACCTGCCACCACGTTCATAACGCGGGTGTCCACCTTCCGGGAGTAGGTCTGGCCGGATACCGGATAGCAGGCGGTGAAGCCCATTTTCTGTGCGATCATGGGATCGATCTTATCGATTTTTTCCTGATCGCCGTCAAACAGCTCCAGGAAGCTTGCCTGGGTGCCGGTGGTTCCCTTGGAACCCAGCAGCTTCAGGCTGCCCAGTACATAGTTTAAGTCGTCCAAGTCCATCATGAACTCATTGAGCCACAGAGTAGCACGTTTTCCCACGGTGGTGGGCTGTGCAGGCTGGAAATGGGTGAAAGCCAGGGTAGGCTGTGCCTTATATTTGTCCGCAAAGTTTGCCAGCTCGGCAATGACGTTGACCAGCTTTTTGCGCACCAGCTTCAGCGCCTCTGCCATGATGATGATGTCGGTGTTGTCTCCCACGTAGCAGGAGGTTGCTCCCAGATGGATGATGCCCTTTGCCTTGGGGCACTGCACGCCGTAAGCGTATACATGGGACATGACATCGTGACGCACCAGTTTTTCCCGCTCCTGGGCCACTTCATAGTTGATGTCCTCGGCGTGGGCCTTCAGCTCCTCGATCTGCTCCTCTGTGATGGGCAGTCCCAGCTCCCGCTCGGTCTCTGCCAGGGCGATCCACAGTTTTCTCCATGTACGGAACTTCATATCCGGGGAAAAAATGTACTGCATTTCCCGGCTTGCATACCGCTCAGAAAGCGGGCTTACATATCTGTCTTTCATCATCCATTCTCCTTCTATCGTCTCATTTTCACATCAGGTCTCTTCCCGACTACTTTATCTTTCTTATCGCTGGTACTCGCCCCGGATATCTTCCGTCGGCGGTTCCATGGGATATTTTCCTGTGAAACATCCGGTACAGATGCCTCTTCCTTCCACCATTTCGCTTAAACGCTCTACCCGCAGGTACCCCAAGCTGTCTGCGCCCAGGATCTGGCGGATGTCCTCAATGGAACGGTTGTAGGCGATGAGCTGCTCCCGCTCCGGGATGTCTGTGCCAAAGTAGCAGGGCCACAGGAACGGCGGTGAACTGATCCGCACATGCACCTCAGTGGCGCCGGCTTTTTTCAGCATGCTGACGATCTGGTCGCTGGTGGTGCCCCGGACGATGGAATCATCGATCATGATGACCCGCTTGCCGTCCACGGCTTCCTTCAACACGTTTAATTTCACGCGGACACTGGATTCCCGGCTGCTCTGCTTGGGCTTGATGAACGTTCTGCCCACATAGCTGTTCTTGACGAAAGCCGTGCCGTAGGGAATACCGGACTGCAGGGAATAGCCGAGCGCCGCCGCATTGCCTGACTCCGGTACGCCCACCACCAGGTCTGCGTCCACCGGGGAATCCATGGCCAGGTATCTGCCCGCCATGATCCGGGTGTGGTACACACTGATGCCGTCCATGATCGTATCCGGTCTTGCAAAATAAATATATTCAAACACGCAGCGCGCCTGTTTTTCCCGGTCGACGCGCAGGCTGAAATCAGACTGGATGCCGCCATCCGGGGAAATGGTCACGATCTCTCCCGGCTCCACGTCCCGGACGAATTCTGCACCCAGCGTATCCAGCGCACATGTCTCGGACACGATGAAATACGCATTGTCCCGCTTGCCGATGCAAAGGGGCTTGAATCCAAAGGGATCCCGCACGCCCATGAGCTTTCTGGGGGACATGATGACCAGGGAATAGGCGCCCTTGATCTTCTTACAGGCTCTGGACACCGCCTCCTCCGCCGTCTTGCTGGTGACACGCTCTCTGGCGATGTGGTAGGCGATCACCTCCGAGTCGATGGTCGTCTGGAAAATCGCACCGGAATATTCCAGCTCCCGGCGAAGCTCCGGCGCATTGATCAGGTTGCCGTTGTGGGCCAGACCCAGCGTTCCCTTGATGTAATTGAGCACCAGCGGCTGGGCATTTTCCCGGGTACTGCTGCCCGCTGTGGAATAGCGCACATGGCCGACACCGATGTTGCCCTTAAGGCCCGCCAGGATCTCCGGCGTGAACACTTCATTTACCAGTCCCATATCTCTGTGGGAAGACACCTTTCCCTTCGGACCGCTGGTGTCGCTCACCGCGATACCGCAGCTCTCCTGCCCTCTGTGCTGCAGGGCAAACAATCCGTAATAGATGGAAGAGGCCACATCATTGCCGTCAAAATCATACATGCCGAATACGCCGCACTCCTCATGCAGTGCATCCGAATACTCCATCTGCTCGTAAATCTGCTCTTTTTTCATTCTAACCAATGCCCTTTCGTAACGTCTCCGCAATGTCCAGTTTACGCAAATTATATAATAACTTTTTTCAAAAAGCAACAGGTTCAGCTGTTCTCCCTGTCATACTCCCGTTTCAGTTCTACCACGGGCAGGCTTTTTTTCTCCGGCACAATGGCTTCCGCCTCCCCGAGAAACGAGAAGATCTCTCCCTCCGAAAAGCCCTCGAAGGCCGCCCGCTTCGTAAACTCCTCCCGGGGGACCATCAAGTAAAGTGCCCCCAGCAGCGCCTGTCCCGACGCCTCGCTCCGGAGCTCCTCATGGGCCTTTTTCATACAGGAAAACGCCTCATCAAACAGGTACAGGGCGGCGTAGGCCAGCCCCTTATTGTTCCACACATTTCCGTAAAAATCACCGGTCAGCTCCTGGTTTTTGCGCATCCCCAGGATCTGGTTGTACATGCCGATGGCCCGGCGGTATTTCCGGTCGCCCAGAAAATAATCGCCTTTCTGTTTCAGCCGCTCCATCTCCGACACATGCTCCATGCCGTCCAGAAACCGGGTCAGCTGCTCGATCTCCGCCCGGGTGCAGTACCCGGTGTTGGTCAGCAGGATCTCCATAAAATTCCGCAGGGATTTTCCCCGGTAATACTCCGCATAGAGAAGCTTGGCAAGCCGGGGCATCAGAAGCTGCCTGTCCACCCAATCGCACAGATCCTCGCAGAAAAAGCCGCTGTCCAGCAGCCACACATAGCTGCTCACATAGTAGCACAGCTCCTCGATGGTCCAGATCCGGATGCCCACTGCTTCTATATAATAAGGCCTGGCGGCCTTTTTTTCATGGCATAAAATATATCCGCTCATCCACCCATTCCTCCTGTGCTACAGCTTCAGCCGCTCTGTCCATGTGAAATCCGAGGCCGGGAACCATTCCCCGAAGCCGCAGTCCTTCACGTCGATCCGGCACTCCCGCACGCCCGTAAAGGTGATGGACAGCCGCAGGCGGGTCGTTTTATTGGGCCGCTTGGGCAGGCCGTCCAGGGGCACCCGGATCTTTCGCGTCTCCGACCGGTCGATGGTCTGGATGCACAGCTCGATGCTTTCTTCCTTGTCCAGCAGGAACTCACAGCTCCCTTTGGCCTCGAACCAGTTCACCCCGGCGGAAATGATGCCGAAATATTCCTTTCGCCCGTTGCGGAACACGTCCATACCGATATTGTGGGTGATCTTGTGTTTGCCCATGAAGAGAAATTCCATGCCTCTGGCGGCATTGGCCTCATCCATGGCCCGGTAACAGGCGCCCTTGACGTACAGGTTTTTCCCGGAGAACACCCGCCTGCCCCGGCAGAGCAGCTTCAGCGACTGGGCATACCAGTCCGTGTCGAAGCCGTCCCCGGTGAGATATACCGTCGAAAAAATATTGGAGCGGAACATTTCCTCGATGAAATGCAGAAACGCCGCATCCTTCTCCCGATCTGCTGCCTCGCCCCGGCTCATGACGCTCTTGTCCTCCGGCACAAAGGACAGCTCCCCGGCCGGATGCACCGTCACCACCTTGGGGAAAGATTTCCGGTGCACGAACAGATCATAGGCCTCCAGATGATCCTTCTCACAGTGAAACAGCGCCACATGATACGCCCGCAGCTCCTGCTTCTGATGAATGACATAATAATAGAAGCTTTCCTGATAATCCTGGAGGCTGGCCTGCTCTTCGGAAAAGCCCAGCAGCCGGATGACCTCCTCCATGACAGAAATGATGCCCGGATGGAGATCCGGCAGGGTAAATACAATCCGGCTGATGTTTTCCGGTGTACAGTCTGTGCTCACCAGCCGCAGCGACCGGCGGATGAACAGCGCCAGCAGCTCCTTTGGATCTCCCCCCAAGGGATGCTCCTCCCCCCGGCAGCTCATCATGGCCTCGATGATCAGATTGTCCAGCAGCACGCCCCGGCCTTCCCTGGCCGCACGAAGCGCCTCCTGGCCGCACACGTATCCTTCCGTCCCCGGCAGCTTTAAGAGCACCGCCGGGATCTGAAACTTTTCCAGTCCCAGAGAAAGATCCGCCGACTCGGGCTCCTTCATTTTTGCATTATAGAAGCTGATCTGCGCCGCCTGGGCCGTCAGCTCATATCCGATGATCCACGATTCTGCCATCCGTGTCCGTCTCCTTTTTTATCGTTTCCCTGTATCTTCTGTCTTTCTGATCTGGAAGAAATGCTTCACCAGCGCCTCCTGCCCGGCGTACTGCTCCAGCAGCTCCCGGCCGGTCAGCTCGTCGTGCAGATCCTGGCAGATGAGCATGTCGTTGATGAGGTGGTATTTGTCCCGGCCGCCGCTTAAGAACACGTCGTCCCGGCACACATGGGTCTCTTCTGTCTTCTTCTCCGGCTCTCCCGGGATTTCTTCCGTGATAAAATAGTCCAGCGCATCCCCGTAGAACAGGGTGAATTCCCGGTTGTAAACACCGCCGAAAACCTCCGGCAGCCGTTCCTTGCCATAGGTCTCCTGCTGCTCCGCCCCCACGGTGTTCAGCCGGAAATGCACGTACACCTGCCGTCCCGGCGCGGTGCGGTATTCCACAAAATATTTATCCGAAATGAAATAGGGCTCCAGCAGATGTCCCGGCAGCTTCTGATAGAAGGCAAACCGGTATTCCCCGCAGGCCATCTGCTCCAGCAGCTGACGCACGGCCTCCTCCTGCCGGAAGATCATGCCCGGATGCTCCGCATAATATTTGAGCAGCGCCAGGCGGCACACATCAGTAGAAAGCCCCTGCTCCCGGTACCGGGTCTCCAGCTGCTCGAACAGCCGCCGGTCCGGGTGTTTGCGATCCAGAAAATATTCCCAGGAAAGATAGGAAAGGTAGGCCCGTTCCACCATGCCGTGACCGCCCTGCTGCAGGTACTGCTTCAACAGGTCAAAGTCCGCCATATCCGCCGTCCCGGTGAACAGCCGCTGCATGAGGATCCGCTCCGTCAGGAAAAAGGTCTGCAAGTCAAAATTTTCCCCGGCATCCCGGATGCACAGCAGTTCTTCCATGCTGCCCTCGAAATAATCGCACAGATACTGGAGCACCGTCTCGTCGTATTTGTGCTGCAAAAATGCCCCGTGGCACAGCGCCGTCAGATAGGCATCCTTTTCGTATTCTTTTCGCCGGATGAGCCGCATGCACAGGCGCACCAGCAGCTTGGGAGAAACTTTTTCATAGCCGTATTCTTTTACCAGCTCGTAGGTCCGGTCGTACATGCCTCTGGAAATGTAGATCTCCACCAGGCGCACCCGGTCCGCAGCGTTCAGAGACGCCGGTGCAATATCAAACAGGCTCTCCTCCAGAAGCTCCGCGTCATAGTTTTCATAACAGTAGGCCAGAATGTCCCCCCGGATCTTTTCCCGGAATTCCGGTTCCAGGAAGGGCAGCTTCACCAGCTTTGTAAACTGCATGATATTGTCGCTGTTGATGACATAATATTCGCTTTTCCCACAGCAGCGGTACATAAGGATCATGCCGTCCTCCGGGAAAAAGGATTCACACACCGGCAGAAACCGCTCGGTATCCAAAAGCTGCCGCAGTTCGTACTCTTCCTCGTCCACGTAGATCTCCCCGTGTTCGTCAGTGAATACCAGCTTGCAGTCTTCCATATACATGTTCACATAGGCCCGCTGCTCCTGCACCGGTACCGTCTGCCAGGTGTCCACAAACTTGTGCACCGCCGTCACCCTGGAAAAATGCCGTCCCCGGCACACCACCTCGTGGAGGAACAGCATGCCTGTCAGGGAACGGGCCAGCTCCTTGGTGAGCATTTCCTCGTGGAGGAACACATTGTAAAGAAACGCCAGATTCCGGTCAATGTGCTGTTCCATGAGCTGTTCCGTGACAAATTTGTCGATCTGGGGTTCAAACTGCTGATAAATGTTGCCGTAGGACTTCCGGTACCGGTACAGGTTCGTGTAAAGGAACGCCTTGCGCCGGTAGTCCAGCGTGTTGTTGTACTGGAAATACATGACCAGCGGCAGCGGCAACCGGGAACGCACATGATCCCCCACCGTATATATGTAATACTCGTACAGACCGGCGATGTTCAGATTCCGCTCCACGCCCTCCTTATACCAGCTGAAATATTTCCGCTGCCGGAAGCCGCCCCGCATGAGGCAACTGATGATGGCACCCAGCAGCGTCTCGGAAGGAAATTTGTCATACAGGCCGGTAAGCAGCCGGATCATGGCCCGGTCGTAGTACCGGCTCTGCTGGGCCAGCGTGCCCAGCTGCATGGCCATCTGCTCGTCCACCAGGCCTTCCTTTAACGCCCAGAGGTAGATCCGCACCTCCAGCCGCGTCAGCTTTTTCAAAAGCTCCGGTTCCTTTTTCAGCAGAAAAAATCCCTCCGCCAGCAGCAGGGGACTGGCACAGCCATAGGCGATCTGCTCCCGGATATCCTCCAAAATGCGGGCAGCGCCTGCCTTTCTGTACTCCGGCATCTGCAGCAGGATCCACAGATACTGCCAGCACTCCCGATCCCGGTCATGCTGGTTCAAAAGATCGCTGCACGCTTTTTTCCGCTCTTCCTCCGAGCCGTGCCTCTGGCTGAGCCACGTATGGGCTGCTGCCAGCAGCGGATCCTTCATCCGCTTCGGGTCCTGGGCCACCCCGGAAAGGATCCGGGCCGTCTGCTCCTTCTCCCCGGCCAGATCTAGGAAAAATGCCTGTAACAGGGGATCTGCGCCCCGCAATTTTCCACCGGCTGCCAGCTCATTCATCCCTTTTTGCATCTGTTCCAGCATATGCTCTTTGGAGGATTTGCCGGTGCGGTAATCCAGCCACTGCTCCGTCATGGAAAGCCGCAGGGCAGAGAGCGTTCTTCTCTGGGCCCGGGCCTTTTTGTGCTGTTCCTCCTCCGCTTTTCTTGCCTTTACGGTAAAGGTCAGCTCCTGGGTCTTGGTGCGGATGGTGATGGAGCCGCAGTTTAACCCCGCGTGGAGACGGGACACCTCCACCAGGAACGGAAAATCACAGTATTTTCCCACAAAATCCTCGGAGGTTACGGTTTTTTTCCGCAAAATCAGAAACGGCGCATCCACAGAAATGTCCCCGTGAAGATATCCCCAGTTCTCTTTTTCCAGCGGGATGCTGCCCTGGAGCGTCTCCTTCATATCGTTCAGTTCCAGGCAGTCCTTACCCAGCCGCAGGCTGCAGCGCTTCTTTTTATGTACGCCGATAAGAAATTCCTCCATGGCCGCCCGGGTCAGCCCCGTGCGTTTCAGGCACCGATACAGCGTCTTCTGGTCATCTTCATTTTCCGAAAAAATCTGTTCAAAAGAATCGGAAATAAAAATCCGGTAGGCTTCCTCATAATCAGAGTTGGCCAGATTCGTAAAATGGAACAGATTACGCACATTTCCCATGGAGGAATCGCTTCCCATCCGCAGGATTTTCACGAAAAACGGAACCTGCACCTCTCCGGCGTCCGTCACCAGCGTCAGGTTCCCGTTCAGCTCCTCCCCGGCATCCAGACCAAAGCTGCAGATCGTGTAGATGATCTGTGCCTGATCCTCGGTGAGGATGCTCTCCTTGATCTTCACCCGGGGTGTCGAGCTGTATACGCGGCCGTGAAGTGCCTTGTGGTTGCGCACTTCCAGCGTGATGCTCCCCTCGTAGATCTCATTTTTGCCCATGCGGACAGAAATACACGCGTCCTCTGTATTCAGTTCGGGCCTTTCATATAGAAACTGCCCCTTCGCCAGCTGTTCTACTACCTGTCTCATCTGTTTGCTTTCCCTGCCAATTCCTGATTTGCCGATTGCTTTTTTCTTGCGTTGTGTATAAAATATGTAGATATACCATACGAATTGCTACATACTCCGTATTCTCGCAATTCTGCTCACCTTTTGGTATCGTACTAGTATAACACTTTTTCCCACTGCCGCGCAACACTATATGCAATGGGACGAAAGAAATGGAGGTTTTTCTATGAGCGAACAGACACCCGTCATTGAACATAAAGACCATTTTCATGGCAGTGATCTGGAAAAGATCGAAGAAATTTACGGCATCAAAAAAGAAGATATCACCAGTTTTTCCGCCAATGTGAACCCGCTGGGCATTTCTCCGAAGCTTAAGGAAGCGCTGGCAGAGCACATCGATGTGATCACGTCCTACCCGGATCGGGAGTACACCTCTCTTCGCAAGAGCATTGCCCGGTATACCCACACCGACGCGTCCCACATCATCGTGGGCAACGGCGCCACGGAGCTGATCTCTCTTTTTATCCAGATCGAGCATCCGAAAAAAGCGCTGATCATCGGCCCCAGCTACTCGGAGTACGAGCGAGAAATTGAACTGGGCGGCGGCACGGCGCTGTACTATCCGCTGAAAGAGGCCAATGATTTTGCCCTGGATGTGCCCCATTTTCTTGGCAAGCTCAACGAAACCATTGATCTGCTGGTGATCTGCAATCCCAATAACCCCACCTCCACCGCCATCAACCGGGCAGATATGCGCCGGATCCTGGACGAGTGCAAGAGCTATGGCATTTATGTTATGGTGGATGAGACGTATGTGGAATTTGCGCCGGACACGGATGCCCTGACCTCCATCCCGCTGTCCCACATTTACAGCAACCTCATCATCCTGCGGGGCATTTCCAAGTTCTTCGCCTCCCCGGGCCTGCGGCTTGGCTATGCGGTCACCGGTAATCAGGATCTGATCAAGGAGATCAATGGCCGGAAAAATCCGTGGACCATCAATTCTCTGGCCGAAGTGGCCGGGGAGCTCATGTTCTCCGATGAAGATTACATCCGGGAAACCCGGGCACTCATTGCAGAGGAGCGCACGCGCATCTACGGCATCCTCTCCGGCATGGATACACTCAAGGTGTACGAACCCACCGCCAACTTCCTGCTGGCCCGCATTTTAAAACCCGGCGTCACCGCCCAGGATCTGTTCGACCACGCTATCCGCAAGGGACTGATGATCCGGGACTGCTCTTCCTTCCCGTTCCTGGACGCCAGCTACTTCCGTTTCTGTTTTATGAGCCCGGAAAAGAACGATGAACTCATCGCCTGCATCAAAGAGCTGTTGGCATAAGATACAAAAATACACATGGCAGATTGGGCACTTTGCCTTTTCTGCCATTTTTTCATGCTCGTTTTGGTTAATGTATCTAAATTTATACAGTAATTTTGTGCATATTGACTACAACAATTTTTCATTTTTTCTTTTTTGACGGTAAATGGGAGAAAGGTTGGCACAGGTATTGCGCAGACCCCTTGTCTGTGATAGGATACAGGTGTCAAGAGAAATAAGACAAAACAAACAGCAAACAATCGAAAGGGGAAATGAACAATGACTATCATTACAAAGATCTGGGAAAGCTTATGTGCATTATCTGAGGAGATCTACGAAGAGAACTATCGCTAGTTCTGGTAGACTCCCGGTTCGATGGGCTACCGAGCCGGGAGGAAGTGACAGCCCGAAATTGCAAAGACGCAATGTAGCAGGAAGATTGATGATTCAGGAAAGAATCCTCAATCTATTTTTTTGCATTTTTTCTTCCAATTATTATCCTATCCCGTCAGGAATCCTTTCACACAATCCGGTTATATTCTATCTGGATGCGTTCGATTTGGTTCCGTTCGGTCTGATCTTGTTCCGTATCACTATGTTTCTCCTGTTGTTCCTAGCTTTCTAAATACTGCCGCATAATTTTCAGCGCGTTTTTCTCCAGACGGCTCACCTGTGCCTGAGAAATCCCCACCTCTTTTGCCACTTCCATCTGGGTTTTCCCCTCAAAATACCGCAGGTTGATGATATGGGCTTCCCGTTCTCCCAGCCGCTTCATCGCCTCGCTCAGCGACAGATCCTCCACCCAGCTCTCTTCCTTATTTTTCTTATCGCTGATCTGATCCATCACATAAAGCGTATCTCCGCCCTCCGTGTAGACGGGCTCAAACAGGCTCACCGGGCTCTGGATGGCGTCCAAAGCCGTGGTGATATCCTCGCTGCTGATGCCGATCTCCGCCGCGATCTCGTTGATGGTGGGCTCCCGCAGATTCTCTTTCGTCATATGTTCCCTGGCATAAATCGCCTTGTAGGCCGTGTCCCGCAGCGACCGGCTCACCCGGATGGAATTGTTGTCCCGCAAATACCGGCGGATCTCCCCGATGATCATCGGCACCGCATAAGTAGAAAACTTCACCTGCAGCTCCACGTTGAAATTGTCAATGGCTTTGATCAGACCGATGCAGCCGATCTGAAACAGGTCGTCCACATTTTCATTACTGGAGGAAAACCGCTTGATGATGCTAAGAACCAGCCGCAGATTCCCTTCAATGAAGATCTGCCTGGCCTCTTTGTCCCCGCGGATGATCCTCTGAAACAGGGCGTCCTTCTCCTCGTTGGTCAGAAGCGGCAGCTTTGCGGTGTTCACTCCACAGATTTCGACTTTATTCACAGCCATGACAGCATCCTCCTCGTATGTTTTATGATGTATACAAGAAGGATTCTCACTATCCTCATGGAATATACGAAGGGCTGAAAAATTTCATAAAATTTCAGCCCTTGACAATTCTAACTTATGCGGTTTTTCTGAGCCAGTCATGTTACACGACATATGACCTGGTTCGCAGCTTATCGCTCCTCTCTTTATCCTCTTTTCACATACCTCTGATTTCTGCTGTTCGGTTTATCCGGGATAGTCATCTGAATGCAATTCATTTTCAGTGCCGGGCAAAGATAATTTCTTCGAAATCCTTCCTTTGCTTTTAATCCCAGTTTTTCCATCAGCGCATTGCTCGTATAGGGAATATCATATTCCATCACTTCAAGCAGTTTTTGGACGGTTTCAGGAAGATACGCATTTGTTTCATTCATTTGCGAAGAAACATCATCCAGAATTTTATCTATCTGCACCAGCATAAATTCAATAAAAATTGTAGACTCACCGTCAGCATGGCATCTGGAAATAGCCTCATAATATTCATCCTGGAATTTCTCAATCTGGCTTTCAATAGGAATAAATTCAAATACCGGTTTCCATTTGGACAAAATAGCCGTATGCCACAACCTTGCCATTCTGCCGTTTCCATCAGAAAAAGGATGGATAAATACAAACTCATAATGAAATACACTGCTCAAAATCAACGGATGAACATCGTCCTTCGCTTCCCTCATCCAGTCAAACAGTTCTTCCATCAGCTGCGGTACCAACCGTGCGGGCGGTGCCATGAAAATACATTGCTCTCCATTGAAAACGCCCTCTTCTCCTGCGGGAAACTCCCCGGATTCCTCCACGAGATATTTTGTCATAATCCCATGGAGCTGCTTCAACTGCCGCATGTCATACGGATCCATTCCCGAAAGCCGCTCATAGGCAGCATATGCATTCTTTACTTCCTGAATTTCCTTTTGCGCACCAAGCACGATCTTTCCATTGATGACATCCCGCACCTGTCCCATCGTCAGCGAATTTGCTTCGATCTTCAAGGAAGCGTGAATCGACTTGATCCTGTTGTTCCGCCACAAATGCGGCTTTGCTTCCAGATTGCTGGTGGCTGTTATACGTCCTATTTTTTCAGAAATAGAAGATACATATGACAGCATTTGATTCGTTATAGTAAAAGGCGGTTTGTATTCTCCCATGCAGGCACCTCCATTGACTTCCGTATTAACTTACGTATTTTCTTCCCCTATTATATGTGATTCAAGTCAAAATGCAATACGACATTCGTAATAGATCAAGTGCATTTTGAACGGCAACTTTTGATTTGTTCTACTATATTTCAATTTCATTAGTCTAAAGCTTATGCTTCGCCTTTTCCGGATCCACATCCACAAGGATGATATCCGGCCCGATCTGGCAGATGCATTTCCAGGGGATGACGTATTCGAAATCATACCCAAAGATACAGAAACGGACCGGCCCCGGCACGATCAGTGCCAGGACACAGCCCGTCTTACAGTCAATGTCCAGGTCTTCCACAAAGCCCAGTCTGCAGCAGTCCTTCGCATTGACAACTTCTTTTTCTTTCAGCTCACACAGACGCATGTACGCCTCCGCACCCTTTGTTCTTCTTACCTATAATATATGACGCCTATCTGTCCCACTTGTCGCACAGAGCATGGATCTGGTTCATGAACTTGGTGAGATCCTTATTGGTGCCGCCCTCGTTGTGGGTGATGACTAGCATCAGACGCTTGCCGGCCTCAACCAGCCTTGCGTAAACATCGGATCTGTGGCGTTCCACAGGCTTCTCGCTCTTGACGTAGACCTTGATGCCTTCTTTCTCCCAGCAGGCATTGGCCAGATCGTAGATGGCGCCGCTGAACGGAGCTTCCGCGTCCAGTCCGTGTTCCTCTTTCAGGCATTTGACGAAGGATTCGCACACCAGATCTTCGCCGTGGACAACGAATACCTTCTGCGGCTTCGGGGTGAAGTGGTTCACCCATTCCAGCAGACCATTCTTGTCGGCGTGGCCGCTGATGCCGGACAGCTTGCGGATCTCCGCCTGGACTTCGATGGTCTCACCGAAGAGCTTCACATAGTTGGCACCCTCTGTCAGCGCACGGCCCAGGGTACCTGCGCCCTGGTAGCCGACGAAGAGCACAGTACACTCTTTCCGCCACAGGTTGTGCTTCAGATGATGCTTGATCCGGCCGGCGTCGCACATGCCGGAGGCGGAAATGATAACCTTGGGCTCCATGTCAAAGTTGATGGCACGGGATTCATCGGAGCTGACAGCCAGATTCAGGCCGTCAAACTTGATGGGGTTGATGCCCGCGTTGATGAGCTTCATGGCATCTTCATCAAAGCATGCCCGGAAGTTCTTGTTGAACACGTTGGTGGCCTCGATGGCCAGCGGACTGTCCACGAATACCTTGAAGCAGCCGTGTCCGGTGACCAGACCTTTTTCCTTGATCTCCCGGATGAAATAAAGCATCTCCTGGGTACGGCCCACCGCAAATGCCGGAATGACCACGTTGCCGCCCCGGTCGAAGGTCTCCTGGATGATGTTGGCCAGTTCGGTCACGTAATCCGGCCGCTCTCCGTGGGTTCTGTCGCCGTAGGTGGACTCCATCACCACATAATCCGCTTCTGACAGATACTCGGGATCCTTGATCAGCGGCTGGTTCGTATTGCCGATATCGCCGGAAAATACGATCTTCTTGGATACGCCGTCCTCGGTGATCCATATCTCAATAGATGCGGAACCCAGCAGGTGTCCCACATCCGTGAACCGGATGGAAATGCCCTCCGTCAGTTCGATCTTCTGGTTGTAATCGCAAGGATGGAACAGCTCTACAGCCCCCAGCGCGTCATCCATGGTGTACAGCGGTACAAATTCTTCCTTACCTGCACGGCGGCCCTTCCGGTTGCGCCATTCTGCCTCGAATTCCTGAATGTGGGCGCTGTCACGCAGCATGATACTGCACAGGTCGCTGGTGGCAAAGGTGCTGATGATCTCCCCCCGAAAACCATTCTTGAACAGCAGCGGCAAAAGCCCGGAATGATCGATGTGTGCATGGGTCAGCAGCACATAGTCAATCTGACTGGCCGGAACCGGGATCTCCACGTTCTCAAAGACATCCTTGCCCTGTTCCATACCGCAGTCTACCAGAAACCGTTTTCCGCAGGCTTCCACATAATGGCAACTGCCGGTTACCTCATGATCCGCCCCGATAAAATATAATTTCATTCTGCTCTCCCCTTCCCGGATACAGATGTATCGTTTTCTTAGCATTATTTTAACACGTTCCCCCGGGGAGTTCAATTCATTTTGCCGAATATTTTTACTTATTTAATCTATTTTTTATACAATTTTACTAATATGTCGTTTTTATTCGAATCGCACGATTTCCTTGCGCAGCCGCTTCATGATCTTTTTCTCCAGACGGGAAATATAGGACTGGGAAATGCCGAGAAGATCCGCCACCTCCTTCTGAGTTTTCTCCTCCCCGTCGCCGCCGTTTAAGCCAAACCGCAGCTCCACGATGGTGCGCTCCCGATCGGAAAGCTTGCAGATGGCCCGGTTTAACAGCTTGTGCTCCACCTCCTGCTCCATATCCCGGTAGATCACGTCCTCGTCGGTGCCGAGAATGTCCGAAAGAAGCAGCTCATTGCCATCCCAGTCCACGTTCAGCGGCTCGTCGATGGACACCTCCATGCGTGTTTTGCTGTTGCGCCGCAGATACATGAGGATTTCGTTTTCGATACAGCGGGAAGCGTAGGTGGCCAGCTTGATGCACCGATCCGGATTGAAGGTGTTGATGGCCTTGATAAGGCCGATGGTGCCGATGGAGATCAGATCCTCCACGCCCACGCCGGTGTTGTCAAAGCGCTTGGCAATGTAGACCACCAGCCGGAGGTTGTGCTCGATGAGCAGCGACTTGGATTCCTGATCCCGCTCTGTCCCCAGCCCGTTGATGACTTCCTGCTCTTTTTTCGGCTCCAGCGGTGCCGGAAGTACCTCTGCCCCGCCTATGTAATGAATGTCGCCGCTTCTGGAAAACAGGACATTATGAAGATTCGAAACCGACTTTAATTTAAAATGCCCGGGCATAGATACTTTCATTAACATGTTTGACTCCTCCTACTCACTGTCTGAATTTTTCATGCAGTATCATCTGGTATGCTTTCTCTGTCGATACTGTCCCTCTGCTGATGCCGATGACCGGTGCCTGGATGACCTGCTCGCCGTCCGTCCCCTCGATGACCATACGGGTGAAAACAAGGCCGGTGAGCACGCCGGACGGGCAACCCACGGAGCTGTATGGGATCATGTGGAACTTTAACGTTTCTGCCAGAGATTTTCCCAAAAGCTCCTCCACCGAAAACGGCAGCGCCCCTTCCTCCAGAATGCTCACGGGCCGGTGCAGCCACGGATCCTGCAGCCGGTTGCCTGTGTCCCGCAGGGCCATGACCCGCCACTGGGTATCGCCTATGTAGAGCCGCACCGGGCAGAGATCCATCTGCCGGTGTTTTGCCGCGGCAAAAAGCTTGCATCCTGCCTGTAAAACGGCATATGCCGCAAAGACGGCCAGCCAGAACCGGAAGAACATCCGCTGCCAGAAGGGATGCAGTGCCTGCAGCAGGCCCGATAACAGAAATGCCGCTGCTGCAAAGGTGATCCCCAGCTGCAGGCGATCTGCCAGGCTCCGGTGCCGTCCCCTTTTTCCCGGAAAGGCGATTCCTGTCATGACCGGGATCAGCAGCCAGCCCAGAACCGGCATTGCTCCACCGCAGAAATGCCAGCCGGACAACACCCCGGCCGCCAGCAGCGCCACATGCGCCAGAGCGCCCGCCGCCGCAGCCAGCGCCGCCCTTGCGAACCGCACGCCTGTCCCGACGATCCTGGCCGTCAGCAGCACCACACACAGGTTCAGCACCCACTCCGTCAGAAACTGCACATCCAAATAGATCTTTGCCTGCATGAGGCACCCCCTCACCTGTCCCTCACCTGTTCTTGCATTGGGTAGCCTCATTATACGTTCCCATCCCCGCAGAACCTGTCGGATTCCCGGCGCATTTTCGCATTTTTCATCATAAAAAAAAGACAGGAAAAGAACCGTTGTGACACGATTCTCTCTCTGTCTTTTTTATCTCCTGAACTGTCTATCCTTGCGTAAGCTTTAAAAAAATCCGTGATAACAGGATAGTTTTGCAGTGCCTCTCCTGTTCCGTCACCGGAATTTTCTGTCACTGCACTTCCTTTTCTGTCAGTTTCTGTAAAATTTCCCGACAAATGTCGTCTACCTGCCGCCCGTCGGTGCACACCACCACATCTGCGGCCGCCTCGTAGAAGGGCCTGCGCTTTTCCATCAGCTCCGCGATATACGCCTCGTTCATATGCCCGTTGAGGATGGGCCGCTCTTCACTGTCCTTCACCCGGCTTAAGATCTCTGCCGGACTGGCTGTCAGCAGCACGGTATAGCCGCTCTCCTTCATCAGGTGTACGTTTTCCTGGCGCATGGGCACTCCGCCGCCGCAGGATACGAGATAGCCGCCGGTATCCGCGATGAGCTTTAACAGGGCTGTCTCCACCCCCCGGAAATAGTCTTCCCCGTCCTGGGCAAAGATATCCGCGATGGGCCGGTTCTCCATGCGGACGATCTCCTCGTCCATCTCCATCTCCCGCATCCGGGTGTTGCTGCCCAGGGCATGGGAAATGGTGCTCTTGCCGCAGCCCATGAAACCGATGAGATAAATGTTGGGCTTCTTTTTCTTCTTGCCTGCCAGAAGGGACAGGATGGTGCGCAGCTCTCCCACCGGCAGCTGACCCGGTGCAGAAGCCGCAGAAGCGCTGCCAAAGGTCACGGCACTGCCTGTCAGCTCCCCGGAGATCCGGCTCACCAGCCCCAGTTTTCCCATGGACATGGTAATATAAGGGCGGTCTGCATAGCGTTCTTTCATGGCCGTGGATACGGACAGCAGCCTGGTCACATCCTCGCTGTCGTGGGGCATCACTGCCAGCTTGGTAATGTCAGCGTTTGCTTTCTGCATCCGCACCAGCTTCTGCAGCATCTCCTCCGCTGCCGGTGTCCGGTCAAAGTTGTGATGGGAAAGAACGGTCAGTACCCCTGCTTTTCTGGCTGCCTCGACCAGCGTACGCACCGTCTGTTCTCCCCGCTCATACTCCACATCAATGAGCTGTGCCAGACCGAGAGACATCAGGTCTTCATACAGCGCCACGTAATCAGAGGCCGTGATGGCCTGCTCACCGCCTTCCTCTTTCGTGCGGAAGGTAAGCAGAATGGGCCGCTCGCCCAGCACCTGCCGAAGGGACGGCAGAAACTTCGATGCCGAGAACGGATCCTCCAGCCAGTCCAGCCGCCACTCCACCAGATCTGCCGGAAGGGCACTGATCTGTCTTGCCTGTGTCAGCACCTGTTCCTCATTTTTCGCCACGATCGGTACGCAGATCTTCGGGATGCCGTCCCCCAGCACCACATTTCCTGCCTTCACACTCTGCCATCTGCTCATACTTCTTTCGTCTCCCCTCTGTCACCAATATCTGCATTTCGTTTCAGTCTCGACCAGTGCATAACAAACATCACTGACACCTGCATCCTACAAATCACTCTGTTATTCACAGTGCATTCCATCACGAAGGATTCCCTCCTGTGCCATGGAAATCTGCGCCTTCGTTCAAATATCCTGCAATCAAGAGAAGGGCTGCCCTGTACATCTCGGACAGCCCTTCCCAGGGTCTGAATCTATTCTCGTTCTGTTCTCTTATTTCTTTCTTGTCAGGAAGGACGGAATCTGGATATCATTCTCCTGCACGTTGCTTCTGGGCGCTGCGGGCTTCTGGATACCCGGAATCGGTCTGGTTGCCTGCTGCGGCATACCCTGTCCCACATTCTGGGAAGGCATGGGCATTCCCTGCTGGGGTGCATGCTGCTGCATCATCGGTCTTCCGCCCTGCATACCCTGTGCGAACTTGCCCGCATTCGGATATGTAAAGTTCGGAACAACTTTACCAAGGGAAGGTGCTGCCTGCTTCTCCTCCACATCATGAAGGCCGGTTGCGATCACGGTGATTCTCGCATAGTCTGTATTCTCCGCATCGTACATGGCACCGAAGATGATATTCGTATCCTCGCCTGTCAGGTCACGGATGTAGCTTGCTGCATCGTTGGCATCCATCAGGCTGATATCACCGGAAATGTTGATGATGACATGGGATGCGCCGCTGATGGTCGTCTCAAGCAGCGGGCTCTCTACTGCCTGCTTCACAGCCTCCAGTGCCTTATCGTCACCCTTGGCCTCACCGATACCAATGTGTGCGATGCCCTTATCCTTCATAACGGTCTGTACATCTGCGAAGTCCAGATTGATCAGTGCCGGCAGGTTGATCAGGTCTGTGATACCCTGTACAGCCTGCTGCAGAACCTCATCTGCCTTCTTCAGTGCCTCGGGCATGGTCGTTCTGCGGTCAACGATCTCCAGCAGCTTGTCGTTGGGGATCACGATCAGGGTGTCCACGGACTCCTTGAGCTTCTCAATACCGGCAATGGCATTGTTCATACGGGTTCTTGCCTCAAACTTGAACGGCTTGGTCACAACGCCGACGGTCAGGATTCCCATATCCTTGGCAAGCTTGGCCACAACGGGAGCTGCACCGGTACCGGTACCGCCGCCCATACCGCAGGTAACGAATACCATGTCTGCGTGCTTGAGCACTTCCTTGATCTCCTCAGCGCTCTCCTCGGCTGCCTTCTCACCGATCTCCGGCTTTGCGCCTGCGCCCAGGCCCTTGGTCAGCTTCTCACCGATCTGCAGAGCGGTGGGGGACTTACAGAGCTTCAGCGCCTGGCTGTCTGTATTAATACCGACGAATTCCACGCCGGCGATCTGTTCATCAATCATACGGTTCACTGCATTGTTGCCGGCGCCGCCGACACCGATTACAATAATCTTTGCAGCAGATTCTGTTTCATTTGTCATAATCTCTAACAAGGTAGTTCCTCCTTTATATATAAACCTATCCGTATTTGTCGCAATTTTCGTTAATATACTCTACTTATAATAGTATTTTTTCACCGATTAATCAATAGCAAATTTGATTTTTTTTACCCGTCATCCCCGTCAAAGATGAGATTCTGGGTATCTTCGGTAAAGTTTTCCATATGAAGCGTTCCTTTGCGCTCTTTCAGGTCATCAACAAAGGAGGCCAGGTTGGCGATTTTCTCATCCATCATATCTTCCGTGCCGAATAGCACCCGGGCCTCGCCGAACCACAGGGTGATGCTTAAGTTGTCCGCAAACGCGATCCGATCCGGGTGGACGTCATTCTTGTCCAGCGCCTGGGTCAGATTGAGAATGATCCGAAACACATCCGGCTTGCTCACCGGCAGCTGCTCATACAGCGTCACCTCGGAAAATTTCAGCCCCGAGATCTGCGGTACCCCGTCCAGCACCTCGGTGGAGCTCTCCACCACCATACCGTCCTTGTCAAAATAGAGGTTTGTCCCCATGTAGGACACGTAACCCACGATGGTCTTCTCATATACCCGGATCCGGATGTGGCCCGCCGACAGGGCTTCCACCTCCAGGGTACTGATAAAAGGGATATTTCCGAACCCTCCGGAACGGCTCTTGGCCATCAGGAGCAGCGTATTGGAGTATCCCTCGCCCAGCACCAGCTGTTCAATCTCCGCATCCGTATACCGCTCATTGCCTTCCACCGTCACATCCCGGACAGCAAATGCATTGAAAAATATGGCCGCGCCCAGCACCAGCAGTCCCAGTACCACGGCGACGGCGATCCATTTTCTGTTTTTTCTCTTCCTTTTTTCTTCCAAAGGCGTCACCTTTTCTCTATGTGCGCGCCCAGGGCAGACAGCACCCGCTCCGGCTGCTCGTATCCCCGGGCAATATATCCCTCATCCAGGACGGTGGTTGTTCCCCGGGCAAAAATGCCCGCCAGCAGCAGTGCCGCCCCGCCCCGCAGCTCATGGGACTCTACCACAGCGCCCGCCAGACTTTCTGTGCCGTGTACGGTGCAGTCCTGCCCGCAGATGTCCACCTGCCCACCCAGCTTCCGAAATTCTTCCGCTGCCCGGAACCGGGATTCAAAAATCGTTTCCCGCACCCGGCTGGTACCCCGGGCCCGCAGCAGCACCGCCAGCAGCTGAGACTGCAGATCGGTGGGAAATCCCGGATATTCCGCCGTCTGTACAAAGGGCAGCGCCGGAAAATGCGGTTTTCCCACAACAGACAGGGTTCCCTTTTCTTCCCGGACTTCCATTTCCAGCTGCCGCAAAATGCCAAGCAGGGCGTCCAGCTGGCCCACCGGCGGATTTTCAATGGTGAGGCGTCCACCGCTTCCGGCGGCTGCCAGAAGATAGGTACCGGCCACGATCCGGTCCGGCATGACCGTCACCCGGGCATCGTGAAGGCGCTTCACCCCACACACCCGGATCACCGGTGTCCCCGCCCCGGAAATGTCCGCGCCCATCCGGCCAAGCAGGCGGCACAGTTCCCCGATCTCCGGCTCCATGGCCGCGCCCCGGATCACCGTGACACCTTCCGCCAGCACCGCCGCCAGCAGCACGTTTTCCGTGGCGCCCACGCTGGATCTTGCAAAGGAAATGGTCTGCCCGGTCAACCGGGATGCCGACACGTCCAGCCAGTCATCTTCCTGGGTGACCGCTGCGCCCATCTGCTCCAGCGCCGACAGATGCAGGTCGATGGGCCGCCTGCCAATGACACAGCCGCCGGGATAGCATAGCCGGGCTTTGCCCTTTCTGCCCAGCAGCGCCCCCAGAAGCATGACGGAGGATCGCATCCGTTTGGCTTCTTTTTCCGGTACGGTCACCGAACGGATCTCCTGTGCATCAATGATCAGCGTGTATCCTTCCCAGTTCACCGTGCAGCCCAGTTTTTCCAGGATCCGCACCATGCACTGTACATCCGAGATCACCGGGCAGTGCTCCAGCACCACCGTTCCCTGATGCAGTACCGCTGCCGCCATCATGGGCAGCACCGCATTTTTAGATCCCTGTATGCTGACCTCGCCCACCAGCGGTCTTCCTCCGTCTATTTCATACCGTTCCACCGCCAACCTCCCTCTGAAAGCCTGCTCTTCCCTGCATCTGTTATAAATTATCATATGCAGAGACGCCTTCCTTGGTGCTTTGGCTACAGCTTTGTCCGGGCGGATACGCTTAAGGCAATGCCCATTTCCGCCAGCAGAAAACAGACTGAGGTGCCGCCGTAGCTGACGAAGGGCAGCGTGATCCCGGTATTGGGGATGGAATTGGTCACCACCGCAATGTTCAAAATGACCTGGATGGCAATGTGGCCCATGATGCCCGCCGCCAGCAGTGCCCCGAACAGGTCTTCCGCGTGCATGGCAATGACCATGAACCGCCAGATCATCAGGGAAAACAGCAGGATCAGCGCCAGGGCACCCACCAGCCCCAGCTCCTCACAGATGATGGAAAAGATCATATCGTTCTGCGCCTCCGGCACGAAGCCCAGCTTCTGCATGCTGCTGCCCAGCCCCTGGCCGAAAACACCGCCGGAGCCGATGGCGTACAGCCCCTGGATCGTCTGGTAGCCCTTCTCATAATTTTCCGGATGCCGCCAGATCATGAGCCGCTCCAGGCGGTAGCTTTCCATGCCGAGAAAAACCGCCACCAACCCTGCGCCTGCGGCCCCCATGAACACAAAGGGCACATACCGGGGCGTGGAAAGAAAAATCAGCAGAAACCCGATGCCCAGGATGATGACGGCGGTGCTTAAGTTGTTCGTTCCCACCAGCGCCACGATGGGCAAAAGCAGAAGCAATACGCCAATCAGAGAGCGCATTTTTTCCATCCGTCCCTTTTTTCGGTCCACCGCCCAGGCCAGCAGCAAAATCACCGCTACCTTTGCAAATTCCGCCGGCTGGAAGGACAGCGGGCCCAGGGCCAGCCACCGCTTGGAGCCGTTATACTCCCGGCCAACCACCAGCACCAGGGAGCTTAACACCAGCGACAGCCCATAGGCCGGGACTGCCAGGAACCGCAGCAGCCGGTAATCCAGCCGGGAGACCGCCACCATGGCCGCCAGCCCCAGGCTGGTGGCAAACAGCTGTTTTTTCACATAATAACCGGCATCCCGGAACTTCACATAGCCGTTCCAGGCGCTGGTGCTGGCCAGCATCACCAGCCCGAATGCGGTAAGTATACAAACCAGCACGAACAACACGGTGTCCCGGCTTCCTCTGTGCTTCGCGTAAAACTCCGGCCGCATACGCATCCCGCTTTCCCTTATTTTAATAATGTTAGGAACAAAAACCTCGACTTTGATGCCTACGGATTGTTCCGTGCTACGCACTCCCGCAATCCTCCCCACTATTCGCATATCGTGGGATTGTCATCCCACTTTTATGCTCATATCGGGGGCGGGTCCCAAGGTCTTTCGCCCACTGATGAACAAGTTCATATGGGCTTAGACCTTTTGACCCTGGCATCATTTAAATGGACTTTACAAAGTCCTTGAACACTTTTCCGCGTTCCTCATAGTTCTTGAACATGCCCCAGCTGGCGCAGGCCGGTGACAGCAGCACCGCATCCCCGGGCTGTGCCCGGTCCTTGCACCAGGTGATGGCTTCTTCCAGGGAATCCGCATAGGCGCAGGCAGTGAACCCGCAGCGCTCGGCTGCCGCACGGATCTTCTCCCGGGTGGCGCCGATGAGCACCAGTCCTTTTACCTTGCCATCAAAGGCCTGGATCCACTCCTCATACTCGGAGTTCTTGTCATAGCCGCCGCCGATGAGCCAGGTGGGCCGTGTCATGGCCTGGATGCCCTTGATGGCCGCATCCGGGTTGGTTCCCTTGGAATCGTTGTAATAGGCCACACCGTTTTTCTCTGCCACGAACTCGATCCGGTGCTCCACCGCCGTGAACCGGCGCAGAGTGCCGCGGATGCTGTCCATGGGCACACCCAGCTCCAGAGAAATGGCAACGGCTGCCATCACATTTTCATAATTATGCCGGCCCAGCAGATTTAATTCCGAAATATCGCACACTTTCTCTGTCTGCCCATCCCGGCGGATGAAAATGCTCTTACCGTCAAACCAGAGGCCTTCCTCCAGCGGCTGTACCCCGGAGAACCAGATCACCCTGGTTTTCAGCGTCTGTCCGAAAGCGCGCAGCACCTCATCCTCGTAGTTGAGGACGCAGGCATCCGCCGTGCCCTGGTTTTTCGTGATATCTTCCTTGGCCTTTATGTAGTTTTCCATGGTGTGATGCCGGTTCAGATGATCCGGCGTGATGTTGAGGATGGCGCTGACCTGGGGATGGAAGGTGTCAATGGTCTCCAGCTGGAAGCTGGAAATCTCCGCCACCGTCACAGAATCCGGACGGGTCAGGGCTGCCGTGCTGGTGTAGGGAATGCCGATGTTGCCCACCACAAACACGCTCTCGTAATAATCCTTCATGATCTCGCCGGTGAGGGCTGTGGTGGTCGTCTTTCCGTTGGTGCCGGTGATGGCCGCGATCCGTCCTCTGGCAAACCGGTATGCCAGCTCTACCTCGCCCCAGATGGGCAGGTGGGCTGCCAGCGCCGTGACAAAGGGCAGATCGGTGGGCACGCCGGGGCTTAACACCACCAGAGACAGCTCCGCCTCCCAGTCCGCCGCAAAATCCCCGAGACGGACCGCAAAGCTGCCCTCTCCCACCGTTTTTTCCGGGATCCCGGCCGCTTTTTCTGCTTCCAGCAGGGCCGCTTCCTCTGCCTGTACCTTTTCTGTCAGCGTCTGGACATCCAGACTGCCGTTTCCGTCATACAGGATCACCTGTTTTCCCTGGGATAAGAGCAGGGCCGATGCCGCAATGCCGCTCTTTCCGCCGCCTACCACCAGGACTTTTTTCTCAAATACATCCATGGAACCTTTTCCTCCTTTTACATTGCAAGAAGCGCTGCGAGACACAGCAGCGCTGTGATGATTGAAAATACTGCCACCACCCGGGTCTCTGACCAGCCGCACAGCTCGAAATGGTGATGGATGGGCGCCATCTTGAAAATCCGCTTGCCGTGGGTTGCCTTGAAATAGCTGACCTGGATGACCACAGACAGCAGCTCCACCGCATAGATAAAGCCCACGATGGGGATAAACAGTGGCATCTGCATCATGTACGCCGTACCTGCCACAAAACCGCCCAGCGCCAGGGAACCCGTATCTCCCATGAACACGCTGGCCGGGTACACATTAAACAGCAGGAAGCCCAGCAGGCCGCCGGCCACCGCACAGGTGATGGGATGGATGCCGCTGTTGGTACCGATAGCCACCACGCTGAAAAAGGTAGCCACCAGAACGGTGACGCTGGAGGACAGGCCGTCCAGTCCGTCCGTGAAATTTACTCCATTTACCGTAGCAAGTACGACGATGAACAGCATGGGAATGGCAAGAATGCCAATGTTCCAGTAATAGCCGTGGGAAAACGGCACCAGCAGTGTCAGCTCCACATCGGTGTAGTGAATGAGGTAATAAGCGAAGATCGCTGTCACCACGATCTCCCCGATGAGCTTCTGCCAGGGCAGCAGACCGTCGGAGCGCCGGAGCACCACTTTCAGGTAATCATCCAGAAAACCGATGATGCCAAAGCCCAGCGTCAGGAACAGCACCGGCACGATCTTCGGATACTGCCGCAGGTAAATAAGGCAGGTGACCGTGATGCCGATGAGAAACAGGATGCCGCCCATGGTGGGGGTTCCCGCCTTCTTCAGATGGGATTTGACGCCCAGCTCCCGCTCGGTCTGGGATAATTTCAGATTCCGCAGAAACGGGATGAGCACCGGGCCTAACACCGCGCTGACCACAAAGGAGATAAATACCGGAAGGATAAATGAATAATTCATGTCGCACCTCTTATTTCTTTCGTTTTTTGTCAGTATAAAACTTTTTATTTCTGAATGCAAGCCCCCCCGAGATAGGGAAGGATATTTTCAAAAATCTCCCGCAGCACCGGGGCTGCGATGGTTCCGCCGTAATAGATGCCCTGGGGGTCGTGGATCACCACCAGCCCCGCCACGATTGGGTCATCCGCCGGGGCAAATCCCACAAAAGAGGAAATGTAGCGGTGGGCGCTTCTGGGCAGCGTCTGGGAGGTAGCGGTCTTGCCGCCGATGGCGTACCCTTCGATATAGGCGTTTTTTCCGGTGCCCTCAGACACCACCTTTTCCAGGATCATCCGCATGGTGGCCGACGTCTCTTCGGACAGGATCTGCCGGTCGGTGTCCCAGTCAAATACCTGCTGCACCTCCCCGTCCCGGTTTTTCACACTGCAGGCCAGGTGGGGTGTCACCAGACGGCCGCCGTTGACAAGGGAACTGACCGTGGTCAGCAACTTTAACGGAGTGATCTGGAAGGACTGGCCAAAGGAAATGGTGGCCAGCTCCACCTGCCCGATGGCATCCTTTTTGTGCATGATGGTACCCGCCTCGCCGGGCAGGTCCACGCCGGTCTTTTCCAGCAGGCCAAATTTCTGAAAATAATCATACATCCGCTCCGGCCCCAGCCGCAGCCCCACCTCCATGAAAACCGGGTTGCAGGAATTCATCGTTCCCTGGATGAAATTTTCCGAGCCGTGGCCGCCCACCTTGTGGCAGCGGATGCGCCGGTCCTCCACGATCTTGTAGCCCGGGCAGAAGAAAGCGTCCGAGGTGGACACCACCCCTTCCTCCAGTCCCGCCGAGGCGGTGATGACCTTGAAGGTGGAGCCCGGCTCGTAGGTATCGTTGATGCAGGCATTGCGCCACATCTGGTTCAAAAGATCCTGCCGCTCCTTTTCCGTCAGGGACGGGTGGGCGTCCAACGTCTCCTCCGACAGGGTGAAGGGATCATTGAGATCAAACTCCGGCACGTTCACCATGGCATAGATTTCCCCGTTCTGCGGGTTCATGAGCAGCACCGACACCCGTTCTGCCTGTTTTTCTTCCATGACCTTCTCTGCCGCCTGCTGAGCGTAGGCCTGGATGTTGCTGTCCAGGCTGACGTACAGGTCATACCCGGGCACCGGCTCCGTCCGCGCCTCGGCGGCGTTTTCGATCTCCACGCCCCGGGCATCCGTCAGTGTTCGGATCTGGCCCGCCGTGCCTTTCAGGTATGATTCATAGGCAACCTCCAGGCCGATGATGCCCTGATTGTCGCTGCCGGTAAAGCCCAGCACCTTGGAGGCCAGCTCCCCCAGCGGATAATACCGCTTGTAGTCCTCATCCACCTTTACCCCTTCATAGTGAAAAGCCCGGATGCGGTCGCCGGTCTCTTTGTCCACGTTGGAACGGATCAGCTCCCGGGAACTGACCTTTTCCACTTTTTTGCGGATGACGGCCTCGTCCATCCCCAGATTTTCCGTCAGCATGTGGATAACCCCCTCTGGATCCTTTACCTGACTGTGGATCACAGAAACGGTACACACCGGCCGGTTGTCTGCCAGCACCACGCCTGCCGCATCCACGATCCGCCCTCTGGCGGCCTTGATGTCCCGTTCCCGCTCATGCAGACGGACGGCTTTTCCCGCATAATCCTCCGCATCAAAAAGCATCAGATATGCAAGCCGTCCGCATAATCCTATCATCATGGCCAGCAGGATCAGAAAAGCTGCCAGAATCTTTTTCCGGTTCCAGGTTTTGTTTTTGTGCACTGCATATCCCCGACTTTGATATCCATACAGTGTATGCACCTTGGAATAAGTTTATGACTTTATTCCCCGGTCATGGCCGCTTCCTCGCTCTTGGTCACCGTGTCTTCCTCGCTGTCCGCCGAACCGGTGTAGCCATCCGGCAGCACGGATTCCTGATCCAGGGATTCTCCGGTGTTGGGATCCAGATTGTTGGCCGCTGCGTACTCGGGATCAATGTGCATGCCGTCGATGACCCGGCCTGTCTCTGTGACAATGACCTTGTTGTCGTTGGCGGTGTCTTCTGCCGTATCCTCCGCCGCAGTATCCTCTGCCGTGGTATCACCCTCCGCAGTGTCCTCCGGTGTGGAGGTGACTGCCTCTGTGGGATAAATGTTCATGTAGGGCAGCATTTCCTTCATGATGCTGCTGAAAATCTCCTGGGCGTAAGTACTGTGGGACTGTTCCGCCACGTTGGGCTCATCCACCACCACATACAGAACGACCTGGGGATTGTCAATGGGAGCCGCCCCCAGGAAGGAAACAACGTAATTTTTCTTGTCTCGGGGAATCTTCTCCGCCGTACCGGTCTTGCCGCCGATCTTGTAGCCTTCCACGCCTGCCGCACTTCCGGTACCGGTCATAACGCCGTCCCCGGCAATAACGTGATACAGATAAGTCCGCAGCGTCTCCGCTGTCTTCTGGGACACGGTGCGCTTCATCACCTGGGGCTGGATCGTCTCCACGGTGGCGCCGCTGCTGTCCAGAATCTTCTTCACCACATGAGGCTGATAGTAGGTGCCGCCATTGACAATGGAAGAAAAGGCGGAAACCATCTGGATCATGGTGGTGTTAAAGCCCTGTCCGAAGGAGTTGGCCGCCAGGTCGGTGATGGTCATGGCGTCCGCATCCAGCACCAGACCGGCTGCCTCGCCCGGCAGGTCAATGCCCGTGCGGTTTCCGATGTTGAAGATCGTCATATATTTTCGGAAATCGTCCACGCCGATGCGCATACCCATGGTCATCAGCGCTGCGTTGCAGGACTTCATCAGCGCCTGATCCGTCGTCAGATAACCGTGGCCGTACCGGTTGGAGCAGCGGATGTCGTGTTCACCTACGTGAAGGATTCCCACACAGGTAAAGCCGTCGCCGTCCCGCACCTTGCCCGTCTCCAGACCGGCTGCAATGGTCATGGGCTTCATGGTGGAACCCGGCTCGAAGCCATCGGAAATACAGTGGTTTCGCCAGATGCTGTAATATGCCTCGCCCAGCGCCTTGTCATCCATAGCCGCGATCTCTTCGTCTGTATAGAGGCCGGTCACCGAAAGATCCCGGGGATTGTTCAGGTCAAAATTGGGATACTCCGCCATGGCCAGCACCGCCCCGGTATTGGGATCCATGACGATTGCCGCACTGACCTTACTGCCCAGGCCCTCTCTTGCCTCATTGGCATGCTGCTCATTGAATTCCCGCAGCTTCGTCTCCACAATGGTCTGGATGTTGGCGTCAATGGTGGACACCACAGTCTTGCCGTCCTGGGCGGATTTTACCGTCCGTTCCAGCTCGGAATTCTCATTCAGATACCCGTATTCCCGGCCATTTACTCCATTTAACGTACTATTATAGTATTCCTCGATGCCCCAGACACCCTGATTGCCGGACACGGTAAAGCCCAGCAGATCACTGGCCAGCGTGCTGTACGGGTAGCGGCGCACGTAATCCTTCTCAAACCAGACACCGCTGATGTCAGGATTATTTCTCTTATCTGCCATCAGTTCTTCAAAGGCGCTGATCTGATCCTTGGTCAGCTTCTTGGCCGCCACATAGTACTGGTTGTCCGGCTTGTCCGCCACATGCTGCCGGATGGCCGCAATGTCAATGGTGGCACCGGTGCTGTCCACCGTATCCCCGAAGCACTGGGACAGGGCTGCCAGGGTAGGTTCCAGATAGGAATCTTTCTCCAGCATCTGCTTGGCGTCAATGATCAGATTGTAGACCTCCTCGCTGGTGGCAAGGATCGTGCCGTTGGTATCGGTGATGTCTCCCCGCTTGTACGGCAGGGTGGAGCTGGAATAGCCCCGCCGGGAAAGCACCTGCTTGGCATACTGCTCTCCGTTTTCCCGCTGGATCCGTGTGATCTGATAACCTAAACCAAGCAAAGCCAGCAAAATCACGAAAAAGGTGACTGCCAGCTTTCTCTTCATTTTTCCTGTGAATTTCAAAGGTTCCCTTCTTCGCCGGGGACGCCTGCCGGATCCGTCCATCCGCTGCGGGCGCCTCCCCCGACGATGATCGTATCTGTCATCTCTGCTCACTGTTCAACACTCCTGTTTCCTGCTTACTTTCCGAAAAGTGCTGCCGCCTTGCTCTTGACGCCGCTTTCTGCGGATGTCTTCGGCACATCCTGATACTGCCGCACATAGTCCGTATCCTTGCTGTCATACAGGACAACCTGGTTCTCGTCCGCATACACCATGCCCAGTTCCTCTGTGGCAATCTTGCGGACTGTCTCCAGATCCACGGAAGACATGACCCGGTTGTACTCCGCGTCATTCTCTGCCTTCAGATCGTTCAGCGTACTCTCCAGCTTGTTGATGTTCTCCATGGAGGCGGTCACCCGGGACTGGATCTGCAGGTACCGCACACAGCCGAACACCAGCAGGCCCATGATGCATGTCAGATATGCCGCATACAGGGCATGCGTCCGGGTCTTCTGCTTATAACGGACAGCGGAATGTACCTTTGCCTGTCTTCTCTTTTTTCTTCTGACTGCCGGTTCCTCCTGCGGCAGTGTCTCTATGGTACGGACGGTGTTGCCGTCCACATAGGTGTCATAATAGCTGGTCTTTCTGGATGCCATGATCCCACTTCCCATCTTCTTATTTTCTAAATTATTTTTATGGAGTTCTTCTCTGTTTCTCTTCTATCATTTTCCACAATACATGCTGTTGTATTCTACTTCTCTGTCCTGCGTTCGAAAATACGCAGCTTCGCACTCTTGCTTCTGGAATTGTTCTCCAGCTCTTCCTCCGACGGGAGGATCGGTTTTCTCGTGATCACTTTTCCCTTGGATTTCCGTCCGCATACGCACACCGGAAGGTTCTTCGGGCAGATGCACGGATCTTCGTTCTTGCGGAAGATCGTCTTGACGATCCGGTCTTCCAGGGAATGGAAGGTGATGATGCAGATCCTGCCATCCTCGTCCAGTAGATCGATCATATCGTCCAGCGTATCCCGCAGCACGTCCAGTTCCCGGTTCAACTCAATGCGGATGGCCTGAAAGGTACGCTTGGCCGGATGGCCGCCGGTTCTTCTGGCTTTCATCGGAATGGATTCCTTCACGATCTCCGCCAGCTCCAGCGTCGTCTCAACGGGATGCTCCTGCCTTGCCCGGACAATGTGTCGTGCAATGCTGCCCGCAAACTTGTCCTCTCCGTAATCCCGGATGATGCGGGTCAGTTCCGCTTCGCTGTATTCGTTGACGATGTCTCGCGCCGTCAGGGACTGCCGCTGATCCATGCGCATATCCAGCGGTGCATCTTCCCGGTAGGAAAATCCCCGTTCCGCGGTGTCCAGCTGATAGGAGGAAACCCCCAGATCCAGCACAATGCCGTTGACCTTCCGGATGCCCAGCTCCTCCAGCACCCGGCGCATCTCGCAGTAATTGCTGCGGACGATGGTCACCCGGTCGCCGAATTCAGCCAGCCGTTCTCCCGCTGCCGCAATGGCAGCCGCATCCTGGTCAATGCCGATGAACCGTCCCTTTTCTGATAATTGTCTGCATACATGCCAGGCATGTCCGCCGCCGCCAAGGGTGCCGTCCACGTAAATGCCGTCTGGCCGGATATGCAATCCTTCTATTGTCTCCTGAAGCAATACGGATACGTGTGAAAAACTCATGCCTGTCTGTTCTCCTGTTTCTAAATTTCTGCATCTTGCTATTCTGCTTTGGTATTCTGTCCGCGCGCGTGTTGTGTTTTACAGGGAAAGTCCGCGCTCTGCCATCATCTCGGCGATCTCGTTCATATCGTCAATATTGGTAGCCTGTTCCCAGCGATCCTTATCCCAGATCTCGATGCGCTCCATCATGCCTGCCAGAACCACATCCTTATCTATCCCCACATGTGTTCGAAGCGATGCAGGCAGCAGGATTCTTCCCTGCTTGTCGAATTCGCATTCCGATGCTCCGGCGATAAACTGCCGTTTGAACTTTCGTTCCGATTCCTTCAGCAAATTCAGGCCAGCGAACTTCTCCACCATCTTTTCCCACTCTTCCATGGGATACAGATATAGACAGGTATCCAATCCCTTCGTCACAACCATCTTGTCCCCAAGCTGTTCGCGATATTTCGAAGGAATGATCAGCCTGCCTTTTGCGTCCACACTATGCTGGTATTCACCCATAAACATATTGGATCACCTGCTCTCTGGCCGGGGGCTTGTCTTTTCCACCACAAATCCCCCACTTGCTACCACCTTTCACCACAATTCACCACTTATGAGTTCATTCTAGTGCATTTTTCAGGAAAGTGCAAGGCTTTTTCTCAAAAACCTCACAAAAGGCCGGTGCCAATTCATGGAAAAACAATCCTCTTGCAGCTCATTTTTGCTCATGAAAAGAACATACGAGTGAACTGTAACCCGCCCAAAAGGTCTCCACCGCCACTCACTCCCACTTTTTTGACTGTAAAAACAGGGGCACAGGACATTTTGTCCCCACCTTTCCCCCACAAAGTGACGGCCACCTCCACCTGTTCCCACTCGTGAACTTCCCAATCAAAGAAAATCTCACCCTCAAACGGCGGCATGGCTGACACAACGCAGCCAAGTCCACATTTTCCACACACAGGGTTTTCTGGAAATATATTTTACGAATGGAACTGGGGAGAGGTTCATGCTATAATATAGAAGAAATACGATTTTCTTTTACAAAGGGAGGAATATGATATGAAAAAATGGATACAGGCAGGATGCGTGGCTCTCGTCACGGTTCTGATGATCGTTGTGGGCTGTGTGTCCAAGAACCCCTGGCAGGTGCTGGCCCGGTCTGTCGCCAAACAGGCCACCCTTACCGATCTGGATACCAGTGTTGCTATGGAAATGACGCTGTCCCAGGAGGGGCAGAAGGTGTCCGTCGTCTCCGACATGGATCTGAAATGCTCCGGCATCAACACACCGGATATGAAGTACGCCACCGATTCCGCCATGACGGTATCGGCTCTGGGCATCACCCAGCAGCTGGATATGCAGACCTACTATTATGACGGCTGGTGCTATACCGACATGATCGGGGAGAAGTACAAATACGCCACCGATCTGAGCACCATCATGAACTCGCTGCAGCAGAACATGAACACGTCCAATCTCACGGCTGCGCAGATGCTGGATCTGTCCATGACAGAGGAAAACGGGCAGACCGTTCTGGCCTTCACCGCAGACCCGACGCAGATGAACGAACAGGTAAAAGAAGCGCTGGGACTCATCGGCGATCAGCTGGCTTCTCTGGGAGAGATCGCCATGGATGTCCATGATGTCCACGGCACTTACACCATCAACAAGGATGGCTATTACACCGCCGCCCATGTGATCATGTCCTATGAGATGAGCATTCTCGGCATTTCCATCCCGGTGGACGCAGACATCCACATGACCTTCAACAACCCCGGAGAACCCGTAAACGTGGAACTGCCGGATCTGTCCGCCTATAACGAAATAGAGCTCCCGGAAGCAGATTAACTGCTTTCGAAAGCTCTATAAAGATTTTTGTTCAGCTGCTACTCGAGCGTCAGCGTCATGCTGGCGCTCTTTGCGTTGGTGGGCACAAATTCCACTGCCTCCAGCAGCGCATCGGACGTATCGCTGACGGAGTAAACCTCGCAGGCTGTCACGGTAGCCCCGGGCTGTACTTCGGTCTTGTAGTTGTTCATCTCGTCGTTCATCTCTGCCACAGAAGCCTTGCCGCACTCGCTGCCGTTCTGGGTCAGCTTCGTGTAGGATACGGACGGGATGGACACGGCCTGATCGCTGTTGTTGGTGAAATCATAATAAACATACACACAGGGACTGCCGTTCACATCTTCCCCCATCTCATGCCGCACATATTTGAGGGTAAAGGAATCGGTCACCAGATTCAGTGTACCGGAGGCGTCCGTACTCTGAGAAGCATCCGTGGACGTTCCGTCTGTGCCGGTCTCGCTGCCAGCCGCCGTACCATCCGCAGCCGTGCCGTCTGCGCCGGTGCTGTCCGTGCCATCCGTTCCGGTCTGGGTGCCATCTGTGGCCGTCCCGTCGCTGCTCTGGGTCTGGGTACCGTTCCCCTGCGCAGCAGAGCCTTTGACCAGCAGACAAACGGCTGCCGTGAGCACCACTGTCACAACGAGAAGCACCACCGGGACTGCCAGTCCCCGCTGCCGGTGCAGACACAGAAAAACAAGGAAAAGAACTGCCAGCACTGCTGCTGCCACGGCCCACAGCTTCCATTCGTTCATCTTCGATGCATGGATGAGGCAAGTGATATCTGCCAGCAGGCAGAACAGGAACGGTGTCAGAAATGCCACCGGCGCTGCCCGGTGCCGCATCTGAATGGCCATCACGCCCCCAAAGAAGAACAGCACCGCCGGGATCAGTCCCAGCATACCGATGCCTGCGCCTTCCTTGAACACACCGGCCAGCACCGACCGGTACACAAGCCCCAGGGCAGCCAGGATACACAGTACGCCCAGCCCCAGTCTGGCCCCTGTGAACCGCGGCCCTCTTCGTCCTCTTCCTCCTGCTCTTCTGCGATGATCCTGCTGACTTCTTCCCGATGTTCCACCGCGACTGTTTCTCTGACTGCTCATCTTATCTTCACTCCTTCTTTATTCCAAACCCCACAGGGATCCTGTTCGACTTCTATACTACCACATTCCCCTCCGTCAGAGTGAATTTCCATAAATTTTTCACAGGTTTGTCATAAAATTTTAAGAATTCTCCTTCTGTTTCGTCTTCTGGCGCTTCCGCCCCATGGCGATGATACACAGAGAAACGACTACCATCACCAATGCCAGCATCTGGGAAACCGCAAGACCGGTTCCGAAGAAAATCAGCTGATCCGTCCGCAGCCCCTCGATCCAGAAACGGCCAATGCCGTAAAGGAGCAGATACAGGCAGAACACTTCACCATGGAATTTCTTTTTCGGCGAATACCAGATAAGAAAAAGAAGCACACATAAATTCCACAGAGATTCATACAGGAAGGTGGGATGCACCTGAATATAATCAATACCGCCCACATTCATGATATGTGCCGCCAGATCTGCACTGATATCCGACCGGCGCACCGCACTCACCGGCAGCTGCATAGCCAGAAGATTATCTGTATAACCGCCAAAAGCTTCCCGGTTGAAGAAATTACCCCAGCGTCCAACCACCTGTCCCAGTATCAACCCCAGCCCAGCCGTATCCGTCAGCAAGCCAAAGGGCTGTTTTTTCACTTTGGCAAACACAAATACGGTGGCGATGGCTGTCAGCACACCACCGTAGATGGCCAGACCGCCGTTGCGGATATTGAAAATACTGAGCAAGTCATCCTTGTACATATCCCATGCAAATACCACATAATACACCCGGGCACCAATGATAGAAAGCACCACAGCGATCATGGCCAGATCCAGATACATCTCCGGATCCTGACCGGTGCGTCTGGCCTGCCACTGCGCCAGCATCAAACCGCCGATGATGCCGATGCCAATGACGATGCCGTAATAGGCAATGGTAAAGCCGCCGATGGATATGTTTTTGCCCACATGCTCCAGGTAAATTCCCAGATGGGGAAAATTGATATTCCAGTCCATAGACATCCCTCTCTTATACGTTAAAGCGGAACAGGATCACATCTCCGTCTTTTACCACATAATCCTTGCCCTCCAGACGGACAAGTCCTTTCTCTCTGGCTGCCGCATATGCCTGACAATCCAGCAGATCCTTGTAATTCACCACCTCGGCCCGGATGAAGCCGCGCTCAAAATCGGTGTGGATCTTACCGGCAGCCTGGGGCGCTTTCGTTCCGGCCTTGATGGTCCATGCTCTCGTCTCGTCCTCTCCGGAGGTCAGGAAGCTCAACAGCCCCAGCAGGTGATAGCTTGCCTTGATCAGTTTCTCCAGGCCGGACTCCTTCAGACCCAGATCCTCCAGGAACATGGCCTTCTCATCCTCCTCCAGCTGGGAGATCTCCTCCTCGATCTGGGCGCAGATGACAAACACCTCACTGCCCTCGCTCGCTGCATACTCCCGCACCTGCTGTACATAGGCGTTGCTTGCACCGTCGTCCGCCAGATCATCCTCGGAAACGTTGGCCGCGTAGATCACCGGCTTGTAGGTCAGCAGATTATAGGAAGCGATCCATGCCTGCTCATCCTCATCGTCCACCTGCAGGCTTCTTGCCAGCTTGCCATCCTCCAGATGGGCTTTGATCCGCTCCAGGAAAGCCACTTCCTTGGCCAGCTCCTTGTCATTCTTGGCGCCTCTGGACGCTTTTGCGATCCGGCGCTCCAGGATCTCCACGTCCGAGAAGATCAGCTCGAAGTTGATGGTCTCAATGTCCCGCAACGGGTTCACACTGCCGTCCACATGCACCACATTGCTGTCCTCAAAGCAGCGCACCACATGAACGATGGCGTCTACCTCACGAATATTGGACAGGAACTGGTTGCCCAGGCCCTCGCCCTTGGACGCGCCCTTTACCAGACCGGCGATGTCCACAAACTCAATGGTGGCCGGTGTCACCTTCTTGGAATGATACATGTCGCCCAGCAGACGGAGACGCTCATCCGGCACTGCCACGATACCGATGTTCGGGTCGATGGTACAGAACGGATAGTTGGCAGACTCCGCACCCGCCTTGGTCAGAGAGTTGAAAAGTGTACTTTTGCCGACATTCGGCAGACCGACGATACCTAATTTCATTTTTTATATTTCCTCCTAAAAATCCTTTATTTTACTGCACTTTCAGCCATTCGAAAAATTTACTGTACCAATTACTGTACCAATTTTTTTCTGAAAGTACAAAAATGATTATTTTAGCCTATTTTTAGAGCCTCTGCCACGAGATCCATTTCTTTCAATTTTTCGTCTTCTGTGATGTGTACGTATAAATTCATTGTTATGCCAATATTAGAATGACCGAGAATTTTTTGAAGCGTCTTCGGCAACATTCCAGCCTCAATACATCTGGTTGCAAATGTGTGCCTCAAAACATGCATGGAAAAACGTTTAATTCCGGCCTTATCACAAATTTTAAAAAGGGCAGTATCATATGTGCTGTTTTTTACAGGCTCTCCTTTTTTGCAAAGGAACACTTGATCTTTCCATTTCATATTGACAACTTTGATTTTTTTATTCTTCTCCTTCTGGGATTTCAGTATTCTGATTGCCTCCTCCGTGAGCGGAATTGTGCGATATCCAGATGAACTCTTCGGTGGGCCGGTTCTCCAATCTCCAACCTTGTATCTATATTCCATGGTTCTAGATATGGTGACCTTCCTATTTTCAAAATCAACATCACCCCACCTTAGCCCAACCAGTTCTCCGGTGCGCAACCCTGTCTGGAGAATAAATCTGTACTGATTCTCATAGCTCTGTCCGGTGGCAAACTCTAAAAATCTTTTCTGTATTTCTATAGAAAGAGCCTCTTTCTTTTCCGACGGTTTCCCGACATCACTTTTAACAGACTTTTTGCAGGGGTTGTTTGCAATAATGTCATTTTCCTTTGCGAATTCAAGCATGTTATACAGCGTGACTCTCGTCTGATAAATAGTTGTTGTCTTATAGCCCTGATCGGCCATATCAAGAAAAATCTTCTGGCAATGCAGAGGTTTTATCTCTGTGAGAAGTTTTTTCCCTATTACATCCTTAATGTTTTTTTCATAACGTTCGGAGTAATTTCTTACTGTGTTTGGACGTACAGTTTTTCTCTTTATATCAATCCAATATTCATACCACGCATCCGTGATTACATCGGAAGCATTGGCCAGATCGCTATGTTCGTCAATGTAGCTTGCGTCAGCAATCCACTTCCTACATTCCTGCAGCTTCTTGAACCTTTTCGTCTTTCTGCGTCCGAACCTATCTGTAAATCTGGCAACGTATAGCCCATCTGATTGCTGAGAGATTCCAATTCCAAGCTCTTTCCCTCTTAAGTCTTTCCCCATACTTGCGCCGCTCCTTTCTTTATGAGAAAAGCCTTATGCAATTTAAAATAATATCACATAAGGCTTTAAAAGTCTACAATTCGGTGCTTCCTGAAATATATCTCTCGAACTCTTTTCTCTTTATCAGTCTCTTTTTCCCAACAAATATTACGAAATCGCACCTTGGACTGTTCGAAATTTCTCGGATTTTATTGATCCCTATATTACTGTACTCAGCAGCTTCCTCCAAGGTTAAGGCTGCTTTTTCCCATATCGGAACTTTACACGGCATATTATCATCTCCTATCTTTTCTTTCATGCACTTTATACGCCTGCACAAGGTTGATATCGGAAAAAATGTTTTCGCTGATATTTCTTCCAGGCTCTTGCCTTTACAAAGCATCAAAAATATTTTTTCCTCATCTTCTGTAAAATTAGACCTTTCTATGATACATTCAACTTCCGGCTTATTCAGTTTTGAAAACCTCATAAGCCAACCTCCGTTAATAGCATATGACTTTATACAACAGACTATTCCAAAATTCATTTTTTAATCCAGCATTTTTATTGAAGAACCATCTGAATTATCCATTAACTTTTGGAGCTTGTCTGGCAGAATGGAAATGCTGGATTTTCTGCTCAGCTCCGCCCTGTACGTCTTAATAAAATTTGACTGAATCACATTTTCTACTGACCCCACATCTGTTTGCGCCCAGTTTCTAAGGTTTTCTGGGCTTCCGACAGCTTTCTGGACAATTTCCGGAAGTTTCTCAAATTCCTCCACGGCACCATACGTTCCGTTTCTGAGAGCATTGCTCACAAGCGCCCAGGCTTCCATCTCGTTTAATTCCTTTTTGTTCCGAATCATTCCTATTTTAGAAACCAGTTGCCCGATACTCGGCGCAAATCCGCTTACATCGGAAAGTATGTATGCTTTCAGCGCAACAGAAACATCCTTATAGGAATAATCTGATAGAATCATTGCCCAGGCATCCACCGTCTCCGAAAGATCGTTTGGTCTGAAATTCGAGTAACTAGCGCACATAATTCTAATGATTTTTACAGTTTCTTCTCTTGTCAAAAAATCACCCCACTTATACGGTATTCCAGTCGGTTTTCCCTTGATCCTGCTTATTCGGGTACGGAGAATCCTTTTTTAATTCATAAACATCTTGCCAGCAATGGTCCGTAGACTGATTTATAATCTTTACTGCAAGCTCATTGTCACCCCCTGACAAACGTTGTATCTTGTTCATCATCCTCGTTAATGCCTGCTTTGTAGCCAACGGCCTTTTGATCTTTTTCCTCATCAAAAGAAACTCTTGAAAAGCCTCCTCTAGTAAGCTATCGTTTGGATAATATGGCAATTTTCTTTTTTCTATATCCTCTTCATTTTTTTTGCTTTCTTTTCTCTTCTTTTCTTTTTTTACCGAATCAGGAATACATCTAATTTCCATTTTACTTTCATCAAGAGTATAGGCTTTATTTTTTTTAATCCCAAGCATAGACTTTTCTTCTACGTAATCGCTGGGCTTGTACCTGTCGCTCTGAATATAGTTATGCATCTTCCAATGCTTAATAACCGCAATTCCGCTGTCAAACAATATAACAAACGACTTGGCTATCAACAATTTAAAATCGTCGTCAGCAGCGCCACACATTTTCTGGATTTTTTTTGGATTGTTCACAAATCCATCATCGTCAGCATTCATTGCCAAATGAAAATACAGCATCTGCGTACTGCTTGGCATGTCTAAAAATGCATCGCTTTCTGTTATTTTTCTCGTAAACATACGGCGTTCTCCCATACTTATGCTCCAATCAATTTCAACTTCCGTTTTTGATCTAACGCTTTAAGGGATTTTTTCTCCTATATTTCAAGTATTTTTCATGAATATCGTCCCACTCCCTTAAAATCGAATCATCAACTCTACCCTTCTTTTCTCGTGCCTTCTCTTCCTCCATTAACATTTTATCCAATTCTTCGGCATTCACATGCATTACTCGCGCCATGGTTTCCACGCTTTTCCCTGCATCGATCATGGAACGAAAAATTCTTTTCTTTGCATTCTCAATGGATTCTTTACTAGAATTATAAACCATCAATCCACAACACCCTCTTTATTTATATGTTTGCTCATCAATCAAATACATAAATTTTCTGAGCTGCTTTTCAGAAACTTTGTTCCCCTGCTTCTCTGATTTCAAGCGAATTTCCAAGTGTTTTTCTGTAATGGACGACAATTCCCTTGCAAGGCTTTTCTTTCCCTGCAGTATCCCCTCTCGATATCCCTTCGCCGGTCTGTAATCATCAATCTGTGCCTTTCCTTCTCCCTGGGATCCAGAAGTTTTGTTGCGAAGCTGAAACCCCATATCCGCATATTTTTTAATCCAATACTGTTCTTGCGCATCCAAAGTATCATTCGGATACGAATAGTAATCCACAGTCCATCCATACGGATTTTCTATTGAATAAAGCCCATGCTTTTTCAATGAAAGGTCTATATGCTGATACCCGGCAAGATGCTGCGCAAGCCGTGTAAGAATGTGTATTGCCTGACCTATGTATGCGTATCGAAAACCGTTTTCATCTTCTCTCGTCAGAATATATATTCCGCTCCCGTCATCCAATTCTGAATTTACGTTCAGAAATTTTTCTTTATTCTTCTTTTCTATGACTTTTGCCTGTCTGAATTTATTGTAATCCAAATAATCACCTCTCTGGTTTCTCACAACGCTCAAATTGGATAACCCATACCCATGGATTTGCAGCCCACCCATAACGGTCAAAGTCGGACTTTTTAATGGTGTGGTCCCAAGTATACGCGAATCCAAGTGCTGTTGATGTATAATCGGTGAATCCTTCCGCTTCTGCTTCATTATCAGTAATATCCTGCAACCGTTCTACCCTGACATTTGTCACCCTTAGCCAGATACGCGCCGCTTCTTTCGGCATGTGGATGGATGGCGACCAGCCCATTCCTTTATATCCCTCCGGTCTTAAATCCCCGTCTGCTTTATAATAATAAGGTTTTGCCACCTCATTATCCGGATCCCAATCCCATGTTTCCCGAACATACAGGATATCTCCCGGCTTGTACGGCGGAAACAGCGGATTTTCGAACATTCTCTCATCTTCGTCATATTCATATACCCCAGTGAATGAGCCGTCCGGGCTTTTCGTTACATAGAACCCGCAAGCGTCTTTTCGTCTGGTTTTCACAATCCGCCGGGTGCAGGTCTTCCGCCCGTCCAGAATTGCCCGTACCATCTCTGTGTTGAACAAGATAGGTTTAATCGTCATCTTCCGCTTTCCCTCCTCTCATCTGCATAAGTGGACACCTGTTGCATTTGCTGTTATCCACAGCGTTACCATACGCGGATCTCAGTGTCTTATAGTTATGATCCGCGATGTGTAATAGTTCAATCAGTTCCGTTTTCTTCATCGCTCCCAAGGTAGCATCTGTCGGAAGTGGTTTTCCTGTTGCCCCTTCGCCAAACCCTATAAAATCAGTCATCATCCACCTCTCTTATCATTTTTAGGTAGTCATTTATTGTGATCTGGTTCGGATCATCTCCAACCCACCAGCGCATGACATGCTCGCCATCTATCCAGTTCTTTCTGTCCGATTTCAGGCCGTCTGCTTTTCTTTTTTCCAACATCCGGTCAAAGGCCCTTATGTAAGCCTCTTTGTATTTTGGATACCTTACAAAATCGGCTTTCATTTGTTTTTCGCCAGCTAACGGGCAGCCGATGCAGCCAATCCTATTATTCCCGCACTGATAAAGTGGATTTGATTCGCAACCATAATGGTGCAAAAATTCCCACACATCTTTGTTTGTCCAGTCCACGATCGGATTTATCGTTGTGTTTGTTGTCCGGTAGCAATACTCCACAAATCTCCTCTCTTTTGCGTTGTCTGTACTTAATACCACCCCTCCCATGGTGTTGACTGAAAATTTACTTCGTCATCCTTTAGCTTCTTTTGCATCGTCTTTTCTTTGCCGATAACTCTTACGATTCCAGCATTCTCTTTTCTTTTTCTGCTTTCGTCCCACCTAACACCTGTGATCTTGAGCCGCCCTTCTCCGCCGCGTTCTTTGAGTACTTCGCAGCAGTATCGCGCAATTCTGGTTGGAGGCATCCTCTTTTTCACAATCAGCTGCCACATAGATTCTTTCGGGTATTCGATGTTTTCCTTTCCGATCGTCTCCCGGACGTATCGCACGGTCTCCGGCGCGTCCACGGTCGTCAGATTATGCTTGCATTCGTGCTTTACACCCGCCAGCTGCGCAAGAATCCTGATGGCGTCACTATCTTTTCCACCGGAATAGCACAAATAATAGGGTTCTTCCTCCGGCTCAAATGACCGGAGGTATTGTATTGCCCGTTTTTCTTTTTCAATGTCCATTTTCAGATTCCGTCCTTACTGCCCGAATAATTCCATGTTAATTTCTTTCGCCATTCCTCTGATCTCCATTGCAAGATCTTCGTTTATTTGGGCATTCTCCATCATATTGTCCGGTGTCCCAACCTCCGCATGTTCCTTGCCGCCGCTCCCGCTGACTGTAAGGTAAATGGATCTCAATATGTTTCTTACTTCTAAAAGGCATTCTCTCGTCGCTTTTTCGTAATCAGCAACGCACCTTCTGGGTTCCGCTTCCACTTTGCAACATTCGTTATTGTTCATTTCTTTCCTCCTCGTTTTCAAACTCCATTCCCAACTTCCGCATGACATCCAGCCCGATCTCATCCACAAACGCCTGATTCAACAGGCGGAAGTATTCTGGATCGTTCTTGACATACTTCATGCTCGGCTTCAAAAAGTTGATAAACCTCTTGATTCCTGCTGCCTTGCAGTTAAACTGCCTGTACAGATAGTCACAGCTGATAAGTGTAAAGCAGGCAAATGCTCTCATGATGTTTTGCTCATCATCTTCTTTTCTTCGTTCCCTGTACTCAGGGCTGTCTATGATCTGTTTCGTGAGCTTTGCCAGCTGTGCTTTTCTCATCATTTGTTTGTTGTTCATTTCTCCTCCCTATTCCAAGGTTTTTAAACATTTCGCACATAACATCAACAACTATGCTGTTCCCAAATTGTTTGTATAGTTGTGAGTTGCTGTTTACTTCTGCCATTTTTGTTATATCCTCGTCCGATACACCCATCAGTCTGCCGCATTCTCTCGGCGTCAGCTTCCTTATGCGGTATTGTGTCTCGATGCACATAATTTCCTGGTTTTGAGCAGTTAGTGTTGGGGCGGTGTTTCCGTTGTCTTGTACTCTTCCTCTCCTTGTCCTGCTACCCGGAAAGCTCGCATCAAAGCAACCGCCTATTTCGCATTCTATCGCCCCGGCGCTTGTGGCTTGCTTTATTTTTACAATTTCAAGCAATTCGTTGTCTTTCTGCACCGTAGTAATTGTTCCGTCTTGTCTTGGTGCCAATTCTGTCATATTGCGCCTACTTTCTCGTATTTCTCCATTCTCATAAGCCTTACGGATTAATTTCCCGTATTCGGTTCTTTTCGGTGTTAAGATTTGACTTTCCAGAACAAGATTGTCTTTTTGTACACTTGTAAGACATCCGCTTATTCCCTGTGCGTTTGGTTCAAGTCTTTGTTCCGTTGGTAGTCCCGGGGTTCTATCCGTTGGTCTGTCAGGATTTCTTCCGCACATTCTGACCATTATCTTCGGCTCCTGATTCCCGCCTTGCATCGTGCTCAATGTTGGACTCGCCCCCCCTCACTGCTGTATACTCTGTTTGTACTCTCAAACTTCGATTCAATCGAACCGATTACTTTTACCTCTGCCATTACAACTCCAAAATCATTGTTTTGTGCTTTGATGCATCTTGCAATCGGATATAGCCCTCGAAAGAATTCTTCTGATGTCCCTGTATACAGGCTTCCGATTATTTCCATTTAGTTATCCCCCCTTTCACCACAAGTGTTCCGTCTTTCGGAAAGTTGCTGATTCCAGCATCGTATTTGGCCTTAATGCAATTCGCAATCGTTTTTTTCTCGGGTGCCTTAATGGTCCCATCAATGCAAGTGTTCATATCTGCATCCGGCAGTGTCCCGCCGTCAATTAGCTGTTTTATGAGCTTTTCTGTTTTTTCGTTGTTGATGTAATACTTTTCCTCAACATCATCTTCCAAGTAGTCCTTTAGCTTCTTTGCGAGCGGGAACGGCTCTGGAAATCTATAGGTGTAGTTCCCCAGGAACGAGAACATAAAGCACCTATTCCGGTTCTGCGCTACCCCATAGTCCTTTGCGTTCAGGTCCTTCCAGAAATTTGTATAACCAAGACTTTCAAGGAACTGTATCCACTCCTGAAAGTCTGCCATATTCTTTTTCCCGTGAACCTGCGGTACATTCTCCATGAACAGAATCTGCGGTAACTCACCGCCACCGTCCCGAATCTCGTACAAAATCCGTTCCACCTCCCACAACAGACCGGACCTGGTTCCGCTGCCCTTGCTCATTCCTGCCTGCTTCCCAGCAACAGATAAGTCCGTACACGGGAACGAGTAAGTAAGTAAGTAAGTGAACGTGTCTGTATCGCAAATTTCCAGATCTGCCCCATGAATCTTTGTTATATCCAGCGGTGGGAAATTTGTACCGTGCACGGCATTGTAGCTTTCCACCGCAAAACGGTCAAATTCCACAACCTTGTAATGCTCAAATTCTGCACCTATGCGTTTTAATGCCATTGCCTGTGATCCGTATCCTGCAAACAGTTCTATTAACCTGATGGGTTTTGTTATTTTGATCTGTTGTCCGACCAGATCAAATATGCTCATTTGACCAGTGCATTCGTAGTTGTCGGTCACCGCTCGTCCTCCTCAAACATGACGCCCATTCTCTCGGCCAGTGCAAACCCATATTCCCGGTTTGCTCCGCAGGACTGCTGCCACCCCTTAAGCATGCATATGCCGTCACACTCTCTAAGGAGTTTGAGGTCCATGTCCAGAATCTCTTCCCGGTCCATCCCTTCCACGTCAATCTCTGCAGGATTCACGACTTCATGTCCGGATTCCTTCATTTTCACTTCCGCGACTTTAAAATTCTTTTCATATCCTTCTATTCCCGCCATGGGGCCGCTGATGTAGATTTTCATTTCCTCTCCCTCTCTTTTTGGTTCAATTCCGCTTTTCGTTTTATTGGATCGTACCCCAGCCTTCCATTCCAGATATAATCATGAAGAGCGCAGTGGAAGCAATCTGGGTGAACACAACCTTCCGGCCTTTTGTATTTTCCTCCCATATCAAAACCTCATTTAAGTGAACGGAATTTCTTCATCAATTCCATCCGGAATATTCATGAATCCGTCCTTGCCTGTCTCGAATGCGTTGGATGGAGTATTTGAGTTTCCAGAACTTTCATTCTCTGCTCTTTTAGATTCAGCAAATTCATGTTCTTCCACGACAATATCTGTGGTATAAACCCTCTGTCCTTCCTTGTTCGTATAGCTACCAGTCTGAATCCGTCCTACTACCGCGATTTTTGTTCCCCGGCGTAAGTACTTCTCGGCAAACTCTCCGTTTTTTCCAAAAGCAATGCAGTTGATAAAATCTGCTGACGCATCACCATCTCTTTTAAACTTTCTGTCTACTGCCAACGTGTATCTGGCAACACAGGTTGATTTTTCTCCTTGGCTGTATCTAATGTCTGGGTCTCTAGTCAGCCGACCCATCAAAATTACTTTGTTCATAACAATTCCTTTCTAAAACGGGCATTCGCTCGGATTTCTTAAATCTATTTCCATTCCCGGTGTCGCCACAATCACGTTACACGCTGCCGGAACCACTGTGCGCATCTTTTCGATAAAACTATCAGGTTCTGCATTTTCGCTCGACAAATGGCACATAATCACGTTTTGCAACTGATCTGACGCATTGTCTATTACAAAGTCGCAAGCCGTATCAATGCTCATGTGCCCCCGGATAACATGTTTTTTCTTTGCATCGTCACCAGACAACAATTCCGGGTCATAATTGACTCCCAGGAGAATGTGATTGACTTTTTTGAACCGCCACTTAATCAGTTCTGTGTCAGTCGCATAAATCATTGTTCCCATCTCCGGGTGCTGAATCCAAAAACCGTAACACGGGCATTCGGAGCCGTCACCGTTTGTATGAGTCCACTTGCCATCCACAGTTTTTAATGCAAATGAACTAATATCAAATCTTGATTTTTTTAATTTGTAACTCAACTTTTCAGACCTACTTGATATCAAATATGGCGCAACTGCATAAAACCCAGTCTTGTATAACTCTACAGCCGATTTGCTATGATCAAGGTGCCGGTGGGTGCATAACACACCCACAACTTTTTTAATGTTCCAGCCTAAACCTTTTTTAATCTCCTTAATCGGAACTCCGCAGTCCAAAATCAGTGTTTCTCCGCTGTCTGCAATAAGCAAATGGCAGTTGCCGGAGCTTCCGGTTGCTACGGTTTTCAGTCTCATACTTCCACCTCATCATCTGCCGGGAACTGAAAGATAGCATTGTTGATAAAATCCACTTTTGACGGCTGATTTTCAGCTCGCACCACAAAACCGCATTTATTTAATCTTTCAAATTCCTTTGCCACATCTTCTGAAACATCAACATTCTGCATTACGATAGGCATACCGATATATGTCTCTCTCAACAATTCCATTACTTTCAGTGCTTTTTCTCTGGATGAATATTTAGCTAACTTTGTGCCGTTAGGTGATGATAAATTGTGGCAATAAATGAATGCCACTTCTACATCTTCGTATTTTCCACTAGCAATAGATAATGAAAAATAATCATACGGAACATCCATCGTTCCATCCTGCGAAATTACTCTCATCTTATCCCTCCCGCATGAACTCTGGCATTGCCTGCTGCCCGTCCAGTTCGGTTACGGTTTTTGGTTCTTCCGGTTCAAAATCAATCACATTTGCATTCTCTTCGATCTCCGCCTTCGATGCCTGGTACACCTCGTCCATTTCAAGCTGCGCCTGCCGTGCCATTGGGTCAAAATTCTTCGGGAACTTTCTGATTGCATTGTTCCGCATCTTACGCTGAATCATGCTTTCTGGCGTGTCCAGCCATGCTCCGCTGATAAAAGGTCTGGCAAGCTCGCATTCCAACATTTCATCCACGGTCTTGCAAGCTCTCATAGCATCCAGGACCTCCGTTTTCTTCGCCTTGATTTCCTCTTTCTGCTTTTCCGTTGCCTTGAATCTGTCAGCGCAAATGCCAAATGTGGCGTTCATCATATTCTGCTTTACATGAGCCAGAAGATTTACTTTCACCCCATCACGCTCTGCAATCAGGTATGTTACGGTTCCGTCTGTCAACCTTACCGGATATACTACCCGAACCACTTTGTCTGACAAGCCCTTCTCCTCCCACTCCGGCGGAGTAACTTCCAATCCACGATGTTTCGGTGCCACATACAAATCTCCTTCTTTAACAGCCCAGAAAGGGTATACCTGCTTTACATTCTTTCCAAAATTTGAAAGCAACGCATCGTATCCATCACCCTCGATACCCATTTCAACGACTTTCATCCAGTCATTACCGACTTTCACGCTTCTAAGCTGAAAGAAACACTCTCTCGGATTGGAGCCAGCGTTCAGCTTAAGGCTGGCGCAGTTCTCAACAATCTGCCGCAGATTGCTCTTGTCAATACTGTTAATATCCGTTTTGCTGTCATTTTTTACCAGTGTGTAAATACTGGTCATCGCTTCCATAGCGCATTTTTTTGCATAATCATCAAATTGCACTCCACAAGCCTCGTAGTCCCTTGCAATCAAGCCTGTAATTTCATTTGACCATACGCTTAAAGAGGTCGTAAATGCTTTCTTTTCTGCTACTTGCGTCTCTGCCATATTATTTTTCCTCCAATAATTCTTTTACATACAAATCCATCGAATATAACATTAGCATTTTCTTGAATATCTTTTATCAATAGGCGTACTCAATGCCTTATCAATGCTCCATCCCATATGTAATCTCTTTGCTAACGAATCTCTGGAAATCCCTATAATTCTAGCCCATTCAGATATGCTTCTTTTCTTTCCGTTATACTCAATAAATTTCGCATGTCTGCTATTATTGTTTTGAACCAAACTAGTTACCCATCTACAATTTTCTGGACAATAGTTTCCATTATTATCAATTCTGTCAATAGTTAATTCTTCCGAATATCCGTTTTTCAATGCCCAATCCAAAAAATTTACAAATCCATTTTCTCCTAGCCATTGATCGCACATTCCAATTCCTCTTCCACCATAATTTTCATATTCTTTCGCATACGTTTTATAACATCTACTTTTAATATTGTTGTATATACGATATACCCTTGAGTCAGAAAATCCGTGTTTTTTATTAAATCTATTTCCCGTACCTAGTCGCCTCCTGCAAGGTATGCTCTGCCAAATCTTTAGCTTTCAGAATCACTCTCAGTTCTGTTTCTGCCATTTATTCATCCTCTGATTCAAAGATTTCAGAAGAAAAGATACAAAAAGGGCGAACCCCGTTGCTGACGTAGTAATAGTTGCTGCGGATATTGCCGGACGGAGCAACAACGGTAGTAAAATTTTCACATCCATTGCATGGTGTGCTCCACGGTGAAATCAACCAAATCCAATCGCCCGTGTTCGGAATAAGTTTCCGATATTTCCTGTATTCATCTACCGTCAGCAGCGATACTTTGTCGCTACAGGTTCCGAATTCTGTCTGTCCGTCCAAAGATAACAGATTTCGCTCAAATTCAACCAGATTACCAGCTCCAATTTCTGTTTCAATTTTTTTCAGAAATTCTTCATTTAAGTATTTTCGAAGTTCGCTGGCTTTCCAATTATTGCTTTCAGAGTCAAACCGCATGTCGCCGACGGAATCGGCCAGGCAAACATAACCATTACTCGTGATATCAATAATCTTCCAATTAACTCCTGCCAGTTCAAATGAGTCACCAATGGTAAGCCATTTGGAAAATCTCTTGTTGCATTCTACTTTCTGGCCACTTCTCAGCTCTTCCATTTCTTTTTTAAGCACATCAATCTGTTCCTGCAATGATTTCATTGTCAATGACATTTTTATTCTCCCTTCGATACAAAGATATTGGATTTTAAGATACAAAATGGGCGAACACCGCCGCTGTTGCCGCAAAAGTAGTTGCTGACATGGCCGGACGGAGCAACAACGGCAATTGAATATTTCCAGCCACGATCACCTGTGCTCCAAGGAGTGCATGTCCACCACCAACTATTAAGATTTTTATTAACCAGCAAATTGTTGTACAATCTGGCCTCATCGAAAGTAATCGGTCTTATCTTACATACTAAATCTCCAAATTCATTCTGCATATCTGCTGACATCAGGCTCGCAGTATGCTCGACCAAGTTTTCCCCACCTACAGCATTTTCGATAATTGGCTGAATATCAGTTTCAATCATTTTCTTAAGGTTAGATTTATTGTAGTCTCTTGTATCTTTATCAAAACAAACGTTCTCTGCCATAATATCCTTAGATATTACCTTTGTTGTTCCATTCTCTTGCTCGAGTACAATAAAATCGTATTCTTCAACTTTGAATGTATCTCCCGGATTCAACTCTGATAACTGTATCTTATTATCCTTTTCATCCTCTTCCAACTTCTTAACAAGTTCCCTTGCCAGATCCAATGCTTTACTCATTTTCTTCTTCTCCTTTTAAATTGCATTGAAAGTCTGAACCGCAAACAGTTCATTTACCGTTTTCTTAAAATCTTTGCCGTCAACCTTTACTATGTACTGAAATCCATCGCTTTCAAGTGTGATCTTGCATTTTCCCCTCTCTGTCTTAATCTTCTTCTCTTTAATCAACATATCCTATCCCTCCACTCTTAAATCTTCATCGTTCACAATCAGCATAATAAGCTGGCTGTCTACCATTCCTGCTGCCTTTTTCTGATTCTCCGTGTCGAATGACTCTCCGTCATCCAGCCAAATTGGACAGTTGATACCGGTGATCTTCTGGATAGAACTGCAAATATCCAGTTTCCCAAGCATACGATTTCCTTTGTTGCTCATAGTAGAAAGAATGGATTTACCGTCAACCGTTGGTACACACACGGATTTGTAATTTCCATTCTTTGCGTATTCAAACAGCTGCCACTTAACAAGTCCGAAATGACTGTTTACACTCTCTGACAGTGCTTCATTCTTCGCCTTGTCAAGCTCGTCCAGCAAGTCAAGAATATGCTCTGCGTCCGTCTTTGACTGTTCCAGATTGATTCTCTTTTCCTTAAGTTCCGCAAGGCGCTGTTCTTCCTGCTCGGTATTGCTTGCAAAGATCTGTCTTTCAATCCTAGAAAGTTCCTCACGCAGTTCTGTTTCATTCTTCTTTAATTCCGCCCGCTTATCAAAAATGGAGCTGAATTTTGAAAGAGATTCTTCTTTTTCGGAAATCTGATTCTGCACGTCGATATATTCTGCATCACCACTTACATCAACCGAAACCGGAAGTGCTTCTTTTTCAGCAGTCAGTTTCATAATTTCTGCAAAAATTGTCACTTCACTGGCAATCGCTGCTTTCTGCTTTTCCTTTGTTACATCCAGTTCGGATTTATCTTTCTCAATCCGATCTTTGAGCATCAGTCCTGTTTTTGTAATACGCTCCAGCTCTACTCCCTTATTTTTCTCAAAATCAGAACGAATCTGCTCTTTTCTCTCCTCCGGATATTCCTGACCGCAATAGTTGCAAACAAGACTTTCTTCATTAAATGCCATACCCTTTGTCTCTTTCCAAAGTTCTGCCTGCTTTTTCCTGTTCTCTTCTGCCACCGCTATGGAAGATTCCAGTTCCTTAATCGTGTAGGACAGTGCTGTGGCTCTTCTATTGCAGTCATCGTAGATCCTCTGCTTTTCGGAAATCTTTGCACTTAAACCGGCTCTGCGTGATTCGTTTTCAGAGTTGGCCTTATTATGGATTTCTGATAACTTGAATTTCAGATTCATCAAGTCACCGGCAACATTATCGCTTTCAGCAATAAGCGTTTCCGTATCTTCCTGTTCCTTGACATTCTTCTCGATCTGCTCTTTAATCTGATTTCTGGCCAGTTCGAGTGCTGACAGATCCGTATCAGATTTAATCTGAATATCCCGCTCCTTTTCTTTGATCTGGCCGTCCAGAACCGGGATTTCCTTTAAAGATCTAGCCTTTGTCGCCTTATTCATCGCCGATAATTCTTCTGCTGAATACTTTTCAAGCTGTTCGGCCAGAATTGAAAGCTCTGGATTCAATGCTGCAATGGATAAATCCGTAACTCCATCTGTCGTGGAAAACAGAAATTCTCGCATTTCTCCTGGCTTCTTTGCCAGAAATGCATTGATATTGCTACACATCTTAAATGCGTTCATGTCAATTCCGAGATATGCATTGAAATCTTTTAAGGTTTTGGGTACGTCATTGACGAAGTACTTGTTATCGTCCTTGTAGCTGCTACCGTCCTTGCTGTATGTACGCTTCTGCACTTTCATCATGGTAACTTCTTTCCCGTCCACATCAAGAGTAAGCGTTACGGCGGTATCCATATCATCAACCGTTTTCCCGTCTATCTCCCGGCGGACTGGCGGGTTATCCTTCAGCTCATAGTCGCAGTTGAACAGGCACCACATATAAGCAGTGGCAATACTGGATTTCCCTTTTCCATTTTTCGCCATAATCTTCGTTATATCGAAGAAATCAAACTGTGCACTTGCGTAGCACATGAAGTTTTCAAGCACCATTCTCAAAACTTTCATCCTTTTGCTCCCTTCCCATTATCATTCTGATCTATATAAATTCATTCCGGAAAACCACAGAATAACTGTCCAGACAAATCTAAAAAGGAAATCCTTCGTAGAAATGCTTCCGTATAAATATGGATCTTCCGACATTATTAATAACAGCACTCCGGCCAGCATCAGCGCCACACCAATGCGCTGTGAAATCCGCATTGCTCCCTTTCTCCTTTTCTTCATAGATACTCTCCTTTTTTACTTTTCTCCACCATTTTTCTCATCCCCGTTATCTTTGACAAGATCGTCAGATGGGTGGCAGACTCTGATAGAAGAATGTATTTTGACAAATCCTTATTTTTATAAGGAAGAAACTCCCTCTGCCCTCTGGATAATTTACTTGCCTTCCTCATCTTTTTCACCACCCGCAACCATGAAAAAGATAAAAAGGATACCAGCAAGTACTTCAAGTAGTATTGTCGCAGCAACACCGCACCAAAAATCTGGAATATACATACAATCACCCCTTCCCGCCTTCTCATCGATTCATTTCTAAAAATTTGTTTACGAAATATATCTGCGCTTTCCCAGTTGCTTTTGGTGTTCTTGTTGTAATATTGCATCCATTTCCGTCCACATGTGTACTTTCCTTGATTTCAAAAAGCCCCATCTCAATAGACTTCTGCGTCGGCATATTCCAATCCGAACCCTTCCTCTTAATAAGGTACCCGTTATCTCTCAACCAAGAAAACAATCTCCTCTGTCCTATTTGAACGCCGTTTTGGCAAATCAACTTCGCAAGGTCGCCAATCAGAATTGATGTGTGGCTGGCCGAAACGGCATCAGCAAAAATTTCCTTCGGTTTCATCCGCTCATTATCCGCCAGAAGCTTCGTGTTATCCGACTTCAGACTGTCAATGGTTCTATTGGCAATTTTTAACGCCCTTGCCATCACCTGCTCTGGTGTGTTCCAGGCTTTTTCCAAGTCAATAAGGTACTGCCTACACTGCTTTCCTTTTTCTGTCCGGCTCATAAGGCATAAGTGTTTTGCCATATCAACCGTCAGATTGTAGTCCTGCAATTCTCTGACCTGTATTCCACCATTATTCTGAACCTCCGTACCTTTAAGTACGCTGGTAAAATCTTCTCCCTCAACAAATCCATGTGAATTTGTCTCGAACCAAGCAGAAAATCTTTTGCTGATTTCCAACTGTTCATAAAGCTCTCTGGCGGACACTGTTTGCGTATCCAAATCTACTTTTACTAATTCCTTCATCGTTCTCCTTCCTATTTAATATCCACACTCGGGATGATTCTTTCCGGATAAAATACCAGCTCGTAGTGATACTTGTCCGTACCATTCGGCTCGGTCTGCTCCATCACATAACAAGTCCAGTCATTCAGATAAATGTAATCCTTGTAATACTTGTCCTCTCCTGTCCGGATGGTCACTACTAGTTCATTATTACTGTTATTGTTCAGGGACATATAGCCCTCCGCCTGAAGCATAATGGTGTCCGTTCTGGCATTGGTCACTGTGATTTTCCGGTAGACATTAAACTCATTTGCCTCCTTGGACAGGTTCGCATTTACCGTATCAGCCGTGGAGCATCCAGCCAGCCCTACTGCCATCATCCCGGCCATCATAATCGCTACAATCTTACTTTTCATATTTCTCCTTTGATGCACGGTGGATTCATGGAAATCACCTGCAATTCGTGCTATACTCTCCTTATCTTTAAAAGACTGGAGGTGATATTATGTTTCTGAAGTTCAAAGTTTCCTGTACTTGCAACTGCGAATACACCGTAAACGAAGATGCAAGCGTAGATAAAATCGTGTGTCCCAATTGCGGAATGGAGCATCCATACTCTGCCAAGTTGGTCTCCATTCTCAATATCGCAAAGGAAATACCAGACACCGATTTTCTCTCGGAATGCGTGGAAACAAAAGTTATTCCTTACGGCGAAGATATGAAGAGCTGTCAATAACTAGCTTCATATAGTCAAGAAACCCTTTTGCTTCCGAAGTGGACAGACCATGATCCTCGATTGCTTTTTTGACTTCACCAATCAAGTTGTTTGTGCTCTGTCCTCTTCTGTTAAACAATCGGTAAAATGCTATCCTGTCTATGTTTTTACCCATATACTTCTTGATTGCATCTTCCATAATGTCGGGCATTCACTTCACTTCCTTTCCACTCCTTATTGCAAGCATTCTGAACTAATCAACAAACTGCTTCACATCCGTACTAAGATAGTCAGCAATCATTACCATAGTGTCTAACTTGGGTTTGCTTTTGTCATTTTTCCAATCAGAAAGCAGCATTGGAGAAATGCCTAAATCTGTTGCTACCCGATACGGAGTAATTCCTTTTTTGCTTATAATCTCGCAAAATTTGCCATAGGAATTTCCATATTTTCTTTCCTGTTTCAAAATTCATACTCCTTTCCTTAAAAACTATTGAAATTATTAAGGAAACCCGTTATAATACTATCTGTCAGAACAATATATAACCAACCAAGAGAACCTAGGTTTTAAGGCTTTCCTTAATCTAGGTCTAGTATATTATGGTTTTCTTTAAAAGTCAATAACATTTTTAAAGTTTTCCGTAATTTTATTTTTTTTGAGGTGATTTTTATGTATGAACATTACCAGAAATTACTAGACGAAAAAGGTCTAAAGAACGCCGATGTATCAAGAGCAACCGGCATTTCAAACATGACTCTTTCCGATTGGAAGCATGGGAAGACAAAACCCAAAACAGAAACAATGCAGAAATTGGCCGATTGTTTGGAAGTATCAGTTGATTATCTCGTGAATGGCGAAGAAAAAGAAATCCCGATTTCAGTGCAGGCTGATCTGTGGATTTCCATCAGAAACGATAAGGAACTTTTAAACGCATTGGAAAAATATATGAAACTATCAGATAGAAAGAAAAAGCACGTCATTGATACTATCGACGTGCTTAGTGAGGTGTAGCTATGGAAAAGCGAATGATTAGATGTGATAACATTTCAAGCGAAAGAATAGAATGGTCTAAAGATGAACCTCCGATTCATCCCGACACAACACCCAGCAATTAATCCCATCATTTTCCGGGGAAAACATTACAAAATAGGCTCTTTTCAATAAAGCATTTTTTTCCTCTTCTGTCTTTGCAATAGCCACACATTGAACGGAGCCTATATTATTCATATCGAACACGCTGATTCCAGCGCTTTTATTCTTCTCCATCCTCTTTATCCTCCTTTGAAATGTCTATAGTCAGTTTGTAGATATATATAAGTATATCACAACTTTTGATATTTTTAACAGCTTCAATAATCATTTTCCTGTAATCTTCTTTTTCGTACACATAAATTCCTCCCCCATTCCGCACTTTGTGGTAGCGATACAAAAATTATAGAACATACGTTCTTCTTTGTCAATTGAATATGTCGGATTATAAGGCATTATAAAGAATCGTGTCATTTTGTTTATATTGACAAAATACATGAAATTTTATAAGATTTTTGATATGGAGGGTGCTGCTTCCAAAAAAGTAGCACCCTCTACCGGAAGTTGAATCATCCCCTTTCGAGGATAAAATAATTATACTGATATTTTAAGATGAGGGAAATGCCATGAAAAAAGAAAAACTTGTTAAAATTTCAAAAGAATTGGTATCAGATGGTAAGACGCCCATACAGAACCTCAGAAGGAACCTTTCTATGTACATATCTTCCCCGGGAATTACATTGAAAGACATTTCCGACGGAGCGGATATTTCGTTTGACACACTTAAGAATTTGATATACCAGAACACCAGAGATTGCAAATTGTCCACAGTCGTATCTATCGCCAAGGCGCTTGAAGTAACTGTGGATGAGTTGGTCGGCGCGAACACTTTTTCAGAAGAAGACAAAGAATGTATAGATATGTTTCGGGATATGCCAGAATATTACCAGCATTTTATCAGATGGTTCATCAAGAGACAATACCAGCTGCTGCACAATAATTTTCGGGACTATGTGAAAGCAATCCCTGTCGTTTCTTTGGAGGAAAATAATGACGGAACATTGCACCTTTCCAAGCAGTTTGCGACGCTGGATATAACCACTGTTCCTAAGAATTTAAAGGCTCAAATATTTATGGGGATATCCTTGAACACAAACAACTATATGCCGTTTTACAGCGATTATGACACCGTTTTGATTGCCAATGATCGCCCGCCAAAAGCAAACGAAAATAGTGTGATCATTTATGGGAATAATGTATTCATCGCGCGCAGAAATACTTGTAAAAACAAAAATGGGAAATACGAATACGCAAGCATACGCGACAAAAGATTCCTCTGTTCAGAAGAAGATATCGATGACATTATCGGTTATATCGTTTATGTTTTGCCTCCCACAAGAAGTAGTCAAAACTGACTACTTCTTGTAAACCATGTGTATTTTGGATACTGTTCTCCAAATAATTTGTGTCTAAGGAAATCGTCGGCTATTATGCACAGAACGCTCAAAAAAGACCACAGAACGCTATACGGCAGGCATATTTGCCCCATGATGTTAAATGGCATTCCGGAATAATCCCATACATTCCATCCTAATGCTAAATTCACAATACATCCTGTTATGAATTCGAGAGATGTGATTATGGCAGATCCTATTAAAGCCTGCTCCCATATCGGCATGTCCCAAGGAATCACTTCATTTATTGCACCAACACTTACAAAGCAGATTCCCCCAAGAAAAAACATCGTCCAATGCGTTTTTCCTCTCCATGCCAATTCAATGCATATGTATAACCATCCACCAATTCCACATAATATTAAATTTCTAACCAGCTGCTTCAACGGAATTCTTGATATTTTCAATGTAATCTTTCAGTACCTCTGATTGATATTGCTCCGGCACGTCTGCACCGTAATAGATTTCCTGCAAGGCTTCTTTGTCAGAGACCTCCTGAATCCACATATTGATGCTGTTACAATACGTCCGATGATACCCTATCCAAAACATGGTCTGCTGCACGATAAGGCCGATTTCATCCGGCGTGTAATACCGGCACGGTTTGCCGTCCTCATGATATGCAATCTTCTGCTCCCCAGCAGTGACCGCGGCCTGGCTCCCGATCAGGTTAATCTGGTCATTGGCGGTCAAAGAAAAATGCTCCACGCCGCCCGGAAGCCGCACGTCGACACCCTTGGCAATGGTCTGCTCACAGGCGGCACTCACTTCCTGCTTCTTGGCCATTTTAAGCTCATCAAGGGTAGGTTCATAGACCGGCTCTGGTTCTGGTTCTGCAGGCGGTTCGTACACGCTTCCGTCATTTGACAGGATGTACCCGTTTTCAAGGGTCTGATATACGGTTCCATAGCCACTGTAGGAACCAAACACATTACCAGCATCGTTGGCAAGTTTAAACTCCACCAGCTGCTCTGCTGCTGGAACGTCTCCGTCAAAAGTGAGCACCACCCTATTGGAGCCATCTGGATAACATCTGCCTGTTGTAATCTCTTCATTCTTTAAAATAATATTCAAAATCCGGCTCTCCTTTTTATTTTATTGTGACATTTTCATTTTTTGCGTACAAAACATCCACTGTCGGCGTACATTTATATGCAGCCGACGATGTGTTCCTTATTTTTATAGTCAACTTTCCACTCCCTGGGTTGAACCTAGCGGCCTGTATCACAACTGGTCCATCTGTTCCTCCGAAACCACTTATTCCAATGCATGTATATCCGTCATGCGTTGTGGGGGCCATGGTTAATGTTATACTAGTGTTAGCTCCCACATTTGTTTCCGGGAAAGATTTTCCTGTTTCTTTTATTACTATTTTTTTTGAATCTGTTTTTTCGAACCCATCTTTTATACCAGTAGCAGACGCCCAAAACTCATCATCTGTGGTTGCCATTATCTCATCGTAAGTCTTTACTCTTTTCCCCTTTATCTTGTTCCATATAGCGGAAAACAATGTGGCAAATGTTACTTTTTTTGTTGATGCAGGAGAAGATTCCGCTTCTGCAAACATGCTACTGTCAGACAAAGTTGTGTTTTCTTCAAGCTTTGATATCGGTATTCCAGCCATTAATTCTCCACATCCTTTCTCGAAGCCTTTGCTTCTTCTTCGTATTGCATCTTTTCATTTTCTATAATACGCTTTGCCACAAGTAACACATCATCGTGCAGATTTTTTACTATCGGCTCCATCAAATATGCTGGAAGCGCAGAATTCTGACATATGGAATATAAGGCGTTCTTAAAATCATCCATAACCACAGAAATCGGTTTTTCTGGTATCTTTTCTCTTCCATTCATCATTTACCCTCCCCTTCATACAACTTCTTCCAAACACGATTTAACATTCCGTCCATTCTACGAACATTTTTATTCATGTATTGCAAAGTTCCTACAACGTCTGATATTAAGTCTATATATGACATTGAAAAATATCCGCGATCATCTTCTCTTACGAGGCCCCAATCGGCAGCAAGCGGCCTAGAGTCTTGTGCAATAAATCCATGATGTATTTCTTCATCATTGCTTGATCGCCACCGAAATTGAACCGGTTTAAGATTCATGCAGAGATCATACGACTTTTTCAATTCCAATTTGGAAATGTCTTTTTTCATTCTCTTGTCTGACGCATCTTCAAACGTGCACCAGACCTTACAGTAATTGGTCTGATATTGCCCTATGTTAATCATGTTTCCTCCAGCATTTAGCATTATGTTCGATGAATTTTCATAATGCTGCAAAATGCCATAACTGAGGCTTTTATCATAAGCAAGACCAATTCCTCCTGCGTTCGGCAGGTATACACCGTGCGTGGTATCTCCGAGCGTTATTCCGTCTGCAGCAACCGTCATTCCGCCGATGACAGCGTTTGATGCATTCAGTGATATGACAACCCTGTTATTACTATCCAGAAGGCGCATAGACGTTCCCGTGCTTCCACCGAGCGTCAACTGATTTCCGATGATTTGGTTTGCTTTTATTACGGCAGTAGATATCGTATTCTCAGTTATCGTAGTAATCTCATTTTCCGTTGGAATTTGGCTAATAACCTCATTCTTAGCACTCGATACATCGCTTTTGCTGGCCACATTCCCAGTTCCGGTAACATCGCTCCATGCAATTTTGGTTCCTGGTGGGAGTGTGACTCCATTTTTCGTCCACGCTCCAATCACATTTCCATCAGAATCCAGCACGTTCAGAATCCCATACCCATTTCCAGGTCCGCCAAGTTTTAAAACTCCTCCTTTGGCGTATGTGAAACTGATGAACAGTTGATCTCCTTCTTTGTATATTCCTTTAACGGTTCCATTCCCGGTCAGAAGATCAAAAACCTCATCTGATGTAAGCGCCGTTGTGTCATTTACGACCGCAACAGAAGCCGTATCCATTTGGTATACAGTTCCACCAGACGCATAAAGCGTACACCTAAAAGATGTTACCTTTGATGCGAAGCCAATGTAATTACCATCTTCTGTTAAAATGGACTGCCCATCCTCTGTCGTCAATGCACTATATGGATAATTTACAACGCTTGTCTCATCGTCTTGGCTGACATAAACTGTTGAATAATTGGATCCATCAGATGTCTCTTCAATTACAAATCTACCGGCATATGGCATTCTTTGTTCCGAAGCCCCGTCTCTATAAAAAGCGGAAAATTTAACTTCCGATGGGGAAAAATTTCCATCCGTCTGTCTGCTGATTACTACAGCTGACTGCTCAATGAAATATGTCCTTCCTGTGGATGTAAGACCTTGCTTTGCTTTGGATACACTAAATCTCTTGGCTGCCGTCTCTATACCCAGATAGTTTGCCGTGATATCAACCCATCCAGTATCTTCTGTTAGCCCAGTTATTGTGTATATCTTTTTTGTACTATCCCAGTTTCCGGAAACACCATCTGATTTTGCAAATGTAAATGTGCAAATAGATGTTACATCTGAGCTTCCATAAACGACAGTTACACCAGTTTGGCAATCAGTCAAATCCGGGTCGCTTCCATCGGAATTTGACGGCACACCCTGAAACTCATTAGATAATGTAACGGCCAGCGCTTTGGCTTTTTCAACATCTTCTTTTGTAGCTACCGACTGACCGCCAATACTTATGCTTTGCGCATTTATAACCACGTTGCCGGTATCAAAATCCACAAGGAAAATAACATTTCCCAAGCTATCTTTCACTTGTATAGATCCAGCATCAATATAATCCGCGTTAATCCCTTCCGCATAAAGCAATCTCGTTATTGTTGTGCCGTCCAAAGTGAACCCATACGGATATGTCTTTCCTCCATCATTCGATACCCCGATGGCATCCGATGTAAGCTTTATCACGTTTTTAGATTCTTTAAGCGTTGGCTTGTCATGCAGATATGATATCGTACTACCATCCGGCTGAATTTCTGGAGTAGAATACATGCCGGAGCTATCCGCAAGCTTTCCGGCAAGATCCTCTATCGCTTTTTCTCTTTCTGTTTTTTCTTCCTTTAGAGCTTTTTTAATAGCAATATAGTTCTTGGTCGTTTCGGAATATTGTACACTTTTCTTTTCCCCTGGAGATTGTGCCCCGCACGTCAATGTTTGTGAGTTCCCCAGGGAAAAAACTGTGCTCGTAATGATCCCCCGGTATACAGAACCTTTTCTGTTTGTGACGATCATAATGTCGCCCGCCTCTATGGCCGGATTGCTCAATGAAGATGCATCCATTGGACGAAACTTTAACCCGACCAGTTTTTGCCCGAGTGCAGACGCTATTGTATGTACATCCGATTCTTCTATCAAATCATTCTGTTCCACCGATAAGACATACCCTGTCTCTCCGTAAAAACCAACAGAATCTCCTTCCGTCGGAATCACTTTTACTCCCGTGATTTCAACGTCAGATTCTTCCACGGATGGCGCTCCTATCAAATGTGACGCATCAATGTTGTGATATGATTTCTCTTCCGGAACGTCGGCAAGTAAATTTTCCTGATCGCACCAAATCAATTCCAGCTGTCCGTCTTTATCGCACCTTGCCCATTTGCAAGACAGCTGCGCCACCCATGCTACAACCTGCTGAAAAGTCAGTGCCTCGTCAGATGGCCTGGACTGCACCACCAGTTCGCTTCCGTCAAAGGTTACTGTTTTCAAGATTACGCCGCAATTTTCGCAAGCATCTCTCAAAATTGCCGCTCTAGTAGCCGGGTATTGCAGTTTGCTTTCAGAATATTCTTTCTGAAATTTTCCCATGTTGTCGAGATATGTAAGAGATACAAGCTCCCCGTTGTGTTTTACCTCATCTGCATTAAACACACCTTTTTTGATCTTTTCAATCGTCCCATCTTCGAATTCCATTCCGATGTAGACTGCCGCTTTCGAATCATAAAAATCATATTCGGAAAACTTTTCCTCTATATTGTTCAAACTTACCGAGAATTTGTTTATGATCGCCGATCCTATTTGAAACTCTGAATCACCAGAAACGGAATCCTCGATAGAAAAAGAACCTTGCCATATATCTGAGTTGGTTATATTTAAAACTGTCCCATCTGACAGAGTAATATCTACATAGGCATTATAATTTCTGTTACCTTTATTCAATTGCTCTTTGAATTTATCGGAAATGTTCTGCATATCATACCTCTATCACATCAAATGATATAGATTCAATCAGTTTTTTACCAACCCACCAAAGTTTTACCGGCGCCGATCTGTCCCCTACGTAAAACTTTCTTGTTTCGTATGTTCCAGAAAGCATGTCTGGGTATGTCACCATAATATACTCTGGGTTGAACGCCTGCAGAATTTCCGAAGTTGTTTTCCAATCTTTCGATGCCCATGAAAGGCTTAATTTCCTTTTTTGCCCAACACGGTTCTTATGCATTGTGGTATCCTCTGTTCTTCCCGATTCCGAAGCCGATACGTCCTGTAGTCCATATGTAAATGATGATGGACATGGTATGTTTTTCCCATCAACAATAATCATCACCTCTGCCATGTAAAACCTCCATAAAAACAGCAGAAACCTCTACAGATAAAAAGGGCGAGGTTTCCCTCGCCCTTATCCAAACTGCGGTGTTGGATTATATCTTCTATTTATACTTCTCTGACCCTTTGACACTGCCCTTGCCAACACCTCGTTGTCTTCTGTTTTCAATTCTGCGTACAAATTTATCGGCCGATCCCCATATTGATTGTTCATCAACGCCATTGCCACGCCGCGCTCCACAGCCTCTGCAAGCTTATCTTCATCCATTCCGTATCCATAGTTACCCATGATGCTGTCAGCAATCATGGACATGGTCCTTCTGTTTTCCAGTGGAAGGACAGCCTCTGAACCGGCCTCTCCGACACCGATAACTGATGCGTCACTGAACAAACCGCCTGTTTTGTACCAGTCAACAGAGAACGACGGAACTCTTGGTGGCCTTAAGGAAAACGAACCACTAATGTTGAAATGCGGCAACTTGATTTTCGGGAGTTCCCAATGGAAATTGAAGAATCCTTTCATTCTGTCAATTCCGTCCTTTACCGCATCTCGCGCCTTTCCTATGTTGTCCGATATCTTTTCTTTTATATCTCCAAAAGCACCAGAGGCATTACTCTTCATCGTATCCCATTTGCTTTTTACACTGTCAACCAGTCCAGACCAGACGCTGCTCGTGTTGGATTTGATATCCCCCCACTTTGCAGATATAGTACTCTTCAAATTGTTCCAAGTGTTTCCGGCATTGTTCTTTAAGGTGTTCCACGATGTTCCAAGATCAGATTTAATATCCGCCCAAGAGGACGCAGTATTGTTCTTTGTTTCCTGCCATTTCTCTGATATAGAAGCTTTGATTCCTTCAAATGAAGCCTTTGCATTTTCGCTGATTTCTTTCCATTTTTGGGAATTTTCATCTTCCATTGCCTGTATTTTTTCGCTGTTCAGGTGATTGAGATCATCCCATGCGTTCTGCGCCTTTTCTTTAATACCTCCAAAGACCTTTTCCGCCATTTCTTTTCCAGATTTTTTCAAGTCTTCCCAGGAATCTTTACCAGACATTGCCAGAACAAGGTGTGATGTGAAATGATCCCAAACCCATTGGCCGATAGCATTGGGGGAAAAACCTTTTCCGATAGCAGTGAGCAAATTGGCCGCAGTTTCCAACCAATTTTCTCCTTTGATATCCTTATCGAACCACTCCTTGATATCATGCCCTATTCCTCCAAGGAATCCCCCGATAAACTGGAAAACTGATCTTATCGCAGTCCCCAAATACCTCGCAAAACTTTCTGCTATCCCCGCAAAATCTATATTTGCAATAGCGTCTTTCAGTTTCTGCCATAGTGTATTTCCGAGTTCCGACCAATCGTAACTATTAAGCCATTTCGTGGCCTCATCATATACTCCGATCAGCCAATCTGACAGGCTTTTTGCTACAAGCCCCCAGTCAAGTCCTGACAAAAACCCGATTATAAGATCTGGTATTATTTCAAGGCCTTTTACCATTAGCCCGCCAAGATACCAAAAATCAATCTCCTCAAATGCGCCGTTCAGGAATTCTGCAATTCGTGTTCCGATATTTGTAAAATTCGTTGCATCCAGTAGCCAGTATCCGATCTGGATTGCTGCATTCAATCCATATCCGATCTTGTGCCCGGCCCCGTTCCAGTCAATAGAGTCCACCATCTCATTGACCTTTTCGCCAAGCATGGTTCCAACCGTTTTCCAGCCCGCATTATTAAATGCATCTTTTAACCGTTGGGCAAAATCTGAAATTCCTTCATCAATCGGAACAGTTTCGAACATTCCTGCCCCGCCAGCGCCGCCTCCAGAAACACCGCTTCCTGAATCTTCATTATCTTTATTGGAAGTAAGCTGGTTTAATTCATCAAAAGCCAGTACACTCAGCTTAATGTCCTTTGCTGCTTTTTTTGCAGATGATCCAGCTTTCTTCAACCCCGCCGCATAGTTTTTTGTCTGTTTTTTCGCTCGGATCCATGTACCTTTTCCGGTAAGTGCGGATATCAGCTGGTTAATCGCATTTGCAGCACTTATACAAAGCTGTATGATCTGATTCAGCGCAGGAGCGATTGCATTTAACAGAGGTGCCGCCATTGCTGCTGCTGAATTTTTCAGTTGCAACATGGAATTTGAAAGAAGCGATACACTGGAATTTGTTTCAGAGCTATACTGAACAAGATTGTTCATCCCGGCTACAATAGCACTGCGCAGCTTGTTAAAAAGAACGTACAGGCTCCTGATGCCGAGTCCGTATTTTAATAAGGTCTTTATTCCGCCAGAAAAGGAATTTGTCAGCCCGCTAGATGCAGATCTCGTCTTGAAAATAGACCCGGGAAGCCATAACAAAGTAGCCCCAGCAGTCTTTAGTCCTGAAGCAAATTTCCCTATGGAAGGCACTGCGTTTTTCATCTCTGCCAATAGTTCTGATATTCTGGATCTTAGACTGTGAACTCTGCCTGATGCCTTATCAACCTGGCTTGAATCCATTTTTAAAGCAGAAATTTCGGACAGTTGTTCCTTCAGACCGGAAATCATATTTTGATAAACAGTAACGTCTTTTATGGCATTTTCATACGGTCTGCCAAACACATCCCCGGATGCTTCCAGTGATTTTGTTTTCAAATTCGCCATTTCTAGCTTATTAGAAATCGAATCAATTTGCTTCTGTATATACTCCGCGGATCCATTTAAGCGAAATCCTTTTCCAACGTTCCCGTAAATTTCCTTAAATTTACTTTGAATCTCTTCCAAACCGGGTTTTACGCTTTCTGCTTTTTCTTTTATATCATTTAAAGATAATCCGGCTTTTTCCCCATACTTGCTAACGGCATCGGCCCAATTCTTAATTTCCGAAGTGTTTTCTCCGAATGCAGCCTTCATAGCTCCGGCATTATAACCACCAAAAGTGCTTTCCGTTTTTCTCGATTCTTCAAGTATATCAGCTACTCTTTTTCTGTACTCATCTACGTTTTCAGTATCTCCAGTTTCCCCCGCTTTCGAAACCATGCCGCTAATAGAAAAATTATTCTGCGGTTTCCATCCATCATTCAGACTCGACAGTTTTTTCTTCAGGCTATCAATCTGGTTTTCGTACTTAATAACATTCTTTATTGCATTTTCATAAGTTGCCCCACCGGTTTTTCCAGCGGCCTCTAATTCCTTTTTTCTGAGATTTGCCTTTTCGAGACTGTTCGACAACGCATCAATTTGTTTCTGCAAATAGTCAGAAGAGCCTTTTAGTTCGAACCCTTTTCCAAGATCTTTGTATTGCTCCCGTATCTGATCCAGTGACTTTGATGCCTTTTTTAATTGCGGATTCATGGATTTCCCGGCTTGCTTCAACTGGCTTCCCATTTCTCCAATATTTTTTGAAGCATCTTTTGCAGATTGCGATATGTCTTTAAAATTGCTAATCCCTCTGATAGATGGGAGTTCTTTTGACACGATTCCCAGTTTTTGAATAACACCATCAAGTTTTTTCGTGACATCGTCAAGGGTGGTCTTAATTTCAATTTCCAATGTGTCTACCGCTGCCATTTTCCCACCTTACCTATAAAAAAGAGCAGTAAGCTTTGACACTTACTGCTCCTGCTCCTATTTCTTTAAATGTTCTTTTGTGACTTTTCCACATATACCGTCAGCACCGATTCCAGCCCTTGTCTGAAAAGCAATAATCGCATCAGATGTATATTTCCCAAGGATCCCATCCACATTACTTTTCCCTTTTTTGTTGACAGCGCTTAAGCAGTCATGCCTAATCAATTCTGTTTGTAACCATTTCACATCGTCGCCGCGCATTAGAACAAGCTTTTTGTAAAGCAATCTCTGCGGTTCCGGGTACGGATTTTTAAACACTCCGTCTTCTTTCCCTTGTGAAATCTCTCTGTACATAATATTCATGTCAACATTCCCGTTGATTCCAGACACGGTTCCTTTGCTCGTATGCTGCCAAATATCCGGGTCGTAGTTTCCCTTGCTTGCGCTGTATTTTGCCAGCCAAAGCGGGTATCTCTTCAGGTCTCCAAATTTTGTATTCAGATAATCCTGGTTTGCATATACCCCCACGTTCCAACCGCGCTCCTTTAACGTCTCGCAAAACGTCTTTACAATCTCTGTTCTTGTCGACTTCGTCTGCGGATTTCTTTTATCAGAGTCATACTCCCAATCTGCCCAAACTCCCATATCAATGGAATCTTTGTAGCCGCTAATAATGCTATGGCAAGCAAGAGCATTCAAAACCGCTTCCTCTGTATCTTTGGCATATATGAACCAGTAAATTCCGACATGAATTCCGGCAGTTAATGCTCCAACGATATTTTCCGTGAATTTTTTATCCATTGTTTTCTTTCCATATCCAGCGCGGATAATGACAAATTCAACACCGGAATTCTTTACTCTTTTCCAATCAATCGCACCGTTGTGATAAGAAACATCAATTCCCTTTAAATTCATTTATCTTCCCTCGAATTATTTTCATTTTTTGGATGGCTCAACTCAAAGTTTGCTTGCATCATCTTTAATTTTTCCATGAACATGATTCTTTGCTTTTGCAATTCCCGTTCACTATTTTCTACTTCGTCCCCAGATAAAACAGGGCTTTCCAAGTATTTTCCCTTTGCTTTTCTTCCTGCCAGGTTTCGTTCTATTGCGACCATGACAGCAGAAAGCCCGTAGCTTCCCCAATACAGCCACATTTCCGCATCCCGCCGCTCTCTTTCCATAGAATACGCATTTTCATACGGCTTTAAATCCGACGGGCATGATGCATCAATATCAGATACGCTAAATCCGTATCCCTTTGTCACCATGAGCCAATATGGTCTTACTTTCCCACAATAGGATTCCCAGGTTAATTCTTCTCTTTTTCCTGTTCTCCCTTTCCTATTTTCTTCTCGCTCTCCTTTCGGAGGATTTTTGATAAAAAACCGTTTTCAAGGAGCTCATTCTGCAAATCGCCAAACAGTTTTTCTACGTCTCCATCTTCTCCGTCGAAATACTCATCCAGAAGCGCATATACCCTTGCCATCTGTTTTTCCTTTTGATCCGAATTTTTATAGTCAAATCCATACTCATCTGCGTGATATTTTTGCAATCCGGCCAGAAGGAGCTCTGGCAAAAGCAGAAGAATCTTCTCAATGGACTCCATGTTTCCATTTTCTTCTCCAAGGGAGACCAGTTTTTTGATAATCCCGTTCTTTACAGTTGCCTCATACCCATATTTAATATTGAACTCTTTTTTTCCGATTTTAATTGTGGTCATATTTCTCCCTTTCCCCCATACTCATTATGGGAAAGGGGCGCCCCGAAGAGCGCCCGCTCGTTTATAAATAATTTTCAACTTCCGGTGAAGCCGTAACAGAATTATAGTCAGTCACTTCGGCCTCACCACCATAGAGTGACTGACTATTTATTCCCCCGGTGTAAATTCCACCTTTGCATCCATTCCCTTATAATCCTCGATCGTAAGATTCATTTCTACCGTAAGGAGCTCATTTTGGTTGAACTCCGGCTGCGGAATTTGCTCCGGCGGCTGTGCGATAACAAAAAATGCATCTTCGAATCCCGGAACGATTGTTTCAAACCACATGCGTTTTCCACCAGAAAGCGCTTTGTACGCGGCTATAAGTGCCACCCACTCTTTCTTTGTGTCATCCGTTAAGTTTACCGTTACAGGGAAAGATCCTCCAGTGTCTGCTCTTCCCTTTATATACTTCGTGATTGCATCCTCCAACGCAGACGCATCAATCTGCTCTGGCTCTATAGTAATTCCCGCAATCGTATTAATTCTTGTCAGTTGTTTGAAACTCGTTGGTTTTGCCCCAGCTGTTGCTTCCGTTCCGTATCCGAACGTAATTCCAAGCGTGGAGACTCCTGCTGCTGCCATACATATACCTCCTTAATTGCACAAAAAAAGAAGAGACCCTTCTCTTCTTTCGTATTTACAATATGTCGTTTGCTCCTATTACTCGGCTAAATCTCGCCGTGCTTCTGTATGTATCCCCTGTATCTCCAAATTCCGGCATTGACGTAATTTGAAATCTCATTTTTTTGAATTCATCAGCCACAATCGACATAACTCTTTTTGCGTCGCTCTGGCTTGTGTTTGTGGTTATGTCCACTTGGAATGTTTCTCGGATTCCGTTTACGGACACCCCTTCCAGGTCAGCCCCCATCTCAGCCCCAGGCATCTCGTGAATATAAATTGTCGGGAACGTTGCTTTCGCAGCCGCTTTGGAAATATTTGTCAGGTATGCGTTTGGATATTTCAATTTGATTTTTTCTTCAGCTCTCGATTTGATAACAGAGAAAATCTTCGTTCCCAAATCAAAGGCCCATTGATTATCGCTCGTCATTACCCAAACACCTCTCTTGCCACTTCTGTGATTGCCTGCATTAATTCCATTCCGGTCTCATACATAAACGGGCGAGACGGCATGCCTTTTGTCCAATGCCATTCACCATCCCGGAAATAGAACCATCCCTTTTCACCATGGTCATTCACATCGTATTTCCAGCCAGAAATTGAAGTATCTGGATGTGGATGCTGCGCTCCGACAATTCCTGTTCCAAACTCAACAAACTTCGCCCATGGACAGTCTGTGTAAATTATCCATGAAGCGCCGTCCTTAACAACGGCCCCCGGTTCGCTGTTGATGCTATCAAGAAGTTCCCCGGTGTAAACGGCATCGTAGCTTGCAATCTTCATTTTTGCAATCTCTACGCCTTTTTCCGCCAGCTTCTCAGCCAGTAATCGACATTTCTCTATAAGTTCCTGCTTGTAATCTTCCAATTCTCGAATTGCGTTTTTTATTGAACGCCCCGACAACTCCATTGATATTTTTTTCTTTCCCATATTTTACTTCACTGTCTTCTGAAGCAGATATAGATCCACCGTCAGTCCCTCGTCAGCTACGCCCTTAACCGTGTAATCCGCTGATGTGTGTTCTGGAAGATTGTCTGTGTCAAATTCTACCTCTGACTTTTTCCAGACCAGATCTCCGGCTTTTAGCGGCAAATATCCTTTGTCCGTAACGATCTGCACATAGGTGCTTGAATCGTCAATACCGAACTCTTTCACCAATACTTCGCTCAGCTTATTGCTGATATTAGCATAGAACTCCTTCGGCTCTGAATATCCGATTTTTTCATCTGCAATCAGCGGAATCTTGTTCCCGTCACCATCCACGTAGTACTTGATTTCTCCATCATCGTCCCTTTCGTAAATGGTGACTCTCTGACCGTGCCTGGAATATTTCATCCTCTGCTTATTGATGTCAAGCATCCTTTTTTACCTGCTTATAAATCTGGTTCACTCCTGTGCTGGCAAGGCCGCTTACAATTCCGACCGCAATAGCAGTCATGATGTCGCTTGCAGGGAACTCTGGCATAACATACAATCCAACCACTCCAAGGATGCCGCCTGCCACTCCTACGATTACCGGGATCAGATTATCCTTTACATTCTCCATAGCCTTTGCTCCAAGGCCAATCAGATAGCAAATCACGATGATTGCAAGAGATGTTCCAATTTGCATGATATCCATAATTTATGCCTCCTTATGTTCGTTCAGTCGCTCTTCCAAGCCGTCCAATCTGTGATGCGCTGATTTTACGCTCTCCTCCACTTTGACGATTCTTCCATCGTGAGAATTGATTTCTCTTCTCATCTCGGAAACTTCATTTTTTATGTCAGTAGTGTTATTGGAAATCGCATCCAGTTTCATGTTGATACGTGTGTTTTCTTTCACACGTTCCTCAATGTCCTTTGCGTCTGTTCTCTTATTACTTTTCATTCCCATAAAGACGGAAAAACCAAGTGATAACACGCTTATAATGATTGCTGTCGATACTTCTATCGTCACATCATATACCGCCTTTCTTTTTATTTACGCACAGCCCACCGCCGCCTAAAGTGCGCCCCTGCTATCAATTTCCATCCTCACGAAATTGATAACGCACAATCTTCTAAAGAATTTTCACAAACGGGAATACCCCGGCGAAAAGACTGTCACGATCCTTCCAGTTCCTGCTTACTCCATTCTCTGTATAGGACGCCATAAAATCCTCTCCCGCCTGTGAATGGTCATACACAGCCAGATTTACGATTACTCCCTCGTATTTCTTCATATCCTCGTCAATCCGTTCCTGCGTATAGCTTTCCGGGTAATCTCGCCTGTTTGTTACTTCCTGTGTCGCTTGGTCAATTAGCTGCTGAATCCTCGGATTATCTTCCTTATGGTCGAACACGGTCTTGTCAGCACCGTCCGATTCCTCAATATGAAATTGGCCGAGCCGGATTTTTACCTGCTCCAAAATCGTATATACCATAAGAAATCTCCCTAAAGTTCAAACAGATTAATGAAATATTCTTTCAGAGAAGACCCGGTCATTTCTTCATACCCAGGCACATCATTCTCAGCTGCAAGAGTCTTAAGCGCATCGGTGCTCATTCTGTTGATTTCCGTCTTTGTAAATGGCTTGTCAAAAGGCATAGAGGCGAACTTTACCGCCTCTTCTTTTTCCTCTTCAATCTCTTCACCTGGAAGATACCATTTCCCTTTGTATTTAACTTTGTAGTCAAATTTCATTGGGGTTCCCTCCTTAGTAGCACTTGATTACATAAGTACTGTCCATTCTCTCATAGGACGGAAGAACAATCTCGGAAACCGTTGTCTTTGTATGAACTGGGTCGCTTGTAGTCGTTACAGCTACCGCAACTCCTGTATTTACGATAGATACATCCGCCTCTCCACTTCCCATAAGGGTTCTCTCTTCCGGTGTTGTTCCATACCAGGTATTTCCCAGCGCTCCGTCCGGGATCAATGTTGCAAATCCGTCCGGATAGAATTTTGCAGCTGTACCGTCCTCTTTCTTGTACTGCTTAGAGTACACGATGATTCTGATTCCCAGCTCATTGGAAAATACTTCCTTTACCCGGTTGTCATTCATGAACACAGTCGCTGTGGTGTTCTGAGCCAGAATTGCGGACTTGATCTTTGCGTTCTGCTTCAGATAGTCCATAGTCTTTCTGGACACAATCATAATGGACGGGCGCTCGCCAGTTTCTGCTTCTACTGCATCCAGTGCTGTTGCAATATCATCCATCGGGTCGGAATTCGTAGTGTCTGACCACTTGTCAGTATCGGTTGTAAGACTGGCAAAGTTCTTTGTCTTATATGTGCTGTTCGGATCGTAGTTGTAGGCATAGGTTACTCCATTAGCCTCAATGGAAATCTTCGGAGATCCGTCGCTCGGTGCCAGGAGCTGCATAATCATTCTTTCCGGAACAACGTTCGCTCCATCAACCAGGGTATTGGCATCGTCAAAGATTCTGCCAAGAACCTCCGCTGCGTATGGATCCGTGCTGTCCTTAACCCTCATGATTTCCTGCTCGTCTGCTTCTTTTACCAGCATGGATTCTCTGAAGAATGCCATTTCTGTTTCTGTCAGTTTGAATCCCTCACGGCTTCTCAGAGTAGACACAGCATCGAAATTGGACGGTGCCAAGGAAACCGGAAGTCCCTTGGACGTCTTGATCCATTTCAGGTCCAGTCCCATTTTCTTTTTTGCCGGGAACAGACCGGCTCCCAGATATGCAATGCGGTTGCTTGCCACTTCAGTATTGACAAGCGCAATCGCCTTTGATGTATATGCGTCTCTAATATTCATTTTATCCTCTCTTTCTACAGTTACCTGTTGCCACCATTTTTATTTACTCAAATACAATCTTCGATAATGCTGTTTTAACTCCTTCCGCAATCGTAATTCCTGCATTTTCGTTCGCATTCGCTTCGTTTACACAAGCAAATGCTTTTGCGATGGTTCCGTTAGGGTTAGAATCATACACATCGTTAAGCAAAATGCCTACGGCTGCCCCGTCAGAAGATGCTGCATTTACTTTTTTCCCAGTAGCGTCGATGGGGTTACCTGCTTTGCAAACACCATTCGTGAATGCAGTGGAATCAAGGGTGATTTCCTCTAAAAGCTCCCTTTCGAGATGTCTTTTCAGAATTTCTTTCTGCATGGTCACGGTTGACTCTTTAAACTTCATTTTTTCCTCCTTGCTACTTCAAATAGCTTTCTACAATAGATTCAGCCGCTTTATTGGAACCGGATAAGGTCTTTCCAATTGCTTCGGCTGTCTTTTCTGCATCTGTTTTTGTATCTCCGCCTGCACTTCCACCGTTCGGATTTGCCTGATTCCCAGCAATTTCCTTTTCCTTAGCCTGTGCGGCGGCGGTTTCTTTTTCGGACATAATCTTTCCAAGCTCAGCGTAGTCAAGGCTACCATCATCTTTCACAACCGCTTTGGCCTGTTCAGCGGTAATCTTGAAATTGGTCATTGCAGCCTCTCTCTGATCTCTAATGGCATTGTTCTTCTGTAAGTCAGCAATTGTCTTATTTGCTTCTTCCAGCGCCTTGTTGACCTTTTCAACCTCAGAAAGATTATCGGTCTCCAATTCATCAATCCTTTTCTGAAGATCCGCCGCTTTTTCTGCATTTGCTTTATAAGCCTTTGTTTTTTCTTTTTCCTTTGCCAGCTCACCATTGCTCTGATTTAACAGGTTCGTGATCTGATCATCTGTCGCATCCGGAAAAAGCTTTAAAATTTGTTCTCTTGTCATAAAAATTACCTCCGTTACTCACGCTTTTGATATCGCAGGTCGCTCCTGCTGAGCTTCCTATTTACCGCATAGGTACAGGTTTTTATAAAATAAAAAACAACTCCGTCAAAAAACGAAATTGTTTTTTACTGTCAAATTATCGGATGTCTCTTGAACCATCTACGCAAAGCCCCATTTTTACTCAACTCGGGCATCGGCATGTTATACTTCACAGATATCCCTGCCTTATCTTCTGCTTCTACAATCGTGGTTCCTTTATATGTTCGCAGGGACTTGTAGTCCGCAATCTCAGAGGCGGTGAGAGGGGTTTCGATGGGGGTGGCAAGAATCACGCTTTGCTCAGTCAGCGCTTTGGTGACATCGAAAGCACCTTTATCAACCCTCTGCACATACACTCCCCGTCCGAGATCCACCTCATCGCAAATCCACTGCTGCCCCTGCGGGTCGGTATAGTTGCCGCCAGATGATACCGGGATACCCGGCAGACCGTTTGGTGTTGATAAAGACACAGATTGCATCTGCTCATTATCAGTTTTTTTTACGATGACACTAAGATTCCCATCATCTCCAGCACTCACAATCTCCTGCGGGTAATCCGGTGATGGGGATGGCTTGCCGCCTGTGTATGGTTCCCAAGGGAGCGGAGTTTCTCCGGCGTTAAGCATTGAAGTAAACGTTAAGTTAAATTCTTGCTTATTATTGGGTAAAACACTAAATACCATATATACATCAATCGTATCCGCATCTTCGTCTAAGGTGAATCCATTATTCATATTTACCTGATTGCCAAGCATCTGAATAAACACATTATTATTGTTTTGATTGCTTTCGAAATAATAAGAACCAGCTTTTAACTGCATTCTTTTCAAATAAAAGGAAGTATATTCTGTCGGAGTGCCCGATACAGATATGCTTTGGTCTTCATTAATCTTATATGTCGCACCATTTTTTGTTTCTGTCTTGCCAATCAAATCGGTCAAATCAAGCAGCTGCGCCCCTGTGGTTGTCACCTGCTCGCTCCGGCCGTAGATGTGTAAATCTCGGAATGGTGCCTCTGCACAGTTTTTGCAAACAGACGGATTCCCTTTTTCTTGGTTTTCTACATACTTCGGGACAACACTATCCATGTCTAGCGTCTGTACAAAATCCGTATCAGGAAAAAGGGTATTGACTAAAATATCATTGACAATATTCATTTTTACGCTCCCTGCTGATACCATTTCTTTGTTGTTCTTTCGTAAACATAAACTATCCCCTCATCCACGCACAAGGCGCTACTTCCGCTTAACAGGTCATCATAAGTCGGAAGTTTGTCGGTATCTTCTGCAAGGAAAACATAATCTCTCTTATTGCCTTCTGATTTAATACAAATCACACTTCCCATGTCCGGCACATTGGTTCCAGGCTCATATGTATGTCCGTCTTGCGTTACTTTATAATCATACTTCATTCTGGGAACCTCCATTTTTCTGAATATTGGCTACAATCTCTTGTAATGGAAAAATCACTAAAATCTTCTCTGGAAAGTATCGCAAAAGAAGATATGCGTTCTTTCAATAATTTAATGGTAAGTATATTGTCAGAGTATGTAACAAAAAGAACCAGAGCAAATTAAGCTTCTGGTTCTTTTTTTATGGCAGCAATTTGATTTTCTTTTTCAATCGCGTCAATAGTTTTATACAAAACATCAAAATACGGTTGAGATTGCAAGAATACTTTTTCCGCGTCCCCCCACAATCCGCATGTAGCGACTGCTATCCTTGGGTTAATTCCAGATTGCAGCATTTGTGCAAGAGCTTGCGTTTTTGTATACAAATTATCCAACGGGCTGTGGCTTATTTGTACGTCAAAGTCTCTAACCGAAAGTTTCAAATCATATCCTGCTACTCTCAAAACATTCAGCGCAACAACAGCGAATCTTTTTTCAGACGACTTAACAATTGGATCTTTCATTTTTGCTCTTGTCTTTGAAAAATCCCACCCAGCTCTAAGACTTACCGCTCCCTGCGTATCCCCGCCAGAGTTTTGTGATTCTCTGTTCGGAATAGCAAGAATTGCTTGAAGATTGTCAAGTAAATCATCTTTAGCCACCTGACATTGCGTCTGGTTCAGCTCTTGCGTCATAACATCCACATCGGACTTATTATCCTTGTTTATAGACTTTACCACTAAAGCCCGGTTCATTTTCATTTTCGCAAACTGTTCTTCATCAACCTCACAGTTTACAAATTTAATCCACGACTGCACAAACTGTTCAATGCCGTCCATACGGTTTGATTGCATATTATTGATTGCGTCCAACATGGAAATTACAAGTTCTATGTCAGATATGCGTTCGTGATTGTTTGGGAATTCCACAATCGGAATACTTCCATAGGTATGCAGTTTTGTTTCAACCACATTGCTGTCAACGATTTTGAACGACATAGTGTCAGAAAATGCCAGTTTGTAGCACTTTCCATCTTCATCCTTTAATTCCTGCACCGCAAGAACAGGTTCTTCTGTGCTTCTGTTGTAAATCACGAATGTATTCATAGGGCTAGGAGATACAATTCTAAATGGAACATCTCCATTTTTTCTCTGAATAGCCTTAAAAGATGTTCCGACAGCAGACTGCCACTCTCCAGCCTTTATGTCTTTCTCTTGCTTATTTGCGTCAGCCATGAGGTCGTTTAGTTCGTCTACCGAACTGTTTATCCGCTCATCATCTTTTCGGCTGATGAATTGAACCGGCTCGCCATAGGTCTGGCCTACACGGAATTGCACCAGTTCGTAAGAGTGGTTCTCTACTATTCTATTGGTGATATCTTCATTTGTTACTTTCTGTCGATACAGTACCGGCTGATCTCCTTTATAGTACCGCCACAGGTATCTTATGGCTGATTTATTGCCATAAAAAACACCAATGCACTTTCCAATAACTCTTACCACATTCTCAGCCGTAATTTTTTCAGCGTCTGTATATGCAATTTTTCTTCCGTATGATCCCTTGACAAGATCTTGAAAAAACATCTTATTTCTTGCAAAATCCATAAATCCACCTACAAATACGTCATGCCGGACGAGCAATTTCTTTTTGGCAAATCCTTTATTTCCGTTTTATAATTTGATGGCCAAAAAACAATTTTTTTCTGGCACTTTTTACACTTTGAAATTATATTTGTCCTTGCTCTTCCGTCCCATGTGGCTACTTTCCTACCGCATGACGGGCAATAGATTGTTTTCGGCGTATATTCCATAAAAGCCTCTTTTCTCCAAACAAAAAGCACCGCCAAAAGGCGGTGCTCCAAGAAAGGGGTGCATAGATGAAACAACATTTTTACAAGCATATTATATAATATCGTATAACCATGGTAAATACTCTTTATTTGGACATTGGGGGACATCAGGGGACATTACCGACTTTTTCTGCGTATAAATCTTTATATTTTTCAGCAAAAGCTCCAATCGCATTGTAGAAAATCCTTTTAGTGTGCTTTTCGGAATATATTCCGTCAAGCTTTATAGATTTCAACTCTTTTCCAAGGATGAATCTTTGCGCAAGAGCATCATACATCCTACTATCATCCAGCGATTCAATCTGCTTCACAATTTCATATCGCTGGTCAATCATATCGTCAACCTCTCTTTCCATGTCAACGATCTTTGATACGTATGATCCAATCTTATCTTTGTTTCTTGATGTCTGGACGCGCTCGCTTCCCGTATTTGTTGATATGGTAGTCGCAAGGTTTCTGAAATTTTGTATTTCCTCAAGTTTATTTGATATCATTCTGTCATATCTTCTTATTTTCCCAAGATATTCCTTTGTTGTCATATATCAGCACCTCCTAAATGGGTTTGCCGCAGCTTCCACCTTTGCCACCCTGTTTGCGGAAGTAATGCGGATTGCAAAGTTTGAAAAAACATCCGGAACGTCATCCAGCTGCTTTTTTCCGGACACCGAGTATCTTTTCAACAAAGACATCATAATTCCATAAGGTTCTTTAGGTGTATACATAGATTCATCCTTGAAAACGATGTGTTGCAATATCCAGCTAGAACATTGAAAAATCCTGGCCTCTTTATTTGTCTCTGTCGGGACGTCTGTTATATTGCAAATCCATCCCTTTTCCTCAACCCGCTTATTCACCTCCATTGCGACGCGGTCCCCTCCGGCGTTCCGCTCAAACTCACACTCCATAACTTTGTTGTTGACCAGTGCATTTGCCGCGTTTTCGTATTGCATCTCATAGTCAGCTGTATTATCACAAACAGCATCTACGCAATAGTAATCTTCCCCGTATTTCTGCAGGACAGGAAGAACGAAAAAATCCGTCCCCTTCCCCTTGGTATCGCATTGTGCAGTTATGATCTCTGGTTCTCCGTGTGGTAAATTTAGATATCTTCTAATCTTGTCCTCCGGGAAAACCAATCCTTCTCTTTCGATCGGCTGTTGCTTATACAGACATTGATATGATATGTCGTCCATGAGCAATTGCTGATCCTCAAAAAATTCCTTCGTAAATCCAGAAAATTCGTAGTCAAAATTACTCTCGCCCGTTTCGGGGTCGACATCAGGAACAGAGATCACTTTCACACGCGGATTTCCAGCGTACATATTTTGGATTCTCCCAATCACGTCCTGCACGCTCCATCTCGTTGCGATATGTATCTCCTTGCAGTTATTCCCGTTCGTATCCTGTATCTTTCTTTGCCTGGCGTCTACAGCATATTTATTCCAGAGCTTTTCCAGAATCAATGGATTCAGCGCTTCTTCAATTCCTCCAATCATATCATCTACCAGAAGAAATTTAGAGGCGCGGACTTTACCTGCATTTTTACTTCCGACAGAAGTGCACTGCAAAGACGGAAACGGCTTATATTTTCCAATATTGAACTGTTCCATTTTTGCATCAGTTCTCGTTACAAAATATTTCGGAAAAATTTCACTCCACGTATATTCATCCGTGTTTGTGACAATATCAAGAGTCCCGTCATAAAACATTCTCGTAATATCGCTACTATGGGAATAGAACAAATTGAAATCCCTTGGATACCAGCCGATAACCGCTGTGGCAAAAAACTTTTCCGCACTGGTCTTTCCCGTTCCTGGCGGTAAGCTTATGCAAAGAATATCATATTTATCCTCAATCATTCCCTGTAGTGCATCTACAAGCCCGATTTTTGTCAGCTGCTTTCTCCTTGGCATGTAAAACCTTTCTTGCGGTTCTCTTTTTTTCTCAATATATCTGAAATAGCTATCTACAACCTTATTCTGCGCTTCCATGAGCAGTATTTTGTAAAAGACATCAATCAATTCAAAACTCTGCTTGTTTTTGAATGCGTATTTTTCCAGGTCCCATATGGTTCCTCCGGTTTTCTGCATACAGTAGCATTCTGCGATTTCTTTTGCCCTGGAAGTAAGAAACAATCCATATTTTACGTCTCTCTCGTTCGTTATCGCCACAGAACAAGCCTCCGCGTAAGCTTCGATTACCGCTTCATCAAGCCCGTTTTTCTGTATGTAATTTTCATATTCGCGAATTGTCTGTTTCAGATTTTCAGATACCAATAGAAAAGTCTCCTTGCTGTAATAAAATCTTTATTTATTTTTCCACAAGTTTTTGGGCAACTCCTGCTGTAAAAAAATGATATTCGCATACTTTAAGAATGTTTTTATGCTGCACCCTATCATTTCAGCAGCCTTGGCCTGTGTTATTTTACCCTGAAGATACAATCTGTAAGCTTTCATGAATTTTTCTTTATCCAGTTTCTTTTCATTTCCGGCCATATTATCCCTCACTTTTTTCATGTAAACGATCAAATCTTTGTAAAAATATCCGGATTATAATTATCACGGATATAATCAACAACCTCACACAGTTTTTGTTTCACAAATTTATCATGCGCAATTTCTGGGTAAGCATAGAAATTGCAGCTTCCAGTTTTTCCGTCTCGCTGATACTTGCGGTAATCGAAAATTATCGTAAACAGTGGAATTCTGGTGAAATTCCTTGTTTTATATCTGATCCACATATTGCAAAGCTTTTTAAACATTTCTCCGTCCTTTCGCCAATAATCAATGGTTAGCACCCTCGGCGTTCACCTGCTCTAAAAATCGATTTTTAGTTTTCTATTCAGCAAATTATGATCCGGATACCATATAACGCTGGAAACACGTAAGGGGAGAATCGAACTCCCAGAAGAGGTTTTCATCCTATCCCTGATACCATCACGAACGCGCATATCCTCTATAAACCCTGATACAGCCGTGCACTATAACCGCAACTTCAAGGATATAAACTGTAAGCCCCGGACTTGCTCATGCACCGGCTTGTCTTATCTCTACTCACAGTCAAGCTATTCGACGACATGAACATGAGCTTGCAGCGCCGCCAAAAGGGAATTGGAACACCGGGAATCGAACCCGGGACTCTTCGGATATAAGCCGAAAGCTCTGCCTCTGAGCTATGTTCCATTGTGCGTTTCCATAAGCCGCGTGCGCCCGCATTTAAGGCACTGACACAGTGCATCACTTATGACTATTTTTATTTTCGCAGGGCATCCGCCAGTCACCTGCTAGTTGGGCGCTATCCAACCACATGGGGAAGAGAGGAATTGAACCTCCATTGTTTACCACATGGGAACTGATTTACAGTCAGCCGCAGAACAACCAATATCTGCATCTTCCCCTGAATTGCATATGCCTTTCGGCGTTTTAGGTGATATGCAAGCACCTGACAGCCCTTACGTGACTGTCGAACGGATTTTATTGTCTTGTCTGACATTTATTGAGAGGAGTATCATATGCGTGCTGCCTGTAACAGCGATAACCGAAATTACCGGATGATTTTCACAAAACCCACCGGGGAGTTTTGACTTCCCCTTTTATCAGCTCATGCTAGTGGGTAGAAGGAATCTCGTGAAATGACACGGGTGGGATTTCTCCCAGCTGAGCTTGCCGGATTCGAACCGGCGCTGCAGGAGTCAAAGTCCTGTGCCTTACCGCTTGGCTAAAGCCCATTGTCTTTGCGCTGTTGTTCGTGGTCGAACTGGCAGCGCATCATCTTTGCTATGTTGGATCTTTCCTGTCGAATTCCATGCCCCTGTCTAAATAAATCACATTCAAGGATCCTTCCGCAGAACTGGCACTCGTCATTGATTTCTTTTCCCTGGACTCGCATTATACATCACCCTCCGTCCGGTGATTCGCAAGGTAAGTATCGAATCCTTCCGGGTACCGTGCTTTCAATTTTTCCACATTCATTTTCAAGATTTCGTCCAGCTCCCACCCGAAGGATTCACACAGCATTGCCAAGTACCAGGCTATATCCCCTGCTTCTTTCTTTGCGTGCTCAATGTCCAATTCTTTTTCGTGGAATACCCACTTCTTAATCATGTCATTGAACTCACCAACCTCGCCGGACAATCCCAGGCATGCGTTTATTATTCCTCCAAAATCTTTGCATTCCGTGTGAAATTCAGCAGTCGCTTCATGCAGTCTGTTAATTGCCATCCTGTCATTTGTTCTCATTGCCAATTTCTGATATTCGTTTCCTGTCATTTATCTATACCTCCAACAAGTAGTCTGAATGTCTCTTTCCCTTTTACCGTCACAAACGTCTGCACATTTGAATATCCAAACGGTGTTGAAAAGTCTTTCATCTGGAACAAACCTGATTTTCTATGTGTTTCATATGGTTTTAACATGTTGTGTCTATCCCGATACACATACTTGTTATCAATCAGCCATTGTGTGAACTGCCGCGGTGGAATGTGAAGCTCCTTTGCTGTATCCCGGAACGTGGTAAGCAATTTACTGTCAATCAGGTTGTCAAAATATTCCGCCTTAGGCTTCATTTCAACAATCTTCGCTTCTTTTTCGGCAATAATTTTGTTTGCTACAATCAGAGCATTTGCAACAATCTGTTCTGGTGTCATTTGTTCCTGATTCTGGATGTATCCACCATTCTTGCGGATGGACGGAAGGATTTCTGAAGTCACCCAACGTTTAAACTCTTTTGCCTTCTCCAACTTGCTTCCAAAAATCAAGGAGTACAATCCACTTTCGCTAATCACCATCGTTTCCTGCGTTCCAGAGGTACTGCTCACCGGGCAGAGCCTCTTGTCCTCATCATCAACGTTATGTCTTAATGCGGAGTACAAATCCTTGTATCCTAATGCTCTGGACACATCGTTCCCTACAAACCATGGCTCATTATCAATTACAATCGTTCTGATTGCCCCAAATTCTGGATTTTCAAAAATCTTTAACTCATTCATGTTTATACCTGCCTTTCTGGTATTTCGCCTTATTGTTATGGCAGTAAAACTGTTAAGGCTTACAGCTTTCGGGTGTACATCCCTATTACTGCCATGTAGTCTTTTTGTTTTTGCGGAAATTTGGGTGACTTAGTAGGCCACCCTGGGGCCATCCATCAGACCCCCTCCCGGCTCTAATTGCATTAAATTCTTGTTCAATTATTTGTATTTTAATGCAATTTGCACTGTATATCATTCACCATGTCGCAAAATGATTGTTTTGCGACATGCTACACGTCTTTATCTGTGAAATAATGCCCATTTTCTGGGCTTTCCAGCACCTTCGAATTGTTTGTGAATTGTGTATTACTTTTGTCCTCTAATTGTTTGTCATTCACATTCAATTTGGGCAGCTGTTCAGCTGTCAATGGAGTGCTCTTCTGCCTGTTGCTGTCCGCAGTATACGGACTTGCCCACCCAAACTGTCTGTTCAGGACGGCTATTGTACCAACGGGATTCCTCTTTCCGTCTACCAGCTTATTGGACAGGCTTTCCTCCCTGTACGCCCTTAATTTTTCATAGATTTCGATAGGGGTGTGACTTAATTTTACGTACCCATTACCCCAAGCGCTTATCAAATCAACACCTATACCAGTTAAAGCACTAAACCCAATCATAGATATTTCCTTGTTGTATTTTAAGCACATATCATAGATATATATATCTAATACATAATTAACTTTATCATAATCATAAACACCATCTGGTATATTATAAACTATATTACCATTGCCTATTAACGGGGTATCTCTTTTAAGTTTAGTAGTACCTTGGAATACATGTTTATAAATATATCTAAGCCCAGCAGTCCATGTACTTTGAGGTATATTAAACAGATCGTCAATGTTATTTTCTTCGCAGAACATGGACAGATAAAGCTGTATATCATTCTCAAATACTTCTGTTTCCTGTTTTACCTTTTCCATGATATCCTCCTATTTTGGCAAATAAAAAAGCTCACAATCCAAGCATATACATGATATAATACAATACCTGCATATACTGGACTGTGAGCGCTTATTTGTGTTTCTGCCGTCCCTGCTCTTCTACCTATCCATTCAACGGCTTGTTTTCCCCTAATCGGCAGCCAGGCAAACCTCTTGGATTCGGATTTGATTGTTGATTTATATATAACACATGGATTTTACAATGTCAACCCTATAAATTTTATCTTTATCGCATTTTGTGGATTATCAGCGATCCGGTGCGTTCTGGCGGATCCAGCATCCGAAAATCATCAAAAACAGCTTTGTTTATCTGTTTTTCAAAAATCAAAAACTTGTTTTCTGTTTTCACCGGTGCGATTTTCGCACTATATGTATTTCCTTCCCTTACCTTCCCTAACCTTACCTAAACTAACCTTACCTATGTATACAAACCGTATACAGAACTGGAACTATGCACAACTCCGTAATTCGATTACTGCATTTTGTTGTCTATAATTTACAGTTTCAAACGTTCGTCCGGTGTCTGCGATCTCGTGTTTTATTCTGGTTAGCATCCTCTAATCAATCGTGAAAATAACAGTAGTCATAGGCTGGTTTCTGGCTGTTTATTGTTTATCCTGCACAAAAACAGGCTTGTTTTCCGGTTCCGGAGGGTCTGGAGCTGGTGAAAGCCGGTGCCGTCAGCATCGAAACGCCATGAAAAACAGGGGTAAAAAGCGAAAAAACAGATAAAAAAAGAGATGGTAAAAAGAAGGGCAAAAAAAGAGAAAAGAGAACAAGTTTTTCGCCTGTTCTCTTTCCTTTTGGTGTTACTCTTCCATGTTCTTTTCCGTTTCCGTAAGCCCTGCGGAATGTTTACGGATTTCTTTGTTCATTTCCCGAACCTCTTCAATGGTCTGGCATTTGTCAGTCGCTGTCGTGATCAGCCAGGAAATAAACTGCAACTGCTTATCCGTCATGTTCATATGTTCCCCTTTCTCCCTTTCGGGTTATTGCCTTTCGACAATATTATAATACACCGTTTTTAATGTCGTGTCAATATGTATTTACATTATTTTTAATGTTTTTATTTTTGCTCATCCTCTACATATTTTATAATGTTTCCCGGCTGCATATCCAACAATGTACATATTTTATCAAGCGCAATAATTCCGACCATCTCGCCATGACGTAATGACTGTATAGCATTTTCACCCAAAAGCTTTTCTTTTCTTAGCTTTGTTGTAGTATATCCGTTCTCTTTCAATGTGTCCAGCACGTCAATTTTATATTTCAGCATGTTTTCACCTCCATAATATAGATATTTTTATTTTACATTACTTTTGAATTATTTTCAATAGCTTTACATTATAAATAATGCACAAATATTTATAGTTTTAAATGCTTTATTTTCAGTGTATTCGTGCATTGAAATTACATTATAAATAATGTATCACAAAACCATCGAATGAAGGCCATCAATGTTTCAACTGGCTGTTGTTTGCGGTGAACACCAATGACCTTGTTGCGTAGGTTGACCGGCCAAGTTCATACACAAGCTGCTCTCTTGTCATTTCCGGGTTGCTTTTCTTCACATACTGTAAAATTCTGTCAATTTCATTCATCATGCTACACCTCGATTCTTTGTTATGATCGTCATTAAATCATCCAGTAAATACACCAGATCGGCGCCGTACAGACTGATCCAGTCCGCCAGATGCTCTTCCTGCTCCAGCGGCATATGAACATCAAATGAGAAGCAAAAGCAATGACACAGTTCATGTGCTACTACACGGCGCAATTTTGCCCCTTTAAGCCATTTTGATATATAAACCGTAGAAGTATTGGCATCGGTCACAGCAAGGCTATATGAGCCGTCTGAACGCTTTAGGGATGTATCCCAAGAATCCACAAATCTTATTCTCCACCATATTCCATTGATCTCAAACATATTATTCATTCCTTTCTCACGTAAAAAGAACCACCAGCCGAATATTGGTTGATGGTTCTTTGGTATTAATCAATATTTTGATACGTTTTTTCAAGCTTGTTCAGGAAATCGTCTGCCATTCTGCCGAGTTCCGGGAAATAGGTGAGGATATCCAGAACGCGTTCCGGCGGATCACCAGTCTCCACTTCGTAGATTTCCTTACACAAATCAACATCATATTTTTCTCGAAGCCTTGATAGAATATTGCGGTATAGAGTCGAATGTGAAATGTTCATTTCCTTGCAAACGGTATCCATTTTGCGCCGATTCCTATCGTACCAGTCCGTTGCAGGCGGTGCCAGTGTCCTGGATTGCTCTGAAAGCATTGCAGATTTGTCTTCTTTTGCCTTAAAATATGCATTCACCAACCGCCGCTGTACCTTCCACGACAAATCGTCATTAAAAGGCTTTACAAGCATAAGGTAACCGGCTTCTGTAAATAAAGTGACACCTCTATTCGGTATATCAACATTTCTAATGTGGTTTTTAGCCACATTAGAATTTTCTTTGTTGATAACAAAATAATCTTCATTTTCCACAAAATGCTTCTTGTGCTTATAAAAACTGTTTCTGGCAGTTCCAGGTTTTCTCTGATGAACCAGATCAATATCGCCAAACGTCACAACCCGTTGGCCACTGTACTCCCTCACCTGCATCTGCGTGTCCTCTACAGTAATCACATCATTCATATTCATCCCCACTCTCCGTATGTTACTTTCTCCAGGCGATCCAGGTACCGGTCTGCTGCCTCTGCCAGCTCCGGGAAGTATGCCACAACATCAATGGCATACACCGGATAATAACCGACTTCACTCTTGTATATCTCCCGGGCTTCGTCAAGGTCATATTTCTCCGAAACCCTACGCAGAATGCAATGATAGAGATACTTCCGGCTGTTACCGGATACTGTGCAAAGGCGCTCCATTCTTCCTTTGTTGCGCTCATACCAGTCCGCCACAAGGGGAATCTTCAGCGCATAAGACGTATTCGCAAAATCTTCTACCACCCTTGCATTGCCCCGGATCATGTCCTCCATCTCGTGGAAGCGTTTGATGTACTTTGCGGTAAACAGGACACCTTTCTCTCCGGTGAATTTGTTCGCCAGGAACTCACAGCCAAGCTTCGTGACTTTGTAACAGGGTCTTATCTCTCCCTTTCCGTCTTTATATGTGGATTTTTCAAAAAAATCAACCACGCCCATTTGGGCTTCGTTAAGTATTTCTATGTAACCCTTTATATGGTGCCCTCTCTCTTGCCGCCCTTCAAGCTTGCGCAGAAGTTTCCCGTGTTCCATCCCCATCATTTCCGCAATCTCCAAAGTGGTGATTGTCTGTCCGTCTGAATCTGCGGTACGCAATAACGAATTACTCATTAATGCTCACCGCCTTTCAGTTCGATCTTCCCATTGGAAAGGCACTTGCAGGCATAGGCAAAACCAGCTATAAAGGATCGCTCCTGAATATCCCATACCCGCTTGTTTACAGAGCATTCAATGTCACTGGCAAGTTTTGGATTGAGAATTTCATAGACCTTCTTCCAGGCATCATCATATTCCCGACCCCATGTAAGTTTTTCAACCTCGCCAGAACGAAACCACTGTTCATAAATCATTTTTGCGAATTCTTCCATTTTGAAATCCTCCATTCTAAAAAATAATTTGCCAAAAGGAGGATGCAGTGCTATAATTTACATACTCCTTTTGGGGTGTTGGAGAGTAGCTGTAAGCCTTGGTCGGTGGCGGCTACTCTTTCTATTCTCCGATTTCTTCGTCGATCTTATCGTTAAGCCATGCGGTTTTCGTAATTCCTCTTTCTTTCAGCTTTGCATCCAGTTTTTCCAGTTTTTCCCTCGAAACCGATACACTGAACTGACCTATGGTTTTCCGACGCTCTTTGAAGTATTCGGAAGTGCTTCTCTTAGCAACCACAACAAGCACCTCCTTATGATTGCTAGCTAAAATATATCATGTTAGCTAGCTACTGTCAAGTGGATTTCAAAATGATTCTAAAAATTGTTTCGCAGATCATTTTCGCGAATTCTTCCATAAATATTCTACCATCCTTTCAAATTTCTCTTGAAAGAGTTCCCCTCATATGATAGAATATTTCACATGAGAGAAATCTCTTGTGATAAAACAGTCTTGTGCTTTGGTCGGTGCGGACTGTTTTATTTTTCTTCCAACTTTTTAATTCCTCTACTTATTGCCTCTGTTCTGTTTACATTTTCCCTTTCGCAATAATTTTCCAAAATTCGCTTATCTTCGTCACTTATACGAATGCTAAGTTTATTTGGCCTTGGATTATCAGTTGGCCTGCCGGTTCTCGGAGACACTTTATCACTCCTTCCTTTTGTCTGGCATAATTCCATTATATATTATGTCGGGCAAAAGTCAACCCCTAATTTCAAAAAAAGTCAACACCAAATTGATGTTGACTTTTAATGTGCTTTATTCTGCTTCTTTTACAATTTCGGCATAATAGACATCAAGGCTCATATCTTCGCCTTTTGATCCATTCAAGCTGTTTTCCGTCTCCTGAAGGCCGTTGAACTCTCCGTAGAAAGTTACGACATCATCTTCGAGAAGTTTTACATAATCTTCCGACTTCTCATCACGCTTATCAAATACCCAGATCATTTTGTCAAAGTAGTATCCGCTTCCATCATCTGTAAACACTTTGTAATATTTTCCTGTCGTGATTCCGTCAGATGCCTGCATAATTTGAGCAGTAACTTTAAACTTGGATCCGATATAGTCATCCGGGTTTCTCATGACATCATTGTAAACGAGATCAGCACACTCGGCCTTGTATTCCTCTGGGTCGATTTCCTCGGCGCTGTCCTGCCCGCTGCTTTCTCCGCCAGATGTTTCCGTGCCCTGTGAAGATCCATTTTCTTTCTCGTTAGAATCGCTGCCGCCGCTAAAAAGTAAAGAAAGCAACAGAATGACGACAATAACAATGATAATAATAGGCAGGCACCCTAAACCCTGTTTCTTTCTGCACTTAGGGCAAACCTTCGCCTTTGCCGGTATCTCCGTCTGACAGTATTTACACAACTTTGTACTCTTCTTTTCTCCCATAGAGAATTCCCTCCTTTTGAATATTGCAGAAATTATACCACATATCTCTACATATGTGAACAATTTTTGAGAATATGCCAGTTTTGGAAACGTTTTTGCATGGTATACTCTTTTGGGGAAGGAGGTGGAAATATGATCTATCACGGATTCTGCGAAAAGCAGAACAAGGATTACTCCGTCGAATACACAACAATAAATTCAACCGCCCATGAAGATTTCAAGGGTAGATTTATTAATGGCAGATTAAATTGTGTGTATGCCGGTCTGACCGGGTGCTGCGAACGCCCAAGTCAGTGTTCTGTCCTGAAGGCGGCAGAAAAGTAGCCCTATTGGCCCTCTGAAATATGAGGGCCATCTACTTTTCGCAAAAAGAAATGGGAATTTCTCCATCTTTAAATTTTATGCTTTCAATTTCCCCCTGGCCGGTCTGCCTGAGCTTCAGCATTTTAAGGTCTGTTGAAAAATCAAATGCATTTAAGTCAAGTGTTAATGTTGGAATGCTGTTTCCAACGCCCTGTTTTAATTCGAAGCTTCTGACCCCATCTATTTTATGTCCGTCAATAAGCACTTCTGTAAAGATGCCAAGTTCTCCGTCAACCTGTCTGATTTCAATTTTTGCCATACGAATTCTCCTTGTTTATATAACTAAAATTCATATTATTTTCATTTATTATAACATACAGGAATATAATCATCAACCAATATTCAGTTGTCATGGTGCAAAGAAAGAGGGGCCAAAAGCCCCTCCCGGTTACTGAATTTTCTGCATAATAAGCTGCATTCGCTGCTTAAGGAGCGTTTTTTCTTCGGGGGAAGCATCGGAAATCACTTCCGCAATATCGGAGCCAATTTCTCTCATATACTTTTCCAATTCTTTCATTTTGTGCTCCTTATCTTCTGCTGTGTTTCCGCGATGCAGCTCCTTGCTTTCCGTATAGCTCCGTTTCGCCATATCGTACCGGCTCTCCATGTTCTGGACAGTAGGCTCTGTATAGTACATTCTTCCGTCTTTTCTGTCCATGTCACGGTATCTTGCGCCGTCACCTGTCGCCCATTCATGATACATTTCCGGTGTCATATGATAATACGGTGGCTCTTCATACCCGCGGCGATAGCTTCCGTGGCCTTTCGGTGCAAATCTTCCATCTGCATACCGGTAATGGTCATAATACCGGCGTCCACCATCTCCATACCGCTCAAACATTTCCATGATTTCTTCTGGTTCAGAATCATCCATAGCCTTTGTGAGTGTGCGATAATACATCGCCTCGGCAAGATCCTTTAACATATCCGTTACCTGCCCCATCTCTGCGGTATCAACATTTTCAATCCCGTTATCAAACTGCTTTTCGGCGCATTCAGCCAGCTTTTCAATCATACAATGCATTCTCTTAACATCCATAATGCTTACCTCCTACGCTTCGCGAACGGCAATTAAATTGCTATTCTGCACCTCGATAGCTTGCGTGGAAGTGTTCTGAACAGCTACGGTGCTGCAACATCCACGAACAACATCAATGTATGCCTGTGCAGAAACATTAAAGAAATTCTCCACTGCTGCAGGAGTCACAATCATTTTTGCAGACTGCAAAGGTTCTCCGTCTACTGACAACGCAAGGGAAATTTCTCCCACCGCTCCACCAGTCGGAATCTGAATGTTGCCAGAATAACTTACAAGGAATCTTGCACGGCACTGATTAGTAATACCTCTTAACTTCACAATGCCAGAACCCTCTCTGTGAGCAATACAGTTGCTCCCATTTACGGCAGTCTCGGTAAAAGCTACGTCTTCTCCTGCTGCCACAGTTTGTAATGCTACTGCTGTATATTCAGCCATAATATTTACCTCCATAAATGATAAGGGCAGACCGTTAAGCCTGCCCTGATTCTCGTAATACTGCCATGCAGACATAATCATAGGATTAAGATACTGTTATTCTGTTTTCCGAGTTTTCTTTCGAGTTCCACTCGATTCATCACTCGATTAGCATCCGCATCCTGTATTGTATCCACATCCGTAATACATATTTGGATTCGGAACCTGGTATGCTGGGATCGGTGCAGGATTCACTGCATTAAGGATCTGCTGTGTCTGAGCAGCCATCTGAGTGGTGAGCAATGCACTCTGGCGATCCTGAGAAGCTGCCCGGCGAAGATCATTATTCTCTGCCTGAAGAGTAGAGATTTTTTCCTGGCACAGGTAGTCGAGGATTGCACGGGTTCCCGCATTCTGGCTATCAATGATATCTCTGGTGTTGCTGTTCATGGTATTCTGCAAAGCACAGGTATTCTGCGCCATGTTGTAGTTTACGCCCTGAATAGCTTCCCGAGTTTCACAGCAGCAATTTGCAAGCTGTGCCTGCAATGCATTGGTGTTCTGCATATTGGCAATGGTATCGGCATTGATTGCCTGCTGGATACCAAAGCCGGTCTGCATTACATTGGTGTTAATTCCGTTCATTCCGGTCTGGACTGCGTAGAATCCGTCACATAATCCGTTTGTAATTCCATCGAGTTTCCCGATGATCGACTGTGTGTCGAACCCTCTTTGCAAGTCTGCCTGCGTTACTGCGCTGGTAGCGTAAGGAGTTGCTCCACCGCCGTTATTTGCCCAGCCGCCAAAGCCATTGCCCCAACCGCCGAAGATAGCAAAAATTACCACGATGAACCAGAGCCATCCCCCGTCTCCCCATGCACCACCGTTTCCGTAACCGCCTGTGTTAGCAGGCATTACCGGCATTGTAAAAGGTGTGTTGTTGCCATTAAACATATTAGATTTACCTCCGTAAAATATATTCATAAAGAGGTTCCCTAGGTTTTGTGCACAAACCTCTAATATGCCATCAAAGATTAAATTTGCTCTTTATCTGCTGCATTACTTCATCTGCATTCAGATTTTTTTCTTTACACAGGTTTCTTGCCATCTGCTCAATCCCCTGTGCATCCCCTTTTTGCATAAGCTCTACTGCATTTTTAGCTATCGGATTACTCATGATCTGGTTGTTTCCCATTATCTGTTGAATAAACTGTTGAGGATTTCCATCTTTAAACATTTGCATTAATTGCATGGGGTTCATCATCATGCTTCACCTGCCTTTTTAGTTGCTGAAACGGGTTTCTTTACCATGGAATTGGTTATTGTCTGTTCCAACTGTTCGATTTTTCCGAACAGTTCATCAAAACGCTTTTCAAATATGGCTGTGGCGTTCTCAGGAAGCCCAGAATCATTTTTATTTGTATTCCCGGTAATTTCTACAGGTTTAAAAACCAATGTCCTTATCGTGCCGTCTGCGCACCAGCTTTTGACGTAGATTTCTGACAAATCCTGCTTCGGGAAGAAGGCTGCTGATCCATCCATGGGAACGCAATCAGCTGTCACATTTTCAATCGTCTGTACGACCATTCCGTTCAATCCTCCCGGCATCTGCTGTGCTTGCGGGGGCTGCTGCGGGACCTGGACTTCCGGCTGTTGAAACCTTGGCTGCATATATGGGATATAAGAATTCACTCCATATTGCTGCTGGGCATATGGCATCTGATGATACATGTTATTCTGATACGGCATCTGCATCTTTTTTTACCTCCTCCAGGACTTCTTCTATTGCGTGAATGACAGATGACTGCGTTTGTAGGTCAAGGCGCTGCATCTCTTCTCTCGCAAAAATTTTTTCCAGTATTTCATCCGAAAACATTTTACTCACCTCTTCTTATGCATAATTTTTGCATAAAAAAAGAGAAGAAAATTCCCACTTTCTTCTCAGATTATTCTATATATGCATAAGGCTTTTCACTGTACCAATTACTGTACCAATTTTTGTTTTTTTACAAAGAGTTACGAATAGTTACGTGTTTCTGAAATCAATGAAAAACGCCGTATTTTAAGGCTTTGCAGGCTTTTGTAGCGTTATAAGAAGATTTATAAAAACCGCCTTTTAACAACGATACCTAGTTTCATTTTATGTTTTACCTGTCCGAAAACCTTTGATTTATCGGGGTTTTCGCCTTTCCTTAGATTTCTTGTACGCCCTTTTTTCCTGCATCAAAAAAAGAGTCCAACGCAACTATATATGATAGCATAAGGACTCTTTTTTTTCAATCCAAACCGGATTTTTCCAACGACGAGTTAAAATTCATGAGCCAGAAAAAAACAACGGTAAACAGAATTCCCTTTATGACAGATGTCGCGGAAATCGCCCACCAGATCCCGGTAAGTCCGAATATACCGCTAAGCACGATGGCCAGAGGGATCCTTGCCCCGGTAAAAACAATGCTGATCACGCTGCAAAGATTGGTTCTGCCAAGCCCCGACAAAGCTCCGACTGTCGTAAGTTCAACACACATAAAGGCTTCACTGAAACCGACAATCATCAAATATCCCACAGCAATTTCAATTGCACCGGCTTCATGGAAAAAGCATCCTGCGATCGTTTCCGGAAAAAACACAAATGCTGCCGTGATAAATAATCCCCATACACCGACACAAATGAAAGCTGCATTGTACCCTTTTTTGATCCGGTCTTTCTTTCCGGCACCGTAATTCTGTGCCACAAAAGCATTCAGGGCAGCCGCAAATCCATCTGCCGTGTTCCAGGAGACCGACTCGATCTGTCCGCCCACGCGTTGCGTTGCCACCGCGTCCGATCCATAGACGGATATCATGCGGGTCAATACCATAGAAATCACACAATATGCCATTCCCTGTAATGCGCTCGGAATCCCTATCCGGCAGATCCCTTCGACATAGGTTCCGTGAATGTGGGAAAACAAATGAATCCCCTGTAAGGCATGTTCCTGTTTTTTCAGAAAAATACCGGCGATCAACAGCAGCATGACGATAGCCTGCGCCGTCACTGTAGCTATCGCTGCTCCCGCAGCACCAAGTTTCGGGCAAAAACCAATTCCCATAATCAGGAGTGGATCTAAAATCATATTCGCTGCCAGACCGACAAGGTTTGCCACAAAGGGCGTCTTCGAATCACCTTCAGCCATATACAACCCCGTCAATGTCAATGACAGAAAAGAAAATACAATGAATCCGCAGGCAATCTTTGTATAGGAAAGTGCCGCACGATAGGCTTCCGGATCCGACAACCGGAAAAATCCAACCAGTGGACGTACAAATACAAGCACTGCCAGAGCATAAACCATACCCATCATACAAGATAACTGTACGGCAGTCTGCGCATATCCATGTGCGCTTTCCCTGTCTCCCCGGCCTATGCACTGTGCGACCTGAACCTGTCCTCCCATGCGTGCCATCGTAGCCAGTCCCTGAGACAGCCAGGTAAACATGCCGCCGACGCCGACACCGGCAACAGCCCTGGCCCCCAACAGACCAATCCAGGCCATATCCGTAATATTATATAATGTTCCCAAAAAAGAAGATGCCATGATCGGAATGGCAAGTTTCGTCAATGTCTTAAAAATCGGGCCATTTGTCAAATTTGATTCCATAACTGCTTCCTGTCTTTTCAAAAAATGTTCTTTATGCACATCCCTACTTATCCGCCCTGTAAAAGCGCTCTTTTGAAAGAATATACATTTCTCTGCGCGTCTTTCCTATTATCCCTGTATTACAGCAGATATGCAAGCTTTATTTTATATATTTTAATGCCCACAGAAAAACCCGCAGCAGAAAAGGAGCTGACGCACCCGTCATACTGTGCGTCAGCTCCCTTTCTCTGTGCTTCATTTAAATTCTCTTATCTGTCCTCGGCAATTTCCTCATATACACCACTTTTGGCATCCAGTGTTACAAAGGGAACCACTTCGCCGTCTTTCTCTGCATAGACGGTATAGAATCCATCCTTCATTTCCTCATAGTGATCCACCGGAACCTTGTAAACCTCTTCAAACTGCTCTTCAAACTTGGGCTGCCAGTCTGCAAATGCAGACGTAAGCCCGTTGTCCTCTTCCTCCGTCTGCTCGTTCTCCATAATGGAGGATTCCACACCCTGCATACCGAGCGTACCTGCACTGCTGTTGCCCGCCTCGCTTGCATTGTCTGCTTTCTGACATCCGGACATAGATGCCAGCATACATACAGCCAGCAGTCCTGCTGCTGTCTTCCCCATCGTCTTTACCATCTGATTCTTCATTTTCTTCATTCTCCTCTTTTACACACATAATGTAATCTATTCAGAATCAGTCCCTGGTCTCAAAGCAGGCCAGGATTCCTGTCTGAAACGAAATCATGCCCCGGTTCTCTGTCAGCTCATTGCTGACTCCCAGAGTGTTGGCACACGTCATGGTGTGCATATGCAGCGGATACTTGAATCCCTGCAGCGTAATGCCGGTCACATCTCCGCCAATGGGAAGCAGGGAAATGTACGGCTTCGTACATTTCTTTCGCTCCTTCACATAGGTGCCTGGCCACAGAAGCCGAACCCGGTTATGCGCATCTACCAGTTCACAGGGGTAATCAGGCCCCAGTCCTGCCATCGCATAAATCGTGCCCAGCATATGATCCAGTCTTGTGCCGGTACCGCCCAAAATCGTAATCATATGATCTGCTGCATTTCCATCCACATAAGACACGGATGCTTCTGCCTGTGCATGCGTTGTCCTCTGCTGCTCTCCTGCAGCCAGAAATTCTCTTGCCTCCTGCAATGCGATCTCAATATCCGCATCATCCTTCTCCGGTCGGAACCTGCGCACAGGAACTCCCTGATCCTCCCATTTCTTCAGGATTTTCGGAGAAAGTGTATCGAAATCCCCGGTCAGAAGATCCGGTCGGATCCCATATTCCCAGCAGAACAATGCACCCTTATCTACAGCGATCACGTAATTATATTCTCTTTTTTTTAAAAAAGCAAGGGCGTATGAAAAATTTATACTGCCCCCGCTGATAATCAATACCTGCATATTATTTATCTCCGTTATACTCGTTTAAAACGGCCATCATTTTCTTTGTCTTTGCCGTAATATCACCGCCAAACACGGCAGAACCGGCCACGATGATATTGGCCCCGGCGTCCAGCACCTCCCGCAGATTGGCTGCCGACACACCGCCGTCCACCTGAATGTCGGCCTTGCTGCCCCGGGCATCCAGCATGGCTTTCAGCCGACGGATCTTGTCTGTGGAGGACGGGATGTATTTCTGACCGCCCAGTCCCGGCTGCACGCTCATGATGAGCACCATGTCCACCAGATCCAGCACCGGCTCAATCGTTTCCAGTGGGGTAGCCGGATTCAGCGTCACGCCGCAGCGCATGCCTGCCGCCCTGATGCCCTCCAGCGTTGCCCGCACATCCTTGCAGGCTTCCACATGGACGGTCATGCCGTCTGCCCCGGATTTTTGATAAATATCCGTAAACCGTCCCGGCTCCTCCACCATCAGATGTACATCCAGAAAGGCATCTGTCACGGGCCGCAGGGACACCACGATGGGGTCGCCAAAGCTGATCCGCGGCACAAACTGGCCGTCCATCACATCAATGTGCACATATTTCGCGCCGGCGTCCACCGCCCGCTTCACATCACTGCCCAGCACCGCAAAATCTGCGGATAAAATCGAAGGTGCCAGTATATACATGCTAATATCTCCTTTTCTGTTTCAGTTCTTCATACATGAGTACATAATTGTCATACCGCATCCGGGAAATGGCCCCGGCCTCCAGCGCTTCCTTCACCGCACAGCCCGGCTCATGGGTGTGGGTGCAGGGGCTGAAACGGCAGTTCCCCTCGTAGGGGTAAAATTCCGGGATATAGTCTTTCAGCTCTTCTTTTTCCATATCCTCCACATAAAGGGAAGAAAATCCCGGGGTATCCATGATGTACGTGTCCTCCCCCAAGGGGATGAGCTGGGAATGTCTCGTGGTGTGTCGTCCCCGGTCGATCTTCTGGCTCACCATGCCGGTCTCCATCACTTCCACGCCGCCCAGGGCGTTGATGAGGGAAGATTTTCCCACACCGGAAGGGCCCGCCACGGTGGTGGTCTTCCCTTTCAGGAGACCTTTCAACAGTTCCAGATTTTTTCCCTCCAGCGCACTGGTAAACAGGAAACGGCAGCCGCTGTTTTCATAGATTTTCTGTAAATTTTCCAGTTCCTCCGGTGATACCAGATCCTTCTTATTAAAGCAGATCACCGTGGGAATGTCCTGTCTGCGCATCATGAGCAGAAACCGATCCAGCAGGTTGAAGTTGGGTGCCGGACGGATGGAGGCAAAGATCACCAGCGCCTGATCCACGTTGGCCACCGCCGGGCGGATCAGTTCGCTTCTCCGGGGCAGGATATCGATGAGATTGCCGGTTTTCTCCTCCTGAGAGATCACCTCGATCTCCACATCGTCCCCCACCAGGGGTTTGCGCTTCTCTTTTCTGAAAATGCCTCTGGCCCGGCATTCATACACGCCGCCGTCTGCCCCGGCAGCGTCCACATAATAAAACCCGCCGATCCCCTTGATAATCTTTCCCTGCATACTACTCCTGTTTCATTTCCATACTTTCTGTTCTGCCGGTCTGTGTTTTGCTCACCGGCTGTTTCTATCACACTGTTTTTCTGAAATCATTGTCCTTCTTCATCCGCCTGGCTCTGATCCTGAGTCGGCTCCGGCCCAAGGCTCACGTAAAGGGTGATGGTCGTTCCGCTGGCCGCCTTGGTGTTGGCTGCCACAGACTGGGATACCACGTTGCCCTCTGCCACGGTGGCGTGATACTGGGTCTGCTCTTTTACCACATAGCCCAGCGCTTCCAGCGTCTCCTGGGCATCGTCAAAGTCTGCGCCCACCACATTGGGTACAGTCGGGCTGTCACTGCCGGTGCTGATCACCAGGTCAATGGTCTTGCCCTGATCCATCTTCGTGCCGGACACCACGCTCTGGCTGATGACACGGCCCTCGGTCACCTCATCGCTGGAGCCCTCGGTGATGGAACCCACCTTGAACCCGGCAGCAATGATGGCCGCCTGGGCGTCTGCCTGGGTCATCTTCACCACATTGGGCACGGTTCCGGTCTTGGTCTCCGGCCCCTGGCTCACCGTCACGGTGATCTGCTGGCCTTTCACCACATCACTGCCGGAAGCCGGATTGGTAGAAATGACATAACCGACCTTCACACTGTTATCATAAGCAAACTGCATATCTGCCGTCAGCCCCAGATCCTTCAGTGCCTGCTCTGCCGCGCTCTGTTCTTTACCTTCCAGAGCCGGAAGACTGATCACTTCCTTGCCGCTGCATACGGTCACATTGATGGTGGCGCCGGTCTTCACCATCTCTCCCTCAGCTACAGACTGGGTCATAACCTGCCCTTCTTCATAATTATCTGCCTCCTGGTAGGTTGCCTTTACCAAAAGCCCTAAGGAAGTCAGTGTCTTCTGCACATCGCTGTACTGCTCTCCCACCAGCTTGGGCATCTCTACCTGCCCGGAGTCCTCGGTGGTCTCCTGCTGATCCGTATTGGACTTGCTGCCAAACTTAAACAGACCGAAGGCTTTTCCGATGAGCACCAGAATGATGCAGGCAATGATCACCGCCACGATGATACCGCCCACGAACATGAGCTTCTCCAGCTTCGGGTTCAGCTCGCCCTGCTCGTCATCCTCCTCGTCCTCATACCGGCTTTTCTTCTTCCGGCCGCGGCGGTCGTCGTAAGAATCGTCATAGTCATCCTCGTCGTAGCCGTCATCGTAATCGTCGCCTTCGTAATCCTCTTCATCATAGTCGTCTTCTGCGTAGCCATCGTCGTCATAATCCCCTTCCTCGTAGGCAGGATCATAATCATCGGCGTAGCGCCCCTGTCCGCCGCCGTAAGCATCATCGGTATAACGGCCATTCTGGTCGTACCGGCCGTCTCCGGCATAGCCATCCTCACCGGCGTACTGGTCGTCATAGCCGCCTTCGCCGTAGCCCTGATCGGCATACCCCTGCTCATAACCATCGGCATATCCATTCTGGGCATAACCGTTCTGGTCTGCACCGTAGGCGTCCGCATAAGCGGCATTGTCTCCATAAGCATCGGCCTTGATCTTATTCATATCTCCCTTGGTGAACAGCATGGTCTTGCCTGTCTCATCCGGGGAAATGATTTTTACAAAGGAAGCATCCGGTGTCACCAGCGACTGCTTCAGATCCTTCAGAAGCTCTGCCACATTGGCATACCGACGCTCCTGGCTTTTCTGGGTACATTTTAAAATGATCTCCTCCAGGCTCACCGGGATCTCCGGCGCGTATACATGGGGCGGCACCATCTCTTCCTGCAGGTGCTTCACCGCCACGGTCACTGCCGTTTCCCCGTCAAAGGGCACCCGGCCGGTGATCATCTCATACATAACGATACCGAGGGAATAAATATCGCTCTTGGCATCGCTGTAGCCGCCGCGGGCCTGCTCCGGGGACGTGTAGTGCACGGAACCCATGGTCACCGAGCTGATGGTGCGGCTGGATGCCACCTTGGCAATGCCAAAATCCGTCACTTTCACCTTTCCTTCTCTGGAAATGATGATGTTCTGGGGCTTGATGTCCCGGTGCACAATGTTCAGATTGTGGGCCGCCTCAATGCCCATGGCCACCTGAATGGCAATGCTGGTCGTCTCCCGGACGGTCAGCTTGCCCTTGCGCTCAATATAATTTTTGAGGGTAATGCCCTCCACCAGTTCCATAATGATATAGTTGATGCCGTCCTCATCGCCGACATCGTACACATTTACCACGTTGGGATGGGCCAGACGGGCTGCCGCCTGGGCCTCTGCCCGGAATTTTGCTACGAAGCCCTTGTCCCCGCGGAATTCCTCCTTCAGCACCTTGATGGCCACATACCGGTCCAGCTTGTGGTCTTTTCCTTTATATACATCGGCCATTCCCCCTACGCCAATATGGGAAATCACCTCATATCTATCTCCAATAAACATTCCTTTTCTCAACAACATGCCTTCACCTCTTCTTCAAACGGTTCTACCAGGATCACGGAGATATTGTCCTTCCCTCCATATGTATTGGCCCGGTTAATCAGTTCTCCCGCCCGTCTGGACAGTTCTTCCGGCCGGTTGACGATATCAAAAATCTCGTCATCCTCCAGCATATTGGTCAGACCGTCAGAACACAGCAGGATCTTATCGTTTTCACGAAGCTTGTGCCCGAAAAAATCTATCTTTACATCATATTCTGCCCCGATGGCTCTCGTAATGACGTTCTTATCCGGATGGAATCTGGCTTCTTCTCTGGGGATCTCGCCCATCCGGACCATTTCCTCTACCAGCGAATGGTCTCTTGTCACCTGTCGGATCTCCTCCCGGTTGATGACATACAGCCGGCTGTCTCCCACATTGGCAATATACGTATACCCATGCATGATACAGGCCGCCACCAGCGTCGTCCCCATTCCCTCATATTCCGGCGAACTTCCGGCTTTCTCAATGATCTCCCGGTTCGCCTGCTCAATGGCACTTCGCAGCAGTTTCACCGGATTCGTCTCATCGGAGCAACCGATGGATTCCGTCATGGCCGCCACTGCATACCGGGAAGCAAAATCTCCCGCCTTATGGCCGCCCATACCGTCCGCTACAATGAAAAGGTTGGGCAGATTGCCCACCGGTTCCTTCGACATAAAGACGTAGTCCTGATTCATCGATCGCTTTTTTCCCACGTCTGTAATCGCTATCGCTTTCATGCGTCTTACCATGCGCCTTTCTGTATAATTATAATATTGTAGTTATCTTATCACAACAGGAAAAAAAGAACAAGCCGCAATCCGCGACAGACAGTTTCCACCGCGCCATAACGATCACAAAAAATCCTCCGGACACCCGTCAAGGCATCACAGAGGATTCCTCATAGCTTCGGCGCAGCTGTCCGCAGGCACCGTCAATATCTCTTCCCATTTCTCTTCGGATTGTCGCATTGATCCCGTATTTTTCCAGCTTATCTTTAAAATCCAGCACCGCCGTGCGGTCCGGCTGGACGTAACCCTTCTCCTTCACCGGGTTCACCGGGATCAGGTTCACATGGCAGTTCTGCCCCCGCAGCAGCCCCGCCAGCGCTTTCGCATCCTCCCGGGTGTCGTTGACGCCGCCCACCAGACTGTACTCATAGGTCATCCGGCGGCCGGTTTTCTGAAAATAATACCGGCAGGCATCCATGACCTCCCCCAGGGAATAGGTGTAGGCAATGGGCATCAGCTCTTTGCGCTTCTCGTTGTCCGAGGCGTGTAAGGACAGGGCCAGCGTCACCTGCAGGTCTTCCTCGGCAAAGGCGCGGATCTTCGGCACGATGCCACAGGTGGACACGGTGATGTTGCGCTGGCTGATATTTAAACCGTTGGTGTCAGTGAGCATCCGCAGGAACTGGATGAGAGTGTCGTAGTTGTCGAAGGGTTCTCCCGTGCCCATGACGACCACATTGGACACCCGCTCCCCGGTGAGCTTCTGGATAGCATACACCTGGGCCAGCATTTCCCCCACCGTCAGGTTCCGCACCAGACCGCCGATGCCGGAGGCGCAGAATTTGCAGCCCATGCGACAGCCCACCTGGGAAGAAATACAGACGGAGTCGCCGTGGTGGTATTGCATCCACACGCTTTCCACCACCTGCCGGTCAGACAGGGCGAAGAGAAATTTCTTCGTGCCGTCGATCTTTGACGTCTGCACCCGCAGCGCCTGCAGCGGCCACAGTGCATAGTTTTCCCGCAGCTTTTCCCGCAAAGCCCGGGACAGGTTGGTCATCTCGTCAAAATCATCCACCAGCCGCACGTGCAGCCACTCGTAAATCTGTTTTGCCCGGAAGGGCTTCTCACCCAGCGCCCTCATGGCCTCTTTCAGTTCTTCCAGTGTCATGGAACGAATATCCGTCATCGTCTTCCCCTCTTATACTCCCCGCCGCAGCTTCGCCAGGAAAAATCCGTCGCAAGGGTGTGTTCCCGGCAGCAGCTGCAGATAGCCGTCTTTTGTAGTCTCGCTTTTCAGCGCCTCCGGCAGCCGGTCGTCCAGGCTCACCGGTTCAAACGGAAAATGCGCTGTGAACCAGCACAGGTTTTCCTCGTTTTCTTCTTTATTGATGGTGCAGGTGCTGTACACCAGCGTGCCGCCGGGCTTCACGTAATCCGCCGCACAGGTCAGGATCTGCCTCTGCAGCGCCGCCAGGGCGTGCAGGTCTTCCTCCTGCACCCGGTAGCGGATGTCCTTCTTGCGGCCCAGCACCCCAAGGCCCGAGCAGGGCAGATCCGCCAGCACCACATCCGCCTGTCCCTTCATGGACGGGTCAGGGATGGTGGCATCCCACTGCCTGGCCGTGATATTGGAAAAACCGCTGCGGGCAATGTTGTCCTCCAGCAGTTCCAGTTTGTACTCCGTCAGATCTCTGGCCTCCACACTGCCGGTGCCGGACAAAAGATCTGCAAGCTGCAAACTTTTGCCGCCCGGCGCCGCGCAGATGTCCAGACAGCGATCCCCAGCTTTCGGCGCCGCCACATAGGCGGGCAGCATGGAAGAAGCGTCCTGTACCTGGAACAGCCCTTCCCCGAAGGAGGGCAGTGCTTCCAGATAATCAAATCTGGTCAGACGCAGGGCATCCGGCACAAAGCCCGCCTGCTCTGCCTGAGCCCCTTCTGCCTGCAGCCGTGTCAGCAGCGCCTCCGGCGAGATTCGGGAGCTGTTGCAGCGGATGTAGGTGGACGCCGGTTCCAGAAAAGCAGCGAGCAGCCGCTCCACCGTCTCCTCCGGGTACACAGCCAGCCATTTTTTCACGATCCACAGGGGCATGGAATACCGCACAGACAGGTAATCTGCGCCGGTTCCCGTCACTGTCAGTGCCTTGTCTTTTTCTCTGGCAATGCTTCTCAGTACGCCGTTGACAAAGCCCTTCAGATTGTAAAAGCCCTTGCGGGTAGCCAGCTTCACCGATTCGTTGCACACCGCCGCGTCCGGCACGCTGTCCATGAACAACAGCTGGTAGACGCCCAGCCGCAGGATGCCCCGGATCACCGGCTTCATTTTTTTCACCGGCACCTTGGAAAACCGGTTCAGCACATCGTCGATGCGGATGAGCTGTTCCAGCGTTCCCTCACACAGGCGGCTTAGGAACGCCCGGTCTCTTTTCTCCATATACTGGTATTTTTCCAGCACATTTTTCAGCACATGGTTGCTGTACTCCCCGCGGTCTGTCACCTCTGTCAGCACATACAACGCCAGCTCCCGCACGTTGGGATTGTCCTTAGTCATTTCTCCGTCTTCCTCCTGCCAGGATTAAAAGCCGCAGCAGCTGTAAAATGGATGCCGCCAGGCTTGCCACATAGGTGAGGGCAGCCGCTGTCAGCACCTTCTTCGTGCCGCCGATCTCCTGCTGGCCCAGAATGCCGCAGCTGTCCAGCAGACGGATGGCTCTTGCAGAGGCGTTAAATTCCACCGGCAGGGTCACCACCTGGAACAGCACGGCTGCCAGGAACAGGATAATACCGATGTCCAGCAGGGGCCCGATGGAAAAGATCAGACCTGCCACAAAGATGGGCCAGGACAGACTGGAGCCAAAATTGGCAACGGGCACCAGGGCCGAACGGATAGACAGGGGCACATAGCCCACCTGATGCTGTACCGCATGACCGCACTCATGGGCCGCCACACCGATGGCCGCCACGGAAGTGGATCCATACACGGAATCCGACAGCCGCAGTACCTTGCTGGACGGATCGTAGTGGTCGGTGAGATTGCCGCTGATGTGCTCGATGCGCACATCGTAGATGCCGGACTGGCGCAGGATCCGCTCCGCCGCCTCGGCGCCGGTGATCCCGGCCATACTCCGCACCCGGGAATATTTGTTGAATGTACTTTTTACTTTTGAAGATGCCAGCATGGACAGCACCACACCGATGAGTACGAGAATGTACGTGCCGTCAAACCGGTAAAAACCAAATCCATACATTTATGCTTCCTCCTGTCCCAGCACGGTGCCCGGAAGCACTTCATAGCCGCGTAAAAATGCCTCCGTGTCCATGCGTTTCTTTCCTCCCAGCTGCACTTCGGTGAGAGCCAGCACCCGGTCGCCCGCCGCCACAAAAAGAGCGCCGTCCACAGACACCACCGCTCCCGGCGTATGACCGGCAGAAGCTTCTTCCGTCACTTCTGCGCTCCAGATTTTCAACGTCTTACCGCCCAGCTTCGTATAGGCGCTGGGCCAGGGATTCAGGCCCCGGATGAGACACTCGATGCGCGCCGCCTCCATGCGCCAGTCGATCTGCCCCAGGCTCTTTTTGATCATGCCCGCATAGGTGGACTGGCTGGAATCCTGTTTTGTGAAAACGGCGGTGCCATTTTCCAGCTGCCGCAGCGTCTCGATGAGCAGGTCAGCGCCTGCCCCGCTTAATTTGTCAAACAGGCTGCCGCCGGTCTCTTTCTCATCCAGTGGCACCACACATTTCAAGATCATGTCGCCGGTGTCCAGCCCCTCATCCATGCGCATGGTGGTCACGCCGGTTTCTTTTTCCCCGTCGATGACCGCCCACTGGATGGGCGCTGCGCCCCGGTATTTGGGCAGCAGGGAGGCATGGACGTTGACGCAGCCGTATCGCGGCATTTCCAGAATGGACTTCGGCAGGATCTGTCCGAAAGCCACCACCACGATGACGTCCGGCTGAAAGGTGCGCAGATAGTCCACACAGGATGTTTCCCGGATCTTCACCGGCTGATACACCGGGATGCCGTGGGCCTCTGCCGCTTCCTTTACCGGTGTCGGCTGCATGGCCTTGCCTCTTCCCTTTGGTTTATCCGGCTGGGTCACAGCCAACACCACCTCATGTCCGGCCTTCACCAGTGCTTCCAGGGTGCCCACCGCAAAATCCGGCGTTCCCATAAATACTACTCTCATCTGTATTCCTCCTCTGCCTGCGGATGGTTATTCCACGTCCATGATCTCGCCTTCGGCCTTCTCCACATAAAGATGGCCGTCCAGATGGTCATTCTCATGCAGCACCGCCCGGGCCAGAAGCTCGGTGGCTTCCAGTTCGAAGGGCTCCATGTTCTCATCCAGGGCACGCACCTTCACATAGTTGGGTCTGGTGACAACGGCACACTTGCCCGGCACGCTCAAGCACCCCTCTTCCCCGGTCTGCTCTCCAGAGGTTTCCACGATCTCGGGGTTGATAAACACCCGAGGTGTATCTCCTGTGGTATCCACCACAAAAATCCGTTTCAAAATGCCCACCTGGGGAGCCGCCAGGCCCACACCGCAGGCATCATACATTGTCTCAAACATATCCGAAATAAGGGTTTTCAGCCGCGGCGTCATCTCCTTTACCTCTCTGCACTGCTTGGTCAGTACCTCGTCTCCCATCACTCTGATCTGTCTTAATGCCATTGTCCTCTCTCCTTATCTGTACAAAAATCTCTGTTCCTGTTTTTATCCTGTCAAAAAGGATTCATCGGGTTGAAATCAAACTGGATCGCGATCGATGAAAATCCCTCGTTTGCTTCGATATATTTTTCCAGCGCCTCCCGGATCCGGGAAAGCAGGGCGCCGTCTGCATGTTTCACATAAATGTTTTTCCGGTAGCGGTCCTTCACCCGGGCCACCGATGCATCTGCCGGGCCGATGACCTGTACGCCGTGGCTGCCGCCCAGCCGTTCAATCATCTGTTTTAAATAGGAAGCACCCACCGCCAGATGTTCCTCTTCCTCACAGCTTAACAGCACCGCCATCATCTGTGCTCCCGGCGGATAGGACATCATCCGGCGAAACAGCATTTCCTGTGCATAGAAGCCTTCGTAGTCCTGCGCCGCCGCCAGGGTGATGCTGTAGTGATCGGGCTGGTACGTCTGGATCACCATTTCCCCGGGGCGCTCGCCTCTGCCTGCCCGGCCTGCCGCCTGGGTCAGCAGCTGAAACGTGCGTTCCGCCGACCGGTAATCCCCGGCAAACAAAGACAGATCCGCCGCCAGTGCCCCCACCAGCGTCACATCCCTGAAATCATGCCCCTTGACGATCATCTGGGTACCGATGAGGATATCCGCCCGGTGCTCCGCAAATTCCGTCAGGATCTTCGCGTGGCCGTCCTTGTTTTTCGTGGTATCCATGTCCATCCGCAGCACCCGGGCGCCAGGAAAGGTTTTCCGGGTCAGCTCTTCGATCTGCTGGGTGCCCGCCTTCATCTCGCTGATGTAGCCGGAGCCGCACACCGGGCACCGAGACACCTGCGCGGTCTCATAACCGCAGTAATGGCACACCAGCCGTGCCGCGCCGCCCTTCCGGTGGACGCTTAAGGACACGTCACAGTGGGGACATTTCATCACCGCACCGCAGGAACGGCAGGAAACAAAACCGGAATACCCCCGGCGGTTCAAAAACAGCATGACCTGCTCCTGTTTCGCCAGCCGGTCCTCGATCTGTTCCTTTAAGTGCCTGCCGAACACGGAACGGTTGCCCTCCCGCAGCTCCTCCCGCATATCGGTGATGGTCACCTGAGGCAGGGGCTGATTGCCGGCCCGGCGGGTCAGCGTCAGCAGCCGGTATTCCCCGGTCTTCGCTTTATCATAGGATTCCACCGAAGGTGTGGCCGATCCCAGCAACACCGAGGCGTGACACATCTGTGCCCGGCGGATGGCCACCTCCCGGGCGTGATACCGGGGCATGTTTTCACTCTTATAGGTGCCCTCATGCTCTTCATCAATGATAATAAACCCCAATCGTGAAAACGGTGTGAACAGTGCCGACCGGGGGCCGATCATGATGTCGATCTCCCCCCGCTTGGCCCGCTCGAACTGGTCGTATCGCTCGCCCTGGGAGAGCCGGGAGTTGATCACCGACACCCGGTCGCCGAACCGGGTGTAAAACCGCAGCAGCGTCTGGTATGTCAGGGCAATCTCCGGGATGAGCACGATCACCTGCCGTCCCTCTGCCACCACTTTTTCAATGAGTTCCAGATACACCTCGGTCTTGCCGCTGCCGGTGACGCCGTGGAGCAGATACGTCTGACGGATGTCCCGCCGGTAATCGTCCCATACGGTATCCACCGCCTGCTGTTGTTCCGCTGTTAGTTCTTTTTCTCCGTATTTCTGAGAAACCTGGCTCTCCGGGTTCCGGTACCGGGTCTTCCGGGAAAGGGTCACAAGCCCCTTCTCTTCCAGCTCCCGTACCGTTTTGCCGTCACTTTTCTCCCGGCCCGTCAGCGCCTGCATCGTGCAGCTGCCCCGTTCCAGCAGAAACGAAAGCACCCGGGCTCTGGCCCGGTATTTTCGCCGCAGGCACAGGTCGTAATAGGCCTGCACCGCCTGTCGGTCGGAAGACAGGGTGACCGTCACCTCTTCCTGATTTTTCACCTGGGCGCGCACGGGCAGCACCGTTTTCAGCGCCTGGATCATGGTGGAGCCGTAGGTCTGCCGGATCCAGGCCGCCAGGGCAATAAGTTCCCCTTCCACCGGCACCGCCCCGGGCACAATGCCCGTCAGTTCCTTTATTTTTGCCGGATCGTAGGAGGGCTGGTCGGTGATGTCCAGCACAAAGCCCTTCTGCTGCCGGTTGCCGTTTCCGAATGGGAACAGCACCTGCACCCCCGGGGTGATCTGCCCGGCCAGTGCCTCCGGAATCCGGTACGTGAACGTGCGGTCCAGTTTTTCACTTGTGATATCTACAATGATCTGTGCATATTGCTGCATGTTATCTGCCTGCCAGAATGTCTGCGATGAGATCCCGCTCATCCATGGGATGCTTCACGCCCCTGATCTCCTGATAATCCTCATGTCCCTTGCCCGCCAGAACGATCACGTCGCCGGGCTGGCCGTGGTGGATGGCGTAGGCAATGGCCTCCTTCCGATCCGGGATCTCCACATATTTGCCATCGGTTTTGGCAATGCCCACCTTGATATCGTCGATGATGGCCTGGGGCTCCTCGTCCCGGGGATTATCCGATGTGATGATCGTCAGATCCGCCAGACGGCCGGACACCTCGCCCATCTCATACCGGCGCAGCTTGGAGCGGTTGCCGCCGCAGCCAAACAGGCACACCAGACGCTTGGGATTGTATTCCTTTAAGGTGGTTAAAAGACTTTCCAGGCTCATGGCATTGTGGGCGTAATCGATCATCAGCGTAAAATCATCTGACACTTTGATAAGCTCGATACGGCCCTTCACCTTCGCCTGCTTCAGGGCATAGAGAATATCCTGATCTGCCACGCCGAAATGCCGGCAGACGGCAATGGCCATCAGGGAATTGTATACGCTGAACCGGCCCGGCAGGTCGATCTCCACATCCAGATCCATGGAACCGGACACGTGATAGGCCACGCCCAAATATCCGGCGCCGTTGACCAGATGGACATTTTCCGCCCGCAGGGACGCCTCCGGGGAAAAGCCCACCGTCTCCAGACGGCACGTATGGCCCTCCAGCACCTGTTTCCAGTGAGGATCGTCCACGTTGACAATGCCCACCTTACACTGGCGGAACAGTCTGCCCTTGCACTCCATGTACTCTTCAAAGGAAGCGTGCTCATTGGGGCCGATGTGATCCGGTTCAATATTCGTAAACAGACCCAGCTCAAACAAAATCCCGGCTGTCCGGTGCAGCATGAGGCCCTGGGAGGACACCTCCATCACTGCGCAGTCACAGCCCGCATCCGCCATCTCCCGCAGATACTTCTGTACCGTCACCGACTCCGGCGTGGTATTGCTGGATGGAATTTTCTTTTCCTTAATAATGGTCTCAATGGTGCCGATCAGTCCCACCTGATGACCCGCATGTTCCAGGATGGATTTGATCATATAGGTGGTGGTAGTTTTTCCTTTCGTTCCCGTCACACCGATGACCGGAATCTGCTCCGCCGGGTAATCGTACCAGGCCGCCGCGATAAGCGCCATGGCATACCGGGGATCCTCCACCCGGATGACTGTCACGCTGTCCGGCACCTCCACCTTTTTGGAAACTACCAGCACAGCGGCTCCCTGCTCCGCCGCCTGGGCGGCAAACTTATGTCCATCTGTCACGGCACCCGGGATACAGAAAAACAGGCAGCCCGGCGTGATCTTCCGGGAATCGTTCACAATATCCGTCACTTCTGTGTCAATACTGCCCTGTATGCATGTATAGGAAATCCGTTCCAGTAATTGATTCAGCTTCTTCATGGTCATTCCTCCCCGATACTGATATCATTTCATTACATATCATTATAACAGATTGCTCCGTGCTGTGCACTCCCGCAATCTTCCGACAGCATTCGCATATCGCGAAGCATGCGCTCCGCTTTCATGCTCATGCTGCGGGCGTGTCTCAAGTCCTTTCATCCGCTTATGAGCAAGCTCATGCGGATTCATGCCTTTCGACACTGTTATAACAATAGCATACTTCCCCCTTTTTATCAAACAGAAGGTTTTTGTTCTCTCTTCCTTCATTTTATCTTAAGATTTTTTCATTTATTTTTAGAAAACGTCCACACTTTGAACACATTTTCCCAGTATACTATGAGTCAGATAGTTGATTTACACACTCACTATCTCCCCCCTCATAAAAAGGAAACCCCCGGATGCGCTCCGGGGGTTTTCCTTTTCTCAACATCATTCGATGACTGTTCCTGTTTTTCCGAGAAGACCGTCTCTTGCCCGGTCGATGGAGGTGATGATGGCCTTTCTGCCGGGCTTTTTGCTGACGAATTCCACCCCGGCCACGATCTTGGGCTGCATGGTGGCTTCCTCAAACTGTCCGGCCACAATGGCCTTGCGGGCCTCCTCCACGGTCATGTGATCGATGGGTGTTTCGTTTTCCTTTCCATAATTCAGGAATACCTGATCCACGGTGGTGAGGATCATGAGAATGTCCGCGTCGGTCTGCTCTGCCAGACGGCCGCTGGCCAGGTCTTTCTCAATGACGGCACTGGCGCCTTTCAGACGGCTGCCCTGGGCCAGCACGGGGATTCCGCCGCCGCCGCAGGCAATGACGATCTGGTCTGCGTCTGCCAGTGCACGGATGGCGTCGATCTCCACAATGTCTCCGGGCCTGGGCGCTGCCACGACACGCTGATAGCCTTTTCCCGGCACCTCTGTCACATAATTGCCCTTGTCCTCTTCTGCTTCCGCCTCTTCTTTGGTCAGATACCGGCCGATCTTTTTCACCGGGCGATAGAACGCCTCATCGTAAGGATCCACCAGCACCTGGGTGAGCAGCGTAGCCACAGTCTTGTATATCCCCCGGGAGAGCAGCTCTGCCCGGATAGCATTCTGCAGATCGTAGCCGATATAGCCCTGGCTCATGGCAGAGCACACCGACATGGGCGATACTGTGTAATCCTGATGGGCTTTTCCAAATTCATTCATGGCCGTATGGATCATGCCGACCTGCGGCGCATTGCTGTGGGAAATGATCAGCTGGCAGCCCTCTTCTGCCAGATCAGCAATGATTTTTGCGGAGGCACGAACCCCCTCCTGCTGCTGCGGGAGGGTCGTTCCCAGCGCTCTGTGTCCAAGTGCCAGTACAACTCTTTTTTTCTCCATACTTATCCCTCATTTCTCGCGTCTCCCAGTGAAAAGAAACGCGGCATATCTATCTTTATTCTACCTTTAGTATACAAAACAATGCCAGCGGCAACAAGCATTCTCTGCGTATCTTTTCCACGATTATTACAGTTCACTCCCGGCATCATAACGCGTTTTGCAATGCACAGAATTCATCCTTGTTCAGCCTCGCATACACATTTGAACCAAATCTGTAAAAAGCTGTAAAATACAACTATATGGGATGAAAACCATCAGTTCATTTTGTGAATACGTCATTCTCGGGATTTTTACCGGCTGCCCTTCATAATGACATCCCCGACCTTCACTTTGCCCGGCGCCGCTTTTTCCACGGGCCACTCATCCGCGTTGGTGACGATCACCGGCGTCACAGTATCATAGCCTTCCCGCTTCACTGCCTCCAGATCCACACTTAACAAAAGCTGTCCTTTTTTCACCCGGTCGCCGGATGCCACCTGGGACTGAAAATGCTTTCCTTTCAGCTGCACGGTGTCCAGCCCCACATGGAGCAGCAGCTCCGCGCCATTATCGCACAGAAAGGTGATGGCGTGGCAGGTGTCAAACAGGGTGTCCACCGTGCCATCCGCCGGGGCATACACTTCCCCTTTGGTGGGACGGATGGCCACGCCGTCTCCCAGAATGCCCTGGGCAAAGGCTTCGTCGGGAACATCTTTCAGCTCGATCAGTTCCCCTTCCATAGGGCTGCCAATTTCATTTTTCGAGCCTGCACTTTTTCCTGCCACGGTTGATCCGTTCTGCTGTTGGCTTCTCTTTTCTTTTCCAAACAATTTTTCCATGAAGTTCATCGGGATCCTTCTTTCTGTTTTTTCCTCTAGTATGAACAAACACACAGAAATCATTCCCCAATGTTCCTTATATATCGCTTACCGCTGTGCAACTCTCTGTCGCTCCAGCCAATGCATAACAAATGTCATCCACACATTGCGCCCCTCAAAGCGATTTTTCACTGAATAGCATCCACTGTAACACGCAGGCTGTCGGATTTATAATTTCGCAATATCCACCAGTGTCAGATGCTGATGATCGGCATTTTCTAGGCTCTCTACCAGCGCTCTCGCGGTGTCGATGGCCGTCAGGCAGTGGACGCCGGTCTCGATGGCGCTGCGGCGGATGAGGAATGCATCCTTGCCGTGCTGGCCGCCCCGGGCCGGAGTGTCGATGATCAGGTCGATCTCGTGTCCCAGGATCAGATCCATCAGGTTCGGGGATTCCTGGGCGATCTTGCTGGTGCGGATGGCGTGCACGCCTGCGTCTGCCAGCGCTTTCTGGGTGCCCCGGGTGGCAAAGATCCGGTAGCCCAGTTTTTCAAACCGGCGACCGATGTCCACAGCCATTTCCTTATCCTCGTCGTTGACGGTCATAATGATATTTTTGTATTTCGGCAGACGGATGCCCGCGCCGATAAATGCCTTGTACAGCGCTTCCTCGAAGGTTTTCGCAATGCCCAGCACCTCGCCGGTGGATTTCATCTCCGGCCCCAGGCTGATGTCCGCGCCCTGTAATTTTTCAAAGGAGAACACCGGCATTTTCACGGCAACATAATCTGCCTCCGGCTGCAAGCCCGGCGTATAGCCCAGATCCTTCAGCTTTTTGCCGATGATGGCCCGGGTCGCCAGTCCCACGATGGGGATGCCGGTCACCTTGCTGATGTAGGGCACCGTCCGGCTGGAACGGGGGTTCACCTCGATGACGTACACATCGTCCCCACACACGATGAACTGAATGTTGATCATGCCCTTGACGTGCAGCGCTTTGGCCAGCCGCTCCGTGTAAAGCACCACCGTGTCCTTGGCTTTCTGGCTGATGGAGCGGGCGGGGTACACCGAAATGCTGTCGCCGGAATGGATGCCGGCCCGCTCGATGTGCTCCATGATGCCCGGGATGACAATGTCCTCCCCGTCGCAAACGGCGTCCACCTCGATCTCCTTGCCCTGGATGTATTTATCCACCAGGATCGGATGCTCCTGGGCGATCCGGTTGATGATGCCAATGAATTCGTCGATATCCCGGTCGTTGATGGCGATCTGCATGCCCTGGCCGCCCAGCACGTAGGACGGGCGCACAAGCACCGGATAGCCAAGCTGTGCTGCTGCCGCCTTGGCTTCCTCCGCCGTAAATACGGTGTGTCCTGCCGGACGTGGGATCTGGCACTGCTCCAGAATTTCGTCAAACAGCTCCCGGTCCTCTGCCGCATCCACGTCTTCTGCGGCCGTGCCCAGGATCGGCACGCCCATTTCCATCAGCGCTTTTGTCAGCTTGATGGCCGTCTGGCCGCCGAACTGTACCACTGCGCCGTCGGGCTGCTCCAGCCGCACGATGGACTCCACATCCTCCGCCGTCAGCGGCTCAAAATACAGCTTATCCGCGATATCAAAGTCGGTGCTCACCGTTTCCGGGTTATTGTTGACAATGATGGTTTCAAAGCCTTCTTTGGAAAAAGCCCAGGTGCTGTGAACAGAGCAGAAATCGAACTCGATGCCCTGGCCGATGCGGATGGGGCCGGAGCCCAGCACCAGCACCTTTTTGCGGCCGCTGGTCTTAGCCGCCTCATTTTCTCCGTCAAAGCAGGAATAATAGTAGGGGGTGGAGGCTGCGAACTCTGCCGCACAAGTATCTACCATTTTATAGGCCGCCACGATGCCGTTTTCCAGACGGAGGGCTTTCACCTCGTCTTCCGTTTTTCCTGTGAGAGAAGCGATCACCTCATCCGGGAATTCCAGCCGTTTGGCCTCCTTTAAGAGCTCCGGTGTCAGCGGTTCTGTCTTTAACGCCTGCTCCATTTCCACCAGAATGGCAATTTTATCGATGAACCACAGATCAATCTTCGTGATGTCATGGATTTCTTCATAAGAAATGCCTTTGCGCAGCGCCTCGGCGATGACCCAGATGCGGCGGTCATCCACCACCGCCAGCTGCCGCAGCAGTTCATCCCGATCCAATCCGGAGAAATCATAGGACAGCAGGCTGTCCACATGCTGCTCCAGAGAGCGGATGGCTTTCATCAGCGCCCCCTCGAAGTTGGTGCAGATGCTCATGACCTCACCGGTGGCTTTCATCTGGGTGCTCAGCGTCCGCTTGGCCGACAGGAATTTGTCGAAGGGCAGACGGGGCATTTTTACCACACAATAGTCCAGCATGGGTTCAAAGCTGGCAAAGGTCTTTTTCGTGATGGCGTTGGGGATCTCATCCAGATGATAGCCCAGGGCGATCTTTGCCGCCACCTTGGCAATGGGGTAGCCGGTGGCCTTACTTGCCAGCGCAGAAGAACGGCTGACACGGGGATTCACCTCGATGACGCAGTACTCAAAGCTGGTGGGATGCAGGGCAAACTGTACGTTACAGCCGCCGGTGATGTTCAGCTCGCTGATGATATTCAGCGCCGCGCTTCGCAGCATCTGGTGCTCCTTGTCCCCCAGCGTCTGAGAAGGCGCCGTCACGATGCTGTCACCGGTATGTACGCCCACCGGATCCAGATTTTCCATATTACAAACGGTAATGCATGTGCCGTTGGCGTCCCGCATCACCTCATACTCGATTTCCTTCCAGCCAGCAATGCAGCGCTCCACCAGGACCTGGCCCACACGGCTCAGCCGCAGGCCGTTGGCGAGAATCTCTTCCAGCTCCACCGGGTTGTTGGCGATACCGCCGCCGCTGCCGCCCAGCGTATAGGCCGGACGCAGCACCACCGGGTAACCGATCTTTGCCGCAAAGGCAGCGCCCTCTTCCACCGTATACACGATCTGGGACGGGGCACAGGGCTCTCCGATCTTTTCCATGGTTTCCTTGAAAAGCTCCCGGTCCTCCGCCTTGCGGATCGTCTCCGGCGTGGTGCCGATGAGGGAAACGCCGTGGGCCTCCAGAAATCCCGACTCTGCCAGCTCCATGGCCAGGTTCAGCGCCGCCTGGCCGCCCAGGGTGGGAAGCACGCTGTCCGGTTTTTCCTTTAAAATGATCTCTTCTAACACCTTCACCGTCAGCGGCTCGATGTAAACCATATCTGCAATGTCTTTGTCTGTCATGATGGTGGCCGGGTTGGAATTCACCAGCACCACACAAATGCCCTCTTCCTTCAGGGAACGGCAGGCCTGGGTGCCCGCGTAGTCAAACTCCGCCGCCTGGCCGATGATGATCGGGCCTGATCCAATGACAAGTACCTTTTTGATGTTTTTATTTTTCGGCATCTGCGCATCCTCCCATCATTTTCATAAACTCCTCAAACAAATACCCGGAATCGTGGGGGCCCGGGCTGGCCTCCGGATGATACTGCACGGTCATGATGTTCTTCTTATGATAACGAAGCCCCTCGGTGGTACCGTCGTTGACGTTCACAAACCCGATCTGTGCCACCTCCGGATCCACCGTGTCCATATCCACCACGTAGCCGTGGTTCTGGGAGGAAATGTACACCTTGCCGGTTTTCAGATCCTTCACCGGATGGTTGCCGCCCCGGTGACCGTACTTCATCTTATGGGTGTCCGCCCCGGTGGCCAGCGCCATGAGCTGATGGCCGAGACAGATGGCAAAAATCGGCACCTCCGATGTGTACAGCTTCTGGATTTCCGCAATGATGGACGTACACTCCTTCGGGTCTCCCGGGCCGTTGGAAAGCATGATGCCGTCGGGCGCATCCGCCAGAATCTCCTCCGCCGTCGTCAGCGCCGGGTAAACCGTCACCTGACAGCCCAGCTTGTTCAGGCTTTTCACAATATTTTTCTTCGTTCCAAAATCCATCAGCGCCACGTGGAAACCATCCCCCGGCACCGTGTATTTCTGCTGGCAGGTCACCTTCTCCACCACCTTTCCCGTGGTGTAGGCTTTCAGCTTCGGCAGCACCTGGGCAAGGTCAAAATCCGCATTGGTGGTGATCATGCCGTTCATGGTGCCCTTTTCCCGCAGGAGCTTCGTCAGCGCCCGGGTGTCGATGCCGCAGATGCCCGGAATATCGTATTCCTTCAGGAAATCCTGAATGCTCTCCTCGCTGCGGAAGTTGCTGGGCATTCTGGAAAGCTCCCGGACAATGTACCCGTCCGGCCACGGTCTTTCGGACTCCATATCCTCCCGGCAAATCCCGTAGTTTCCGATCAGAGGATACGTCATCACCACTGCCTGTCCCGCATAGGAGGGATCCGTCAGTACCTCCAGATATCCGGTCATGGACGTGTTAAACACGATCTCGCTGATGACCTCCCGCGTGGAACCAATACTCGTTCCTTCAAAGACTGTCCCGTCTTCCAGAATAAGAAAAGCTTTCATGCAACCACCTTTGTCCTTTCGTTGAAATATATACAATTACGATACCTCTGGATTGCTCCGTGCTTTGCACTCCCGCAATCCATCCATCTATTCGCATATCGCGGGATAGTCATCCCACCTTTATGCTCATATTATTTGTATCGTATATAAAAAAAGAGAATAACCATCCTGAAGCGAATTATGCATATGTTTCGCATAAATATTCACCTTCATTCAGAATTATACTCTTTTATATACTGATATGTCAATTTAATTTGTATCATTATTCAATTTTCCTGTATTTTATTGCATCATCCTGAAAAGTTCCTAAATTGCTAAAAGTCTACCACAACTGCGCTTGCTTTGCAAGGACTAATTTTGTCAAAACCAGTTCAGCGGTGATTTTCTTCAGGCGGATTTCGTGCTTGCACGAAAAGATGCCTGGGAAAGCACCGATTGAGCGCCATCTCATGAGCAAAAAGTAGCTGCGTCAGCAGCGGAAAGCATGACAATGCAATTTTGCGAATGGCGCGGCTGAGCTGGCGCGACTGAACTGTCACCCCCAAAAACGGCAATGAGCCGGACAGCTTATTTGCTGTCCAGCTCAAACCAAAATTCCACGCCATTATCCCAGTTTTTCACACCAAAAGGCTGATGCAGCGCATCCATGATGGCCTTTACAATGGAAAGACCGATGCCGCTGCCGCCATACTCCCTGGTTCTGGCCTTGTCTACCTTATAAAACTTATCCCAGATGCGGTCAATGTCCTCCTCCGGTATCTGTTTTCCGGTGTTGAAAACAGATACCCGCACTTTGGTGTCTTCTTTTCTCACCTTTACCTCAATGACCTTCTCAAAATCCACATGGTTCAGGGCATTGCTGAAATAGTTGGTAAATACTTCCTCAATATCAAACTCGTCCGCCCACACATAGACCGGATCCATCTTGTCCATGCGGACAGTGACCCCCTTCTGCTCCGCCATGAGAACTGATGCGGACAGAATGCTGTCGATCAGGGCAATGATATCAAACCGCTCCATAACCACCTTCTGGTCACCGAATTCCAGCTGGTTCAGCGTCAGCAGTTTCTTTACCATCCGGTTCATTTTCCCGGCCTCATCCATAATGACCTCGCAGTAAAATTCCCGGCTCTGGGCATCGTCATTGATGCACTCCTGCAGCCCTTCTGCGTAGCCCTGGATGAGAGCGATGGGCGTTTTCAGTTCATGGGAAACGTTGGAGAGAAATTCCTTCCGCATCTCGTCTACCTTTGTTTTCTGCTCAATATCTCTCTGCAGCTCATTGTTGGCTGTCTTCAGTTCCGAGATGGCCTGCTCCAGCTTCTCCGCCATCTCGTTGATGTTATTGCCGAGAATGCCGATCTCATTCTTTTCTTTTCCCGCATACCGGGTCTCAAAATCCAGCTCTGACATTTTTCTTGAAATACCTGCCAGCTGCAGGATCGGCTCGGTGATCCGTTTGGAAATAAAGGAAATGATCACAATCCCCACCAGCACCACTGCCACACCGATATAGCCCAGGAACCGGTTGGATACAGCCACACTCTCCCGGATGCTCTCGATGGGGCTTCGCAGGATAAAAATATCGCCGTTGTCCAGGCTGCCCCACAGCTCCAGATAGTCATTTTTCAGGAAACCGTCCCGCATCCGGCTCAATGTGTATCGATCCGAGGATTCCAGCGTCTCCCGATCCTTGGAACCGGAGCCGTAAATATTTTCCAGCAAACGGGTGCCCAGAATATTGCTTTCATTCACCGAAGAAATGACGGTGTGATAGCTCTGATCCAGCACGAGAATGGACATATTTCCCTTCGCCAGCGTATTTTGCAGTGTCACCTGAAAATCGTCCGTGTCCATGATATTCTCATTGCCCGCCGCATTCACCAGATCATAGGCCGACACCAGCGCCTGTCGTTTTTTCTGCACGTAATATTTTCCAAATAAAATGTTGTTGGCCAGCCAGCAGGAAAAAATCAGCCCAGCCATGAGGGCGATAAACAAAAGCGCCAGCTGTTTTTTGATGGAATGCTTCATTCTCCCACCTCAAACTTGTAGCCCATGCCCCAGATCGTCCGGATGTACTCTCCCTTGTCGCCCAGCTTGCTGCGCAGCTTTTTCACATGGGTATCGATGGTGCGGGCGTCGCCGAAATAGTCGTAGTTCCACACGTTGTTCAGGATTTTTTCCCGGGAAAGGGCGATGCCCTGATTCTCCATGAAATAGCTGAGCAGCTCAAATTCCTTGTAGCTCAGCTCCACCGGCTTGCCATCCACAGTCACCCGATGAGCCGTCTTGTCCACCTGGATACCACCCGCGCTCATCAGATCTTCCTCTGCCTTGCCGCCGCTGCGCCGCAGGATCGCCTCCACCCGAGCCACCAGGATCTTCGGGCTGAAGGGCTTGGAAATGTACTCATCCACGCCCAGGCTGAACCCGTTGAGCTCATCCCGCTCCTCGCCCTTGGCCGTCAGCATAATGATGGGCACCTGGGAATACTCCCGGATCTCCTTCACCACCTGCCAGCCGTCCATCCGGGGCATCATCACGTCCAGAATGATCAGATCCACATCCTTTTCTTCAAAAAACACGTCCACCGCTTCCACGCCGTCCCCGGCCTCCAGCACCGTATAGCCCTTTTTCACAAGGAAATCCTTCACCAGCTTGCGCATACGGCTCTCATCATCCACAACAAGAATCTTACACGTATCCATCTATCGTTCCTCCCTGTTCTTTTCTGCATGTACCATCACAATTCACACTTTCCGTGCCTGATGCAGCTTTGCAGCTATCATGATTCCATTCAACTCTCGTCATATGCTTTTATATTAACATAATTTCGTTTCTGTGAGACCACTATACCAGATAAATATGTTAAAATTGTGTTTTCCAGTTCAATTATGCATGTGAGAGACGGATTTCGGGCTTGCACGAAAAGCCGGCTCACTGCATGCATAAGTTGAGCGCCATCTCATGAGCAAAAAGCAGCTGCGATAGCAGCGAAAAGCACGGCAGTGCGGTTTTGCGAATGGCGCGGTTGAACTGGAAAATAATTGACAAACAAGAAAGCTTTGTTTATGCTTAGGTTAAGTTTTTTTAATGAGAGGGATACCAAAGATGGCAGGTTTGGACGTTATATGCATAGGCGCGATCAATTATGATTATATGTTTCACTGCAGTGAGGAAGACCTGATTCAGAAAGACAGCAATGCAGGCAGCGAGCATTTGAGCAATCCGATCAGTGATGTGGAGAACGACATCACGGAGCTGGTCATGAAAAATAAACAGTATACCACACAGATCGGTGGCTCTGCTTTTATCACCCTGAAGGTGGCAAAGCACATTTTTCCGGATTTCCGGGCAGCTTATGTGGGGGTCTGCGGGACACCCACCCAATTTGATCTGCAGTATGGTAAGACAAATCAGCTGACGGAGGAGCTGGCACATCTGGATGACCGCCAGTGGCTGTTTACCACAGAGGATCGGTTCGACGATCCATACGACAAGGCCATTGCCAAATCCATTGTCCGGCTGTACAACCATACCCGCAACTGTATCAAGATTGCGCCCTGTGCCAACAACACCCTGCTGGACCGGATCCATGAACAGGAGGAGACCACCGGGCTTTCCTTCTCCGGCTATCTGTCCCAGTGCCGGTGGATCCACCTGTCCTCTCTGTCGGATTTTGACCAGTTCGAGGCCATTATGCAGTATGTCATCGAGGCCAGGGCCATCAACCCGGCTCTCCGGGTCAGTATAGACCCGGGCTTCGAATATACGTCCCTGCACAGAGATCGGCTGCGCCCACTTCTCTCCCATGCGGATTATATTTTCCTGAACAATTCAGAAAAAAAGAACCTGGGGGGCAATGAAAAGGATCTGCGGACGTTATACCGGAATCTGTGCGATTATTTTGCAGATGCAGCACCGGGCTGCACACTGATCGTCAAGCACGATGACAGGCATGAGCTCATCACCTTCCAGGACGGTCACTGCCGCATCCGCACGACCCGGCACAAGAAGCTGTACCACTATCAGCTGAACAACGACACCGGTGCCGGAGACTCTTTTGCCGGCGGATTCATCAGCGGTATGCTCTGTGACCGGATGGGCAGTGATATTTCCCTGCCCATCCAGATGGGCGTGCTCGCCGCCAAGGGGCGGATGCTCAGTTTTGACTACGAAAATCCGTATATCAATATTCAGAAATTTACACAGGAATTTTTAGAGCATTTACGATAGTTCTAAATACAGCCATGACGAGCTACTGTTCTAATAATGCCAAACAAACATAATAACGCACAATAAGAATGCAACTTTATAATAAAGAGACTTCACAGATCAGGGAGCGTAATCTCTTCCCTCTGTAAAGTCTCTTTCTCTATTCTTCTATCTAGCGCTATTTTTCAGTTCCAGCTATCTTACTCTGACAAAATCTGCCCCTCGGCAGACACGACAGCCACATGCCAGGGCAGGAATTTTCCGCTGGCCTTGATGGCATTCTTCGCCGCCATTTCCAGCCCGCCGCAGCAGGGCACTTCCATCCGCACGATAGTGACACTGCGGATATCGTTTGCTTTGATGATGGCCGTCAGTTTCTCGGTATAATCTCCTTCGTCCAGCTTCGGGCATCCGATGAGGGTGATCCGACCCCGGATGAATTTCTGATGGAAGTTTGCATAAGCGAAAGCCGTACAATCCGCCGCGATGAGAAGGTCTGCCCCCTGGAAATAAGGCGCTGTCAGCGGCACCAGCTTGATCTGGATGGGCCACTGAGAAAGTTCGCCGCCGTCCATGTTCCAGCCGCCGTTTCCAGCAGCACTGCCCGGGCCGCCTGCCACAGAACCTGCACTGTCAGCCGCCATACTACTTCCGGGCACAGAACCTGCCACGCTATTTGCTGTAGCAGTGTGCCGGGGATGCAGCATCCGGGACGCAGCACCGGGGCATCCCCCTACCGTGGGTGTCACCCGTTTATTTTTCAGGCGCTCTTTGATCTCTTCCAGCATATTCTGGCGATTTTTTACCGCTTCCTCATCGAAATCCGCCGCTTCCCGCTGCTCAATGGTGATGGCACCGGTGGGACAGGCCGGCAGGCAGTTGCCCAGACCGTCGCAGTAATCCTCTTTCAGAAGCACCGCCTTGCCATTGATCATGCCGATGGCCCCCTCGTGGCAGGCTGAAGCACAGGCGCCGCATCCATTACATTTATCCGCATCAATTTTTACAATATTTCTAACCATAAAACTTCCTCCTCGTTTCATATTTTTTCATCACAGTTCACCCGTATGCAATCCAACAAATGGTGCCCGTGAACTGCGTTTTGTCATGTATTCCCTTGACTTACAGGACAGATCATAATACAATACAGGAAATTAATCCGTTGTATTTCCAACAAAGGAGATTTTTTATGAAAAAAGAACTACTCACGCCGGAGGACATCCGGCTGCTCTCCCACAATCCGCTGCTGCGCGGTTTTTCTGAAAATGATTGCAAGAAACTGCTGACGGCCCTTCGCGCAGCCGTCCGCTCCTATCCGAAAAATACCGAGATCCTGTCCGCCGGTTCTCCCGCCACCCAGATCGGCATTGTGCTGGAGGGCAGCGCCCAGGTCATTTCCTCCGATGTATTCGGCAACCAGACGATCTTCGGCATGATCGAGCCGCCGGATCTGTTTGCGGAGGCGTTCTGCTGCGCGGGCTCGCCGGCCATCCCGGTGAGCGTGCTGGCCGTCCGCCCCACCCGGGTACTGTTTCTGACCTATCCCGGCGCCCCGACACCCAACCAGAGCCCCGCAGATGCTTCCCTGCATATGAAACTGATGGAAAATATGGTGCGTGTCCTGGCCTCCAAAAATCTCATGCTGAACGAAAAGCTCCGTTGCCTGTCCCGGCGCTCCACACGAGAAAAACTGCTGGCCTATCTGTCCTCCCGGGCCAGAGCTGCCAGCAGCCTTACTTTTTCCATTCCCTTTAACCGGCAGGAGCTGGCCGATTATCTCTGCGTGGATCGCAGCGCCATGTCCGCCGAATTGTCCCGCCTCCGCCAGGAAGGTATCCTCGATTTCGACCGCAGCCAGTTTCGCCTGCATGCGGACTGGACGGAGGAATAGGTTTATAGCAAATATCTGTTTACTTTTTTCTTATATTCCCGGTAATCGTCTCCAAATGCCGCATCCAGAAATGGTTCTTCCACCCTTACGATCTGCAGGTGAAACATGAACATCGCAGCAGCAGAAAACACCAAGAGAATCCCGTGAAAAAACATCAGCAGGATCCCAATATACACCATATCAAAACCAAGAAAGGCCGGATTCCTACTCAGCTGATAAATCCCGTCTGTAACAAGCGCCGTCTGCTCTGTTTCTGAGACGCCGGCGCGCCAGCTGTCTTTCATTGTCCGGACCGAAATCACAAACACCACATCTCCCAAAAGCGCCAGCACGATCCCCAAGTATCTGACCCATCCAGGCAGCCCGCTTATATTCCGGTAAATACTCATCAGCTCAACCAGCGGAACCAACAGCGTTGTCACTTTCATCGTCAGTTCGATGGTTCTGGCCTCTCCCGTCTTTCCTTTTCCCATTTGATCTGTCTGTATTCCTTTCCGCCGCTGGGCAAGCATTTTACTGAAATAACAACCATAAAAGATAGCTAAAATCATCACTGCGGTTAATTGAACTGCCATTTGCGCCCTCCTTCTCCAAGAGCAGATACCACTCACAAAATTTCATTTTCACAACTGGAAGTTATTTACTTCTACCTTTTCGGTTTCGGAACCAGCAGTTCATCATACATTGCATGAAACAAGCCTGTCAAAAATTCCTTATTATCAACTTCATTTACCAGCAACATCTCTTTTGCTCCTTCATACGGTAATTCATACGGAGCTGTCGGCATATAACTAATTGCTGATTTTACTGGTTTAACAAGTAATCTATCATCATAGATACCGCCTACAATCTTGCCGCGATAATAAATAATAAATTCTCCCATCATAGCTCGATAAGTAATTTCTTCTAACTCAGATAGCTGTCCTAAAATAAACTCTAAGTATTCCTTGCTTGATGCCATGTTTCCACCTCAAATCCTAATTTATTCTATGCTTTCTCACTCTCATCTTCTTGCCATTCGGACAAGAAGCATCCCTCGCTCACAGAGCTCGGTCAATTCCGATTTGTTCCATTCATTTCAAACCCATCATCCTGCCCTTCGGACAGGAAGTATCCCTCGCTCACAGAACTCGGTCAATCCCGATTTTCCAGTTCTGTAAAACAGAATATTCTTTACACTCTTTAGAATGTTTTCCAGCACTTTTCTTTTAAGAATGTACTAATATCCTCAATAGTTTCACCTTCATAATAGGCAACCAATTTCTTTTTAAACTCTGGAACATGTTCTTCCGGAATTACCAAAAAGCCCTGTCCATGTGCAATAAGAAAATGATTTGCAAATATCACAGAAGCACGCTTGTTTCCATCAATAAATATTTGTGTTTTCATACTATACATGCAGAGATTGATCGCAATATCGATTGCCTCTTTTTCTGACATTAGGATCTCCTGAATGCTTTCTTTTACAAGAGTTTCAACTGGTATTGGTGGTTTATATGAACTGCCTCCGATTATAACAGGTACTCCCCTTATTCTGCCCCCATCATGAAAAAAACCTTCATTAACTAATTTAGCTATATGACATAACAAATAGTAATCTGACTTTGCCTGTATAACATCTGTGTCCAGAATAAATTCCCATGCATGTTTTAAATTTAATATTTTTTGTATATCACTTGCCGTCATCCCACTGACTGTGCCATTATCTATAATATCTTCTGTTTGTGGAAAAGAGGTTGCAACACCTTCCAATACTGCCTGATCATATATATTGGCTTTCATATTAGCTCTGGCAAAATCCAGATTTTGAGCCACCCTTATGCTTAGATCTGTAGCCTCATATCCTAATTCTGCCAGTCTTTTTTCAATTTTTCTTATATTCTTTTTTAGTGTTCTAAGTTCCTTGGCATTTCTTAATAAAAGCTGATACAACTCTTCCGAATAAACATCCACATACGTGGAAGTCAGTCGGCTGCCAATACGTTTTCTCATATATAAATATTTGCCACTTGCATTTTCCTTTATTTCCGGATTTCCATCATACGGAATCAGATTCATTCTTGCCTGAAAATCTGCTTTTTCCTGAAGCAACGATTGAATCTCATGAAAGCTATCCATGACTATATTCATCTCCTTTAGGGAACTTTTCTCTTGTAATTCTATCAAAAAGTTCCCTAAGAAGCAACAAAAAATAAAAGCGACATGGTGAACGGATGGAACGATAAGGAGATCAGATACGACGAGAGCAATATTTGCAGAATACAATCCACCCAGAAACAGCATTGATGGATAATACCGGCACAGGCTATATTTTTCCCTGCGAATCAAAAGAATCATGTACATACTGACCATGCTTCTTTGTATGTTTGCCATATTGAATCGCAAATTTAGGGCAGTGATGTAAGCACGCCAGGCACATGACACATTGTTCTTTCATCCATTCGGGTTTGCGGTCTTTGAGCTTAATGGCGGAAATCGGGCAGTTTTTGGCACACAATCCACACCCAACGCAGGTATCCTCCACTGAAAAATGCTTTGTTTTACGCATCGCATCATATTCGATATGGTAGCCTATCTTTGCAAGCGGATAAGGTATCTTATTTTTCATAAAATCCCCTACGGTAAAATCCTTTATTTGCTTTATCATACTGTCGATTGCAAGCTCTGCATGATCATTGATACGCCGAACTTTTTCTTTATTGCTCAAATCAAAAATCGGCGTCCAGGTATCCGGCATTTTCACGCTGAATTTTGCGGACAATGGCAAGCCTTTAGGAGCAAGAATATGATCTGCAAATCTCCCGGTTTGTCCCGGAGTTGTTCCATAGGTTGCAATAAAAAACAGATAGTCCGGCTTGTGGCTTACATCTAATCTTTGTAAAAATTCAGTTACGATAACAGGCAATCCCCAAGAGTATGTGGGGCTTACGATACCAAGTGTTTTGCATTTCTTATCAAATGAGAACATCTGTTCTTTATAGCAATCTGTAATAGAAACGGCAAGGTCACCTGTCTCGGCTGCAATCCTTCTGGCAACATATTCGCTATTTCCGGTTGCTGAAAAATATAAAATCATCATCTATCTCCTTATCCAAGACCTGCAAATTTCACAAGAAGCGTATGTGGAATCAGCTTTGCAAGCAATCGGTAGCATTTATAAAATGCTCCGGTAGTGTAAACGGCTCTGCCTTTCTTTGCTGCTTTTAAAGATTTCAAAGCAGCAACCTTCGGGTCGATGAAATGTTTCAGGAGCCTGCGGTGCTCTCCCTTGCTGAAAAATACCGGAAAACGCCCGCGCAGATATTGCTTCGTTTCCTGACCCAAAAGGACATCGTCGTTATTCCGAGAAGCACGAAGCCGGAACATATCCGAGAGAATTTTGATCTGTTTGATTTTGAATTGACCGCAGATGAAATGGCACAGCTTTCTGCGCTGGATAAAAAAGAGCCGTTGATCGGCAGACCAGAGACACCGGAGCTGGTAGAATTTTCGCTGACATGGTAGAGGGATATATCCCCCCTACCCCCGCACCGGTAAATTTTCCGGCTTGAGCGGGCCATAATAATAAGATGATGTTGCACCGCCATCGATCAGGAAGGTAGAGCCTGTGATAAATGCTCCCTTGTCGCTCATCAGAAGTTCTGCCACATTTGCCACTTCGTCTGCGGTTCCCGGTCTTCCTGCGGGGCATTTTGCAAACATATTTTTGTAGAAATCTCCGCGCGGACCGTTGAATTCATCCACGGCAAGCGGTGTCACGATGATGCCCGGTGCGATGTCGTTTAATCTTGCGCCGCGCTTGCCCCACGCTACGGACTGCGCCATGACACGCTTTTCATTGCAGCGTTTTGCCATCTGGTATGCGTGAAGGGTATCTCTGATGTTTTCCGGCTGTAAAATCTCAAGATTTAACAGTTCTTCGGTGGGTGTCGTTGCCAGCGCGGCATCTTCCTCTGCGGTAAGCTGCGGCATTCTCCATCCGGACTGGCTGGAAATGGTCACGCCGCAGCCGCCCTCTGCGATCACCTTTCCAACTTCTTCCAGCAAAACAGCCGTGCCGTACAGATCCACTTTTAAGATTGCTTCGATGGGCGCCTGGCTCGGGGAAACACCGGCTCCGTTTACCAGCATTTTGATCTCCCCATATTCCTGCGCTTTTGCAATCAGACTTAAAATGGACGCTCTGGAAGAAAGATCCATCTCCACCGGTTCCACATCAAAACCGGCATTGTTCATGATCTCTGCGATTGCCTTTGCATTCTTTATATTTTTATCGCCCATAACGATTTTTTTGCCATATCCCACTCTTCTGGCGATTGCCATGGAAATCTGTCCTGCACCTGTTACGATCATTACTTCTTTTTTACTCATAGCTTTCTGCTCCTCCTAAACGAATCTACATTCCTGTTGATGTTCTTTTCTTTTTGATGGCTTTATCATAATGCAATGTCACTTCTCAATCAAATCTTTGTTCTTATCATATTGATTAGTTTTACTAATCGTTGTATAATACGGACAGAGGGTGAAAAAAGAGGAGGAATACCGCTTATGCTCTTACGTCAAATGGAATATTTACAGGCTGTTATTGAAAACGGAAATTTCTATCTAGCAGCAGAACAGTGTCATGTCTCACAGTCTGCTATTTCCCAGCAGATCAAAAAATTAGAAGACGAACTCGGAGTCAAACTACTGGAAAGACATAACCGTACCTTTTCTCTGACACCGGCCGGCGAGCATTTTTATCGGAAAAGCCTGATCATCTCAGGAGATCTGAAGCATCTTATCCGGGAAACGAAGAAAATTGCGAATAATGATCATGCTGTTTTACGGATCGGATATTATAAAGGATATCATGGAAATGAACTCTCAGAAGCGATCGCTCTGTTTTCTGAAAAATACCCGGCTGTAGACGTGGAAATCACGGTGGGAAGTCATGAAGAACTGTATCATGCGATGGAAAATGACTCGATCGATCTTGCAATCAATGATCAACGGCGTGCGTTTTCCGATGCCTATCGGAATGAAATACTCGCAGAAAGTAACATTTATATTGAGCTTTCTGCCAAAAATCCTCTCAGTAAACTGGACACGCTGGAAACGGATGACCTGAAAAATATGCCCTGCATTCTGGTCATCAACCAGGCAGGGCAACAGGAAGAACAAAATTATTATGAAAATATCATCGGACTGCATGGAGATTTTCTGTTTGCAGATACCATTCAGGAAGCACGCTTAAAAATCATAACCGGGCAGGGTTATCTGCCGGTTGATGTGATCGGGGAACAGGCCTGGTTTGACACCGTTGTCAGCAGAATCCCACTGTACCGGAATAACCAGCCTGTTCGAAAAATTTACTGTGCTTTCTGGAGAAAAGATAACTCAGGGTATTATATAGAAGACTTTGCTGAAATGCTTCATTCCTGTTTTTTCAGCATCTCTTCCATGGTGTGCCATCCCAGCACCGCACATTTGACCCGGGCGGGCATATGAGAAATATCCTGCAGAGCGATGGCTTCCTCCAGCTCTTCCAGGTCTTCTTCTTTGATGGTTCCCTTGATCATCTGTAAAAACAGATCCGCCAGGTGCAGCGCTTCCTCTTTCTTCTTTCCGATGATCAGCTCCAGCATGATGTCCGCAGACGCCTGGGAAATGGCGCAGCCGCTGCCCACAAAGGAGCCGTCCACGATCTCGTCATTTTCCACCTTTAATTTCAGAAAAATATCGTCGCCGCAGCTGGGGTTGACCCCTTCCAGCACCATGTTGGCGTCCGGCAGGTCATGCTTGTGCATGGGCCGCATGTTGTGATCTGTCAAAATTTCGTTATAAAATGTTCTATTCGCCATATCCCATTCTCCTTCTCACAGAACCGACGCTCTCCACCAGGGCGTCAATCTCTTCCACCGTATTGTAAAAATACAGGCTGGCCCGGGTGGTGGAAGACACGCCCAGATAGTCCATCAGCGGCTGGGCACAGTGATGACCTGCCCGGACATCCACGCCATCCGCATCCAAAATGGCGCTGATATCGTGGGGATGCACATCATCAATGGTGAACGTCAGGATGCCGCAGTGCTCCTCGGCTTTGTCAGAGCCCAGCACATGCACATGGGGAATGGCCTGCAGCCCTTCCAGTGCCCGGCGGGTCAGCGCCGTCTCGATAGTATGCATTTTTTCAAAACCAATGCTTTCAATATATTGGATGGCCGCCGCCAGTCCTGCTGCACCGGCGGCATTTACCGTGCCCGCCTCAAACTTATGGGGCAGCTCCGCAAACACGGCGCCCTCTCTCGTCACAGAAGAGATCATCTCGCCGCCGGTGAGGAAGGGCGGCATCTGCTCCAGCCATTTTTCTTTTCCATATAAAACACCGATGCCCATGGGCCCCATGAGCTTGTGGCCGGAAAATGCCAGAAAATCGGCATCCAGCTCCTGCACGTCAATGGCCATATGGGGAGCGCTCTGGGCTGCGTCAATGACGACAACCGCGCCGCGCTCATGAGCCATCTGGATGATCTTCCGGATAGGATTTTCCCGGCCCATCACGTTAGACACCTGGGCAATGGCCACCAGTTTTGTCTTGTCGGAAAATCCGGCATCCAGCCGTTCCTGGGGGAGGCTGCCATCCATCTCACATTCCAGGAATTTCAGCACCGCACCTGTTTTTCTGGCAACCATCTGCCAGGGCAGCAGATTGCTGTGGTGCTCCATGATGCTCACCAGGATCTCATCCCCGGGCTTTAAAAAGGTCAGGCCGTAGCTGTAGGCCACCAGGTTCAGGCTCTCGGTGGTATTTCTTGTAAAAATAATTTCACGCTCGGAAGCGGCATGCAAAAATTTGCGCACAGTCTCTCTGGCATCCTCGTAAGCATCCGTGGCCGCCATGCTCAGTTCGTACAGCCCCCGAAGAGGGTTGGCATTGCTGTGCTCATAAAATTGCTTCTCCGCTTCCATCACACAGACCGGCCGCTGGGCCGTGGCCGCATTGTCCAGATAAGCGGCCTTTTCTTCCAGCAGCAGCGGGAAATCTTTCCGGTATGGATTTTCTCTGTAATCAGCCATGGAATACCTCCTCCAGGTACTTCTGTACCTGCTGGGACAGTGCTTCGTCTCCCAGTCTTCTGCTCAGGGCGTCGATCCGGGCTCTTGCCACCATTTTGCACGCTTCCTCCCGGCTCATGCCCCGGGAAACGAGATAAAACAGCAGCTCATCGTCCAGCTTGCCGATGGATGCGCCGTGGTTGCCCTCCACATCCTCCTCTGCACAGAGGATCAGCGGGATTGTCCGGTTTACCACGCCTTCATCCATGAGAAGAACATCCTCCTTCTCGTCGCCGGAAGAGCCTGCGGAACCGTTCCGGAAATCAATGGTGCCCCGGAACAGCTTGGATGCATGATCCCACAGCACACCGGAGGCGGTCATATCACTTCTCGTCTTTTTTCCCTTATGGACAGCCTCATAGTTAAAGTCATAGCTCTGGGTCTCTCTTCCCAGATAGCCAATGTCCGCTGCCATGGAGCTGCCTTTGCCTGCCAGGTCTGCCCGGCACCCGGCGTAGGTTTTTCCGGCTCCCAGAAACAACTGCAGCGTCTCAAATCTGCCCTCATCTCCACAGAACACGCCGATATCGTTGAGCTTCTGCTCCTGGCTGCTTAACAACTGTACCTGCACAAGACGCACCTGGGCGCCCTTTTTCACATTTGCCCGGAACTGCAGGGCCAGCGTACCGCCGGATGTTTCTTTTACCCCGGTATCGTCCACAAAAACTGTGATCTCACTGTCTTCCTCTGCGGCGATCTGCACCGGCAGGAAAGCACTCTCCCCGGGTTTTCTCTGGATGTGCAGGCGAAGCACCTGCTCTTTCACCCCGGCAGGGACGGTCACCTGCACCGGCTCCATGCTGCCCGCTTTTCGCAGAGCGTCCATATCCGGGCCCATGCCGGTCTCTATTTTTTCAAAACAGGGCAATTCTTCCCCGCGGATGCCTTCCTCAAGCCCCATGGTAAGATCTTTTCCTATGTATGCCTCCCCTGCGGTAACGGCACTGTCCACCCGGCTGTCGTTCATATGCAGCGCATTCCAGGTAAGTGACGGCAGGTGGTTTACTCTCATATTTTCCATTGTCCATTCCTCCTTTTCCTTACCCGATGCTGCCCTTCATTTCCAGCTGGATCAGATTGTTCATTTCCACCGCGTACTCCAGCGGCAGCTCCTTGGATACGTTGTCCGCAAAACCGCTGACGATCATGGCCCGGGCTTCCTCCTCGCTGATGCCGCGAGACATGAGATAAAAGACCGCCTCGTCGCTGATCCGGCCGATCCGCGCCTCATGGCCCACATCGGCGTCTGCGGTGCGGATGTCCATGGCCGGGATCGTATCCGACCGGGAAATGGTGTCCAGCATCAGAGACTGACAGGAAACGGCGGAACGGGATTTCTTCGCTTCCCCGGTGACCACCACGGAGCTTCGGAAGGTACTGATACCGCCGTCCTTGGAAATGGAACGGGTATTCATATAGGAAGAGGTTTCCGGTGCCGCGTGCACCACCTTGGCGCCCGTGTCCAGATTCTGACCTTTGCCCGCAAAGGTAATGCCGGTAAACTCCATCCGGGCCCCTTTTCCCTTCAGGATACTCATGGGGTACAGGTAGGAAACGTGGGAACCAAAGGAACCGGACACCCACTCAATGGTGCCGCCCTCCTCTACCAGCGCCCGCTTGGTGTTCAGGTTGTACATATTTTTCGACCAGTTCTCAATGGTGGAATACCGCAGCTTGGCGTTTTTGCCCACAAACAGCTCCACACAGCCCGCATGCAGGTTGGCGATGTTGTACTTCGGTGCAGAACAGCCCTCGATGAAATGCAGGGACGCACCCTCATCCACGATGATCAGCGTATGCTCAAACTGTCCGGCACCCGGTGCATTTAACCGGAAATAAGACTGCAGCGGGATTTCCACGGAAACACCCGGCGGCACATACACAAAAGATCCGCCGGACCAGACAGCCCCGTGCAGGGCGGCAAACTTGTGGTCGGTGGGTTTTACCAGCTTCATGAAATGCTTGCGCACCATGTCGGCGTACTCCCCTTTCAGGGCACTTTCCATATCGGTATACACAACGCCCTGCTCGGCCACCTCCTGGCGCACATTATGGTACACCAGCTCGGAATCGTACTGGGCGCCCACACCGGCCAGGGATTTCCGCTCCGCCTGGGGAATGCCCAGCCGCTCGAAGGTATCCTTGATGTCCTGAGGCACCTCCGACCATTTGGCCGTCATCCGGGTGTTGGGACGGACGTAGGTCACAATGTGGCTCATATCCAACCCTTCGATGGACGGGCCCCACTCGGGCACCTTCAGTTCATTGTAAATCTGCAGAGACTGCAGACGGAAAAGCTCCATCCAGGCCGGATCCTTTTTCTCCTTGGAAATCTGCTGCACGATGTCCGGTGTCAGCCCTTCCTCCAGCTTGAAGGCGTCCTTTTCCTCATCTTTGATATCGTATATGCTTCGGTCTATGTCCTCCACATAAGTCTTTTCTTCTTTTTCCATGTCGTTGTCCTCCTGCTGCCCTTATCCAAGGAAGGATTCAAAGCCATGCTCGTTGATCTCATCCACCAGTGATGCGTCGCCGGTGCGGACGATCCGTCCGTCCACCAGTACGTGCGTGTAATCCACATGCAGTGCCTCCAGAATTCTGGTGCTGTGGGTGATGATCAGCAGACCGCCGTCCCGCCGCTTCTGGTACTCTTCCACGCCCTCGGAAACGGTGCGTACCGCATCCACATCCAGGCCGGAATCCGTCTCATCCAGGATGGCCAGTGACGGATTGAGCATCAGCAGCTGCAAAATCTCCGCTTTCTTTTTCTCACCGCCGGAAAATCCCACGTTCAAGTCACGCTCGGCGTAGGAGGGATCCATCTGCAAAAGCTTCATGTTCTTGTTCAGCTCCCGCTGGAACTCCCACAGGCGGATCCGGCTGCTGCTGCGCTGCTCACAGGCGTTGCGGATAAAGCTGCCCAGGGACAGACCGGCCACCTCCAGAGGGCTCTGAAAGGAAAGAAACAGGCCATCCTTCGCCCGCTTGTCCGCGCCCTCCTGGCTGATCTCCTTTCCCTGAAAATAAATCTCGCCGCCGGTAATATGATATTTCGGATGTCCCATCAGCGCATAGCCCAGCGTGGATTTGCCCGCCCCGTTGGGCCCCATCAGCACATGGGTCTCTCCTTTATTAATCTTCAAACTCACACCGTGAAGGATCTCCTTCTCCTCCACGTTTACGGATAAATTGTTCACTTCCAGTAATGTATTCGACATAAGTATCCTCCGTTCTGTTTTTTACCCTTTTTAACTTTTAACCTACTATTTTCATAGGCTGAATGTATTGTAACCCCAATTACCTACAAAGTCAATAGGTTGATTCCCGCAGTTCACTTGGATGTTCTTGTGGACAGATTTCATGCTTGCATGAAAATCTGGATACATAAACATCCGAAGGGAGCGCCTTCTCATGAGCAAAAATGAGCTGCGCAGCAGCGGAAAGCATCGCAGATGCGGTTTTGCGAATGGCGCGGGTGAACTGCGGACGGTTGGTTCCGCCCTTGCACAAGATGAACAGATTCGTTATAATATAGGAAACCAGTTCAGCCAGATATTTGCTACGAATGGCGCGGCTGAACGGAATTTCCGCTTATGAGCAGAAAAGAAAGAAGGACTCTGATCTTATGATGATATCTACCCGGGGCCGGTACGCCCTGCGCACAATGATAGACCTGGCCGAGCACTATGCCTCCGGCGAATACGTTCCGCTGAAGGAAATCGCCGCCCGGCAGGAAATTTCCGAAAAATATCTGGAGAGCATCGTCCGCCCTATGAACCAGAACGGCCTGCTGGAAGGGGTGAAGGGCAAAGGCGGCGGATATCGTCTGTCCCATCAGCCCTCCGAAATCACTGTCGGCACCATTCTTCGGCTGGTGGAGGGTAACCTGATCACCGTCAGCTGCCTGGATGAAGGTCACGACTGCAACCGTCAGGAAGTGTGCCGTGCCCTGCCCCTGTGGCGAAAGCTGGATGATCTCGTCTCCGGTTTTCTGGACAGTGTCACCCTGAATGACCTGATGGAAAAAAAATAATTTTTTGATGCAGCATTTTGATGTGTCCAGTTGTATAGAAAGCAGAACGGTTCATCCGTACCAGCTTTTTATATACAGGAATATATCAGTCCAGTATGCTTATGGAAATAGAAAACGCTGCACAAAGCCACTTTAAGGTCTTGTCCAGCGTTTTTCATATCTTACAAATGAATAGGGTTGTATGTATATTTTTTTAAAGCTTCCTGCTCTTAGGTATTTTGATTTTCAACGTCTTTAAATAGGTTTTCTGCTCCGGCGTGATCCGATAGCTTTCCACCGCCTTCTGGATCGTCTTGTTGTGCGTCCACACGGCAAGGCTGTGATTCTCTATGTAGGGCAGCGCCGCCTCATAGTGCTTTGCCAGCGCCGTTGCAAAAAACCAGGCGATCATCATGTTCACATAGTATTCTTCCGAACGGATCTGCGCCACCCAGTTCAGATAATCCTCCTGGAACCAGTCGTCCAGAAAATAGGTCATGAGCATCTCAATGCCAAACCGCACGGTGTACGGATGATCGCTGCACATCCAGCCGAGAATCTTTGCCCGGAATTCGCAGGGCTTCATCACAAGCGCTTTTGGCCGGAGCAGATCACAGGTCGCCCAGTTATCCACGTAGGGCAGAAATTCGTCCAATGCCCAGGCGCAGGCATCAAAATTCGGCATTCCCTCCAGCAGCATGCCATGCAGATTATTTTCCTCATAATATTTGTGCGGCAGCTCCCACAGGAACTCCCCCAGCATACCGGACACCTCCGGGTCATTGGCCGCTTTTTTTAACAGCTGCTTTGCGTAAGTCCGCAGCGCCGGGGTGCGCACCCCTATGATCGTCTCCGGATCCACATTGGGGATGAGTTTTCTGTGAAACTCCCGATATTTTTTATCCTGCAGCTTCCATAAGTTCTCTTCGATCTCTTTCATCGTACCTCTCCCGTTTTCTATCTTCCGTTTTTCCTGTTATTTTTTCGCGATCCCCTGTAAATGGTGCAATCTCCGGAAAAACATATCTTCATACTGCGGCAGATCCCGGAAAATATCCCTGCCGATTTCCTTTATCTGCAGCAGCCCGATCTTTCGCACCGCTTCCTCTGCCGCCTGCCGCTGGGTGCCCCGCCGTCCGAACAACGTCTGACAGTTGGCGCCGTCCTGCGTATCATAGGCCAAGAACGACTGGTTAAAATCCATCAGCGGATGTAACGACAAGGGCCGGTTTGTTCTCGTGTCCACCAGAACCCCCCAGTTTCCCCAGTGACGATCCGTATTTCCCACCAGATAATCTATCACATTCATCATATAATATCCATGTCTGTCCAGAGAAAGCACATATTTTTCCACATCTTTGTCATGATTTGCCAGCCAAATGGACAGCGCTTCCATGGACGCGATAGAAATGGCCGGGGAAGTCATATTCTCACTGACGCTCACCTTTTCCCCTTCAAAAGTGCCTTCCTCATACAACACCTGCGCCACATCAAAGCAACGGCAGATTCTGCTGGCCAGTATCTCCCCGGCCACAGCCTCCTGCCCGCCATCCTTCAGCAGCTGAAATCCCTGCGCCGTCCGCCGCCATGCTTTCGGGAAACAGCCATTGGTGGACAGATCTCTTGCCAGTGCCTGGTTCTGCACACTGTACTGCCTGCCCCGCAGAGAAATATCCAGAAATGTATTTTCCAGATGATTTTCATACAAATTGATCTGCGAAAATGTCACCTTCTCGCCTTTTTTTCTCACCCAGAAAACATCCGTGATGGAAGCACACCGGTAAGTCAGCGCAATGGCCGCCCGCTCCTTATCCGTCACCGCCTGCTGCATACCAATGCTGTTCAGCAGTACTTTCGCATATGTCCGATCCAGCGTCAGCACCCGGCTGGAGCACCAGTAATAAAAATTGGTCAGGTTATTTACCAGCGTGTCAATGTCCCGCTCTTCTTCCAGAAAAAGGTTATATGGCAGAAAAGACCGGAAATACACGCGGCTTCGGCCAGCCGTATCAACAGATGCCACCCGTCGATCCAGATGCATGATCTCGTATGTAACCGTCTGCCTATGTTCCATGACGCCGCCCCTTTCTTCCATATCGCTTTGTATTTTCCAAAATTTTCCAAAAGAAAAACGCCCGGTAAACGGACGTTTCTCTATGGAGTAGACGGGATTTGAACCCGTGTCCAAAAGCCCATTCACTGTTCTTCTACTATTATAGTCCGTTATTTGGCATTCCCTCTCCGGCACGGGAACGAACACCCTTACCGGATCAGTAGCTTCATGATACTCTTACTTACGCAAAGCTTAGTAAATAAGGTTCCCTGCGGTGTTTGATGCCAGGAACCTGGCTGCAGGACACCAGGCACTGACAGCTGCAATTAGGCAGCGATTGCTAAATTATCTTCAGCGTTTGTATTTAGATACATGTTTTACAAGGTCATGTTCCTCGAATAGCTTCACCAGTTGCAGAACCCCTGTCGAAACCAGTACTACCCCGGTACTGTAATGCCGCCTGCTGACTGCCTGCGGCTGCCTTCGCTGAAGGGTTGTTACTATATTATATGCATCGGATGCCGGCTTGTCAAGGCCTGGGAATTCCAAATTTACGTAACGTAATCACTTGATATTCCGGATCTTGAAATCCCGTTCAGCCTCTCTGCGCATGTCCTTCTTCGCGATATCCTGCCGCTTGTCATAGAGCTTTTTACCTCGCGCCAGCCCCATCTCCACTTTCACCAGACTTCCGGAAAAATACACCTTCAAGGGCACCATGGTATAGCCCTTTTCCTTAATTTTTCCCATAAGCTTGTTGATTTCATATCGATGAAGCAGGAGCTTCCGAACACGCAGCGGATCTTTATTGAAAATATTGCCTTTCTCATAAGGACTGATGTTCATTTTATAAATAAACAATTCGCCTTTGTCCTCCTGAATGTAGGACTCCTTAATGCTGCATTTGCCCATGCGCAGGGATTTTACCTCTGTTCCGTGAAGCACGATGCCCGTTTCATAGGTTTCCTCGATAAAATAATCGTGATAAGCTTTCTTGTTGTTGGCAATGAGCCGTTTTGTTTCTTTTGCCATCTATCTCTCCCCCTGTTCTGCCAGTTCAAAATCAATGGTGCGGGCCAGCTCGTCTGCCCCGGCTACCCGGATGCGTACCTGCTGCCCTAACTTGTATGCCTTGCCGGTGTGCTCTCCCACCAGTTCGTAGGCGTCTTCATGAAAAATATAATAATCGTCGTCCAGACTGTTCACATGTACCAGTCCCTCAATGGTGCTGGGCAGCTCCACGTACAGCCCGTAGGCCGTCACACCGGAAATCACGCCATCAAAGCACTGGCCGATCCGGGCTGCCATATATTCTGTTTTCTTCTGCTTGTCCGTCTCCCGCTCGGCTTCATCTGCCCGGCGCTCCATCTCGCTGGAATGCTTGGAAACCTCTTCCAGAATTCCCTGATAATGGGCAATCCGGTCGCCATTTAACTTACCACGCAGATTTTCCTTGATGATCCGGTGGATCTGCAGATCCGGATACCGGCGGATGGGTGATGTGAAATGGCAGTAATACTGAGCTGACAGGCCAAAATGCCCGGTACAGAAGGGTGTATATTTCGCCTGCTTCATGGAGCGTAAGGTCAGTCGGGAAATCAATGGCTCCTGAGTGGTGCCGTCTACCTTGTCCAGCAGCTTTTGTAACTCCTTGGGATGAATATCACCATTGCCCGCATGGATGGAATAGCCAAAATTATTGATAAACATGCCCAGCGCCCGGATTTTCTCCGGATCCGGCGCATCGTGTGTCCGGTAAACAAAGGGAAGCTCCTGCCAGAAATAATCCTCAGCCACGGTCTCATTGGCGATGAGCATGAAATCCTCAATGATCTTGGTTGCGGTGTTTCTCTCATAAGGATGGATATCCACCGGAATTCCCCTGGTATCCAGAATGATCTTCGTTTCCGGAAAATCAAAATCAATGGATCCCCGTTTTCGGCGCTTGTTTCTCAAAATGCCGGCCAGCGTCTCCATATGCCGGAACATGGGTACCAGTTTTTCATAGCGGCTGATCTCCGCCGGATCTTCGTCCTCCAGAATCTTTTTCACACTGGTGTACGTCATCCGCTCATCCACCCGCACCACGGTCGCTGCGATCCGATGTTCCACCACCTGTCCCTTGCCATTGATGGTCATGATGCAGCTCAGCGCCAGCCGATCCTCCCCGGCATTCAGCGAACAAATACCGTTGGACAGCTTGTGGGGCAGCATGGGGATCACCCGATCCACCAGATAAATGCTGGTGCCCCGCTCGTAAGCTTCCCGGTCAAGGGCACTGCCTTCCTGGACATAGTTGCTTACATCCGCAATATGCACGCCCAACGTATACAGACCATTCTCTTCTGTCAGAGACACCGCATCGTCCAGATCCCTGGAATCTTCACCATCAATAGTCACCATCTGCCAGTCCCGCAGATCCAGCCGTCCCGCCATATCTGCACTGCTCACCACATCCGGTGTCCGCTCTGCCTGATGCATCACCTTCTCTGGAAATACCTCCGGCAGATCATAGGCCCGGATAATGGAAAGAATATCCACACCGGGATCATTGATATGCCCCAGAATCTCTGTCACCCGGCCCTCCGGGTTCTTATCTTTCCCGTTGCCATAATCCGTGATCTCTACCATCACCTTATGGCCGGTGACAGCGCCCATGCTGCGCTCCAGCGGGATAAAAATATCCCGGGTGATCTTCAGGTTATCCGGGATCACAAACCCATAGGTCTTATTTCGCTCAAAGGTGCCCACCAGCGTGTGGATGCCGCGCTCCAGCACCCGGATGACCCGGCCTTCCCGGCGCCGTCCGCTCTGCCGCCCGGCGATCTCCACTTCTACCACGTCCTGATGCAGGGCATTCTGCGCTGCTCCCTCGGGAATATAAATATCGTCCGGCTCTCCCTCCACCGTCACAAAACCAAAGCCTCTGGTATTGCCCGTATAGACGCCTTTCACAAGTTTCGGCTCCGCCTTGCTGTATTTTCCACGTCTGGACAGAGAAATCTTCCCTTCCTCCACAAGAAAATCCAACACCTCCTGCAGTTCTCCACGCTGCTCCCGGGAAACGCCCAAAAGAATGGCCATCTCCTTCACCTTCATGGGCACATAATGTTCATCGTTCACCAGGCGGATGATCATATCTGCCCGCTGCTGTCTCTGTTCCTCCGTCATTTCCTGTTCCTTTCCATCAAAACTTCCTGATTTTCCAATACAAAAAACACCCTCGCAAGGAGAGTGCTTTTGTATTAAAAAATGTTTAAATTCAGAACCAATGCCAGGATAATGAACAGCGCACCCAGAACGATGGTTGCTTTCACCAGATGCCCTTCCATTGACCGGCCTTTATTGCGGCTCCAGTAGCTGTCCGCTGCTCCGCTTAAGGCACCCAGACCGCCATTCTTGCCTTCCTGAAGTAATACAAGCACTGTTAATGCAATACAGTCTATTACAAACAAAATTGTCAGAATAATTCTCAAAACTTCCACTTTTTAACACCTCCTGCGGCTAAACTAGTTTTTAGTTTACCATAGAGGGGAAGTTTTTTCAAGTACTTTTCACTTCAGGGTGCGGACTAGTTTCCAAACGGGTTCCCAAATCTGGCATTGTCCCCCAGCATCTCCTCCAGCCGCAGCAGCTGGTTGTATTTGGCTGTCCGGTCGGAGCGGCAGGGGGCGCCGGTCTTGATCTGTCCCGCATTGACCGCCAACGCCAGGTCTGCGATGGTGGTGTCCTCGGTTTCACCGGAGCGATGGGAAATGACAGCCGCGTACCCGGCCCGGTGGGCGGTTTCGATGGCCTCGAAGGTTTCGGTCAGGGTGCCGATCTGGTTCACTTTGATAAGAATGGCGTTGGCCACATGGAGGCGGATGCCTGCCCGAAGCCGTTCAGGATTGGTGACGAAGAGATCGTCTCCCACCAGCTGGGCTTTGTCGGAGAGGCGCTCGGTCATGTACTGCCAGCCCTCCCAGTCGTCCTCATCCAGTCCGTCCTCGATGGATACGATGGGAAAACGTTCCAGCAGTTCCTCATAGTAGGCCACCATTTCTCTTGCATCCCGGACGATACGCTCGCCTTTCATTTTGCTTTCTCCGGGAAAAGCATACACCCCGGTGCCTTCGTCATACAACTCGCTGGCCGCTGCATCCAGGGCGAAGGCAATGTCCTCCCCCGGGCGAAAACCACTTTTTTTCACAGCCTCTGTCATCAGCTCCAGCACCTGCTCAGAAGAAGCCAGATCCGGTGCAAAACCGCCCTCATCTCCCACGGCAGTGGACAGTCCCCGTTCTGCCAGCACGGCTTTCAGCTGATGATACACCACGGTACACATGCGCAGCCCCTCATGAAAGCTGTCGGCCCCCACAGGCATGATCATGAATTCCTGCAGATCCACGGTGTTATCTGCATGCCGACCGCCGTTTAAGATGTTCATCATGGGATTGGGCAGATGAATGGCGTGAAACCCGCCCAGATAGGTGTACAGCGGCACGCCCACAAAGTCCGCGGCTGCCCTGGCACAAGCCATGGAGACACCAAGGATGGCGTTGGCCCCCAGCCGGCTTTTGTTGGATGTTCCGTCCAGACGCAGCATTTCCCGGTCGATGGTGCACTGCGCTGTCACCGGCAGCCCCCGCAGCACCTCCGCAATGGGCCCGTTCACATTGGCTACCGCCTGCTGCACACCTTTTCCCAGATACCGCCGGTCGGAAGTGTCCCGCAGCTCCAGCGCCTCATGCACGCCGGTGGAAGCCCCGGAGGGCACGGCTGCCCGGCCAAAGGCGCCGGAAACAGTGTGCACTTCCACCTCTACCGTCGGATTTCCCCGGGAATCCAGAATTTCCCGGGCATGGATTTTTTCAATTTTGCACATAAAAAAACCTCCTGTCTGTCATCATCCGTGTTAGTATGCGACAGACGGGAGATTTTATGTGTTCGAGAGTTTATCTATAGGGTACAAATTCATATCCTGCGGCCCTAGCATCGTCAATGAACTGCCCCAGCACATGGGTGTTGGTGCTGGACACGGCGTGCAGCAGATAGATGGCCCCTGGATGCAGCCGTTCCTTTAATTTGGCCAGCGCGGCGGTTTCCTCAGGCTGGTTGTCTGGATCCCAGTCTTTGTAGGCAAAGCTCCAGAAAATGCTTGTGTAGCCCACGCTCTGGACAATGGCCAGGGACTGCTCGCTGAATTTGCCCGCCGGATAGCGGAACAGGGACATTTCATAGCCAAAGTTTTCTTTCACGTAATCGTGCAGATCCAGCAGCTCTCTCTCCTGCTGCTCCCGGCTCTGGGACGGCAGTCCTCCGGACGGATGGGTAACGGAATGGTTGCCTACAATGTGGCCCTCATCGATCATCCGCCGGATCAGTTCCGGCTGCTGTTTGACATATGGCATAGTCACAAAAAACACAGCCGGACAGTTTTTCTCTTTCAGAACATCCAGAATCTGGGAAGTATAGCCGTTCTCGTAGCCCTCATCAAAGGTCAGGTAAATGCGCTTTGTGTCCGCGTCATCGGTGCGGACAAAATCTGCGCTGTATTTTCCGTATTTTTCCTGGGCCGTCACTGCACCCTGGGGCCGGTTCAGATCATCAAACTGGACACCCTGTCCCCAGTTCTGCAGCGTATTATCCAGGGCAGAAATATCGCCGGTATATTTTGCCCGGCTGTCTGCGCCGGAACCTGCAGTACTGCTGATGATGCCGTCTGCCGTTCCCGCAGAGGCTGCCATATCTGCCTCCGCACTTCCAGTGCTTCCGGCATTGGCTGCATCGGCACCGGAGCCATCCCCGGAAATACCGTCGGTGGAAGTCTGTCCATCTACATTGGCAGTATCACCAGCTCCGGTTTCCGCACCATTTCCTGTCTCATCTTTCGCATCCGGGTTGTCCTTCACCTGCGCTTCCACATTGGAGGTATTGCCCGCCTGGGCTGCATTTTCCTCCTGAGCAGTATCCTGGCTTTCACGCTCCTGTGGTGCCCGGGCCATCCGATATCCGTAAAAAATGATCCCCGCACAGAGAACCACGGTCAGGCTGCAGGCTGCCCACAGCCGCACGCTTCTTTTGCTCCGTCTTTTTTTCTTCATCACAACTCCTCCTGACATCTTCCGATCTGATATCATACCGTTGAACTGTGCCATCACAAAACATTTGCACAATCCTGTCTAATCATACTATACCCTATATTATGGTCTTTATCCTTTCCTTTTTCTGACGGAAATATTAACATCCTATGATCAAAAAGGCTGCAAAGCAGCGGAGAACGCCAAGGCTATGGAAAAGGAGCAGGACATTTTCATCCTGCTCCACATATTTTCATCATTCACGCACAGTGATTACCTGCGCACCAGAAGAGACTTGCCGGTCATCTCCTTTGGCTGCTCCATACCCATCATCTCGATCATGGTCGGAACGATGTCTGCCAGACAGCCGCCATCTCGCAGCGTATATGCCGGATCGTAATTCACCAGCAGGAACGGAACCGGGTTGGTGGTATGCGCGGTGAAAGGTTCGCCGGTCTTCTCGTCGATGAGCTGCTCGCAGTTGCCGTGGTCTGCGCAGATAAACATCTGACCGTCCACCTTCTTAATGGCTTCGACAGCTCTGCCCACACACTCGTCCACTGCCTCAACCGCTTTCACTGCTGCCTCGATGATGCCGGTGTGGCCTACCATATCCGGGTTTGCAAAGTTCACGATGATCACATCGTATTTTCCACCGGTGATGGCATCCACCAGCTTGTCGCAAACCTCGTAAGCGCTCATCTCCGGTTTCAGGTCGTAGGTGGCAACCTTCGGGGATTTTACAAGGATCCGATCCTCGCCCTCGTTGGGTGCTTCCACGCCGCCGTTGAAGAAGAAGGTGACATGGGCGTATTTCTCGGTCTCAGCGATTCTCGCCTGGGTCATATGATGCGCTGCCAGGTACTCACCGAAGGTGTTGGTCACTTCCACCTTCTTGAAGGCCACGCTCTTGTTGGGGATGGTCACATCATACTCGGTGAAGCAAACGTATTTTACATTGATCCGTTTTTCCCGCGGGAAACCGTCAAACTCATCCGCACAGAAGGCGCGGGTGATCTCTCTTGCACGGTCCGGGCGGAAATTGTAGAAAATGATGGAGTCGTTGTCCTGTACGGTTGCCACCGGCTTGCCGTCTTTCACGATGACGGTGGGTACAACGAACTCATCGGTCACTTCTTTGTCATAGGATGCGGATACGGCGCACAGCGGGCACACTGCGGTCTCGCCCTCACCGGCGGTCATGGCACGGTAAGCTTTCTCCACACGATCCCAGCGGTTGTCACGGTCCATCACGTAGTAACGGCCCATGACGCTGGCAACCTCGCCCACACCGATCTCTTTCATCTTATCCAGCAGCTGCTCGATATAATCCTTGCCGGATGCCGGAGGGGTATCTCTGCCATCCAAGAAGCAGTGTACATATACTTTCTTCAGGCCGTGATCCTTCGCCATCTGCAGCAGGGCATACAGATGGGTGTTGTGGCTGTGTACGCCGCCGTCAGATAAGAGGCCATACAGATGCAGGGCAGACTCATGTGCCTTGCAGTTCTCCACAGCTGCCAGAAGCTCTTCATTCTTGAAGAAATCGCCATCCTGGATCTCTTTTGTGATTCTTGTCAGTTCCTGATATACGATACGGCCTGCGCCCATGTTCAGGTGGCCCACCTCAGAGTTGCCCATCTGGCCCTCCGGCAGTCCCACTGCCAGGCCGCTGGCATAACCCTTTACAAAGGGATACTCTTTTTCCAGGGCATCCATCACCGGGGTCTTGGCCAGAGCAACCGCATTGCCCTCTGTTTTATCACTGAGTCCGTATCCGTCCAAAATCATTAAAACAGTCGGTTTTTTGCTCATATTTTCATCTTCCTTCTTGAAACAACAGTTCAGCCATGCCTGCACTCGCTCAACTTTTCGTGCAAGCACGATTGCTGTTCTCGTTTGTCATGGCTGAACCATTTCATGATTTTACCTGTATTTATTTATCATAGTTTACAATTCTTCCAAAATCGGCTTTCAGAGAAGCGCCGCCTACCAGACCGCCGTCGATATCCGGCTGTGCAAACAGCTCCGGTGCACTTGCAGCGGATACGCTTCCGCCGTACTGGATGCGGATAGCCTGTGCGGTTGCCTCGTCGTAGATCTCGGCGATGCATGCACGGATGGCGCCGCACACTTCCTGCGCCTGCTCTGTGGTAGCCACCTTGCCGGTGCCGATGGCCCAGATGGGCTCATAAGCGATGACTGCGGTAGCCGCCTGCTCTGCCGTTACATCCAGGAATGCGATCTTGATCTGCTGACGGATCCAGTCCAGGGTGATGCCCTGCTCTCTCTGTTTGAGAGACTCTCCGCAGCAGATGATCGGTGTCAGGCCATGCTCGAAGGCTTTCTTCACCTTCTTGTTCACAGTCTCATCTGTCTCGGCAAAATATTCTCTTCTCTCGGAGTGGCCGATGATGACGTATTTCACGCCCACATCGGTGAGCATTGCCGGGGAAATCTCCCCGGTAAATGCGCCGCTCTCTTCGAAATACATATTCTCGGCACCAATCTCAATATTGGTTCCCTTCACGGCCTCCACAGCCAGCATCAGGTCAATGGCCGGAACACAGAATACAACGTCTGCATCCTTCGTCTCCACCAGGGGCTTGAGCTCCTCAATCAGGGAAAGGGCCTCTGACGGGGTCTTGTTCATCTTCCAGTTGCCTGCGATAATCTTTCTTCTTGCCATCTTCATTTCCTCCAATATTGAAAAAACGGTTCTTATTTGTCGTTGGCTGCTGCAACACCGGGAAGCTCTTTGCCCTCCAGGAATTCAAGAGAAGCGCCGCCGCCTGTGGAAATGTGTGTCATCTTATCGCCAAATCCCAGGGTGTTGACTGCTGCTGCGGAATCACCGCCGCCGATGATGGTTGTGCCGTCGATCTCAGACAGAGCCTTTGCCACAGCGATGGTACCAGCAGCGAAATTCGGCATCTCGAATACGCCCATCGGTCCGTTCCAAACAACGGTCTTGGCATCTTTTACAGCGTCTGCGTACAGCTTCTGGGTCTTCGGTCCGATATCCAGGCCCATCTCATCTGCTGCCAGGCTGCCCTCAACCACACGGTACGGGGAATCGTTGGAAAACTCTTTTGCTGCAACGGTATCTACCGGAAGGAGAAGCTTCACGCCTTTTGCCTTTGCCTTCTCAATCATCTCTTTTGCGTAATCCAGGTAATCATCCTCTACGAGGGATTTGCCGACTTCCTCGCCCTGTGCCTTTGCGAAAGTGAAGCACATGCCGCCGCCGATGATCAGCACATCTACCTTGTCCAGCAGATTGTTGATAACGGAAATTTTGGAGGAAACCTTGGAACCGCCCAGGATTGCCACGAACGGGCGCTCCGGATTGGTCACTGCGTTTCCGAGGAAATCGATCTCTTTCTGCATCAGGTAACCAACAACACAAGTCTTCACATACTGTGTCACACCCACGTTGGAGCAGTGTGCACGGTGTGCGGTTCCGAATGCATCATCTACAAATACATCAGCCAGGGATGCCAGCTCTTTACTGAACTCCTCGCCGTTCTTGGTCTCTTCTTTTCTGTAACGGGTGTTCTCCAGAAGGATCACATCGCCGTCCTTCATGGCTGCAACAGCTGCTTTTGCGTTGGGACCTACCACCTCAGGATCAGCAGCGAATTTTACTTCCTGGCCCAGAAGCTCGGACAGACGCTTTGCTACCGGTGCAAGAGACAGCTCCGGCTTGGGCTCTCCCTTCGGCTTGCCCAGGTGGGAGCAAAGGATCACCTTGCCGCCGTCTGCGATCAGCTTCTTGATGGTGGGCAGTGCAGCAACGAGACGGTTCTCGTCTGTGATCACGCCATCCTTCAGCGGAACGTTGAAGTCACATCTTACCAGGGTACGAAGTCCTTTTACATTAATATCATCAACAGATTTTTTATTCAGCATTTTCTCTTCCTCCTAAATATTTGAAACACTAGAAAAGGGCCCGGCCCTTTAAGACCGGACCCTGACAGGTCTTACTATCTATCTACAACGGATTATGCAAGCTCTGCAAAGTATTTGATTGTACGAACCATCTGGCTTGTGTAGGAGTTCTCGTTGTCGTACCAGGATACTACCTGTACCTCATAGAGGTCATCGGAGATCTTGGAAACCATGGTCTGTGTTGCATCGAACAGAGAACCATAGGTGATGCCTACAATATCAGAAGATACCAGCTGCTCCTCTGTGTATCCGAAGGATGCGGAGGAAGCTGCCTTCATAGCTGCGTTGATGCCTTCCTTTGTTACGTCGCTGCCCTTTACAACTGCGATCAGGATGGTGGTGGAACCTGTCGGAACCGGAACACGCTGTGCGGAACCGATCAGCTTGCCGTTCAGCTCAGGGATAACCAGGCCGATTGCCTTAGCTGCACCTGTGGAGTTGGGAACGATATTCACAGCTGCTGCACGAGCTCTGCGGAAGTCGCCTTTTCTGTGAGGTCCGTCAAGAACCATCTGGTCACCGGTATATGCATGAATGGTAGCCATGATACCGGACTGAATCGGTGCATAATCATTCAGAGCCTTTGCCATAGGAGCCAGGCAGTTGGTTGTGCAGGATGCAGCGGAAATGATCTTGTCATCCGGTGTCAGTGTCTTCTCGTTTACGCTGTAAACGATGGTCGGAAGGTCATTGCCTGCCGGTGCGGAAATAACAACCTTCTTAGCGCCAGCTGTGATATGAGCCTCAGCCTTAGCCTTGGAGGTGTAGAAGCCTGTGCACTCCAGAACTACGTCAACACCGATCTCGCCCCAAGGAAGCTTGGAAGCGTCAGCCTCTTTGTAGATCTTGATCTCTTTGCCGTCAACAACGATAGAGTCCTCTTTTGCCTCTACCTTGTCAGCCAGTGCATATCTTCCCTGAGAAGAATCATATTTTAATAAATGAGCCAGCATCTTCGGATCAGTCAGATCGTTGATTGCAACAACCTCATATCCTTCTGCTCCAAACATCTGTCTGAATGCCAGACGTCCGATACGTCCAAAACCATTGATCGCTACTTTTACTGCCATTTTTATTCCTCCTAAAGTTTTGAATTACTGCTTTTTGCAGCATACTTTAACATTTTCGGATTGCATTTTAAGCCCGTCGCAATCCACTTCTCATTCTACCCAATTTTGATAAAAATTTCAAGTAAATTTCCCATTTTTCCTTATTTTAGCCCTTATTTGGATATTTCGTATAACTATGGACTTTTTCTGATTTTTATTTTATTATTTTTTATGAAAAATTATTCGAGGAGAAATTTGCCATGATTGTTACCGACTGTCATCTGCACTGTGCTTTTTCCGGCGACAGCGAGGCGCCCATGGAAGATATGGTACGTCGGGGCATCGCGCTTGGCCTGAAAACCATGTGCTTTACCGATCATCTGGACGTGGATTATCCGGACGAGGACGACGATATCTGCTTCGACCTGGATACCGCTTCTTATTATAGAGAATTTCAGCGGATCAAAGCCCTCTATGAAGGCCGGATCGAGCTGCTCTTTGGCGTGGAATTTGGCCTCCAGGAGCATCTGGTGTCCTATTTTGCCGATTATCAGAAAGCCTGGCCCTTTGATTTCATCATTGGTTCCTCCCATCTGCTGGACGGCTTCGACCCCTATTACCAGCACCATATGGAGGGGCGCACCGATGCGGAGATCTACGGCAGCTATTTCGATGCCATCCTGTCCAACCTGCGGGCTTTTGACGGTTTTCAGGTGTACGGCCATCTGGACTATATCGTGCGCTACGGTCACGGGGGAGCCGCTTCCTATCACTGCAGCGACTACGTTGACATCATCGATGAGATATTAAGGACTGCCATCGAAAAAGGCATCGGCATCGAGCTGAACACCTCCGGTCTGAAATACGGTCTTGGCTTCGCACATCCGCACACGGACATTCTGAAACGTTACCGGGAACTGGGAGGAGAGATCCTTACCATCGGCTCCGACGCCCATAAGCCGGAGCACATTGCCTGGGATTTTGATGTGGTGCCCGACCTGTTAAAAGCCTGCGGCTTTCGCTACTATAGCTTATTCCGGGGAAGGAAGCCGGATTTTATTCCCCTGTGAAAATGAGATCCATTCTTCCGATATTTTGAAAAGTAATTTGAAAAGTTATCAATTTCCCGTTTTTTGAATAAAAAAACATGCTATAATAAAACAAACAACTTCGGATCACTTTCCTTTGCAGACAATGAAGGGGGGATACTTATGGGCAAGAATTGCAAAACCCTTTCCCTTATGCTTGCGATCGTGACAGTTCTCCTGTCCGGGATCTTCCTGTATCGTTATTATATCCAGCAGGCACTCTACAAAGAAAACTCAGCCCATCTGCTTGCCACTTACACGCAGGTCAACCGGACTTTCACCCTGTTTGCCCAGCGCAACTGGAATGTGTTGTCCGACTGGGATGCAAATCTGCAATACATTACAGATTCCGGAAATATAGAAACCGCATGGCGGGAATTTGCAAACCGCAAAAGCAGCTGGCAGTACAGTGATTTCTATATGTTCAACGAAAACTGTGATTATCTCACAGCCAGTGACCGAAAAGGAACTGCTGACAGTATCCGGAATGTATTTCAAAAAATGTACGCATCCGGACAGGCAGTCATCTCTGATTACACAGCCAGCAACGGAAAGCATAAGGTTGTATTTGCAGTTCCGCTAAGTAAATCATTTACACCGGATAACGTAAGCTATACCGGAGTTGCCGTAAGCTATGATGTCAGTACCGTTGAAAACATGATTTCCGATAATGTATACGGAGATAAGAGCAGCTGCTATCTGGTGAATGCCAGAGGCAGTGTCATCCTTTCCCTGGAGTCCCAGTCCACATTTCTGGCAGGGCAGGATAATCTGTTTACCTATTTAAAAAATAACGCTGTTTTTTCTGAGAATACCTTTGCCGTTATGCAGCGCAATCTTGAGCAAACGACCGAAGGAAGTGCCGCATTTCACAGCAACGGCCATTCCTATTATCTGGTTTATCAGCCCGTCGGCATCAACGACTGGAGTATTATCGGCATTGTACAGGCAGATGCTGTGAATTCTGCTGACCAGCGGATCCTGCGCCTTACGCTGGCAATGATCTCTGCCCTGGCCGTCTGTCTTCTTCTCCTGCTTTTGCGACTTGCCACATTACATACCAGTTTGAAACTGCAGCACCAGAAAGCAATGCATGAAGCACTGAAAAAGCAAAAAGAACAGACCGATCAGCTGTTTTGGGGCATGACGCAGCTTGTAGACCGCTATGCGGTGGTGGATCTGGTCAATGCGCGTTATGAATATCATGAGTACATCCGTGATGAGGATCTGTATTCCCACACCGGAGCCTATCAGGAGCTGATCGATGCAATAACCCGAAAATATGTCATATTATCGGATACGGAAAATATGAAGATAAACCAGCTGTTAGACAAAGACTATCTGCAAAAGGTTCTTCGCAAAGGAAACGGTATCCTGAAAATAGAGTATAGCGGACGCACCGAAAACGTCTATATGATCATGAATGTGGTTGCCGTAGAATGGGACGAAAATGACATTCCGCTAAAGGTCATGATGATCGCACAGGATATTGGCAAACGTCATGAACTTGAGAATCTTGCAAACACCGATGGTCTGACAGGATTATTCAATGAACGGTATTTCAGCCGCGTTCTGCATCAGAAGGAGCAGCAAAAGCTCCCCTTTGTCCTCTACTATCTTGATCTGGATCATTTTAAACCGGTCAATGATACTTACGGGCACGACACAGGGGACAAACTGTTAAAAGAGGTTGCAAGACGCCTTCAGGAATGTAGCCGCAATAACGATCTTACCTTCCGCATCGGAGGCGACGAATTTGCCCTGATCATCAGCGCCAACATGCCGGAGCCTCTTTGCAGGCAAACAAAAGACCGGATCATCCGGTCCCTGGTCTGTCCCTATATCATCGACGACAAGACATTAACGATCGGAGCCAGCTGCGGGTATGCCATCTATCCGCTGGAATCCGAAGACACCAGTAAGATCCGTATCCTTGCCGATCAGCGGATGTATGCGGAAAAGGAACAGAACCATCAGAAAGTGGAATCCTCATAACCATATTCAGATCCGCATATCCGATGCCGGAATCGTCTTCCCGGATCATCTCTTTTTCAGCCGGTCGAACCGGCTCTGCAGCTTCTGCTTCCTTGCCGCAGTTGCTGCCGGATCCGGCAGCGCCAGTATGCCGTCCCATACCACAACAGTGCCGTCCTGGGGGCGTGTCTTAAAGCACGTCACCGACAGCTCTATATTTGTGCCATCCTCCTGTTCACAGATTACCCTGTTCCCCTCTGTACGGTCTACAATTAATCGCATATGATCACCTGCCCTCTTCTGTTCTTTTGATATCGGTATCCTTTCATCTGTTTTTTGCATTCTCCCGACATTCGGGAAGCATCAGATCCTTCCCTGCACCTTCGCTTCCTGTAAAGCCGCTGCCAGCTATCTGCCTGCAGAAAAGGTCAGGCTTTTCCCGTCACTTGTGGCAACAATGGTGCCCTGTTCATCCGTGCGGAACACCTGAATGCCTCTCTTTTCAAAGGCTTCCAGCGTCTCCTTATGGGGATGTCCGTAGGAATTGTCTTTTCCGCAGGAGATTACCGCATATGTCGGCTGTACCGCATCCAGCATCTGCCCTGTATTTGAAGTGGAGCTGCCATGATGGGCCGCTTTCCACACGTCTCCCTGCAGGTTTTCACCGGAGGCAAGCATGTCTGCTTCCGCCTCTTTTTCTGCATCACCGGTCATAACGAAGCTGGTATCCCCGTAGACCAGCCGTATCCCCACAGACCAGTTATTCAACTCGTCTTTGTAGTCTTTTCCCTCACAGGGTGCGATAATTGTAAATCCCGCATCTCCCAGAGAATAGTCATCCCCCTGATGCGCCGTTGTCACAGAAAGATCCTTCTCTTCCACGGCATCCAGCACATCCTCAAAAGTCTTCGTTGTATGGATCTTATCCGGCAAAATGACTTCTTTTACATTCAGCTGCCGGATCACATCGTCCAGTCCTCCGATATGATCTTCATGCGGATGGGTTCCGATCACATAATCCAGCGTTTCAATGCCCTGTGAACGAATATAGGATACCACTGACGCTCCTGCCTCATTTGTCCCTGCATCAACCAGCATCGCAGCATCTGCGGTCTGGATCAGAATACTGTCTGCCTGTCCTACATCCAGGAAATGGACCTTCAGCTGTCCGTGCACTGCCGGAACAGAACTCTGTGCGCTGTCTTTGCGCAGGAAATCTGCCACCCCCAGCAACAGCATTATGGCTGCTGTTCCCAGCAACCGGCAAAACCACGCCTGTTTTCTTTGCTTTTGTTTTCTTCTCATTCTCCGTCGATCAGACTTCGTCCCGACCGTTCACTTCCTCCCGTCTAATGCCCACCGCTTTTCCTGTCATGCAAAAGAGCTGATTCTTTTTAAATGACCACACCTAAAAAGCACCAGCTCTTTCCCGCTTTCACCGGACTGACATTCCGGATCGATGATTATTTGTTTGCTTCTACAGACAGCACTTCCCCTTCAAACGGATCCACTTCTGATACGGTTCCTGTATAAGTTACCGTTACAGAATCCCCGACCTGTACTTTATCCAGACCTTCCGGTTTGTCTCCGCTGAACGTGAATGCATAGGAAGCGCCCTGGTCATCTGTCACAACAAACATAAAACTCTTAACCTCATCCAAAGTTCCGCTGACTGTGGATGCAGCTTCTGAACTCTCGGTTGACTCCTGCGCGGCAGTACTTTCCTGCGGTGCCTGACTGCCATTTTGCTTTGATCCGCAGCCTACCATTGCGGTTGCACTGACTGCCATCACCAATATCATCGTTACAATTTTTTTCTTCATAATCATAGAGCCTCCTTATAGCTACTTTTTATATCTTTCTGTTATTAGACTCTGAATTATGCAAAAAAGTTTCAATTTTTAAAAAAATAATTCCAACTCTGAGATTAAGATATCATATTCCCATTCAAAAATCCAGTTCTTTATCCGTTGGAATAAAGGGTCCTACTATGGTACAATCAAAAGAAAAACAATATGCTTCAAAGGAGGTATTTACGAATGGGAATCAATCCTTTAAAACTGATGCAGCTGAAGGACGCCTGGATGCAGTTTAACCGCCGGCACCCGAAGCTGGCGCCGTTTTTCCGGGCCATCCAGGCCAAAGCATTAAAAGAAGGCACCGTAATTGAGATGAAGGTGACCACTCCCGAGGGAAAATCTCTCGTCGCCAGCATCCGTTTAACGGAAGCAGACATGGAATTGTTCCGCCAGGCAGCTGATTCTGTAAAAAGCAACTAGTTTTTCGTTATTTTTTATAAACAAATCCCGTTTTTTGTATTTCTGTTATGCACTTTTCACTTTTTGTATATTCTAATCCCCTCTTTGTTCCCGTTAGAATAAAATTATCAACAAACACAGGGAGGGGATTTTATGAAATTTGGGAAATTTGTTGTCAAGTTTCACATACCGATTCTGATCGCTGCGCTGGTGCTTCTCATTCCGTCTGTCATCGGCATGCAGGCTACGCGCATCAACTACGATATGCTCAACTATCTGCCTGACGGCATGGACACGGTCACCGGCCAGGATCTTCTGCTGGAAGATTTTGGCAAGGGTGCTTTTTCTTTTATCATTGTGGAAAACATGCAGGGCAAAGATGTCATTTCGCTGAAGGAAAAGATTGCAGCCGTGCCCCATGTGGAGACCGTACTGTGGTATGACAGCTTTTCAGACCTGTCCATCCCCATGCACATGCTGCCCCAAAAGATTTATGACGCCTTCAATGCTAGGGACAGCACCATGCTGGCCGTCTTTTTCGATACATCCACCTCATCGGACGACACCATGGATACCATCCGGGAAATCCGCTCCCTCACCGGCGAACACTGCTTTGTCTCCGGCATGTCCGCTCTCGTTACGGATTTAAAAGATCTGTGTGAAAAAGAGGAACCCATCTATGTAGGGCTGGCCGTGATCCTGGCCTGCGCCGCCATGGTTCTTTTCCTGGACAACTGGATCATCCCTCTGATCTTTCTGGCCAGCATCGGCATGGCTATCCTGCTGAACATGGGCACAAACTATTTTCTCGGGGAGATCTCCTATCTGACAAAGGCTCTGTCCGCGGTGCTGCAGCTGGCTGTCACGATGGACTATTCGATTTTCCTCTGGCACAGCTACAATGAGCACAAGGAAACCCACGCCGACAAAAAGGAGGCCATGGCAGAAGCAGTCAACGCCACCCTGTCCTCCGTGGTGGGCAGCTCTGTCACCACCGTGGCCGGTTTCATCGCCCTGTGCTTCATGAGCTTTACGCTGGGCAAGGATCTGGGCGTCGTCATGGCAAAAGGCGTCCTGCTGGGCGTGGTGGGCTGCGTCACCACCCTGCCGTCCCTGATCCTGGTGTTTGACCGGGTACTGCAGAAAACAAAGCACCGCTCTCTCATCCCGGACGCCACCAAGCTGGCCCGGGGCGTGACGAAGCATTTCGCATGGCCGCTGGTGATCTTTGCCGTTTTGCTTGTTCCGGCGCTGTTCGGCTACCGCAAAACCAACGAAGCTGTTTACTATGATCTGGGGGCCAGCCTGCCGGATTACATTCCCTACATCATCGCCAACGACCGGCTGCAGGAAAACTTTACGGTCGGCTCCACGCACATGGTGCTCACCGATTCGTCCATGACGGTAAAGGAAACCCAGGACATGATCCATGAGATGGAAGAAATTCCGGGCGTCAAATATGTGCTGGGCACCGATGCGGTACTGGGTCCCCGGATCCCGCGGCATATGCTGCCGGATAAACTGATGGAAACGCTGAAAAGCGAGCACTGGAAGCTGCTGCTCATCAACTCGGAATACAAGACAGCCAGCGACGAGGTCAATGCCCAGCTGGATGCCATTACCGGCGTGCTGAAGCAGTATGATCCCACAGGTATGCTCATCGGAGAAGCCCCCTGCACCAAGGATATGATCGAAGTGACCGACGAAGATTTCCGGGTGGTCAACACCGTTTCTATCGCGGCAATCTTCATCATCATTGCACTGGTAACGAAGAGCTTCTCCCTGCCGTTTATTCTGGTGGCGGTCATCGAATTTGCCATCTTCATCAACCTGGGACTGCCCTATTACACCAACACCTCGCTGCCGTTTATCGCACCGATCTGTATCAGTACGATCCAGCTGGGCGCCACCGTGGACTACGCCATTCTCATGACGACCCGGTATAAGCTGGAGCGAAGCAACGGGCAGAGCAAAACAGATGCCGTGACCATCGCACTGGCAACATCTATCCCATCCGTTATCGTCAGCGCACTGGGGCTGTTTGCCGCCACCTTCGGTGTGGCCATTTATTCGGACATTGATATCATCAGTTCCCTGTGCAATCTGATGGCCCGGGGCGCCATTGTCAGTATGTTCTGTGTTATCTTTATCCTGCCGTCCCTGTTCATGCTGCTGGATGGCCTGATCATCCACACAAGCATCGGATTCCGCCCGGCCTCCGCCACCAAAAAGGAAGCGGCACAACCGGACGAGGAGCAGCCTGTGGAAGGCATTCCTGTCACCATGACCAAAGCACATCATCTGTAATGCCGGACGGCAAAAGATCAGCTGAGGCTACTGCCCCAGCTGATCTTTGTATTTCTCGTATAATTCCATGGCCGCCTCGCTGTCCTCTGCGGAAAAGTTTTCCTGGGCATACTGGATCAGCCCGTCGGTGTCCCCGCTCTCCACATAGTTCTTCACATCCTCCAGCGTCTCCTGATCCGCGTTATCCGCAATGATCTCCTGCAGCTTCTCCTGGTCTGCCTCATCCATATTGCTGTATACCTGGCCAAGCACCGCCGCTGCATCCCCGGTGGCTGTCCCGTCGGAGGATTCCGCCGCCTGCTGGGAAATCTGCTGCAGCACTGCACCTGCCGCCTTCTTCTTCACCGTTTTACCAAGCTGTCCGCCCCAGACCAATACTGCTGCCAGAATGATCAGCAGTACCACGATCAGGGTAAATACGGCCCGAAGGCCTTTGTGTTTTTTCTTTCTTCTGCCCATTCCCTTATCATTCCCTCCTTTTCGGATTCTCTCATTCTAGCACAGAGCTTCCTTTCCCACAACTATCCTGTTCCTTACGATTTCATAAATTTTATCCATTCATTTCTTCTGTTGCTTTTTCGTTTTTATTTATATTTTTCCTGTCTCCCCTATCCCCCCCCGATATTTTTATTGTTTTTCGACAAATTTCATCTTGTATTTTTATATTTTTTTGGTAATATATAATTAAGAATCAAAGGGAGGCGAATTTATGACAACTGAGCACCTGACCGTGCATCATTTTTTTCAGGCCTGTCTCACTGAGCGCAGCGCAGAACATACACTCGCTCTGACAGATCCTTCCATTTCTGTTATGGGTATCAGCAAAGATACCGCAATACTGGACAGAAACGGGTTCCAGAAAATGCTGGAGAATGAATTTGCCATTCACCCGGAACCGGTTACCTTCCGAATCCATAACTGGAATCAACAGCTCCTGGTTCCCGGCTTGTGGAACTGCTTTTTTATTATAGATATGGCGGCATACAGCAAAGAAAACATCCCGACTGTCATCTCTTCTCTGCCAGTCAGCATCACACTGCGACAGCAGGGAAAGGATTATCGCATATGCAGCCTTCATATATCAATCTTTGCAGCCAGCCGTTCCTCTGTCCATCTTCTGCAGGGCATTTCCGCCCTGGAAAGTTTCCCGCAGAAGGATATCATGAACCTGCTCTGTCAGTTCATACCAAGCGGCATGATTGCTGTTTACCTGGAGGACGGTTATCCCCTTTACATGGTCAATGATACTCTCTTATCCTGGCTAGGCTACAGCTACCAGGAATTTCTCGACTGCACCGGCGGCTATGTGGAACGGGTCATTCACCCGGCTGACAGAAATAAGGTATCCGATGCCATTTCCCGGCAGCTGGGCCACAGTTCCTGCTATGAGCTGGACTACCGGCTGCTCAGGAAGGATGGGGACTGTCTGTGGGTCAACGATGTGGGGCGCAAGATCACACTGGACAATGGGAAAAGCATTCTGATCAGTGTCCTCATCGACACATCCAAGGATGTGCGGGATAAAAATATCCTCATGGAGCGCTCTGTCCGGGACGATCTGACCGGTCTGTACAACCGCAGAGGCGGCCAGCAGCTGATCTCCATGCGGCTGCAGGAATTTTCCAGGGCCCAGACAGATGCCCCTTATCTTTTCCTCATTATGGACATCGACAATTTCAAAGCCCTCAATGACATTTACGGTCACCACGAGGGCGATCGGATGCTGCAGTTTGTAGCCAAGCTTTTGCTGAAAACATTCCGCACCTCCGACATTGTGTTCCGTCTGGGCGGTGATGAGTTCATCATCTTCCTGCCCCACTGCCCGGATTCCGGCCCCATCTATTCCAAGATCACCCGGGTCTGCCGGGAATACCGGGAACAGGTCTGCCGGGAGTATCCCCGCAGCCAGTCGTCCCTCTCTCTGGGCGGCATCCAGAGCGGGCGCACCTTTTCCTTCGAGCACCTGTATCAGGCTGCGGATAAGGTATTATATGAGGTAAAAAATACCACCAAAGACGCCTTTCATGTCATCACACTTTAAAAAAAGAGGAACCTCCCGTCAGGGAACTGGTTCCTCTTTTCTGATCTCAGATTCTTTTTTAACCACGCGTTTACGCTGCAGCTTTTGTTTTCTTGGCATCGCCATACTGAATGACGCACACTGCACCCACCAGCACGAGGCCGATAATGTCTGTGATACTTCCCGGAATGAGCAGGGTCAGTCCACCGGCGATACACATGATCCGCTCGATGACTTTCATATTTCGGAAGATGTAACCTCCCAGTCCTGCGGCCATACCGAACATACCGATCAGGGCGGTGATGGTGATCATCACTACCTCATACCACTGGGCATCGATGAAGAGCATCTTCGGATTCAGTGCAAAAATATACGGTACGATGAAGGCACCGATGGCAAGCCTTGTGGCATTGAGCGCCGTCCGCATCGGCGGTGCTTTCGCGATGGCAGAACCCGCATAGGCAGCCAGGGCTACCGGCGGCGTGATATCTGCCACGATACCGAAATAGAATACGAAGAAATGCGCTGCCAGCATGGGGATACCGATCTCCTCATTCATAAGGATCGGCGCACAGGTTGCTGCCATGATACAGTAGTTTGCCGTGGTGGGCACGCCCATACCAAGCACGATACAGCAGATCATCGTCAGGAACAGTGCCACAATGGCTCTTCCGCCGGAAGCGGATACGATGGCACGCAGCAGCTTGGACGCCAGACCTGTGGAGGTGATACAGCCAGCCACAATACCGGCCATGGCGCAGGCAGCGGCTACCGTAATGGTTCCCTTTCCGCCGGCCTCCAGTGCATCGATACATTTTGTAAAATTGATGCGGTTATCCGCATTGATGATACCAACCGCAATGGTGACGAGAATGGCAATGGCTGCCGCACTCTGCATCGTTCTCGTTCCGTTGGATACGAGCACCACCAGAACGATCAGCGGCAGCAGCAGATAAATCTTCTTCACCAGCACGCTGAACTTGGGCAGCTCGTCACGGCTTAAGCCCCGAAGGCCCAGCTTCTTGGCTTCCAGATGCACTGCGATATAAATACCGAGGAAATACAGCACTGCCGGAAGGATGGCCAGAAGAGCGATCTTGGCATAAGGCACACCGGTGTACTCTGCCATCAGGAAGGCTGCGGCACCCATGATGGGCGGCATAATCTGTCCGCCTGTGGAAGCTGCCGCCTCAACGGCACCGGCGAATTCTCCCTTGTATCCGGTCTTTTTCATCATCGGGATGGTTACAGAACCGGTAGTCACTGTATTTCCCACAGAGGAACCGGACACCATACCGCACAGAGCGGAGGAAATAACCGCCACCTTGGCCGGGCCGCCTGCGGATGCACCAGCTACCGTGTTGGCCAGATCGATGAAGAAGTTGGCGATTCCCGTCCGCTCCAGGAACGCACCGAAAATAATAAATACAACAATGTACTTCTGACACACATTGACCGGCGTGTTCATCAGACCGTTGGTCGTGTAGAACAGGTCATAAATAACTTTACCAAAACGAACATTGGCAAAGGTGTAGATCAGCAGAAGGCCAACCACACACAGGATTGGCACGCCCACACTCCGGCGGCACAGCTCCACCAGCGCCAGAATGCCGATGATGGCGATCGTCAGCATAAACGGATCCTTGGACAGCTGATTATAACTCTTTAACAGGATATCCTGTGCGTTAAAAGCAAAATAGAAGAACGGAAATGCCCCCACTACCATGATGATCACATCATACCAGGGAACACAGTTTGGTTTTACGTGATTTTTGCGTATCGGGAAATTCAGGTATCCGATGATAATGATCAAACCCAGGAACAGCGTCAGCCGCTTCTCCGGAAGGCTCTTGTCAAACAGTGTCAGATACAGGCAGAACAGGGAAAATCCGGCCATCAGCCAGCGGATCACCTGCCGGGGAACTCCCTCCCATACCCGGACATTGGACTCCCGGTCATATTTCTTCATAACTGCTTCCACATCCTCCATGGTTCCCGTGGAGGTATCATGTACCTCTTCCGCCGCAGACACATGGCCTGCAGCATCGTTGTCAGCTTTCTTATGTAAAAAACTCATAAGCAGTCTCTCCTTTCCGAACGATAGTAAATGAGCGCCGCAGCGCCCATCCGCTCCGGAGCGATTCGTGGATACAGAAAAATCATGTATCACGAATAAATAAAACCAAAATAAGAAAAGAAGGGGGCCGGTGTCCAGTCCCCCCTCTTTATTCACATCAGTGTCACAGAAGGATTTCCGTATCCGGAATTATTTTGTCGGAACCTCAAAGCCCTTCTCCTGGAAATATTTGGCAGCGCCCGGATGATACGGTACTGCGGTTACAGAAGCTGCGAACTCAGGATCCAGTTCATTCTTCTTGTCATGTCCCAGGGTATCAATGCTGTCAAAAATACCGGAAACAACATTGTAAATGTCATCCTCAGCCACATCATCTCTTGCAATAATCACAGCGCCTACTGCAACAGTCGTTGCGTCTTCCTTCATATTATAAGCATCTGCCGGAATCACGTTCTTGCTGTAGTAAGGAGAGGTCTCGATCAGCTTCTCGATGTGCGCGTCATCCAGCTGAACAAGATATACGTCACGGGTAGCAGCCAGGGAAGTTACAGCGGTGGTCGGTGCACCTGCGGTGATGAATGCTGCATCGATCTTGCCGTCCTGCAGAGAATCTACGCTGTCACCAAAGGACTGGTAGGTCGGATTGATGTCATCGATGGTCAGGTCATAAGCGCCCAGCATATCCACTGCGTTGAAGTAAACACCGGAACCGGAGTCACCAACGGATACGTTCTTGCCCTTCAGGTCAGCTACGGACTTGATCTCGGGATCCAGGGTAACGATCTGTACCTGCTCCATGTAAAGTGCTGCAACGGTAGAGAAGTTGTCCACCTTTGCGCCCTCAAACAGGTTTGTTCCCTGATATGCATAAGACATAACGTCAGACTGTACAAAACCCAGCTGTGCATCGCCGGCATCCATAGCCTCGATGTTGGCCTTGGAACCCTTACCTACGATAGCAGTTACTGTGGTGTCTGTCAGGTCACTGATCTGTCCTGCCAGTACGCTTCCGAAACCATAATAGGTTCCCTGATCTCCGCCTGTTGTAAAGATCAGCTCCCCACCGGAACTCTTGGATTCACCGGATGTGCTTTCCCCGGTGCTGCTGCCGCCGTCAGAACTGCCGCCGCATGCTGCCAGAGAAGCTGCCATTACAACTGTCAGTAAAACTGCTGTCAGTTTCTTCCATTTTTTCATAATAATACCTCTCCTTTACTCTCTTTTTCTCTATTTGTGCACAAATGCACTCCATCACTCTATTATAATAGAAAATGAAGCGCACCACAAGTATAAATTTGTTAATACCAGGGGCAAAAAGTCTAAATCCACATGAGCTTGCTCATATGTGGATGAAAGACCTTTTGCCCCGCCCCGATATGAGCATAAAAGTGGGATGTACATCCCACGATATGCGAATATCCGGCAGAATTGTGAGAGTGCGAAGCACGGAACAATTCGTTGGTATTATATGATAAAATCAAGTAAAACTTCAGCCCGGACAGTCATTCGTCCAGGCTGATCACAGATTTATTCTTTTTCCCCACCGATGATGGTGCCGCCGCCCAGCACATAGCCGTCCTGGTAGATGACCAGCGCCTGTCCCGGTGCCGCTGCCCGCACCGGTTCTTTGAAGGTACAGCGGATGGTGTCCGCATCCTCCATCTCCACGGTACACACATCGCCCCGGTGGTTGTAGCGGATCTTGGCAAAGGCCTCCACCGGCCAGTCAATGCCCGGCTGGGCCATAAAGTTCACATGGTTGGCCCGCACGACCCGACCAAACAGATCCTCGGATTCCCCGATGACCACCTCGTTGGTGTCCGGGCGGATCTCGGTGACGAACACCGGATGGCCCATGGAAAGGTTCAGGCCCTTGCGCTGCCCGATGGTATAGTGGATGATGCCCCGGTGGGTACCCAGGATGTGCCCCTCCCGATCCACAAAATTGCCAGGCTGGCACGGACATCCCGTGCTGCGCTCGATGAAACCGGCGTAATCGTTGTCCGGCACAAAACAGATCTCCTGGCTGTCCGGCTTGTGGGCCACCCGAATACCGGTCTCCTCCGCCATGGCGCGAATCTGATCCTTCGTATAATCGCCCACCGGCATCAGCGTGTGCTTCAGCTGCCCCTGGGTCAGATTATACAGGGCGTAGGTCTGATCCTTGGCAGCCGTCACCGACTGGCGCACCGCCATACGGCCGTTTGGCAGCTGCTCGATCCGGGCATAGTGGCCTGTGGCAATGTAATCCGCCCCGATATCCAGACTGCGTTTTAAGAGCGCCTCCCATTTCACATACCGGTTGCAGGCAATGCACGGATTGGGTGTTCTGCCGCTTACATATTCCGCGGTAAAATAGTCCATGACTTTTTCACGGAATACATCTTTAAAGTTCATCACGTAATAGGGAATGTCCAGCTGCGCCGCCACTCTTCTGGCATCGTCCACCGCGGACAGGCCGCAGCAGCCGCCATTTTCTTCCATGACCGCTTCCTCTTCGTCCTGCCAGATCTGCATCGTCACGCCGATGACCTCATATCCCTGCTGCTTCAGCAGCCAGGCTGCCACGGAGGAATCCACGCCTCCGGACATCCCGACAACGACCTTTTTCGCCATGAATTAATATTCCTCTTCTTCCTCATGCTCGCTGATGTCAGCAACCGGCTTGTCCAGTCCCTCGATCACGATGTTGTGCTTCTGCGCATAATCCCACAGTGCGGCATGGATTGCCTCCTCTGCCAGAAGAGAGCAGTGCACCTTGACCGGCGGAAGGCCATCCAGCGCCTCCATAACTGCCTTGTTCGTTACCTGCAGCGCCTCCTGGATGGATTTGCCCTTTACAAGCTCGGTTGCCATACTGCTGGTTGCCACAGCAGCGCCGCAGCCGAACGTTTTAAACTTACATTCCTGGATGATGCCGTTGTCATCAATATCCAGGTACATTCTCATGATATCTCCGCATTTTGCGTTGCCCACGGTACCCACGCCGCTGGCGTTCTCTATTTCTCCCACATTTCTGGGATGCTGAAAATGGTCCATTACTTTCTCGCTGTACATATGCTATCTCCTCCGGTTTAAACCTGTTTTTTTACAAAATCCTCGTATAACGGGGACATACTTCTTAATTTCTGTACGATCTCTTTCAGACAGTCTACAACATAGTCCATATCTTCCTTGGTGATCTCCTCGTTGAGGGTCAGACGCAGGGAACCATGGGCGATCTCATGGGGCAGGCCGATGGCCATCAGCACATGGGAGGGATCCAGGGAACCTGAGGTACAGGCTGATCCGCTGGAGCCGCAGATGCCCTTCATATCCAGCATGATCAGCAGGGATTCTCCTTCGATGAACTGGAAGCTGAAGTTGGCGTTGTTGGGCAGACGGTCTGTCTTATGGCCGTTCAGTCTTGTGTACGGGATCTCTGCCAGTACCCGGCCGATCAGGTAATCGCGAAGCTCTGCCTCTTTGGCGGTACGCTCTGCCATATTGGCAAATGCACGCTCTACTGCCTTGCCGTAGCCGACGATGCCCGGCACATTCTCTGTTCCTGCCCGGCGTTTACGCTCCTGTGCGCCGCCATGAATGAAGGAACGGATCTTCACACCCTTGCGGATGTACAGGAAACCGATGCCCTTGGGGCCGTTTAACTTGTGGCCGCTGGAGCTTAACATATCAATGTGGCATTCGTCTACATTGATGGGCAGCTGGCCGTATGCCTGTACGGCATCGGTGTGGAATAAAATGCCGTGCTCATGGGCGATCTCACCGATCTCCTTGATGGGCTGGATGGTGCCGATCTCGTTGTTGGCATACATGACAGAAATCAGGATCGTGGTCGGGCGGATGGCTTTCTTTAACTCATCCAGCTTTACCACGCCGTTCTCATCCACATCCAGGTAAGTTACCTCGAAACCTCTCTTCTCCAGATATTCGCCGGTATGCAGGATGGCATGATGCTCGATCTTTGTGGTGATGATGTGATTTCCCTTGCCGGCATAAGCCTCTGCGGTTGCTTTCAGCGCCCAGTTGTCGGACTCGCTGCCGCCTGCGGTAAAGTAGATCTCGTCAGCCTTGGCTCCCAGAGAAGCTGCGATGGTCTCACGGCTCTTGGCAATGGCTTCTTTGGAATGCGAAGAGAACTCGTATACGCTTGAAGGATTGCCGTAATACTCCGTAAAATACGGAAGCATTGCCTCCACAACCTCCGGGGCGGTCTTTGTTGTCGCCGCATTGTCCAGATAAATCAGTTTTTTCATAATGTGTTCGCTCCTTACTGGCACCTTCCCTGTGCCCCATATTGTTCAATGACTTTCTTATTTTCTTTTACCAGCTGATCCAGCATGATCTCATCCACCGTGCGGTTGATGCTGTCATTGATGCGCTTCCAGACGTACTTCGTCACGCAGATGTCCATCGTATCACATCCGCCGTCGCCGTCCAGCCCCGGACAGGCCACCGCATCCAGACTGCCCTCCAGCGCGCGCAGCACATCCCCTACGGAAATCTGCCCGGCATCCTTCGCCAGACGGTATCCGCCGGACGCGCCTCTGGTGCTCACCACCAGCCCCGCCTTCTTGAGCTTTGCCAACAGCTGTTCCAGATAACTCTCCGAAATATTCTGCCGGTCTGCAATACTCTGTATGGATACTGCTCCCGCATCCTGATACACAGCAAGATCCAGAATTGCACGAAGCCCGTATCTTCCTTTTGTCGAAAGCTTCATTTCGTCATCCCTTCTGTCAATTCCGACTGTTTTACTCGGATTTCCTGTAGTAGAATATCATCCTTGGTCGGTTCTGTCAAGGTGTTTTCTTTCATATATATGAAAAAAGTTCCGTTTTTCAGGAGTTCTGACAAAATATGCAATCCTCTTTTTTCTCCGGCCCCCACCCGGTCATCCGGGGCGCTTTTTTCCTCACTGCCGCCGGGATGCTCACCCGCGTCATGGGGTTCTTCTATAGAATATTCCTCTCCCGGTCCATCGGTGCAGAACAGGTGGGCATTTATCAGATGATTTTTCCGGTGTACGGTGTCCTGTGCGCCGCGTCCTCCTCCGGCATCCAGACAGCCATCTCCCGGCTCACCGCTGCAGAAGCGTCCCGTGGAGCAGACACCAGATTCCTGCGCTGCGGCCTTTTCACTGCCCTGCTTCTGGCTTCTCTTGGAAGTGCGGGGCTTCTGGCCTTCGCCGATCCCCTTGCAGAAACACTGCTGGGAGAGCCCCGGTGTGCACCGCTTCTGCGGGCGCTGGCCTTCTGCGTTCCCTTAAGCAGCATACACGCCTGCATCAGCGGCTTTTATTATGGGCTCATGCGGGCCGCCGTACCGTCCCTGTCCCTGCTGGCGGAACAGAGTGCCCGGATGCTGTTTATTTTCATGGCCTGGAAAATCAGCCTGCAGGAGGGGATTGCGCTGCCGCTGTCCGCCACCGTGTGGGCGCTGGGGACCGGAGAGCTGGCTGCGGTGCTCTTCTGTGTCACGGCAATGGGGATGAAGACGCCACAAGGAAACCATTCTGATGTCCGATCCGTTCCGGCATTCAGCCACCGTCGTACTTCCCGGTTGCAGGGCCGCTTAAAGCGGAAAGTGCGGACTGTGCAGGATTCCACAGACTGTTCCGCGCCCGGGTTCCGCTCTTATTCTTTACCCGGCACCCTCTCTGTTATGCCCAAACTACTGGTGCTGGCGCTCCCGCTGACCGCCAACCGGCTGTTCATCAGCCTTTTAGCCGCCGGGGAAGCTGCCCTGCTGCCCGCCAGACTGCAATCTTACGGCCACTCCGCGCCCACCGCCCTGATCCTCTACGGTGTCCTTACAGGAATGGCCATGCCCCTGATCCTGTTTCCCACGGCCATCACCAATGCCGTGTCTGTCCTGCTGCTGCCGGCGGTGGCCCGCACCCTGTCCGATGCCAATCCCCGAAAGCTGACCCACACCATCGCCACCGCCATCCAGTACTGCCTGGTGCTGGGCATCTTTTTCTTCGGCGTTTTCTTTCTGTACGGGAATGTTCTGGGAACGGTGTTGTACAAAAACGCCCTGGCCGGAGATTTTCTGCGCACGCTGTCCTTCATCTGTCCGTTCCTGTATCTGAACGCCTCCCTATCCAGCATCCTGGCCGGGCTGGGGCGCACTGTGACACTGTTCTGGCACAACACGATAAGCCTTCTGCTGCGGCTGTCCTTCGTCCATTTCCTCGTCCCCCGCTATGGCATGCAGGCCTATTTCTGGGGGCTTCTGGCAAGTCTCCTCTGCCAGACCCTGTGCAGCCTTTTCGTATTATATCCGTATCTGGGCTTTTCCTTTCCTGCCGTCCGGTGGATCGTGTTGCCCTCAGGTTTTCTTGTTCTGGCCGCAGGCGCAGGCTTTTTCGCCGCGCCTTTTCTCAACGCCTGGCTGTCCGGTTTTCCGCTGTTTCTGCTGGCCGGAAAAATTGGCGTGACGGCTGTTTTTTATTTCCTGCTCGTTTTTCTTTATCAGGTTCTGCCGTTCCATCATCATGCCCGCCCCGTTCATACCCGGTAATCCATTTTTCAATACACACCGATTTCATCGCAGTCGGATTTACACGGGATATTCCGGGACATCGTTTTTTTGTCGACAAGGCAAAAAAAATAGTATATAATAGGTTCCCGAAAGGAGATGGAACCATGGGATTCGAATTCATCAAGAAGCTTCCTACCCCGGCAGAGATCAAACAGCAGTACCCCTTGCCGGAAAAGGTTGCACAGATAAAAAAAGAACGGGACAAACAGATTCAGGACGTATTTACCGGGAATTCCGATAAGTTTCTTGTCATTATCGGCCCCTGCTCCGCAGACAACGAGGAGTCCGTCTGCGACTATATCCGCCGCCTGATCCCCGTACAGGAAAAGGTCAAGGACAAGCTGATCATCATCCCGAGAATTTATACAAACAAACCGCGTACCACCGGTGACGGCTACAAGGGACTGGTACACCAGCCCGACCCGGAGAAGAAGCCAGACCTGCTGGCCGGTCTTATCGCCATGCGCCATCTGCACATCCGTGCCGTGGAGGAAAGCGGCCTGACGGCTGCCGATGAGATGCTTTACCCGGAAAACTGGCAGTATCTGTCGGACATCCTCTCCTACGTGGCCATCGGCGCCCGCTCCGTGGAGGATCAGCAGCACCGTCTCACCGTCAGCGGCTTTGATATCCCCGCCGGTATGAAGAACCCTACCAGCGGTGATCTGTCCGTCATGCTGAACTCCGTCCATGCAGCACAGGGCCACCACACCTTCATTTACCGCGGCTGGGAGGTGAAGACTGCCGGCAACCCGCTGGCACACGTGGTGCTGCGCGGTGCGGTGAACAAGCACGGCTCCTGCATCCCCAACTACCACTACGAGGATCTGCAGCTGCTCATGAACATGTACCGGGAAAAGGATCTGCAGAATCCGGCTGTCATCGTGGATGCCAACCACTCCAATTCCAACAAGAAATACGAGCAGCAGATCCGTATCGTCAAGGAAGTGCTGCACAGCCGCCGTCTGGATCCGGACATTCATCAGCTGGTGAAGGGCGTCATGATCGAGAGCTACATCGTGCCCGGCTGCCAGAAGGTAGGCGAGGGCGTGTACGGCAAGTCCATCACCGACCCGTGCCTGGGCTGGGAGGAATCCGAACAACTCATTTATGAGATCGCCGATCTGTGCTAAAATTTACGGTTAAAAGCTTATGACAAAAGGTGCAATCCCATCGCTGGGACTGCACCTTTTTCACATTCGCCGGAAACAATCTGTCTATGCATTAGTTCATGTCGTATTCCTGCAATAACTGATCCCGAAATGCCGGATCATCCAGAGCACGCTGCAGATCGTCAATGCGCTGATCCGCCAGAAGACGTTTCGTCAGTTCGTTCTTCTGTTCCGCTGCTTCTGCTCTTTTCTTCTCTTGCTCCGCAATTTGTCGTTCTCTCTCTGCATTTTTTCGTTCCTGCTCTGCAATTTTCCGTTCTCGTTCCGCACTTTCCTGCGTGTCTTTGCGCCCCTGTTCACGGCCCTCCTCATACATCATCTGATCATGCTCAAACCATTTCATATATCGTAATGAAACCTCCCCGTCCCGCTTGACCTGATCCACCATCTGCTGGATGTCTCTCAGATCTTCATTGATCGCATTGTTCTGGTTCGTGTTCTCCATGTAGCTGAGCAGCTGACGCAAACTTTCCGAAATGTTTCCTTTTTTACCCCGGGTGTACAGCACCCAGGTCTCCGCTCAAACAGCGTCTCCAACAATTTCCGGATAAACGCTTCTCCTGTATCCGGATACGCCAGCATGGCGTTAAAAAGGAAATCATCCAACAGGTTCAATTCTTCCAGTTTTCTTCTTTGCATTCGCATGTTCCTCCTACTGATGGCAGAGAAGAATAGAAGATGCACCGTCAAAGCTGCTGCATGCCCGCTCCCACTCTCTCCGCCATATTTTTTGTTTTCGCATATGGGGATTGAGTGACCGAACGGCCAAGAACTTTCCCAGATATGTAATTACAGTGTAGCAAACACCTGTTTTTCTGTCAATGTGCAAACTGCCAAAATCACCAAAGTTCAAAAAAGACCCTGCCCGCCGCCATACAGCCTGACGATTGGCAAAGTCTTTCTCTGTCTGTTACGTTTCCCGATTCACTTATCTTCTCGGATGCGCCTTGGCGTACACCTCCCGCACCCGGTTGGCGTTGAGGTTCACATAGATCTGGGTCGTGGAAATATCGGAATGGCCCATCATCTCCTGTACGGCATGCAGATCCGCGCCGTTCTCCACCAGATGCGCCGCAAAGGAGTGGCGGATGGTGTGGGGCGTGATCTCGGAGGTGATCCCGGCCTTTCTGGCATAGCTCTTGATCAGCTTCCAGAAGCCCTGGCGGCTCATGGGACTGCCGGAACAGTTGGTAAACAGCGTATCGCTGTCCTGCCCTTTCAGCAAAATACCTCTGGCAGTGTGCAGATACTGCTCCAGTGCTTTTCTGGCTTTCTGGCCAAAGGGGATGATCCGCTCCCGGTCACCATCCCTGCACACGATATAAGCCAGCTTCATATTGACATCGGACACCTTCATGGAGATCAGCTCTGATACCCGAATGCCCGTGGCATACAGAAGCTCCAGCATGGCCCGGTCCCGGACGTCCTTGGGGTTCTTCCCCGAAGGCTGTGCCAGCAGGCGGTCAATCTCCTCAATGCTTAAGATCTCCGGCATCTTTTTCTCGATCCGGGGCGATTTCAGCGTCTGGGAAATGTCCTCCTTCAGCACTCCCTGGACGAGCAGATAATGGGAAAATGCCTTGATGGAGGCAATGCTTCTGGACACGGTAGAAGGGGCAAATCCGTTCTTCTCCATATAAAGGATGTAGGAATTCAGGTTCGTCGCCGTCATCTGATCCGCCCGGTCTACCCCCTGCTGCTCCAGATACTGTTCCAGCTTGCGCAGATCTCTCTGATATGAAATTTCCGTATTTGCCGACGTCTTTTTCACGTCATGCAGATAAATCATAAATGACTGCAGTTCCTGTTCCATACGCGCCCCCACATTGTTTACGTGTTACAGCCCACCTGCATGAACCGTAACAATTCTAGCCCTATTATAATGTGGTTTTTCCCGAAAAGCAAATGATAATTTTACCCGGAAACCCGCGATTTTCCGGGCTTTTTTGTAAAAACGCAACATCTTGCCGATGGTATTTTTGCGAATACAATATCTTGTAAAAAATTTATTACAAATTTTACAAATTTTTTACGAGCATACGGACCAGCAGCGGATTTACCCAGGCTTCCAGCGCCAGTCCCATGAAAAACAGCAGAAAAATCCTAACCAACGCCAGTGCCTGACTGCCCGATGCCATTCCCCTGCCCCATGTCCGATCAGTGCAAAGTACCCGAGAAAACCAGCTGCCTGCGCCGGCATTTCCCGGCAGGCCTCTCCGATACGCCGCATCCCGCGTCCCCCCTATCCCGGTGCCCGTTGTTCCCGCCCCGGTTGCCAGCAGAAAATACGCCGCCACATAGAAAATATACTGGGGCAGCAGGCCCAACACACCGAAGGCCAGTCCCTCCGCGCCGAATTTCAGGCCCAGCATGGTAAAATAGGTGCCCGCGCAAAATCCAGCCCAGCAGGAAAAGAGCCGCACCGCCAGGGCGCGCACCACCGTAGCCGACAGGGCACACAACACCAGCGCTCCCATTCCCCGCTCCCGCAGCAAAAAGAAAAAAAGCTGCTCCCGGGAGGGCGCCGCATAGTGGTAGCGCTGCAGATAATAGGCGCTTAAGATGCCCGCATATGCCACATATTTTTTCCCATAACACCAGGAAAACGCCATACCGAGCATCACGCCGGGGATGAACAGGGCACACACCCGGTTTCTCCACAGATCTTTTGCATTTTCCTGTATGATACGCAAAAAGCGGCACCTCCCTTCTGTTCTCTATCTTATGAGAGGGAGGGCCGCCGCATACCATGTATTCCGGGGCATTTCCAGTCTGTCGGCACAATCCGCACTGTTCTGTGCACTGCCCGCCAGTTCAGGCCTGATATTTTACTTTATACGCCATAATGGCCGCAATGGTCTTGGCATCCTGGATCTCACCGGAGAAGATTTTCTCACACAACGCATCCACCGTGTACTCGCACACGTTGATGAACTCGTCCTCATCCAGATGCTGATGGGATGGTACCAGATCCTTCGCCACATACACGTCAATGAATTCGTTGCAGTAGGCCACCGCCGTTTTCAGCTGAATGAGCAGCTCCAGATGATCTGAACGGAATCCGGTTTCCTCCTCCAGTTCCCGGGCCGCACAGTCATACGTTTTCTCCTCCAGGCTGTCCCTGCCGCCTGCCGGGATCTCCAGCGTATACCGGTCAATGGCGTTGCGGTACTGGCGCACCATGAGGATTGTGCCCCGCTCTGTCACCGGCACCACCGCCGCTGCCCCCTTGTGCCCGATAAAATCCCATTTTGCCACATGGCCCGACGGGGTTCTGACCGAATCCTGATACAGGTCGATGATGGCGCCCCTGTGGATCAGCTTCCGGTCCAGCCGCTCAAACTCTGTTTTCTCTTCCATATATGTATCCTCACTTTCCCGTCCAAATCTCCTGCTTCCACCGGCAGCTGACGCGAAATCTTCTGCCTATCCTGCGGACAGCTGTTCTTATTTTATGGCCTCGCATTTCTCGTAGCAGGCTTCGTTGGCTTTCAGCACCGCATTGCGGAAGCCATACTCCTCCAGTGCTGCCACACCTGCGATGGTGGTGCCCGCCGGGGAGCATACCATGTCCTTGAGCTCGCCGGGGTGCTTGCCTGTCTGCAGCACCATCTCTGCCGCGCCCTTCACCGTCTGGGCAGCAAATTCATACGCCTTATCCCGGGGCAGGCCGTAGCGCACCGCACTGTCTGCCAGCGCCTCGATAAACATGTATACATAGGCCGGGGAACTGCCGCTGGCGCACACCACCGCACTCATGAGCCGTTCCTCCACGTATTCCATCCGGCCAAAGGACTGGAAAAATGCCCGGATCTCCTGTTCCTCTTCCTCCGTAAACAGCCCACGGTCATAGGTCACGCCGGTCATCCCCTCGCCCAGCAGTGCCGGGGTATTGGGCATGGCCCGCACGATCCGCTTGCCGTCACCCAGCTTTTTCACAAGAGAATCAATGGTGATGCCCGGTGCAATGGAAATGACGATCTGCTCCGGTTTCACCGCGTATTTGATATTTTTCAGCACCGCATCATAATACTGGGGCTTTACCGCCAGCACCACGATCCGTGACTGGTTCGCACACTCCGCATTGCTCTCCACAAAATCCACGCCAGTCTGTTTTTTCACAGTCTCCATGCGCTCCTGATTCACATCGGTAAACAACAGGTCTTCCGGGCGGTACAGCTTCAGAAGTCCCTGTAAAATCGCAAATCCCATGTTGCCCATTCCGATAAATCCAATCTTCGCCATCACAATTCCTCCTTACATTTTCGCCACATAGTATCCCACTTCCCGTCCCAGCGTCTGGGCAATGCTGATGCTCTGCCCCGGCAGGGAAGTGGTGTATTGCACGCCAAACCGCCTGCCGCTGCAGTTGCCGGTGGCATACAGTCCCGGGATCGGTTCAAAATCCCGGTTCAGCACCTGCTGATGCGCATCGATCTCCAACCCGCTGACCGTCACAAGAATCTTCAGCGACTGTCCGCCGGGGCTGTGGCTGTCTTTCACCGTACCGCTGGCGTAAAAAGGCGGTGTCTCCACCGGCTGCATCAGCCGGGCATCTTTTCCGAAATCATCGTCATGCCCCTGATGGCACAGCTGATTGTACCGTTCGACGGTCTGCAGGAAATTGCTCCGATCCCCTTCATCCGCAAACATCAGCGCCGCCAGCTGCTCCAGCGTGTCCGCACAGTAAAGGGGCCGGCTTTCTCCGGCCCTATCCCGGTCAAGAATGACCTTGTTCTTCTGGCCTCTGGCCTTCTCCAGGGCATCCCGGAACCGCCCATATTCCTGTGCATCTGTATAATCCAGCAGCCCGTGACAGGGCGTCTGGAACGTGATCTGCCGCTCAATCTGATCATCAAAAACCGCCCACAGGTTTCCGTTTGGCTGATACGCCCCGGGAAGTGCCGCCAGAATGTGGGTGCCGAACGCCTCATCCGAATAGCGCCTGCCGTGTCGGTTCACCCGCAGCACAGGAGTCGCGCCGATAAGTCCAAACCCGGGGAAGGAATAATTGCCACCCATGGCCGCATGGCTTCTCGGTTCCAGCCTGCCGCCTGCCCACAGCCCCATGCAGATACCGCTGCCGTCCCATCCATGCCCGGTAAAATCACTGCCTTCCTCTGTCAGATCGGCAGCTTCCGCAAGGAGATAACGGCACATATCCGCATTTCTGCTGTAGTCTCCCGCTGCCAGGATCACGCCCTTCGCCGCCCGGTACAGACAGATGCTGCCGTCGGCGCTCCTGCCATACACACCGGTTACCCGCATATCTTCCGCCTGCTCCAGCTGCAGGGCACGGGTAGAAAAGAAAAATTCCGCTCCGTGTTCCCGGGCCAGCTGCTGACTGGCTTTGACGGCCCTGGTCTGCAGCGCCATTCCCATATTGGGCGTTCCCGGCCACGCATGAAAACCATTCAACGTCTCCGGCATATGAGGGCTTGGCGGCATCAGCATCGGATGGATCCCATCCTTTTCCTCCTGGGACAGCGGTGCAATCAACCAGTCAAAGGCTTCCCCGCAATGCATCGCATAGGTTTTGATCAGTGGAAAAAGAGAACGGTTGCCTGTGCGCAGCTGCCAGTCATTCACAAACGTATCCACATCCACCGGCGGGACGCCATGCGCCCTCTGCCACTGGCTGTTGATATGTCCGATCTCGCCGATGCCCAGCACCCACTGCCTGTCCTCCTCCTGCTGTTCCAGCACGATCACACGGGCACCGGCTTCGGCTGCGGCGCGTGCCGCGCACGTCCCGGCATGCCCGGCTCCCACAACCACGATATCTGCCTCGTAAATACCCTTTATTTGATCCGAAGGGATTTTTTCAGGTCTGACAGCCCACGCTTCCTTCATATGCCTCACTCCGTTCCTTCCGCTGCTTTGTAGGATCCCTTCTCCGGGCTTCCGACGATGGCCCGCAGACGGTTGCCGATCCGTTTATAGACCAGATAAGTCAAAAAAGAGGTGATGCCGTGCTTGAACAGGTTAAACGGAAATACCGAAAACAGCATCAGCGTGGGAAGGTCTGTGATCCTGGGGTTGATCGCGGCACCCATGCCGATGATGGCCTCCATGGGCATTCCGTACAGCTTGGAAAACAGCGGAAATGCGATATAGGCATTGATAAAAATAAAAGCAATGCTGACCAGAACGGTGGAGACAGCCATCGCGATCACCGCACCCTTTTTCGTATGCTTCCACCGGTAGATCAGAGATGCCGGAAGAATGAAGCACATGCTTCCCAGAACGTTCATCACCTCGCCCACGTAACCGGTGTCCGTGCCCTGAAACAGGATCTTTAACAGGATCTTGACCACAATAACCCCGCAGCCGCTGACCGGCCCGAGGAAAAATCCCGCAAACAGCGCCGGAAGCTCAGAAATGTCGAACTTCAGAAAGCCCGGCACAAACGGCAGGGAGATGTTCAGCAGCATCAGCACCGCGGAGATTGCTCCCATCATGCCCACAAATACAGTTTCTTTTACAGATGACGTTTTTTTCATAATTTTTTCCCTTTCCGGGATAGTATGAATGCCCAATGGCAACAACAGACCATCGGGCATCTTTGCTCTATCCTCTTTCATCCGGACTATACCGTCGGTTACGGAATTGCACCGTATCGTGCCTTTCGGTTTGCGGACTTTACCGCCGGTGGGGAATCACACCCCGCCTCGAAGATCATCGTATTATTTTTTCTTCTGATCGCATTATAATATGTTTTTCGCTGATTGTAAAGTGTGCACTCGCCTCTGTCCATTTCCTATCAAATCTGGTAAAATAATGTTGTCAGGGTCAAAAGGTCTGAATCCACATGAGCTCGCTCATCAGTGGATGAAAGACCTTGAGACCCGCCCCGATATGAGCATAAAAGTGAGATGACCATCTCAGGATATGCGAATAGCGGGCAGAATTGTGCGCGTGCGAAGCACAGAACAATTCTCAGACATCATATAATACGGACAAAACACGGAGGAACCGGCCATGAATCATGCTTTTTTTGCAATGATGTCGCGAATGAAATATATTGAGCGCTGGGCGCTGATGCGCAACAGCAAGCAGGAGACCGTCAGTGAGCACGCCCTGCAGGTGGGGATGATCGCCCATGCCCTTGCCGTCATCAGCATCACCCGGTGCGGCAAAACCGTGGATCCGGAGAAGGCGGCCCTGCTGGGCATGTACCACGACGCTTCCGAGATCATCACGGGAGATATGCCCACCCCGGTGAAATATCACAACCATGAGATCCAGGATGCCTTCCAGGCGCTGGAGGAAAAGGCCAACCAGCAGCTGTTATCCATGCTGCCGGAGGATATGCAGCCTTACTACCGCTCCCTGTTTATCCCCACGGAGGAGGATGCCTATGTGCACCGGCTGGTAAAAGCCGCCGACAAGCTGTCCGCCTACATCAAATGCATCGAGGAGGCCAACGCCGGCAACAGCGAATTTTTCAGTGCCCAGCAGGCCACGAGAGCTTCCCTGGAAGCCATGCAGCTGCCGGAGGTTCCCATTTTTATCGAAGAATTCTTAAGCCCTTTTGGGAAAAACCTGGACGAACTGCTGCGGGAATGACTTTCTATTCCACTATCTTTTCGATGCGAAGTCGATACCGCTGTCTCGGTTTTTCCGGCGCTTCCTTCACCAGATTGGTGTTGCGGAACACGCTTAAAACCAGCCCCATGAGCAGGCACATGGACACAATGCCCCAGCCGGCCCGGGAGAAGAAGGGCAGGTATTTGGGCATGATCAGCATAAATCCCATGTGATACAGAAGATAAATGACCGTCTCACTGAAAAACAGGCAGGCGGTGCCGAAGATCAGAAGGGAACCCAGCTGATTTTTCTGCCGGAACGCAACGACAAACATTCGTGCCAGAAGGAACACCAGCAGAGCCACGATGACGAGCCCCGCCACCAGTCCGTATTTTACCATCACGTACAGAAGCCCCTGGTCTGCAAAATTCAGATCTCCTGCCGTCAGATCGCCCGTGGCTCCGGCGCCGAACAGCTGTACCCCGGCCAGCAGTTTTCTGGCATACACAGCCTGGTATCCGGTGCTCTCAGAGAACTGCTCCGGGTGAAAGGCTGCCAGAATGCGCTGCTGACGGTAGCCGCTGGACAGCAGTGCTTTCAGCAGAAAGCCGCCAAAGAGTACCGCCTCGGAACCAAGGAGCATCCCCAGGCATTTTCCCCGGCGCTCCCTAAACCACCCCCGGCACACCGCCCAGACGAGCATGCAGAAGAACACTGCCGCCAGCTCCAGCACGGAAGTCATGCTGCCGGAGAGAATGGCAAGAAAAACCGCTATGGCTGCAATACCTTCACAGAGCAGGACGCCGCCAGCGCCCCAGCCCTTCATCCGGTACAAAACACCGGCAAACAGCGGAACGAACAGCATCAGCAGCGGATATACAAAGTACTGTCCATTGCGGAAGCTGCCAAACAGCATCCCCTGAGAAACGATTTCCGCACCGATGAGCAGGGTCAACCCGCCCCACATCCACAGGCTGTGCTTTCCAACCACTGTATAATCCACAAAATACGCCGCCACCATCACCCCAATGCCGATCTGCGTCTCTATCAGCTGCCGCGTAAACCAGGCGCTGCTGCCGGATACCCCATACTGCACCAGCAGACCAAGCAGCAGAAGCACGGCTGTCAATGCCATCAGCTTCCAGTCCGGCTTGGGCCGGTACAGATGATCCAGCTCCAGCCCCACGGATACCGGATCGCCCATCTGCCGCACCGCTTCTGCCTCGGCCGCCTCCGGCGTCATACCTTCCCGGATATAAGCCTCTGTCTGATCCTCAATGTGGCCGCAAAGCTCTTCCTCTGCCAGCCGTTTCCCCCGGCGATTGCGGATCTGATCCGTCACCTCCTGCAGATATGCCTTCTTATATTCCTGCAAAACCCACACCTCCCTTTCCCAGCACCTGCTCCACGGCGCCGCTGTACTGGCGCCACTCTTCCTGCTTCTGTGCCAGAAACCGCCGTCCGCTTTTTGTCAGGCTGTAGTATTTCCGCAGCTTTCCCGCTGCCGCATGCTCATAAGAGGTGAGATACCCCTTCTCCTCCAGGCCGTGTAACAGCGGATAGAGTGTCCCCGCTTTTAAGTCAAATACATCGTTGGAACGCAGCCGCAGATTCTCGATCATCTCATAGCCATACATATCCTTTTCCTCCAGCAGCTTCAGCAGCAGCATGGTCGTGCCGCCGGACAAAAGATTTCTGTCAATCGCCACACTTTCGTCTCCTTTCTCTTTTCATATCCCATTCCGATATTCCTGTTTTGTTTTTCTATGTATATCGAAATATTTTATATATAGATTATCTATGTATAATGATATATCGAATATCTATACATGTCAACACGGAAAATCTTACGTATTTCTTAAACAATGCAAAAAGGAAGCCCCTCGCAGACTTCCCTTTCCTATCATTGATTTTTCTCTCTATTTTTTCGCTTATGGTTCCATCCAGACGGTCTGCAGCAATGCCACTGCCTCCCGGATCTCTTCTTCGGTCAAGTTCGCATATCCCATGAGCACCGTGGCCGATCCGCTGCCCTTCATGGGCCGGATGTAATATTCCGACAGGCCGTACACCTTGACGCCCACCCGGGCAGCCTGGCGGATGGCAGTCTTCTCCGTCATATTTCCGGTGAAACGCACCAGCAGATGAACCCCCGCCCGGTCGCCGGACACCTGGCAGATGGAGGACAGCTTTTTCATTTCCTCCATGAGTACATCCCGCTTGCTCTTATAAATGGTGCGCATCCGGTTCAGATGCCGCTCATAATAGCCGCCCCGCAGAAATTCCTCCAGGATCCGCTGGTCGATGCGGGATACGGTGGAGGAAATAAAGCTGCCGTACTGCTCATAGGCTTCCAGCAGCCGCTCCGGCAGCACCATGTAGCTGACCCGGATGGCCGGGGCGATGGATTTGGACAGGGTACCGATATAGATGACCCGCCCCTTGGTATCATTTCCCTGCAGCGCCGGAATGGGTTTTCCCACATACCGGAATTCACTGTCGTAATCGTCCTCAATGATGTACCGGCTGTCCCCGCCGTCGGCCCACTCCAGCAGCTCCATCCGCCGCTTCATGGGCATGACCACGCCCAGCGGATACTGATGGGAAGGCATCACATAGGCGATCTGAGCCCGGCTTTCCTGCAGCTTCTGCACGTCCATGCCGCTTTTATCCATGTTGACCGTCGTCACGCCGAAGCCCATACTCTCAAAAATCCGGTACGCCTGCTTGTAGGTGGGATTTTCCATGGCCACCAGGTAATCAGTGCCCAGAAACCGGGACAGCAGCATGAGCAGATAGTCGTTTCCCGCACCGATGATGACCTGCTCCGGGCTGCATTTGACGCCCCGGGACTGATAAAGATATTCACACAGCGCCTCCCGGAAACTTTCGTCTCCCCGGGGATCCCCCAGCTGAAACATCTCTTTTTTGTCATCAATCAGCGTGTTCCTCGTGATCTTTCTCCACGTATTGAATGGAAAATGGGCCAGATCAATGCCGTTGGGGGAAAAATCATACCGATAGCTCTCGGCTTCCTTCTTCGGCTCCTTCACTTGCTGCACCTGGCCGGAGGGATTGCTCCGGTACAGGGCGTCGATCTCACATACAAAATAGCCCCGGTACGGCGCGGACTCTATGTAGCCTTCAGACAAAAGCTGCTCATAGGCCAGATCCACCGTACTGCGGCTAACCTGTAAAAAGGACGCCAGTGCCCGGGTAGAAGGCAGCTTCTGCCGCGCTTCTATCTTCCCGCACTGGATGTCTCCCTTGATGTAATTGTAAATCTGCTCATAGAGCGGGGTGCGGCTTGTACCGTCCAGCTCCATCGTCAGTTCGTTCATAAACCATTTCTCTCTGTCTTTGTTTCGGTCTTTACTGATTTCCGACAACGCAGCCGGACATCGCATCGAAACCGATTCTTTTCTATTCTGCTTTCGGCAGCTTGAAGGAGCTCTTCAACGATACGATCCGGTTGAACACCGGCGCCTCGGGGGTGGAATCCTTGGCATCCACACAGAAGAAGCCCTGGCGCACAAACTGGAAGCTATCGTAAGCTTTGGCATCTTTGATGGCAGGCTCGATGTAGCAGTCTTTCAGCACCGTAAGGGAATTGGGGTTCAGGTTCAGACTGCCGTCCTCGTTGTATACACCTTTTTCCTCGTCGATGATGTTCTCGTACAGACGCACCTCTGCCTTCACTGCGTAAGGCGCCGGAACCCAGTGGATCGTTCCCTTGACCTTTCTGCCGGTGAAGCCGGAACCGCTCTTGGTCTCCGGATCATAAGTGCAGTGTACCACGGTCACCTTGCCGTTCTCATCCTTCTCGAAGCCGGTACAGGTGACAAAATATGCCTGCATGAGGCGCACCTCATTGCCCGGGAACAGACGGAAATATTTCTTCGGCGGCTCTTCCATGAAGTCCTCCCGGTCAATGTACAGCTCCCGGCAGAACGGCACGGTTCTGGTACCCAGCTCTTCGTTTTCCAGGTTGTTGATGACGGTCAACTCCTCCACCTGTCCCTCCGGATAGTTGTCGATGACCAGCTTGATGGGATCCAGCACAGCCATCATACGGGAGCGGGAAAGCTTCAGATCCTCGCGAATGCAGTACTCCAGCATCGCATAGTCCACAGAGCTCTGGCTCTTGCTGATGCCGCACAACTCCACAAACTTCTTGATGGATTCCGGGGTAAACCCACGGCGGCGCAGGGCAGCGATGGACACCAGACGGGGATCATCCCAGCCGTCCACGATGCCTTCCTCCACCAGCTTCTTGATGTATCGTTTTCCTGTCACCACGTTGGTCAGGTATAATTTTGCAAACTCGATCTGCTTCGGGGGATGAGGGAACTCACACTCTCTCACCACCCAGTCGTACAGCGGCCGGTGATCCTCGAACTCCAGCGTACAGATGGAATGGGTGATACCCTCAATGGCATCCTCAATGGGATGTGCAAAATCGTACATCGGGTAGATGCACCATTTGTCCCCGGTGTTGTGATGGGTCATATGTGCCACACGGTAAATGACCGGATCTCTCATGTTGATGTTGGGGGAAGCCATGTCGATTTTCGCCCGCAGCACCTTTGTGCCATCAGCGTACTTGCCGTTCTTCATATTTTCAAACAGCTCCAGGTTCTCCTCCACGGAGCGGTCCCGGTACGGGCTGTTCTTACCGGGCTCCTTCAAGGTGCCTCGGTATTCCCGGATCTCCTCGGCGGACAGGTCGCAGACGAAAGCCTTTCCCTTTTTGATGAGCTTTACCGCATACTCATACATCTGGTCAAAATAATCGGATGCGAAAAACAGACGATCCTCCCAGTCTGCCCCCAGCCACTGGATGTCCTTCTTGATGGAATCCACGAACTCCACCTTCTCCTTGGTGGGATTGGTATCGTCAAAACGCATGTTGAACTTGCCATGGTACTCCTCGGCCAGGCCATAATTCAGAAGAATGGACTTGGCATGTCCGATATGAAGATAGCCGTTGGGCTCCGGCGGAAAACGGGTATGCACGGTGTCATACACGCCCTCTGCCAGATCCTTGTCAATGATCTGCTCTATAAAATTTCTGGAAACTGTTTCTTTTTCCATCATGTTCCTCCTCATTTTTCACTCTGCGATATCATTACTGTTTTCTGTCATTTCATCTATTCTTTTGCTGAAAAAACAATTCTGCCTTATATCCATACCAAGCTGCCGGATGTCAGACAGCACCTGTGGTCATTCCTGCTTCTGATCCCTATTTTTTCTTGCCCAGCACCTTCACCTGCACAAGGTCTACGATACATCCGCCCAGACCACCGATGATGGCACCGATGAGTGATCCGATAATAGCTCTGGAATATACGGTTCCGACAAAAGCACCGACAGCTGCACCGAAGATCACACCGGACAGCATGGGAGAAATCTTCCGCTTCGTGGAAGTCTCATCCACCACTTCCTCTTTTCTTCTGATACGCTTCTGCCGCGGCTGGCTTCTCTGCATTGTCTTTACATAATTGCTTCTGCCTCTGGAACTTCTCGCAGACTTCTTACTATTGCCCATTTTTTCATCCTCCAATGTATAACGATAATTACTATTATAGGAAAAAAAGAAAAGGAACGCAATCCTTTTCTTTTCCGACCTCTTATTTTCTGTATGCCGTCATCCTGTTATCGTCTTTTACGTGATCTCTTCCATCACATGATAAAGATCCATATCCAGCCCCTTCTTCATCTGCAGGGCTTCCTGGATATCGAAATCCACGATCTTTCCTCCCTGCATGGCCACTACCCGGTTGCCGATGCCATCTTTTAACAGATGTACCGCATAGTTGCCCATCTGACTGGCCATCACGCGATCCCGCAGGGACGGGCTGCCGCCCCGCTGCACATGGCCGAGAATGGAGGAACGGGTGTCAATGCCCGTGAGATTCTGGATATCTCTGGCCATCTTTTCCGTCTCTCCCACGCCCTCGGATACCACAATGATGAAATGGTGCTTGCCGCACTCCATGGCATGGAAGATCCGCGCACAGATCTCGTTGATGTCCATGGGGGTCTCCTCCGTCACAATGGCAACTGCGCCGCAGGCAATGCCGGTATTCAGCGCCATATGTCCGGCATGGCGTCCCATGACCTCCACGACCGTGCAGCGATGATGGGACTGGGACGTATCGTTGAGCCGGTCCACCAGATCCACCACCGTATTCATGGCCGTATCGTAGCCAATGGTGGATTCCGTGCAGGCGATATCATTGTCGATGGTGCCCGGAATGCCGATGCAGGGCAGGCCCAGCTCCGACAGATACCTGGCGCCGTTATAGGAGCCGTCTCCGCCGATGACGATCAGACCGTCCATGCCGGCTTCCACTGCATTTTTGTACGCCTGTTCCCGGTATTTTGCCTCGTAAAATTCCTTACATCTGGCGGTAAACAGGATCGTTCCGCCTTTTTTCAGGATATTGGACACGGACGTAAATTCCATGATCCGGAAATTTTTCTCCAGAAGGCCGTTATATCCCCGGACAACGCCCATGGGAATGATATCATTGTGAAGGGCTGTCCGCACCACGCTGCGGATCGCCACATTCATCCCCGGCGCGTCGCCGCCGCTGGTCAGTACACCGATACATTTTTTTCCATCAATCATACGTAGCACCTCATTTTGGTTTATTTTCTTATATTTCCTGTAAAAACCGTTCCACGACAACGGCCACGCCGTCTGCATCGTTGGTCCCGGTAATCTCATCCGCCACATCTTTTACCGCATCCTGGGCATTCCCCATGGCCACGCCCAGACCGGCATAGGCGATCATGGAGCAATCATTGAACCCGTCGCCGAAGGCTGCGGTATCATCCGCCCGTTTTCCCAGATAGGTGTTCAGCCGGTCCAGGGACTGGGCCTTGTCGATGCCCTTGGGCACCACCTCCAGGAAATAGGGCTCCGACCGGAAAATACAGCACTCCGCGCCCAGCAGCTCCTTCAGCCGCTGCTCCACCGTCACCATGTGATCCCCGTCGCCCACGATCAGGCATTTCGTCACCGGGAAATCCACATAGGTGCCAAAATCTTCCACCTGTTTCACCGACATCCGATTCACAAATGCTTCCTTCTGCACATAAACGTCCGCCGGGGTCTCGGTGATGATCTGCTCTCCCTCGTAGGTCAATATGGCAACGCCCTGCTCCTTTGCAAACCGGGCCAGAATGGCCGGCAGCTTTTCCCGCAGTTTTTTCTGATAAATGATGTTCTGCGTTTTGCAGTCGATCATATTGCCGCCGTTGAAGGACAGGATATACCCGCCGTACACGTCCAGCTGTAATTCCTTTGCAATGGGCCATACCCCGTAGGTTGGCCGCCCGGAGGCCAGCACCACCGTGCCGCCCGCTTCCATATAACGGAACAGCGCCTGTCTTGTCCGATCTGTCACCCGTTTTTCCGAATTGGTCAGTGTCCCGTCCAGATCCAGCACCACTGTCGAATATTTCATTGTTCTCATCCTGCCTGTTGTTCTTTTTTGTCTCTGCGTCTCGTGATGGCATCCACCAGCACCGCGATGGCGCCGTCACCGGTCACGTTGCAGGCCGTTCCGAAGCTGTCCTGGGCCAGGTACAGGGCGATCATAAGAGAACACAGGCTCTCGTCAAAGCCCAGCATCGTGCTTAAAAGTCCCAGCGCCGCCATCACCGCACCGCCCGGCACGCCCGGTGCTGCTACCATCGTCACACCCAGCATGAGGATAAATGGCAGATAAGTTCCGAGGAATCCGTGTTCCAGGCCGAAAATCATGCACACCGCCAGGGAACAGCTGGTCAACGTGATGGTGGAACCCGCCAGATGAATGGTAGCACACAGCGGGATCACGAAATCCGCGATTTTATTCTGTACGTTGTTTTTCTTCGTACAATCCAGCGTCACCGGAATGGTAGCTGCGGAAGACTGGGTACCGATGGCCGTCGCATAGGCAGGCAGCATATTTTTGATCAGAGAAAAGGGATTCTTCCCCGCATAGGTGCCCGCCAGAAGATACTGCACAAGGATCATGCAGAGCTGCAGCACGATGACCACAGCAAATACCTTGATAAATACGCCCAGCACCGAGAAAACAGTTCCGGCAAAGGCCATATCCGCAAACACACCGCACACGTAAATGGGCAGCAGCGGAATGATGATCCCGGAAATCACACCGGAGACGATCTTCTGAAACTCATCGAACACCTTTTTCAGGCCATCGGCTTTGCACACCGCAATGCCTAAGCCCATGACAAAGGAAAACACCAGCGCAGACATGACTTCCATGATGGCCGGCATCTCCACCTTCACATAAGGCGCTGCGGAAATGCTCTCCGCCGTCAGCATGTCGAAGGTATCTTTGCTCAGATTCAGCAGGCTGGGAAACAGCGCCGTATCCACGCCGTAGGCCACCGTTCCTGCGATGATAGTGGAGCAATAGGCGATGCCTGCCGTCAGTGCCAGCAGCTTTCCCGCGCCGATGCCCAAATCCGCGATGCCCGGCACGATAAAGCCGATGATGATCAGCGGGATCATAAAACTCAGAAAATTACCAAAAATATTGTTAAAGGTTGCCAGCAGGCGCACAATGCCCTCCGGCAGGAAGGATCCAATCAGGATACCTGCGGCAATGGCGATGACCAGCCGCGGCAGCAGTCCCAGTTTCTTCTCTTTCACAGTGTCTCTCCTCTTCATTCCTCTTTTTTCCTATACCGTATTTTTGCAGAACCCGATACCTTTGCATACCGTGCAGAATTCCTGCAATTTCTACCTTGCTGTATTTTAGTAGTAAAGTTTCCCCTCTTCCAAGAGCGTCAGCTTTCCGTCCTTCGCTTCCACGACAGCCACTTCACAGTTCTCCATGTGCCGCTCTCCCCAGAAACGGCTCACATCCCCGCCAAAGCAAAGCTGATTGAGCATGCCATGAATCGCGCCGCCGTGGGATACCACCAGCACACATTTGTCCGCATATTCCTGCCGGTGTGCCAGATCATTCAGGAAATCCTGCGTCCGGGCGCACACCTCATAGAACGTCTCGCCGCCCTCCGGCGCTTCATACTGATCCGGATGGTTCAGAAACACATCACAGTACACCGGATCCTTCACCAGATACTTCGGGTTCACGACGCTCAACCCTTCATAGACGCCAAAACACATCTCGATGATCCGTGCATCCTCATACACCGGAATGTGCCGGTCCCGAATGAGAAACGCTGCTGTCTGTCTTGTCCGGGTCAGAGGACTGACAAAGGCCGCTGCAAAGGGCACGTCTTTCAGCGCCTCCCCGGTGATCTTCGCTTCCTCGATCCCCGTTTCATTCAGCGGGATGTCCGATCTGCCCTGCAGGCGTCTCGGGCCGTTCCAGTCTGTCTCCCCGTGGCGGACAATATATATCTTCATGTTTGCTTTCTCCTGTTATTTTTTCTGTATACTCTTTCTTATTATATCCATCATTTCGGTATTGCGCAAGATTTCGATGCCATTTACCGCTGAATCTGCGCCCCAACACCCTTCATGAGCTGTTCTACCTCTGCCGCGCTCACCCGGTTGAAATCTCCGGGAATGCCAAGCTTCAGGCAGGAAGCTGCTGTGGCAAATTCCAGTGCTGCATCCAGATCCTTCTCATAATGGGACAGACCATACACCAGACCGCCGAAGAAGCTGTCGCCGCCGCCGACCCGATCCACGATATCCAGGATCTCATACCGTCTGGACACATGCATGGTTTTTCCGTCGTACAGGCAGGCAGACCAGCCGTTTCGCTCCGCGCTCATGGACTCCCGCATGGTGTTCACCACCAGCTTCAGGTTGGGATATGCCGCCATCAGCGCTGCATCCAGCTTCTCAAACCGCTGCACCTTCGTGTCTGTCTCTGACAGCTCCACCGGAATGCCCAGTCTTGTGCGGACATCGTCCTCACCGATGCTCAGCACATCCACACAGGTCAGCAGCTGGGACATGGTTTTCTTCACATCAGCGCCCTCATATTTCCACAGGCTGTTCCGGTAGTTGAAATCACAGGACACCGTCAGCCCCATCTCCTTCGCCGTGTGTACCGCCGCCAGGCTCAGCTCCATGGCAGTCCGGCTGATGGCCGGGGTGATGCCGGAAATGTGGAACCAGTCTCTGCCCGCCAGCACAGTCTTCCAGTCTACGGATGCCGGATCTGCCAGGGAAATGGCAGAATATGCCCGGTCATACACGACACGGCTGGGGATCTGGTTGGAACCGGCCTCCAGGAAATACAGGCCCATCCGTCCCTCACCCCGCTGAATTTTCCGGGTATCCACCCCAAATTTCCGCAGCTCCCGCACGCAGGCATCCGCGATGGTGTTGTCCGGCAGAATCGTAAAATATTCCACATCCACGCCATAGTTTGCCAGTGATACGGCCACGTTGGCCTCGCCGCCGCCAAAGGTAGCCTCCAGGCTGCCACTCTGGAACAGTCTTTCGTGCCAGGGTGCCCGCAGCCGCAGCATAATTTCTCCAAATGTCAGTACTTTCATCGTTTTCTCCCCTTATCTTCCTTCTTTATATATTTATCAATGATTTATTATGAAATTGCTCAGCAGCTTTCCAGAACCTTCAACAGGTAGTTCCACACCCGCTTCACGGACGGGATGTTCAGCGTCTCATCCGGCGTATGGATATCCTTCATGTCCGGCCCCAGGGAAATGCAGTCCAGCCCCGGCAGCTTGGCGGAGATCAGGCCACACTCCAGTCCCGCGTGAATGGCCTCCACCACCGGCTCCTGACCGTACATCTCCCGGTAAACCTGCACCATCAGCTCCCGAAGCGCAGAATCCGGTCGGTATGCCCAGCCCGGATAACCGCCTGCGAAATCCACCGTGCCGCCCACGAACCGGATCATGTAGCCGATCTTATCCGCCAGCAGCTGTTTTTCTGATTCCAGAGAGCTGCGGATGGACAGGACAAACCGCACGCTGTCCTCCTGGGTTTCCACAATGCCCAGGCTGAGAGACGTCTGCACCAGCCCCTCGATATCCGGGCTCATGCGCTGCACACCATTCGGCAGCGTAAAGAGCAGGAAGATCAGCTTCTCCACTGTCTCATAGGAAAATGCCTGCAGCTCCTGATGTTCCCCCAGCTTCAGGCCGATCCGAATGTCCGGATCACAGCTTCTGAATTCTTCTGTAAGCTCCTCCTGTAACTTCTGCACACAGGCCTCTGCCTCGTCCTTCTGATCTGCCGTCAGCACCAGCGTGGCCTCACAGCTCTTGGGGATGGCGTTGTCTGCCTGTCCGCCCGCAATGGATGCCACCGTAAATTCCACACACTCGGCCAGACGATACAGGACGCGGCCCATCATCGTGTTTGCGTTGGCCCTGCCCTTGTCGATCTCCGCACCGGAATGACCGCCCAGCAGACCGCTGACCGTCACCTTACACACCGTTCCCGCTGCTTCCATATATGTCACCGGCAGATGCAGTCTGGCCCGGACGCCGCCTGCACAGCCTACGGTCAGCACACCCTCTGCCTCGGAATCCAGATTGATCATCCAGCGGCTTTTCAGTTCTGAGGCATCCAGCGCCTTGGCACCCAGCAGGCCGATTTCCTCATCCACGGTGATCACAGCCTCCAGTGCCGGATGCTTGATATGATCCGCCTCCAGAATGGCCAGCATATACGCCACGGCAATACCATCGTCGCCGCCCAGCGTTGTACCCTGGGCGTTGATGTTGTCTCCATCCACCGCCAGCCGAAGACCGTCCTTCTCAAAATCATGTTCCACACCGGGATGTTTGGCGCATACCATATCCATATGCCCCTGCAGCATCACCGTTGGTTTGTCCTCGTAGCCTTTGGATGCCTCCTTAAAAATCACCACGTTGTTTGTGGTATCCTGAAGATAGCGAAGGCCGTGTTCTCTGGCAAAACCCGCCAGATAGTCACTGATGGCTTTCGTGTTGCCCGATCCGTGGGGGATCTGACAGATCTCCTCAAAATAATGAAATACCCGAAGTGGTTCCAATCCTGCTAAAACGCCCATTGTCTGTTTCCTCTCTCTTTCTTCCTATATCTTTTTCTTCTGTTTTTTTCATGAAGCCATTGGCCTGCATTCTATCATTTTCAAACCATGTTTATCCTATCGTACCTGACATTTTCCGCTGCACTGGCGCACGTTCAACTTGCCTCTGCTTTACCAGCACGGTTGGTATCTGCCTCAAAGCTTCCAGCGACAACTGCTATGGCCGCCCTGCCGCCATTTTTATCAGATATTTTCAAACTTTCACGATTCATCCTTCTGCTTCGTCGCCCATGGTCAGAAATTCCAGATAAGTCTCGATGGCTTCATAATATCTGGCAAGCTCCATGCTCTCATCCGTCTTGTGGCAGAGCGCCGGGCTGCCCGGCCCGAACAGTAGTGTCGGCACCTGTTTTTTTCTTAAAAATACCGATGCATCGGTGAAAAAGTTGATGCCCATATCCTCCGGCACCTTTCCCGTAGCCCGCTCTGCGGCTTTGCGAAGCTGTTTTGCCCGATGATGTCCTCTGGAAATCTCCACCGGGATCCGCTCATTTAAGATCTGCACCTTCACTTCCAGCCCCGGGTAGGAAATCTCCATTACCTGCTTCAGACTGTCGATCTCCTGCAGAAGCTTTTCGTGGCTTACTCCCGGCACAGTACGCACATCCATGATAAAACGCACCTCATCCGGGATCATGTTGTTGGCCACGCCGCCGTGCACCTGGGTGATGGATGCCGTTGCCTGAGACAGCACCGGGTGCTCCATACAGGACACGTATGTCTTGATCTGCTGGCACAGCTCGAAGCCGATCTCCGCCGCGTTAATGCCCATCCACGGATAAGCACCGTGACACGTCTTTCCCTTTACTGTCAGCTCCAGCCAGATACAGCCCTTCTGGGCAATGCCCAACTGGCAGTCCGTCGGTTCCCCGATGAGCAGAAAATCCGGATCTCCGAACAGATTCCCTTCCAGAATGGCCGCCGCACCAGCGCCTCCCTTTTCTTCATCACAGGTACCCAAAAACCGCACCGTCTCCCGGGGCTTCACGCCCCGCTCTGCCAGCAAGTGCAGTACAAACGCCATGGCACACAGGCCGCTCTTCATATCGCTGGCGCCTCTGCCGTAGAGTCTTCCGTCCTCTTTGATCACCGGCACCGCCGGATCCGTGGCCCAGGCGCTCACGTCCCCGTAGGGCACCGTGTCCATATGGCCGTTCCATACCATATAATGATCTGTCTCTTCCCCCGGCACCTCCAGGATAAAATTGCCCCGCTTCTCATCGATCTGCTGTACTCTGGCTGTATACCCGGTATCTGAAAAATAGGATTTCAGATAATCTGCCACATCCGCTTCCCGGGATACCCCGTTGACACTGGGAATCGCCATCACCTTCATCAAAAGGGAGAGGGCCCGCTCCCGCTCTTCGGCCGTTAATTTATACATAAAGATTCCTTCTTTCCCGCTAACTCTCAAACTCTGGTTTCCCGCGCTGCCGCGCTCTATTGCCTGCTGACGCAGGCTGTTCGTTCTATTCCTTCGATTCCAAACTCAGGTTCCCCGCGCTGTCGCGCTTTATTGCCTGCTATCGCAGGCGGAACCTTCGTTAATGGCTTCGCGCCCAATCTCACGAACTCGCACTGTCGTGCTCTATCGCCTGCTACCGCAGGCTGTTCGTTCTATTCCTTCGATTCCAAACTCAGGTTCCCCGCGCTGCCGCGCTTTACTGCCTGCTACCGCAGGCGGAACCTTCGTTAATGGCTTGTGAAAAACAAATGTCTGCTGACGCAGCCGCTTGTTTTTCCCTGCGCACATTATTATACCATGCTTTATTATAAAAAACCACAGGAGACATCTCACGAATTGTGATCCTGTCCACTGTGGTTTTTGTCCATCCGGCGATATTCATATTGTATCGTATCGCGCGAACCTCTTATTTTGTCAGGTAATCAATGATTCCCTTGAACAGCTGATTGTATTTCTCCCACTCGCAGAATTCCGGCGGTGCCCAGTGGGGTGCGAAGTCGGAGGTGAAGACACCGCTTCTGCCTTTGCCATAATCTGCAAAGGCGATGAAGGGATCTCCCTCTACGGTTGCCACCACCTCTGCCTCTGGTCTGGCAATGGTCTTGTTATAGCCCAGCACGTTGGGGAATTCCTTCGGAAGCCCGGCCAGCGCCTCGTGCTCTTTGACGATCACAGGGATCACACCATCGCAGTGCTCCATCCGGTCATCCACAGACAGCACTTCTACCGGCAGGACTTCCTGTACAGCAGTGTCGTGCCATTTGCCTTTGGCGTCTACACCGGAGAAGGTGAGATAGCCGCCTACCATGAGCAGTGCACCGCCATCCAGAACATAGTCGCGGATCACTTTTGTACGGTCGGGCATTTTTTCGCTGCGGGCAAAGGTTGCTGTAGGAAGCAGCAGCGTGTTGGCACCGATATCAGACAACACCACACAGTCATATTTTTTCAGTTCCTCTACGGTAAACGGAAAGCCGTCGGTTGCCTCATGGTTGGGCAGGAAGGTGTAATCATAGCCTGCTGCCTCCATAGCCTGGCGGAACCACTTTTCTCCGGTCTCGTAGGTAGAAGTGTAAAACGCGTCAAAGCCTTTTACATGAGTGGTATAACTCATCCAGGATTCTCCTGCCAGAAGTATTTTCTTGCTCATTGTCCAAACTTCCTTTCATATTTTGTTTTTGTGTATTCTGTTTTATTCTGATCCATTTCGTCCTGCACCGGACATTCCTCCATGTCTGCCGTCTGATCTTCCTGCTGTTACTTCTGCGCCCAGGTCAGGATCAGCCGGGCATAGATGAGAATGCAGTCCAGGTAAGCGTCCAGCTCCACATATTCATTGGGAGAATGGCACTGCTCCAGATTACCGGGGCCGAACTGGATGGTAGGGCACCCGGCAATATTTCTCCAGATTCTGGAATCACAGCCTGCAGGGGAACCCACCGTGCGCACCGGTATGCCTTTGCTGTGCCGGAAAGCTTCCCGAAACGCATTGACAAACATGTGCTCGGTATCCATCTCGAAAGCACCGCCCGCCTGATACATGGTAATCTTCGGCGGATGATCCTTCATCCACGGATCGTAGGCCGCCACCCCCATGACCGTATCGGTGAATTCTTTCACCACCATGTCATAGGACATCTGCCTGGGCAGATAGTGGATGCACGTCTCAAAATAACAGTCACCGGCCACCGTGGAACCCGCCGTTCCGCCATGGATCACGCCGATGTTCAGGTTTGGTGCCGGAAGCAGGGGATGCCGGTAAGTCAGCAGCCAGGTGTGTTCCATCTCCGACAGAGCATTGATGACCTTCATGGCTTTTTCAATGGCGCTGACGCCCAGCCATTTGGCGCCGGAGTGGTTGGCTTTTCCCTCAAATTCCACCCGGAAGAACACGAAGCCCATATGGGCCAGGATCAGCTCCCCGCTGGTGCCCTCGCAGTTCACCACGCCGTCTGCGCGGATGCCGTGCATGGCCGCCTGCATGGAACCGTTACCGCCGCCCTCCTCGTCACACACGGAGGTGATGGTCACGTCCCCGGGCAGCTCATATCCCGCATCCTTGAGAAGCTTCACCGCCAGGGTGGAGGCCAGCAGCCCGGCCTTCATATCCGCTGATCCCAGTCCATACATTCTGCCGTCTCTGACCGTCGGTTCATGGGGTGGGGTCTTCCAGTCCGCTTCATTGCCTGCGGGCATGGTGTCGATATGGCTGTTGAACATGATGCTCCTGCCGCCATTTCCTTTGAAGGTGGCATATACATTGTACCTGCCATCGTAGTTGTGTCCCAGATTGCCCTCGTTATATTTGCGCAGGCACTCCTGGATCACCGCCTCCTCCATCTGGTCTTCCACGATGGAATCCGCGCCCATGTCCGCAAACAGGGTTTTCATGTATTCCTGCCCTTTCTTCTCCAGACCACCGGCAATGCCGTGGCCCAGGTCGTGGGTATCGATGGCCACCAGATCCGCCAGCTTCTGTATATACTCGTCCCGGTGCTCCACCAGAACCTCTTTCAGATCCCTCATCCCGATTCTCCTTTCCAGACTGCAGAATTATTTTCCACATCAACCGTAATTTCGGATGCCTTCCTCCACGATGTCCCAGAATTTCTCCACATCCACGTCAATGGCCACCTTGGAATTGGGCTTCTTGTCCGATAATCCAAAGAAATCACAGTTGGTCCTGCCGTAGCTCTGCTCACTGCGGTTGTCGATCTCGGTGTACATCTCCTTCACCGTCAGCACCGACGGATCAATCAGGTATGCGCACGTCACGGGATCATGCAGCGGGCCGCCCTCCCAGCCAAACACTTCCTTCTGGGTCTTGTTGAAGAACGCCATCAGGTCTGCAAACAGATGGGCTGCTTTCGTGTCGATGGCACGCATCCGGTCCACGATGGCCGGATAGCAGAGCACCTTTCTCGTCACATCCAGTCCCACCATGACGATGGGCACGCCGGAATGGAATACCACAGAAGCCGCATCCGCATCCGCATAAATGTTAAACTCTGCCGCCGGGGTCACATTTCCCAGCTGATAGCAGCCGCCCATGAGCACGATCTCTCTGATCTTGGAGGTGATCTTCGGCTCCATGCGCATGGCCATGGCAATGTTCGTCAGCGGGCCGGTGGGCACCAGGGTGATATCCCCGTCGGATGCCATCAGCGTCCTGGTCAGGTAATTGACTGCATGCTCCTTCTCGGCACTGCGGTTCAACGGTGCAAATACCGGGCCGTCCAGACCGCTTTCCCCGTGGATCTCCGGGGAAGTCACCCGTTCCCGGATCATGGCCTGGCCGCAGCCCTGGTAAACCGGCACGTCAATGTCCAGATGCTGGCATACCCGCAGCGCATTGATGGTCGTCTTCTCCAGCAGCTGGTTGCCGCCCACGGTGGTGATGCCCAGAAGCTCCAGCTTCGGGCTTCTGCCTGCCAGCAGAATGTTCACCGCATCATCGTGTCCGGGATCACAGTCCAGAATCACTTTTCTTCTATCCATTTTCGTTTGTCCTCCTGTTTGTCTCTTCTATATGCCAATCGTTCTCCTGCTAAATTGGTTCGCGCCTACTGGCTCACGCCGGTAAGGGAACTCTTCTTCTTCTTCTCTGCCGCCTGCTTGGAAACCAGGGAAATGACCAGTACCACAATGGTGATCACGTAGGGCATGAGCAGCACGATCTGGGATGGCACACCGTAAGCCTGTACCCGGGCACCCACAGAATCTGCAAAACCAAAGATCAGACAGCCGATGGCTGTAAAGATCGGGTTGGCGTTGCCGAAATACATGGCAGCCACACCCATGAAACCACGGTTGTTCGTCATGCTCTCCCGGAACAGATTGCTGTATCCTAAAGACAGATGGGCCCCTGCCAGACCGCCGATGAGACCGGCGATGAGGATGGCCTGATATTTCATGCCGTTGACATTGATGCCGGCTGTCTGGGCTGCCTGCTCGAACTTACCAACCGCCCGCAGCCGCAGGCCCCATACGGTCTTATAAAAAACAAACCACACGGCGATCACCAGAATGATGACAAACCACTCGGTGATGCTCCAGTCGTTGAAAATGTCGTTGAGCACCGGAATATTTTTCAAAAACGGAATATGTACCTTGGGAATGCCGATGATCTTCGGATCCGAGAAGGATCCCTGCTGTCCCAGAATGGCATTCAGCAGATACTTGGTCAGCGCCACTGCCAGCAGGTTGACGCCCATACCGATGGCACAGTTGTCTGCCTTGTAGCGGATGTGGCCGATGGCAATGATCCATGCCATAAACATACCGCTTAACATGGCCGCCAGCACACCCAGGATCCAGCTTCCCGTGGTGTAACTGATGGCAACTGCCATAAATGCGCCCATGAGCATGATACCCTCTGTTCCGACGTTCAGAATGTTGGCCTGCTGAGTGATGGCCGCGCACAGCGCCGCATAAATGATCGGTGTGGAAGCACGGAAGGTCGCATAAATCAGGGATACATTAATAATATTGGAAAATTTCATATGTTACGCCTCCTGTCCTTCCTTACCGGATTTCTCCGATTTTTTCTTTTTCTTGCTGCCGTAAAAGGTAAACAGCAGATCCATGGTTGCCACACAGATAAAGGTGGCTGTGATCGTATCTACAATGGACTTGGGCACACCCGTACTCTGCTGCATACCCATGGCGCCGGCCTTCAGGACAGCCAGGAAGAAGGAGACGATGGGGCCGACGGCCACGTTGCTTCTTGCGATCAGGGCTGCCAGCATGCCGTTGGAGCCAAGGCCGACAGCAAAATTGTCCAGATAATATCCATACACGCCCAGTACCTCGATGCAGCCTGCCATGCCGCCCAGGGCACCGGAGATCATCATCGTCTGTACCAGCACCTTCTTGGGCTTCATGCCGGTGTACTCCGCATGTACCGGGTTGGTACCAACGGTGCGCACTTTGTAGCCAAAGGTGGTCTTCTTCAACATCCAGCCGATAAAGATCACCGTGAGGATCGCGATGAACATGCCTGCATTGGCATTACTGGGCTTCAAAAACTTCGGTAACGTCACGGTCACCGGCAGGGACTGGTTGTTTGCCACACCTGCACTCATGGGGCCGCTGACCAGGTAGGAAGCAATGTACTGAGCCACAGAGTTCATCAGGATGGTGACACAGACTTCATTAACCCCGTATTCCGCTTTCAGAAAACCGGGAATAAACGCCCAGGCAGCGCCCACTGCCATAGCCCCCAGGAAACAGGTCACCAGAAGGATCGGCGCCGGAAGGAACGTCCAGTTGATGCCGATATAGGCTGCGGTAATGCCGCCTAAAAACACCTCGCCCTCCACGCCGACGTTGAAGGCACCGCCCTTGGCCGCCACCGCGAATGCAGTGGATGTCAGAAGCAGCGGGGTAAAGCTTGCCAGTGTGGTTCCGAATTTCAGCTTGCCGTTGAAGGCACCCCTGATCAGCGCCGCATAGGCATCCAGCGGATTCTCATTGATCATCAGGATCAGTACCGATCCGATGGCCATGGCAAGGAGAATGGTCAGAACCCATTTTCTTATCATTACGATCTTGTTATTCATGAGCATGCTCCTCCTTCGTTGTATCGTGACCGCCCATCATCAGAAGACCCAGGTTATCCTCATTGGCCTCCGATGCATCCATGCGGCCGGAAATCTTTCCTTCATACATGACCACGATCCGGTCAGAAAGAGATAAAAGCTCTTCCAGGTCTGCGGAGATCAGCAGCACGCCCAGTCCCTTCTCCTTCACATCCTCCAGGATGCTGCGGATGGACTCGATGGCGCCGATATCCACGCCACGGGTAGGCTGGGATGCCACCAGAAGCTTCCCACCGATGGCAACCTCTCTTGCCACAACGATCTTCTGAGCATTACCGCCGGACAGCGACTGGGTGATCATCTCCGGATCCCGGGGACGGATATCAAACTTCTCTGACAGCTCATTGGCATAATCGGTGATTGCCTTATTATTCAGAAGAAAGCCCTTGGAAAACGGCGCATCCTCGATCTGTACTGCCACCAGGTTCTCCTTAATGCTCATATTCCGGTTCAGGCCTCTCGTATTTCGATCCTCCGGCACGTGGGTCAGACCGCTTTTGCGGATCTTCTTGGGCGAAAGATTGGTGATATCCTGTCCATCCAGATACACTTTGCCCTTCTCCACCTTCCGAAGGCCGGTGATAGCTTCGATGAACTCACTCTGGCCATTGCCGTCGATACCGGCAATGCCGACGATCTCCCCGGCACGCACTTCCAGATCAATGCCCCGGATCTTGGAGATCTCCTTTTCTCCCGATGTCCACAGGTTCTCCACCTTCAGCACCACATCGCCTACCTTGGCAGCTTTCCGCTCGATATTCAGGAAAACCTCCCGGCCGATCATCATCTTGGCCAGCTCCTTCGGTGACGTATCCTTCTTATCCACAGTGCCAATGTACTGACCCTGCCGCATGACGCTGATCCGGTCAGAGATCTCCATCACCTCATCCAGCTTATGGGAAATGAACACGATGGACTTGCCGTCCCTGCGCAGATTCTCCAGAATCTCAAACAGCCGTCTGGCCTCCTGGGGCGTCAGCACAGCCGTGGGTTCATCCAGAATGATGATCTCGGCGCCCCGGGTCAGGATCTTGATGATCTCTACACGCTGAGCCTCGCCCACGGAAATCTGGTTAATCCGCTTATCCATCTGGATATCCATGCCATACTGGTCAATGTACTGCTGCACCGTCGTCCGGGCTTTGTCAAAATCAATGGTCATCCCCTTCTTTGGCTCAAAACCGAGGATGATATTTTCCAGGACGGTCAGCTCGTTCACCAGCATGAATTCCTGGTGTACCATACCGATGCCCTTCTCGATGGCCAGCTTGGGGGTGATCTGGGTCAGTGGCTCCCCTTTTACGATCACTTCTCCGCCATCAAAATCATACATACCGTAAAGCATCTTCATCATGGTGGATTTACCGGCACCGTTTTCTCCGATCAGGGAGTGGATCTCTCCCTTTCTGAGCGTAAAATTGCCGTCCTTCACTGCATGAACTTCACCGAAACTCTTCACGATATGGTTCATCTCAACAACATATTCACTCAATCTTCGTTCCCCTCTTTCTCTTACTTGTCGTTTTGGAGACATGTACGGACAGAGCCTGGGATGTTCTGCCCCTGCATCTTTGCAAAACGAAAATGCAGCAGGAAATGCATTTCCCATTATACAAAAGGGGCAGGCCCTCGTGGATAAAACCCAAAGAGCCAGCCCCTCCCTCCTGCTTATCTTATTTCCTGTCGCGCTGTCTTAGTTCTGCGGTCCGAAACCTTCGTAGTTGTCAACAACGATCTCACCAGAAGCGATCTTGTCAGACAGCTCCTGTACCTTGTCCAAGATCTCCTGCGGGAACTGATCGCCCAGTGCCTCTTTGATCACGGAGAAATCTGTTAAGCTTACGCCGCCGTCAGCAACGGTCAGGTATGCGGTAGATCCGCCCTGGAAAGAGCCATCTACAACAGACTGAACGGTCATGTAGCAAGCGGTATCTACTCTCTTCACCATGGAAGTCAGCACGGAACCCGGCTGATCGTTATCCTGGTTCAGGTCTACGCCGATGGCATAATGTCCTGCATCCTTGGCTGCTTCCAGGATACCAGGGCCAGTACCGGATGCAACGTTCATGACGATATCAGCACCCTGGTCGTACTGTGCCAGTGTCAGCTCTTTGCCCTTTAACGGGTCATTCCATGTGCCTGCAAATGCCTGCAGGATCTGGATATCGGGATCGATGTACTTGGCGCCCTGCTCATAACCTACGAAGAAATCATGCAGAACCGGGATGTCCATGCCGCCTACCCAGCCGATGATCTTATCGGAGTTCACGCCCTCGATCTCATCGTGTGTGGTAAACATCGCTGCTGCTGCGCCTGCCAAGAAGGAGCCCTGGTTCTGTGCGAAGCTGATGGACTGGATGTTGTCACCCTCAACGGTGGTGTCGATAACGGCAAACTTCACATCGGGATAGCTTGCACAGTATTTCTTCATATACTCTTCAAAGTTGGAAGAAGAACAGATGACCAGGTCATATCCGTCCTCACAAACTGCCAGCAGGTTTGCCTCCCACTCATCAGCGGTGGTACCTTCCAGCTCTTTTACCTCTACGCCAAAATCCTTCTGGGCCTTCATCAGTCCCTCATGACAGGAGTCATTGTAGGATTTGTCTCCGAGAAGTCCGGAATAAACGCATGCTACGCGGATTCCGCTTGCATCAGCGGCGCTGTCCGTCTCTGCTGCTGCGTCATCGGTTGTCTCCTCGGCTGCTGCATCGTCCTTTGTGTCAGCTGCTGCGCTGTCACCCTCGGACTTGTTCCCGCATGCTGCAAGGCTGAATACCATGGCAGATGCAAGAAGTACGCTGAGTACTTTCTTTTTCATAATTTCTACCTCTCTTTCTGTTTACAAAAAAATGCCAAAACACCTTTGAAAAACATGAAATTAATGACCAGTCATTCTCCAAATTCTATCAGGTATCTCAGCACATCTTTGTAAAAATATGTATTTACTACATGTCTAAATTATAGAAACTTCCCTGGAATTTGTCAATACAAAATTATCAAATTCCTTTTCATTTTCACTCGTTTATTATTCATTTTGCACAATTTTTATAATCCTTGCTTATAAGCCTCCTACTACTATTTATGAACATCTTTACCCATGTAACGCATGAAAATCACGTATTTTCCCCGTTTTTCCGGGTGTCTGCGGCATAATTCAGTACCGCCGCAATGCGGTCTCGCGGAGCATTTTTATATGATAGGATGCAATTTCCTATCGTATAAAAAAACGCCGTCCCGGAGGGGAGGATTTTTCTTCTTCCGGGACAGCATTTTCTGATCTGTGAAATCTGTTCTATTTTTTGATGACAATTTTTCTGAAATTCTTCTTGCCGCGCTTGAACACCAGACCGTTCTCAAAAGCATCCGGCTCATACTCGGTGTGGATGTCGGTCACCTTTTCACCGTCCACGGTCACACCGCCCTGCTCCACCGCACGGCGTGCCTCGGAGCGGGATGCGGTCAGGCCGCTCTTTACGAGAACGCCCAGCACATCCAGTTTGCCGCCCTCGAAATCAGCCTCGGTCAGCTCAGAGGTGGGCATATCCGCCGCATTGCCGCCGCCAAACAGCGCTCTTGCGCTCTCCTGGGCTTTGCCTGCCTCTTCCTCTCCGTGTACCAGCTTGGTCAGCTCGAAGGCCAGGATCTCCTTTGCCTGGTTCAGCTGGCTGCCTTCCCAGTGATCCATCTCGTCGATCTGCTCCAGTGGCAGGAAGGTCAGCATCCGCAGGCATTTCAGCACATCTGCGTCGCCCACGTTTCTCCAGTACTGGTAGAACTCGAAGGGGCTTGTCTTCTTCGGATCCAGCCATACGGCGCCGGACTGGGTTTTGCCCATCTTCTTGCCCTCGGAGTTCAGCAGAAGGGTGATGGTCATGGCGTAAGCGTCCTTGCCCAGCTTCCGGCGGATCAGCTCCGTGCCGCCCAGCATGTTGCTCCACTGGTCATCGCCGCCGAACTGCATATTGCAGCCGTAGCGCTGGAATAACTCATAGAAATCGTAGCTCTGCATGAGCATGTAGTTGAATTCCAGGAAGCTTAAGCCCTTCTCCATTCTCTGCTTGTAGCACTCGGCCGTCAGCATCCGGTTGACGGAGAAATGGGGGCCGATCTCCCGTAGAAAATCAATGTAGTTCAGATCCATCAGCCACTCGGCGTTGTTGACCATCATGGCCTTGTCGTCGGAAAAATCAATGAAACGGCTCATCTGCTCCTTGAAGCAGTTGCAGTTGTGCTGGATCGTCTCCACGGTCATCATCTGCCGCATGTCAGAACGGCCGGAGGGGTCGCCGATCATGCCGGTACCGCCGCCGATGAGGGCAATGGGCTTATTGCCTGCCATCTGCAGACGCTTCATCAGGCACAGGGCCATGAAATGACCTACGTGCAGGCTGTCTGCGGTGGGGTCAAAGCCAATATAAAATACCGCTTTTCCGTTATTTACCAGTTCCTTGATCTCTGCTTCATCTGTGACCTGGGCAATGAGTCCTCTTGCCACAAGCTCGTCATACACTTTCATTTTCTTCTGCTCCTTTTCTCTCTCGAAAATCTTTGTTTTCAGTGACGGTTCTATGGGGGATCCCCTGACGGCCGCGCTCCCGCAATTCCAATTTTACAGTTCAGCCGCGCCATTCGCAAAACCGCATCTTCGATGCTCTCCGTTGCTTCGCAACTCGCTTTTGCTCATTGACAGGCGCTCCCTTTGTCTATTCATGCATCCAGCTTTTCATGCAAGCATGAAATCTGTCCGCAAGAATATCCAAGTGAACTGTAAAACAAAAAAGGGACAGCTGCCGTCCGATTAAGGACGGGAACTATCCCGTGTTACCACCTTATTTCACAGACTGCTCACACAGCCTGCCTCTGCGGGTACGCTTCTGATACCCTGACACTGTAACGTGCATCATCCCGCCGCAGCCTACCAGGTTGTCCGTTCGGTGCGGAGCTCAAGGAGGTATTCCGAATCAGCTTCCCCTGCACCTCTCATCCACCGGTTACTTTCTGTAGCTTTCCCTGATCCGTACTTGTTCCTGTCATTGCCTTTGCATTTATATGGGCATTATAAGGGATGATTTTTCCCTTGTCAAGCCATTATTCCGTAATAGTTACATAACAGTTCACTTGCGCCATTCGCATTATTTCAAGTATATGCTCTCCAACAGCGCCGTGCCGGTCTTCGTCTGGAAAACGGTGTCCCGCATATGGAGGATATTTTCTCTGGAATAGCCTGACTCGTCCGCATTTACCAGATAATCCGCCTCCAGAAGGATCTGATAATCCAGACCTTCCACGCCCTCGTAGGTGTGATGATGGCCCACCAGATACGCGATCCGGGCAATCTCCTCTCTCGTCAGCCCTGTATCTGCAAGAAAACTTTCCGTCAGCGCCGGGCCTTCCGCTTCCTGGTATTTCCCGTTGGTATTGCCGTATTTGATCCGGCACAGCGGGCAAGCAATATCATGGACGATGGCCGCAATCTCCGTGATCTTCTGCAGCTCCTCCGACAGTCCTTCGCCTTTGCCGATGATACGGGCATAGCTGTGCACCTTCATCAGGTGATGGATGTCCTTGCGGTTGCCCGCAGAGTAGTCGATCATTTTCACAAGGATCTGTGATATGGTCATTGTTTCTGCTCTATTTTCCATAAATGATTGCCCCCTTTTCCTACTATGAAAGAACCTCAGAGTGCCAGCTCCAAGGTTCCGCGGTTCATTGCGGAGAACCACCCGTCAGGCTAGTGCTGTCATTCATCACCGTCTAACCATTTACATATGTAGTAGCCAACTACAGATGCCAATACGGAGACAAGAAATGCAATGATATATTCCAAGTGAGACACCTCCTTCCTGCTGGAAAGAGTCGACAGCACTTAAAGGGTAACATATTCCATCTTATATTACAATAAAACAGTTGATTTTATATAAAAACCAGCATATAATACAAATAGCTAAGAAATGCAATGAAATGTCCAAGTGGACGTGAAAAAACCTGAAGTGCCAGCTTCAGGTTTTTTCATTGTCTGTCTATGATTATCTATTTTTCTGTTACGCCAGAATTCCCGTGGACTGTAAGAACAGAATAAACATGAGCACCGGTGCAATGTAGCGGATCATTACACTATACATGGCTTTCCTTCTGAAATGCTCGCCGTTGCGCTCCATCTCGCCGATGACATACTGGGGCTTCATGATCCAGCCAATGAGGATAGTGGACAGCAGGGAGATCAGCGGCATCATGACGCTGTTGCTGATGTAATCCATGATATCCAGAAGTTGACCCACAGAGCCGTTGGGCAGCGCAACTTCCACATAGAACACACTGTAGCCCAGCGCAATGATCGCGGATGCTGCCAGATAAATCACCACCAGTACCAGAACGACTTTCTTCCGGCTGGCATGGAAGATCTCCACGCAGTTGGCCGCAATGGACTCCAGCACGGAGATACAGGAGGTCAGTGTGGCAAAAATCGCCGCCACGAAGAACAGAATGCCCACAATCGTTCCGGCTTTTCCCATGGCCGCAAATACCTTGGGCAGGGAAATGAACATCAGACTGGGGCCTGCGCTCATGCCGTCGGTGCCGGAAAACACATAAACTGCCGGAATGATCATAACGCCTGCCAGCAACGCCACGCCGGTGTCAAACAGTTCAATCTGGTTCACTGCCCGGTTCAGATTCACCTCCGGCTTCACATAAGAACCATAGGTGATCATGATACCCATGGACACGCTCAGGGAGAAAAACAGCTGACTCATGGCATCCAGCAAAATCTGCAGGAAGCGTTTGACCGTCAGCCCTTCCACATGGGGCGTGATATAGTACAGGAAGCCCTGCATACCGGTGCGCACCTGGTCGGAAGCGTCCGTGCCGCGCAGCGTCAGGGAATAAATGGCGATGACCACCACCAGCACCAGCAAAATGGGCATCATAAACCGGGATACCTTCTCGATACCATCCTCCACGCCGTTGTACACGATCAACGCCGTCACGCCCATAAACAGCAGGGCAAACACCACCGGGGATACCGGAGAGGTGATAAATCCGGTGAAGTAGTTATCCTGGGCAGCCGCCTGGGCCTGTCCCGTCACATACACCACTGCATATTTCGTGATCCAGCCGCCAATCACCGCATAGTAGGTCATGATCAGCACCGGCACCAGAAACGTCAGAATTCCCAGAAATTTCCAACGTGGCCGCATTTCTGCATATGCACCGATGGCACTCTTGTGGGTTTTCCGTCCAATCGCAATATCCGATGTCAGAAGCGTGAACCCAAAGGTCAGTACCAGCACCAGATAAATCAGCAGAAACAGTCCGCCGCCATCTTTCGCCGCCAGATAGGGGAAGCGCCACAGATTTCCGACACCCACCGCGCTGCCTGCGGCAGCCAGGACAAATCCGATCTGCCCTGAAAAATGATTTGTTTTCTTTTCCATAGTTTCTCTTCTCTCTCTTTTTGTACTTGCCAGTTCAGCATAACACACGGTATCCAAACGGTCAACTTTATCGACTTCTCAAAAACTCAGAAAAAAAGAGCCCCACGCTTAGCCTGGAGCCCTGGAATGAACTATTTAACTGATCCGTACCAAACCGTACCACTTTTCCATAAGTAGACGAAAGGCGAAATCCCCCATTTTATAAGGGATTCCGCCGATCACATGCAAGCTGCTGACGGGAATCGGACCCGTGACCTCCGCACTACCAATGCGACGCACTACCGACTGTGCTACAGCAGCATTAACACCGAAAATTATAATACCATAGGGTTCTCTATATGTCAACACTTTTTCCAAATTAATTTTGAATTAATTTTCGGTGATTTGTTTGATCTTTTTTTTGATGCGCTGCAGAGCGTTGTCCGTGGCCTTGGAACTCTTGCCCAGGGTGTCTGCGATCTGAGAATAGTTCATGCCACTTAAGTAATAGCGCAGCACCTCCCGCTCAAACCGGCTCAGCTTTTTCTCGATGAGGTCTTCCATGTCCTCCAGGTTTTCCCGGGCAATGAACAGTTCCTCGGGATTGCGGTTCCGCACGTCATTGGCCGCGTAGGAAGCCCGACTGCTGGTCTGCTCCTCATTGTCACTGTCGGAAAGGGAGACGTAGGAGTTCAGCGGCTGATGCTTCTGCCGCTGGGATGCCTGCACAGCCGTGTACAGCTGGCGGCTGATGCACAGATCCGCAAAGGTATGAAAGGAAGCGCCCCGCTCCGGGTCAAAGTCACGGATAGCCTTGTAAAGGCCGATCATGCCCTCCTGGATCAGGTCGTCGTTGTCTCCCCCAATCAGGTAGAGGGCGCGGGCCTTCTTCCTGACCAGGTTTTTATGTTTTTCCATCAGATAATCCCGGATATCCTCGTGTCCTTCCCGCAGGCGACTGATCAGTTCTTCATCTGACAGTAAGTTATACTGCTCCACCTGTTTTTCCTCCGATGCCTTACTTCTGCACGTTCATCCGCTGGCGGACGATCTCAAATGCCATGACACCGGCTGCCACGGAGGCGTTCAGGGAATCAATGTCTCCCTTCATGGGGATGGATGCTGTGAAATCACATTTCTCCCGGACAAGGCGTCCTACGCCCTCTCCCTCGTTGCCGATGACCAGGCCGATGGGGCCGGTAAGGTTGCACCGATACATCACTTCGCCGTCCATGGCGGCACAGACGAACCAGAGGCCTTCTTTTTTCAGATCCTCGATGGTGGCCGCCAGATTGGTCACTTTGGCCACCGGCGTGTAGTTCAGTGCACCGGCAGAGGTACGGGCCACCGTTGCCGTCAGGCCGACCGCCCTGCGCTTGGGAATGATGACCCCGTGGGCACCGGCCAGATTGGCGGTACGGATGATGGCGCCCAGATTATGGGGATCCTCGATGTTGTCCAGCAGGATGATAAAGGGCGGCTCGCCCTTGTCCTTTGCGATCTGCAAAATGTCCTCCACGTTGGCGTACTCATAGGCAGCCGCATAGGCGATGACCCCCTGATGCTTGCCGGTCTCGGACATCTGATCCAGCCGCTCCTTTGCCACGTAGCTGATGATGCAGTCGGTCTTCTTCGCCTCCCGGACGATGGAACGCACCGGCCCGTCCTGGCAGCCATCCTGGATAAACAGCTTGTCAATGGTCTTTTTGCTGCGAAATGCCTCCATTACGGCATTCCGGCCTTCGATTGTCAGTTCTTCATATCTCATATTTTTTCCTCCGCGATAAATCCCTGGCTGACAAATCCTGCGTACACCAGATCGATCAAACGCTTTTGCTCCCCTTTCAGGTACAGATAGCCCATGAGTGCCTCAAACCCCGTGGCCTTCCGGTAATCGGACATGCTGGCATTTTTGGCCATGGTAGGGGATTTGGCGTTGCGGCCCCGGCGGTAGACAGACAGTTCTTCCTCGGTGAGGCTGTCCTTTAACGCCTCGGCCATGGCTGCCTGGGCGGCAGCTTTGACCATGGAGCTGGCCTTCCGGTGCAGTTTGTCCGGCCGGCTGTTGCCCTGATCCACCAGAAACGTCCGCACCACCAGCTCATAGGCCGCATCCCCGATGTACGCCAGCGTCAGCGGGGAATAGGTCTGGATATCCACCTGGGGCAGGGAAAATTTTTCTTTCAGATAAATTATGCTCTCGTCCATACAACTCCCTCACGGGTATCCTTCAGCACGATGCCCCGGGCCAGCAGCTCATCCCGGATCTCGTCTGCTCTTGCAAAGTTTTTCTCCTTGCGGGCAGCCTGTCGCTCGGCAATGAGCTTCTCGATATCCTCATCCAGGATTTCCTCTTTCTTTTCCACAATGATGCCCAGAATATCACAAAGGGTCACCAGTTCTTCCCGCAGTGCGGCAAAAAAGCGCTGGGAATGAGCGTCTGCCGCATGGATATTAGAAAACTTCACCAGCTCGAAGATGGCGCTGATGGCGTCTGCAGTGTTGAAATCGTCGTCCATGGCTTCCTCAAATTTCTGCACATAGGTTTTCGCCTCACGAAGAAGCGCCTGCTCTGCCTCTGTCAGCTCACCCTCCCCATTTCCGGCCAGACGTTTCAGCAGATCGGCTGCGGTGATGATCCGATCCAGGCCGTTCTTGGACGCCTCCATCAGCTCTGCGCTGAAGTTTAAGGGGCTGCGGTAGTGGGCGCTGAGCATGAAGAAACGCAGCACCTGCAGGTCATATTTTTCACTGATCTCCCGGACGGTGAAGAAGTTGCCCAGGGATTTGCTCATTTTCTTATTGTCGATGTTCAGGAATGCATTGTGCATCCAGTAACGGCTGAATTCCTTACCGTTGCACGCCTCAGACTGAGCGATCTCATTTTCATGATGAGGGAAGATCAGATCCTCGCCGCCGGCATGAATGTCGATCTGGTCGCCCAGATATTTCTTGGACATCTCGGAGCACTCAATGTGCCAGCCGGGACGGCCCTGGCTCCAGGGGGACTCCCAGTAGGGTTCATTTTCCTTCTTCGGTTTCCACAGGACGAAATCCATCTCATCCTCTTTCTGATCCTCCACGGCAATTCGTTTTCCGGCCTCCAGATCCTCCAGATTTTTCTTGGAAAGCTTGCCGTAGCCCTTGAATTTTTTCGTGCGGAAATAAACGGTGCCCTCTTTTTCATAGGCATAGCCCTTTTCGATGAGGGTGCTGATCATGTCGATCATGCCCGGGATTTCCTCGGTGGCCAGCGGGTTTTTCGTGGCCGGTTTGATGTTCATGCCTTCCATATCCTTCTTGCACTCCGCAATGTAGCGGGTGGAAATCTCGCTGGCAGACACGCCCTCTTCGTTGGCTTTTTTGATGATCTTGTCATCCACGTCCGTAAAATTGGATACAAAATTCACGTCGTAACCCTTGTACTCCATGTAGCGGCGCACGGTGTCGAAAACAATCATCGGACGGGCATTGCCGATATGGATAAAATTGTACACGGTAGGGCCGCAGACATACATGCGCACCTTGCCAGGCTCCAGCGGCACAAATTCCTCTTTTTTCTGTGACATGGTATTATACAGCTTCATGTTCTTTTCTCTCCTCCAGTTGTTTTTTCAGTTCCTCTATCTCCATTTTCATGACAATATTCTGTTCCCACAGCTCCGCCAGGTCACGGTACACAGGATCCGGCAGATCCACCTGGTTCATGCTGCTGCGCGGCGTGTTGTCGTTGGCACTCTTGACGATCCGACCCGGCACGCCCACAACGGTACAGTTGGGCGGTACCTCCTTGAGCACCACAGAACCGGCACCGATCTTGCAGTTGTCACCGATCTTAAAAGATCCCAGGATCTTGGCACCTGCGCTGACCATCACATTATCCCCCAGGGTAGGATGCCGCTTGCCCTGTTCCTTGCCTGTGCCGCCCAGGGTCACGCCCTGATAAAGCGTCACATTGTCACCAATGATGGTTGTCTCGCCGATGATGACGCCGCTGCCGTGGTCGATGAACAGTCCTTTCCCAATCTGTGCACCCGGATGGATCTCGATCCCGGTCTTTCTGGCTGCCCGCTGGGACACCCATCTGGCCCAGAAAAAATGCCCGGCGCAATACAGCTTGTGAGCCACCCGATAGCTTAAAATAACTTTAAAGCTGGGGTACAGAAATACCTCCATATTCGATTTGATGGCCGGATCCCGTTCCCGGATCACTGCGATTTCTTCTTTTACATACTTGATCAGTCCCATACCGATGCCTCCAGTAAAACAACTTCCTTATAACAAAAAAGAACGCCTCCATCTCCGAAAGAGACGAAGGCATTCGTGGTTCCACTCTTATTTTGAAAACCTCTGCGGTCTTCCTCTGACGCATAACGTGCGCGACCCGTACCCGGCTAACATACGCTCACCGGATCAGCTCCCGGATGCACTTCGCCTGCCATCCAAACCGGGAATGCTTTCAGCCAGTGACAATCCCTCTCTGATGCCGGACATGCCGGAAACCCGGCACAGGCTACTTTTCCTTTCACAGCCTTTTCTCTTATATCAAGACTTATTCCATCATATGAAAAAACAACCGATTTGTCAAGGCTTTCCGGATTGTCCGGACGTTTTTCACAATATCAGTGTCCGTGAGGCTTTCGCTCCAGATTTTCTTCCCCAAAGCTTCTGTCCTCCTTCAGGAACAGGCACTCCAGGATCGCCAGCGGGATCAGAGTGGCCCAGATAGCCTTTCCTGCCCACAGATTACAGAGTACGGTACCGATCACCACACCGCCGAAAAAACTGAGCAGCATGCACACATGCTTGCGCCACGCCAGGCGATGGCTCTTGTCCTCCCGGTTCAGGTGCCGCAGTTCCCTTGCCAGGCCGATGCCCACCTGACGGATATGGTTTGTCACAAAGGTAGTTGCCATGGGCGTTCCCTGCGCCTGCCGGAACGTATTGTACTGCATGGAGGCAATGAAATTGATGGCCACCTGAGAAATCTGTACCGGCGCTGACTCCGGCAAAAATCCTAGGGACAAAATGACAGCCATCTCAACGGCCAGCAGCATACTCTCCCAGCGGATCTGCAGCCTGTGCTTCACCGGATTCGGAAAGAGTTCTGAGACAAAAGCCCCCAGCATATAGGCGGAAATCGGGATCAGATAATACCGCGCCTGTTTCCAGTTGGCAGCCCCCACAGCCAGGCCCAACAATACCACATTGGCCGTCTGGGCGTTGCAGAATGTGTTGCCCCGCAGCAGGTATGTAAACGCACCCCAGAAACCCGACACCGCAATAAGCGTATAGTACACCCCGTTTTTCTCACAAAATAAATAGTCTGCGTTGGCAACCTCTCCCTTTGCCATGACAATTCCCCTCTTCCAATTACAGCTGCCGTTAATCTTACAACAGCGATATTTCAGCAAGTGTTCTCCTGCTTTTTCCTGTACCTGCCATCAGACAATCTCATTCAGAAACACATTTGTATACACAGATAATTTTCCCCACACTTCCTGCACTTCCGGCGCCATCCTCTCCAAGAGTGCCGCTGATACCGCCGGCTCTCCGCCCGGAAATAACAGCTGCACAAACTCGTCCACACTGGCACGCAGTACGGGAAACTTCCCGGACTCTCCAAAAGCAGGCAGCTTCTCCCAGCAGCTTTCCAGCTCACTCACCTGCCACAAAAACCGCCCAGTATTGTCCGGCAGGATCCCATCTTCCAGATCCAGCACCAGCGACACCGGACAGACCGCACGGACCCCCTCCGTGAGTACAGATAAATCCAATGCCCGGGCCATGATCACCGGACGGACAGGCTCCTGCTTCCATTTCCCACTTTCCGGTTTTCCTTCCGCCTTCTGCACACCGTTTCGCTCTTTCCCCGGAACGATCCCATATACATACAAGGGCCGATGAAAACTGCCAAAGCATCCGTTCAGCGCTTCCTCCAGCTGCTCCGGTTCCGGCAGCAGCGGTTCCCGGACCTCCACTGCTTCCTCATATGTATACGCCACCAGTCCCTGCCGGCACCCGCCCTGCAGCATCCAGCAAAGATTTCCGTTCTCTGCCTGACATTCTTTTTTTAACACGTGATAATAGTACCTGTCCCGGATAGTGCGCACCCGGATGTGCCTGCGGGACAGCTGGTCTTCCGCAAATCTGGCAGCAGCCTCCAGTTCATCTTCCGCTACGGGGGAAAGCTTCCACGCCTCCGTGCTCCCTTTCCGACCATCCGGTTTCTGCGGTAATCCTGCTTTTACAGGGCTATGATCTTCTACAGGCGTTAAAGGCTCTGCATCATCCGGTACGCCCGGCACTCCCGTCATGCTCTGCTGCCGGTAAATAAACCGGAATCCAAAGGGCCGGTAAATGGCCTCCGCCGCAGGCATAAGAAACAGGAAGGGCTGTTCCTTCTCCTGTCGATCCTGCATGGCCCGCCTGAGCAGCCGCGCCATCATCCCCTGATGCCGATACCGGCTGTCCGTCGCCACCGCGATCACATAAGCTGCCTCCACCTGCGCCGCGCCCAGTTGTAAACGGTACGGATTTAACTGAAGCATGGACAAAATCTCTCCATCTCTCTCCAGCACCAGAATCTCATTATCTGCCGTCTTTACTTCATAATAATAATCCAGAAACCGGTCACTGTCCTCCGCAAAAATCCGCTCCCACAGAGGTTTTGTCCGGTCTTTTTCGCTGTCAGACAGGTATCTGATCACTTCCGCCATACAGTCCTCCGCCTTTTCCTGTCATCCGATCTTCTCTATTTCCGGCATCCGCCGCAGCTTCCACAGGGCGGCACTGACGCGTCCTCCACGTCCACAGAAGAAAAGCTGGTCAGTTTCCGCAGGGAACAGATCGCCTGGGAGGAAATGCCCTCCCCGGTTCCGGTAAAGCCCAGGCCCTCTTCCGTGGTAGCTTTCACGTTCACCTGATCCACGTCCAGCCCCAGCGTATCCGCAATGTTTTTCCGCATCTGCTCAATGTACGGCGCCATCTTCGGCCGCTGGGCAATGATCGTGGCGTCGATATTTTCCACCACATAAAAATGTTCTTCCAGCAGATTTCCCACATGCTCCAGCAGTTTGATGCTGGAAATGCCTTTATAAGCCGGGTCGGAATCCGGAAAATGTCTTCCGATATCCCCCAGAGCCGCCGCTCCCAGCAGCGCATCCATGATCGCATGCAGCAGCACATCCGCATCCGAATGTCCCAGCAATCCTTTCTCATAGGGAATCTTCACGCCACCGAGGATCAGATCCCGTCCTTCCACAAGCTTGTGCACATCATATCCCAGACCTGCCCGCATAATGTCCTCCTTATTCCACTTCTAAATATTTTCTCACTAATTTTACAACTTCCTCTGCCACTTCAATCTGCTCTGTGGCATCATCTTTACTTGCTATATAAAACGTATCATAGTCGCTCTTATGTCTGATGATCTCAAGTCTTGAAATCTTACGTCCAATATCCCGCGGAAATATTTCCGTATGCACGTAATTTGATTATAAAATAACTAAGTGTATCTTTATGCTTTTTAAAAGCAATCGGTTCCTTTGCCAGAACAGCATCTACCGCATGAAAACAAGCATAATATGCCCGGTTATTAGCAGCTTTATATTTTCCGGCCGCCAGCAGAATTTTCGCCGTTTCCAGGTCATCTTCTGCCTGTTCGAACTTGTATCGCGCCACATCTTCAAACGTGCCTTCTGAATATGTTTCGGTTAAATAATCACCCCGTCTTTTTCTACATTCCGATAAAACATATCTGCCTTTTTCCAATAATCAAAATGTGTGTTGCTCTGTACCACCGGCATAATATCAGTTCCGTACTCGTCGTTAAAATCATACGTAACATCGCAAATTTTCTTTTCCAGGGCGCTGACACCTTCTCTGTCTGTGTCAACAAGCACCATCACGTCTATATCGGAATCCGGTCGAAAATCTCCACGGGCATAAGATCCATACAGAATCACCTTTTTTATCCTGTAGTCCGTTGCACTTTCCAGTTCTCCCCGATACACTTTTAACAGCTCTTCTATTTGCTTTGGCATACACACAACACCTTCTTTCCTGCCTGGCTTCTTTGATAACTTTTATTTTATCATACTTCTATTTTCACTTCAATACGCCGCAGCGTCCTTCATCACCGCCGAAAACCGGATATTTTTTCCGATCTTCTTCTGTGATCCTGCGGATCACTTTACAGGGATTCCCGGCGGCAATGACCCCGTCCGGGATGTCTTTGTTGACCACGCTCCCGGCACCGATGATGGTATTGCTCCCAATGGTGACGCCCGGCAGAACGGACACATTCGCCCCGATCCACACGCTGTCCCCCACAGTGATGGGCAGGGCGATCTCCAGACCCTGATTTCTCTGGGCGCTGTCAATGGCGTGACCGGCTGTGGAGAAGACGCAGTTGGGGGCGATAAACACATTGTCCCCAAAGGTCACCCGGGCACCGTCCAGGATAGTAACGTTATGATTCGTGTAAAAATTTTCCCCGATGGAGATGTTGAAACCATAATCACAGGCAAAAGGAGCTGTGATGACGGGCGTTCCTTTCAGATGTCCTATGATCTGTTGCAATAATTCCTGCTGTCGCTTTACATCCGACGGTCTGCACTGGTTGAATTCATAACACAGATCGGCACATCGGGTGCGGGCCTCCACAATCTCTCTGTCATAATTGGCATCGTATAAATACCCGTTCTGTGCTTTTTCCCATTCTGTCATATATTATCTCCTTTCTTCCGTGTAACAAAAAACACCCATGTGAAATCTCACACGGATGCTTTCTTAGTAGCGAGAGGGGGATTTGAACCCTCGACACCGCGGGTATGAACCGCGTGCTCTAGCCAACTGAGCTATCTCGCCATGGTATTCAATTTTCATTGAAAATGGGACCTACAGGGCTCGAACCTGTGACCCTCTGCTTGTAAGGCAGATGCTCTCCCAGCTGAGCTAAGATCCCGGGGTCTGCTTGGTTGTTTTGTTTCCCTCAACCTGCTTCGCTATTATACTATTATTTCGAAGCAAAAGTCAACCCCTTTTTTGAATTTTTTTAAAATTTTTAATTTTTTAAATTTTTCGCTCTATTCTTGGTATACAAAATGCCTCATACCGAAGCATACTGGATCACCCAGTACACACCATCTGCGCTTTCACTGCCGACATCCTCTCCATTATACCAGATGTTTCCTCACCCAGTCTTCAACGGCTTCCGCCAGCGCCCGATGACCGTCCGCTTCCAGATGCACACTGTCGATCTGGCCTGCCCGGGCAAATTTTGCCGCATCCAGAAAACCGAAGCCATGGATCTCGGCGATCTGCCGATACCAGTCAGCCAGCTCCAGGGACACCTGCCGGGATCGTTCATAGCCGAACAGATTCCCCAGCCGGGAATGCGTGATGCCTTCCCCGATGTACACGGGGGAAATGAGCAGCACCTGCGGATTGCCTTTCATATGAAAACGAAGGTAGTTCGTGATCTTCTCTGCCATAAGCTCCATTTCTCCGGCCACATCCATGGCACAGTACTGGAACTTGCGCTTCAGATCATTGGTACCCAGCATGATGATCAAAAGATCAAAGGGTTTCTGGCTCTCAATGCAGGGCACAAGGGAACGCATGCCATTCTTCTCTCCCTCACAGGGATCGTCGGTGGCTATCGTCCTGCCATTCTGTCCTTCCTCAATGACCCAGTAGTTTTCTCCCAGAGCCTGCGCCAGAAGTCCCGTCCAGCGGACATCCTCCGGGAACCGCTCAGCGGTCCCCGGATCGTATCCCCAGGTGTTGGAATCTCCGAAGCAGACGATTCTTTTTCGTTCCATCGCCATCCTCATTCCCAATTTCCACATTTTATTACAAATACATGCCGCGCCCGATACCATCATCACTAGCTGCCAGGGAAAAATACCGATTTACTCCTGTTCTTTCACCCACTATCAGTGACGGATACCAGATTACTCCCGTTCTTTCACCCACTATTGATGACAGATATAGACTTACTCGCTTTTTATCCCCCTCTGCCGATGACGGATACAGACTTGCTTCTAACTTACTTAAAGTATGCTACACCGGACTCGAAGATGCGGATATCCTGCTCGCCGTAGATGTTCATTGCCACATGGGAATCCCGGCGCTCCACATGCGCCATCTTTCCAAGGCAGCGGCCATCCGGGCTGGTGATGCCCTCGATCGCGCAGTAGGAACCGTTGACGTTCCACTCCTCGTCCATGGTCGGGTTGCCGTTCAGATCCACATACTGGGTTGCCACCTGGCCATTCTCAAACAGCTTCTTCAGCCACTCGTCATTTGCCACGAAGCGGCCCTCGCCGTGGGAAGCCGGATTGACATATACCTTGCCCAGCTCTGCCTGCGCCAGCCACGGGGATTTGTTGGAAACCACCTTGGTGTATACCATCTTGGATACGTGGCGACCGATGTTGTTGTAGGTCAGTGTGGGTGCCTCTGCATCCTGTCCCACGATAGCGCCATTAGGCACCAGTCCCAGCTTGATCAGGGCCTGGAAGCCGTTGCAGATACCAAGGCACAGGCCGTCTCTCTCATTTAACAGCTTCATGACCGCTTCCTGGATCTTGGCATTTCGGAATGCGGTTGCAAAGAATTTCGCAGAGCCATCGGGCTCATCACCTGCGGAGAAACCGCCGGGGAACATGATGATCTGGGCCTGCCGGATTTCTTTTTCAAAGGCATCCACGGACTCCCGGATATCGTTGGCATCCAGGTTGCGGAAGATTCTTGTCACCACGTTGGCACCGGCACGCTCAAAGGCTTTCGTGCTGTCGTACTCACAGTTGGTGCCCGGGAATACCGGAATAAATACGGTCGGTTTTGCCACCTTATGTTTGCAGATGTACACTTCCTTGGCATCATACAGGCCGGTGTTCACCGGTGCGCTGTTGTCCGCCTTGGAACGGGTCTTGAATACCTTTTCCAGCGTTCCTGTCCAGGCATCCATGGCCTCATCCATAGAAATCTTCATGTCTCCATATACAAAGGCTTCCTCATCGGTCACCTCACCGATCTCTGCGTAAGCGACCGTAAGCTCGTCGATCTTGTCTTTCGGAACTTCGCACACGATGTTGCCGAAGCCCGGTGCAAACAGTTCTTCCGGTGCGATCTCGCTGTCGATCTTCACACCCTTGCGGTTACCGAAGGCCATGCGGCTCACAGCTGCCACCAGACCATGGGCATCCAGCGCGTAAGCGGCATTTACCCGGCCGGCCTGGATGTCTGCCTGTAAGCTTTCATACTGATTCATGACCTGATCGAATACCGGCAGGTCATAAGCGTCTCTGTCTGTTTTTACAAGAATCAACACATCTCCGCCCTTTTTCAGCTCCGGAGAAATGATATCCTGCTCTTTTGCCACATCCACAGCGAAAGAAACCAGTGTGGGGGGCACATCAATATCGTTGAAGGTGCCGGACATGGAATCCTTGCCGCCGATGGACGGCAGGCCGAAACCGATCTGTGCGCGGTAAGCGCCCAGCAGTGCTGCGAAAGGCTGGCTCCAGCGCTTGGGATCCTCGGTCATCCGACGGAAATATTCCTGGAAGGTGAAACGGATCTTGCGGAAATCACCGCCGTTGGCAACGATTTTCGCCACGGATTCCAACACTGCATAAACAGCGCCGTGGTACGGGCTCCAGCTGGAAAGATACGGATCAAAGCCGTAGCTCATCATGGTGACTGTGTCGCACTTGCCCTTCAGCACCGGCAGCTTGGCTACCATGGCCTGGGTCTCTGTGGTCTGATATTTGCCGCCGTGGGGCATAAATACGGAAGCAGCGCCGATGGAGCCGTCGAACATTTCCACCAGACCCTTCTGGGAGCAAACGTTCAGGTCTTTCAGCGTATCCAGCCATTTGGCGCGGGCATCTGTTACCGGTTCCTGTTTTTCAAAGAAGTTGTCCTTTTCGGAAGGCATCTCCACTTCCACGGCCGTCTCCTGATGAGCGCCGTTGGTGTCCAGGAAGGCACGGGAAATGTCTACGATCTTCTTGCCTCTCCACTCCAGCACCAGGCGGGGCTCCTCGGTGACAACTGCCACAGGAACAGCCTCCAGGTTCTCTTCCTTTGCGTAAGCCAGGAACTGGTCAAGATCGGACGGATCGACCACGACAGCCATCCGTTCCTGGGACTCGGAAATGGCGATCTCCGTGCCGTCCAGACCCTCATACTTCTTCGGTACCTTGTCCAGATTCACCACCAGGCCTGCTGCCAGCTCACCGATGGCTACAGACACACCGCCTGCGCCGAAATCGTTGCACTTCTTGATGAGACGGCTGACTTCCTCTCTGCGGAACAGGCGCTGGATCTTCCGCTCGGTCGGCGGATTGCCCTTCTGCACCTCTGCGCCGCACGTCTCAATGGACTCCTCGGTATGTACTTTGGAGGAACCGGTAGCACCGCCGCAGCCGTCACGGCCGGTACGGCCGCCCAGCAGCACGATAATATCGCCGGGATCGGATGTCTCACGGATGACTGCTTTTCTCGGAGCCGCGCCCATGACAGCGCCGATCTCCATTCTCTTTGCCACATAATCGGGATGATAGATCTCTTTTACCAGGCCGGTGGCCAGACCGATCTGGTTGCCGTAGGAGCTGTAGCCGCTGGCTGCACCGCGGACAAGCTTCTTCTGGGGCAGCTTTCCTTTCAGTGTCTCGTCCACGGAACGGGTCGGGTCTGCCGCGCCGGTGACACGCATGGCCTGATAAACGTACGTACGGCCGGACAGCGGGTCACGGATGGCGCCGCCCAGACAGGTTGCTGCACCGCCGAAAGGCTCGATCTCTGTGGGATGGTTGTGGGTCTCATTTTTAAAGTTGATGAGCCACTCCTCGGTCTCGCCGTCGATCTCCACCGGCACCACGATGCTGCAGGCGTTGATCTCATCAGACTCCTCCTGATCCTGTAATTTTCCCTCTTTTTTCAGCTTTCTCATGGCCATCAGAGCCAGATCCATCAGGCAGACAAATTTATCCTTGCGCTCGCCGAATACCTCTTTTCTGGCATCCAGATACTCATGATAGGTTTCCTCAATGGGTTTCCGGAAATAGCCGTCGTCAAATTTCACATCCGTCAGCTCGGTAGAAAACGTAGTGTGGCGGCAGTGATCGGACCAGTATGTGTCCAGCACACGGATCTCCGTCATGGACGGGTCGCGTTTTTCCTCCTCCCGGAAATAATTCTGGATGTGTTTGAAATCCTTGAAGGTCATGGCCAGATTCAGGGAAGCATACAGCTCCTCCAGTGCCTGATCCTCCATCTGTGTAAACCCGTCAAAAATCTTCACATCTGCGGGCTCATCAAATACGGTGATGAGCGTATCCGGCTTCTGCAGGCCGGTCTCTCTGGAATCCACCGGGTTGATGCAGTAATTTTTGATCTTCTCAAACTGCTCATCTGTCAGTGTTCCTTCTATTACATAGGTGACTGCAGTCTTGATCACCGGCTGCTCGTCTTCTTTCAGAAACTGTACGCACTGAACAGCAGAATCTGCCCGCTGGTCGAACTGTCCCGGCAGGAATTCCACAGAAAATACATAGGCGCCATCTTCCCCCGGAAAATGCTCCTCATAAAGCACATCCACCGGAAGCTCCGCAAACACGGACGTACACGCTCTCGCAAATGTCTCATCGCTGATATTTTCCACATCGTAGCGGATCAGCTCCCGCACACTGGTCACGGTGTCGATGCCGAGATAGCTGCTGATCTCATGCTTCAGTTCCTTCGCCTTTACCGCAAAAGGTGCTTTTTTCTCCACATATACTCTTCTTACGCTGCTCATAGGTACCTCCTCTGACGTATGATTCGTTGATTTTCCTGTTTTTATCATAGCACAACAAGAGTCATTAGTATAATTAATATATCTTATTG